>CAZVKG010000007.1:0-79787 GCA_964627665.1 uncultured Eubacteriales bacterium | reverse complement strand
ACGACTTTATTCGGAGATGAAAAAAAAGAGATTTTGTAGCTGCAAAGATATTTGCGTTTACAAAATCTCTTTTTTTGATTTAAATTTTTTTGTGAAATAATTACTTAGATTAAATCTAGAATGAGTTTTTCCAGCTGATGAGTAAAGTTGAGATTGTCATGGACCGTTCTTTTCTTATGACGGGGTCTACGGAAACCTGCTTGTCTGGATTTTTGACTAAGATGTCGCTCAAACATAAGAAGGTTGATATTGTTATGATGAATGCGTTTACCGGAAGGGTGAAGAACATGACCGCCACGTCCAAGGGCTAGTGAAGCAACACCATAATCAGCAGTAATAATAATATCCCCAATTTCCATAGCACCGATCAGGGCAAAGTCAACAGAATCACGACCCTGATCGATGATATGGATTTTTGCCTTATATTGGCTTAATTCATGATTAATATCAGCAAAAAAATGAACCTCGAGGTTATTTTTTGTAGCGAGAGTAATAATTGCATCTTTGACCGGACAAGCATCGGCATCAACAAGTATTCGCATAGTTAGCTCCTTTGTATAAGTAATTGAATTTCTTCCTTTAATAAATGAACCAAGGCATCAATATTTTGTTCATGACGTTTGTGCATTAAAAAAAGAAGTTTTCCATGTACAGATGCAATCATAAGTTGATGAATAATATCAATCTTACTATTGTCGAATCGATGCTCAACTGCACATCGTTCAAGTTGTTCATATAAAAGCAGGCCGACGGAAGGTGAATTTGCAGTCATTGCCTGAGGATAATCCCCTAATTCTTCAATAAAAACAGCATGAAAAATATGCGGCTGCTCAGCAAAAAAACGAAAATAGTGCTCTGTATGCAATAAAATGGCGTCTAAACATGACATTTTTGAGGTGTCTATATCAAGTAATTGTTTGTAACAATCATTAAGATAATCAAAAACACAATAGGCAATTAGTTCTCTCATATCTTTAAAATAATTGTATAAAGTGGCATAGGAATACCCAGCACGTTCACCAACTTTTCTAGCGCTTAATGCAGAAGTGCCTTCTTCTTCTATAATTGATTTGGCCGCTTGAACAAAAAAACCAAGGGTACGGGCTTTTTGGACCTCTTTATTCGTCATGATGGGTCACTTCTTTGTAATAGGAAATAAGTGGTTCAATAAAACGCTCATTGGAAACATCAAGTGGGCGGTCAAATGCAGCCAACATGCCACGTTCATCAGCAGTGCGTTCGTCTTCAGGTTTTTTTTGAATCGTTTTCTTCATGATATTCATGAGAAACTTATCAAAAAAATTCAGCTTGTTGTAATTAAAACCACCACGCATATAAAACAGTTTAGCATGTTTTTGCAATTCTGGCGATAGGTTATGCTCCGTTAGGGTGGCAACGAGATCATCAGAAGGTGGAGTTGTACCAACGGCAAAAATAAGAAGTTGTTTGTTTAGGTCAAAGTTCATTTGACTTAGCATTTTTTTTAACCCTAAAATACCGGAAGCGTATAAACTTCCACCATAGATCACATGGTCGTAGCTAGTTAAATCAATGTTTTTGGCTGCCTTATATTCTAGGCATTGGCATGAAAGTGCTTTTGAAATAAGTTGTGCGTATTTTTCAGTGAAACCTGTTTTAGATCGATAAATGACGATTGTTTTCATAATACCTCCATAAATTAATAGTGTTAATAATATTAACAGTGTTAATTTATATGATATATAAATTATTTACGTCTGTCAAGAGAAATATTGACATTATCTTGGCAAAACGGTATGATACTCCCTGTGGCATATAAAGCCAAATATAGAGAACAAGTAAAAGGAGTGTATTATGAATAGTAAGAGATGGATTGCGGTAGGATTATCCCTTGTAGTATTTTTCTCATCATTAGTTGTATCTTTTGTAGGAAAAATGCTGACGCAAGATGTTGATACAACATCTTTTTGGGAAGAATTCATGAGTGATGCAATTAGCGAAACGGTTGTACGTGAAGGAAGTTTTGATGAACGTATTGCTATTTTTAACGTACGTGGAATGATTATGAATATGGAAGAAAGTTATTTTAGTGTTCCCCAATACAATCATCAACGCATTTTAGAATCCCTTGATACAGTGAAAAATGACGATACGATTAAAGGAATTATTTTACGAATTGATAGCCCGGGTGGTGGCGTTTACGAAAGTGCTGAATTAAGTGATAAGATTCGTGAAGTTAAGGAGGCCCGAGATATTCCGATTTATGTAGTTATGGAAAGTATGGCAGCAAGTGGTGGTTATTATATTGCGGCATATGCAGATCAAATCTATGCAAGTAATGAAACGATTACAGGTTCAATCGGTGTCATTATGTCAGGGATGAATTTTGCAGGATTGATGGATAAGTTAGGTGTTGAAGACATGACCATTAAAAGTGGTGAAATGAAAGATGTTGGATCGTCAACTCGCGAGCTTACAGAAAAAGATTATGAAATTCTACAAGGTTTAGTGGACAGTATGTATGAACGTTTTGTTGATGTTGTATCTGATGGAAGGGGGATGGAACGCGAGTACGTCTATGAACTTGCAGACGGCAGGATTTATGATGGAGCCCAAGCACAAAAAAATGGCCTTGTTGATCAAATTGGTTATTATGAAGAAGCCTTAGAAGAGTTTGAGACTGCATATGGTTTAGAAAATGCCCAGATTATTACTTATGATCAAGCTGAATTAGACGTGTTTGGTCAATTGTTCATGAAGACTTCAAAGCTCATGAATTTTGGACAAGAGATTAACTTGGGTAATATTGAGCTACCGGCAACGTGGAAAGAACAATCCGGATTTATGTATATGTACAGGGGGTATTAGAATGGAAAAATATCATCAATATCCATCGCTTATTTATGCCGGTTTTTGGATGCGTTTTTTTGCCTACGGTCTAGACATAATTATTATTGGTAGTCTTCAACGTATATTATTGTTTTTTCTTGCGGATGGTGGAATAAAAAACGGCCTTAGTTTAGGAATTTATTTGCTTTATTTTGTTTTGATGACCAAGTTAAATCAAGGTCAAACATTAGGAAAAATGGCTTTTGGACTTCGCGTTGTTAGTTTTAGTGAAGAGGATCTGTCGTGGACGACGGTGGTTGTACGTGAGCTATTCGGTCGCTATTTGCAAAAAATATTTTTGATAATGTATATTTTGATTGTCTTTACGCCAAAAAAACAACATATTATCGATTTGCTCGTTGATACGACTGTTATTGCAGACAATAATTTGTTATTATATAAAGAGATACCATTGACTGAGCAAAAAGAATTAGAAGGAGGAGACTATGCCGTTTATTGATATGCAATTAAGCAAAAAATTGGATTATGCCGAAAAACAAAAGTTACAAGCTGTGGCAACAGAGATTGTCGCCGAAGCAATGGGAAAACCTGCAGGGGCAGTTATGGTTAGTGTACACGATGGTTGTGATCTTTATATGGGTGGTGATGTGTTAATCTCCGGACTATATATGGAAATTCGTGCTTTTGGACCCTCTGAATCTTCGGTCAAAGAAACAATGACCATGGAACTTAATAAGGCAATTAAATCATTGCTTCAAATGTCTGAAAAACATATATACATTACGTTTGAAGATAAGATGCAATGGGGATTTAAAGGCGGATACCTAGAAAAATAAGGTGGAATTTGACAAAAACACTTTTTTCGGTTAAACTTTTATCATTAAGCAAAGGCGCTCATAATATATGGGCGCTTTTTGTGTTTTCGGAGGTGGGCAATGCGAAAAAAACAGATGCAATTATTGGAAAAGTTTACAGAAGATATCGTACAAGGGCATTTAATTGAAGCAGGTCAAATCGAGGGGGTTGACAAGCAAAAATCAAGTGTTTTTGCAAATGTTGTTTCAATGAAAAACCAAATAGTAGCACTTGAATTTGAAATTCAGGTCGTAGCAAGCCAAATTCAAAAATCGGTCGAAAAGATGAGCCGAGTTTTTTCAGAACAAATGCACTTAGTGGATCAGACATATACGAGCTCCCACAGACTCATTGATGCAAATGATAATAATATTGAGCAAGTGGATTATGCTGTTGGATTTTCAAAACAATTGTTAAGCGAAACAGAAGAACTCATTCAGTCCAACAAGCGATTAATGGGATCAATGTACCAATCTCAAGACGTCATTGGAAAGCAATTAAAGTCATTAAATGATACGATTCAATTAATTACCGGAATTGAAGAATCAAATAGAATTTCGGTAAACTCAATATCATCTCTTTCGAAATCAGCAGGAAAAATTGAATCAATCTTTGACACTGTTCAAGATTTTTACAAACAGACCGAGTTATTGGCCCTCAATGCGTCCATAGAATCAGCAAGAGCCGGTGATGCAGGTAAAGGATTTGCTGTTGTTGCTACCGAGATTCAAAATTTGGCGAGAAAAAGTTCGGAATCGACAGCAGATATAAAAAACATAATGAAAGAAATCAATGATAGTATAGGATATGTGGTTGATGCTTCAGAAAAGACATCAACGACCATTCAACAAACTGTCAATAATTCAGAACAGTTAGAAGAGGATTTAACAACATTAACACAAACAATAGAAGAACAAAGTCATGATATGCAAGTCATGGAAGACACTCTAACGCGGAATGTCAGCAGTATTAATCAATTAACAGATACCATACATTCCATTCGAACTTCGTCAGAGCGTTTACATGATGAAGTAGGCGAGATGGAATTAATTATTCAAAAACAATATGCTTTTTCCAAAGAGGTAGAACAATCCAAAAAAGATATATCAGATGCTTCAGAAACAATGGACATCATGACGCAGAAAGTTTCAGACAATCTGATGGACTACTATTTGAAAAAAATCGAAAACCAAACAAATGTAATCATGAAAAAACTTGAGTCCATCATTATTGAGTATGATGCGATTGGAATGGATCACCCGATGGAACATCAAAAAATATTGGATAGATTAGTTCAAGATATGGAAGAAATTGAGGCCATCTGGAGTAACCGTACAGATGGAAGCTTTATTTATTCGAATCCGCCAAATGGCATTGAAAATGCCAATGCAAGAGCGTGGTTTCAAGAAAGCAAAAAAGGAAAAGCCCATGTTTCTGACGTGTACATTTCTGCGATTTCGAAACGGCCCTGTGTAACAATAAGTGTTCCCATATTTGATCAATATAAAAAAGTTTCGACCATTTTTGGTGTGGATATAACGTGTTTGCTTACATAAAATTTCCGTGATATACTTGAAATAAAACGGGAAGGAATGAGAGTATGACCAAACAATTTAGTATTAAAACAGAACGAGGACAATTTTATGATATTACTAATCAAGTTCAAACGACTGTTGCCGAAGCTAATATATCTGAAGGAATTTGTACCATTTATTGTCCTCATACAACAGCCGGCATTACAATTAATGAGAATGCAGATTCGGATGTAGTCAAAGATTTATTGCTTGGATTAGACAAAGCGTTTCCGGATCGGTCGGAGTTTCGACATATGGAAGGTAATTCATCTGCGCATTTAAAGTCCAGTTGCATCGGTGCGAGTGAAACAGTGATTATCCATAAGGGAAAACTCATATTAGGTAGGTGGCAAGGTATCTATTTTTGTGAATTTGATGGCCCAAGACATAGAGAATATTATGTGCATATTCAAGAATAAGGATAATAAGCAAAGCGCTTTCCGGCAAGGTGGTTATAATGGTATCGATTAATGATGTAGCAAAAAAGGCTGGCGTGGCAAAATCAACGGTGTCAAAAGTTTTAAACAATTATTCCATGGTAAGCGAAGAGACAAAACGCAAAGTCAAGGCAGCCGTTGAAGAACTTAATTATGTTCCCAATTCCGTTGCAATTTCTCTTTCAAAGCGATCATTTCATCGTGTGGGATTAATCATTGATATTCAGCATAATCGACAATTTGTGGATGAGATTGGAATGAAGCATTTAACGGGAGCGTTTGATCGAGCGCAAGTGCACCACATGGATGTTGTTACTTTTTTCTCGTCTCAATTTAGAAACATGACCGCTGAGCAGATTCGTGAACATTTAGCGTCACAACGGATTAGTTGTTTGATTATTTATAATATATCAAAGGATGATATTCATTTAAAAGAATTAGTTGAATTAGAAGATTTTTTTACAGTATTAGTAGATTCATCCCTATATAATCAGAAAACATCAACAGTGACGATTAATCATTATCAAGCTCAATATGATGTGGCATCAAAAACGCTTCATGAAAATGATATTACGGATACAATTCTCTACATTGCCGGTGAAATGAATTCATATGTTTCTGAAAAACGACTTAAAGCCATGATAGACTTACAAAAAAAACAAGGATTTAAAATGATTATAGAATATGGAGACTTTGATGAATTCAAAGCGCGTCAGATTGTATTTCAATATGCGCGTGAAGTAGATATCATCGTGTGTGCCTCGGACCTAATGGCTATTGGCGCAGTATTTGCATTAAGAGAGTTAGACGTGTTTCATCCTGTTTGCGGGTTTGATGGCATTACCTTAATGGGATACACACAGATTGCAATGAACACAGTAAAACAAGATTTTTATAAAAAATCGCAGTTGGCTTTTGATGAAATTCAACGTCTCATCGAAGGCGGACAAGGACAATATATAGAAGTGCCCTATACAATTGGTACTATTGATTATATGGATGTTATCCAATAATAGAGTTTGACAAAAAAAAGGCGCTTGCTATTTGAGCGCCTTAGTGTTATTATATAAAGGTTGTTTACAATGAAGCATAGAAGATCATATGATATGATTAAAGCTAGGAGCATTTATGAGAGAAAAGAAAATAATCAATGTCGCAGTTATTGCCCATGTTGATGCAGGAAAATCAACATTAGTTGATGCAATGTTAGGCCAGAGTGGTGTTTTTTCAGAACACGAAGAAGTGGTTGATTGTGTTATGGACAGTAATGATATTGAAAGAGAACGTGGTATTACTATTTATTCGAAGAACTGTTCAATTTCCTACAAAGATTACAAAATAAATATTGTGGATACGCCGGGTCATGCGGATTTTTCATCAGAAGTTGAGCGAATTATCAAAACCGTTGATACAGCCATATTATTGGTGGACTCCAGTGAAGGCCCAATGCCTCAGACTCGCTTTGTATTACAAAAAGCGTTAGAACGAGGCCTGTGTCCGATGTTATTAATTAATAAAATTGACAAAAAAGATGAACGAGCAGAACATGTTGTTGACATGACATTTGACTTGTTTGCAGAGCTAGGTGCACATGACGAACAATTAGATTTCCCAATCCTTTATGGAGTGGCAAGAGAGGGTGTTGTTCGTGATGAGATGCATCATGATAATATGGATATTGTGCCCTTGTTCGAAAAAATTATTGAGCATGTAACACCTTATCCAAATAGAGATGACGAACCTTTACAGATACAAATCTCAGCACTTGGATATGATGAATATATCGGTCGTTTAGGAATTGGACGTGTACAACGAGGGGTGCTACATCCCGGAGACGTTGTCAGTGTTGCTAAGCGCGATGGTTCTGTTGTAAAGGCTAAAATAGGAAAAGCATTTCTTAATGTTGGTTTGAATCGTGTTGAAGCCAAAGAAGTAGTATCCGGTGATATTGTAACAATCTCCGGTATTAGTGATATTTCTATTGGTGAAACCATCTGTGAAGAAAACAATGTTGAGCCCTTACCGATGATTGAAATCGAAGAGCCAACCTTATCCATGAATTTTTACGTCAATAATTCACCCTTTGCAGGCTTAAGCGGAAAGTTTGTAACGACCCGTCACATTAAAGCGCGTCTGGAAAAAGAGTTAGAAACAAATGTTGGATTGCGTGTTGAAGAAATTCCGGGAACCGATGCTTATAAAGTCTCTGGTCGAGGTGAGTTACACTTATCAATATTACTCGAAAACATGCGCCGTGAAGGTTATGAGCTCAGTGTATCTAAGCCGGAAGTATTGCTGCACGTGGATGAAAAGGGGAATAAAAAAGAACCTTATGAGAAGGTAATTATTACAGCACCGGATCAATATGTAGGTTCAGTTATTTCGAAGTTAAACGAGCGAAAAGGCTTAATGGAATATATGCATGCAGAGAATGGAAATACGAAGATTGAGTACGTTGTTCCAACCCGTGGACTTCTAGGTTATCGAAGTGAATTTATTAATGATACGCGTGGTGAAGGAATTATTGTGCGTTCATTTGATTCATATAGAGATTATGTCGGATTTATTCCGTCACGTATTAATGGTGTATTGATATCTCAAGAAAATGGTTCAACGATGGCCTATTCACTCTTTAATCTAAGTGACCGCGGAAAACTTTTTGTTGGATCAGCTGTTGATGTCTATGAAGGTATGATTATCGGATTAAATAATCGAAATGATGATATGGTCGTTAATCCATGTAAGAACAAAAAATTAACAAATACAAGGTCTTCTGGTGCTGATGAGGCCATTAAGCTTATGAAGCCAAAAGAGTTTACACTTGAAGAAGCTTTAGAGTTTATTGAAGACGATGAATGGGTGGAAATTACTCCGGATGCCATTCGCCTTCGTAAAAAATACTTAAGCACACAAGAGCGTAATAAATTTAATAAAACACGAGCAACATCATAAAAAAAGCTGAAGGGCTAAGTGATATGCACTTCCAAGTGCAATCGAATTATGATCAAAGGAACCACCGCGGCTAAAGCTGACGTGAAGATGTGGCGTTGATTTTAAGTATTCCAACGTTTTGTCATATAAAGTTCCATAAAAAAGATCGGATTCCTTAATCATTGGGCCACTTAAGATGACGCAATCTAGGCTTAAAAGACGAATATAGTTGGATAAGCCGATAGCAGTCATTTCAGCAGCATTTATAAGTTGATCATTTAATAAAGGCGTTGTACTTATTATAGTATGCGCCTTTTTTGTGTTTGTGGAACATGTTTTTCTAAGTGAAAAAAGACTTGCGTAATCATCAATTGTTTTATTGTATGTGACTTGCATTTTAGAAAATGCATCTTCGTGAGAATCATGCATGGACAAGAGTTTGCCATGAATGGCCGTGGAATTACGTATGCCTTCACCTAGGTTAATATAGGCGACATGATCATGGTCTTTTCCTACACCAAAAGTAACTTCAGCAAGTAGAGCTAATTGGCTGCCGCTTGCAATATATGTATCGTATCCCGTTGCATTGGCAATTGTCACGCGTAAATCGATATGATCAAAGTGTGAAGAGGGGAACCGTTCAGGATGGAGTAAATAGCCGGTATCTTCATCAATAGGTCCAACACAACCGATGCCGATTCCCAATAATTCGGGATGGCTTGTCTTGTGATTTTGTTGAATATCCTGAATAAATTGATTCAGTTCCTGGGTGAGACGCGTTGGTGTCATCGATGAATCAACAGTTAATTGCGTTTGATGGAGTATATCTAACTTAAGATTTGTAAAAATAATATTAATATATAAACGTGAAATATCCAAGCCGATGAAACCATAATGCATTGGATTTACGTCAATAAGGCCGGATGGACGACCGCCAGTTTGGGAAATATAATCAGCCACTTGTAACAAATTGAGTTCAAACAAGGGTTTCAGTAATCGATTTAATGTTGTTAGTTTTATATTTAATGTTTTGCTTATAAATTTTTTGGTGAGAGGACCTTTTTTTTGAATAAATAAAAAAAGATTTTTGGATTCTTTGGATAATGTTGTAAAGTATGGTGAACTTGGCATCTAATCGCTCCTATCGATATATCTCTAATCAAGCTTATACATAGCTATTTAACTAGCATATAATGTATATAATAAACCATTTTGACCAAAATGGCAATAAGTCTTGCTTTTTGAATTGAACGTGATATAATAGCAGTATCGACTTATGACCAAAATGGTTAAAAGAAGGAGCGGTTATGTTAAATCAGATGTTAAAACTGTTTTTTTCATTTTTTAAAATTGGAATATTTACCTTTGGGGGTGGTTTTGCTATGATTCCACTCATCGAAAAAGAAATCGTTGATCGACGTAAATGGATTCATAGAGAAGATATCATTGACTTGTTTGCTATTAGTCAATCTATCCCAGGGGCTGTTGCCATAAATACAGCAACACTCGTTGGATATAAGGTTGCAGGACGTATGGGAGCAATTATTGCAACGCTAGGTGTTGCCCTACCCTCAATCGTTATTATCTCCTTAATCGCAATTTTCTTTGGGGAAATCGCAGATATGAAAATTGTGGCGTGGATTTTCACAGGGATTAATGCGGCAGTTATCCTCTTGATTTTTCATGCATCCCTTCATATGGGAAAAGTGGCGGTTAAAGATATACTTACGACGGTTATTTTTATTGTCACTGTTGTCGTTGTTGTGTTTACAGAAATTAGCCCCATTATATTAATTGTTTTTGGCGGGCTTATTGGTGGAGGCTTATATTTTGTTGAGAAAGGAGATAAGCCATGATTTTCTTCGATTTATTTTTTGCTTTTTTCAAAATCGGACTATTTAGCTTTGGTGGAGGATATGCCATGATTCCTTTGATCTCGGAAGAAATAGCTAATCATGGTTGGATGAACGAAGCGGAGTTTATACAGATCATTGGTATTGCGGAGATGACACCGGGATCCATTGCCATTAATGCGGCTACATTTATCGGATTTCAAACAGCGGGCCTGTTAGGCGCACTTGTTGCAAGCTTAGGTGTTTTGCTTCCTTCGCTTCTTATCATACTTTTCATTTCAGCTTTCTTTTTTAAATATAGTCGTCACCCATTGATGAAAAAAATATTTTCAGGAATTCGTCCGGTTGTAACCGGGTTAATTTTTTCGGCAGGAATCCTCATAGCAAAAGAAGTTATATTTGAAATACGAACCTTGATTGTATTTCTAGCACTGCTTGTGCTTATTAAATTTGTGAAAATCCATCCAATTATGTTGATTGTGCTAGCGGCTGGAGGCGGAATTGTTGTAAATATATTCTGAATATAGAGGCGATATGGAAGAAAAAATAGAATATTACAGGGTTTTCATATAAAAAAAATACATTTGTTATACATTATTCATATTTTAGACATATTTGTTTGGTAATATAATAAATGTAATAACTATCCCCCCTTTTATTATATAGATATTAGCTTAGTCCTACCAGACACTCGGTTTGGTAGGAAATTTTTTTGCCTTTTTCTTGACTTTCGTGCCCAAGCGTCATAGAATCATCATAGACGAACATAAGTTGATTAAAGAAGAGGTAACTATGAAAAAATACTTTTACTCATGGATATTAATGCTTACATTTCTAACCCGAATACCCTTTCCCATGCATTTTGAATTTAATACTGACGATTATGCGCGAGGCATATTTTACTTTCCCCTTATTGGTGGAATCATTGGTCTTTTGCTGTGGCCGATTATTTTTGTGCAAGGATTTATTCCTACAAGGATATTCCCCTTTATAATTATTATTCTATATCTACTTATTGTGGGTGGAATTCATGTAGATGGTATAGGTGATTTATTTGATGGAGTTTTTAGTGCGAGAGATCAAAAACGTATGCTAGAGATTATGAGTGACAGTCATATCGGTGCCTTTGGTGTTGTTGGGATTATCCTCTATTTCATGGGCATGTATGTTGGATTATATGAAGTGATGCACGATGAACTATTTCCCGTAATTCTAATAAGTATGCCCTTGATAGGGCGGAGTGTGGCCTTAATTGGAGCCGGTTTGAGCCGATATGCGAAACCTGAGGGACTTGGAAAAGCGGTCATTGATCGAGTGAGCCCACTAACGAGTTTAATGTTAAGCCTCGTATTAGTTGCTGCATATTTTGTGTTTTTTCCGATGATTAGTTTGAGCATTATAGTGACACTTGTGGTCATGCTATATATATTATGGAGAATTCATCGTACCCTTGACGGCATCACAGGGGATGTTCTAGGTGCTCTTGTGGAAATCAGTCAAATCGTATTTTTGATTGTTGCCGGTATGGTGATTATATGAAAATATTTTTGGTGCGACATCCCCAAACAACAGCCAACCAACAAAAAATCATTTATGGAAAAACAGATTATCCCTATACACAAGCAGGAGAGAAACAAGTAAAAAGTATCTTGGATTTTTTTTCAATGCAAGTAAGGTCGGATAGAATAAAGATTATAACAAGTCCGGCGATTAGAGCGGTTAACTTGGCCAATCAAATCGGAAAACTTTTTAAAGAAGTGCCAAGTATGGATGAGCGCTTGGGAGAAATGAATTTTGGGATCTTTGAAGGTCTCACCTTAGGAGAAGCCAAAGAAAAACATCCGCTAGCCTACGACGATTTTGTTCATCGTTTTGAAACGTCATCTATACCGGAAGGCGAGTCTTATATAGCCTTTCAAGAACGTATAAAGAGGTTCATCGTGACTATGCCGGAAAAGGATGAGTGGATTCTTGTTACCCATGGTGCGGTGATACGCGAGATGTTGGAACAAATATTAGGATTAAAGGCCGGCGATTCATGGAAGTTTTCTATAAATAATGGTACAATAGTCGAGTTAGAAAAAAAGACGTTAGGCTTCGTTGTTAAACAAATCATTCAACCCAATAAGGAAAAGTAAAAAAATACAAATATAATTCATGAAATGTGAGGAAAATCAAATGAAAAAGGAAAACGTACAGATTCAAAAGATTGTTATGATGGGGATGCTCATTGCATTATCAGCTATTGGAGCCATGATAAAAATTCAAGGTTCTATTGCATTTGATTCTTTAGCAGCATTTTTAGGTGCGCTTGTTTTAGGACCGGTTTATGGAGGGATTATCGGATTTATTGGTCACTTGCTATCGGCATATTTAAGTGGGTTTGTACTTACCCTTCCTGTCCATATACTGGTTGCAATGATGATGTTTGTTAGTTGCTGGGCATTTGGCCAGACCTACACTAAGTTAGCCAATCACTTTAACTTTCACCTTAATAGCCTACTTGCGGTGATTGTAGCCGTCCTGTTAAATGGACCCATTTCATTGGCTCTTGCGGCGCTTTACATGCAAGTATTTGCGGGTATTCCTTTTTTAGGTGTATTTGTACCAATGTTTATTCCCTTGACCATAGCAGCCCTTATAAATGTTGTTTTGGCAATAGTCCTATATAAAGTACTCGAAAAAACAAAGGTATGGGAGAGAAAATAATGGAGGTTAAACGTTATGGTGACCTTCAATTAATCCCGCTCGGTCATGATTATTTAGTGATTGCATGTGATAGTTCAGGAAGTATCGGAAATAAAGAACACGATCAGATTAAATTAGCTCCGAATATTGCTGGATACTATGCGGCCTTTGTTCCTATTGTTGAGTGTATGGCTGTTCGAGGAGAGATTATAAGCGTGGTGGATACCCTGTCCGTTGAAATGGATCCAACAGGAAAGCAAATCATTGAAGGGATTCAACAGGCAATCATTGAATCCGGAGGTGTAATTCAGCAAATTACAGGATCGACAGAAGATAATATGAAGACATCCATGACCGGAATTGGTATTACGGTTATTGGCAAAGTGGGACAGTCATTAATTATTGACAATCATTCGAGTGCTCAAAAACACGTCTTTCTTGTCGGAAAACCGAAAGTAGGTCAAGAATTTTTAGAGGATGAGATTATAAATCAAAAGGGCGAGGTTTTGACCTTGAGGATTATGGGGGATTTAGTCAAAAAGTCATGGGTGGAACAAATGTTGCCAGTGGGTTCAAAAGGAATTGCTCATGAAATAAAGGTCTTGCAAGAGCGATATGATTGCAATATTATTGTGGAAAATCAAGATATTGATGTGCATAAGTCGGCCGGACCTGCAACATGTTTGTTGATAACTGTTGCTCAAAAAGACATTGAAAAAATAAAGCAGTTAGAAGAAAAAATACCGGTGACATACATCGGCCGATTTAAGGAGTAAAGCAATGCGATTAAGAAATGTTGAAGGATCTATTCAAGCAGTGGAAGAACATGAGCGTGTCATTAGTGAACCTAAAGAATATAAAGGAAAGTGGCATGATTTTTTTGGTAATGCACATCCGATAGAAATTGAAATCGGCATGGGCAAAGGTGATTTTATTATTGAAAATGCGCGTAAATACCCCAATAAAAATTTTATCGGTATTGAAAAATTTTCAGCGGTACTTTTTCGGGCAACAGAAAAGATTGATGCAATGGAGATGTTTCCAAATTTGATTTTTCTACGATTTGATGCGATTGATATTCATGAAGTGTTTGCAAAAGACGAAGTGCAAAAAATCTATTTGAACTTTTCGGATCCATGGCCAAAAGACCGTTGGGCTAAAAGAAGACTGACCTTTCACAAATATTTAGAAAAATATGCTCAGTTTTTACATAAAAGTGGGTGTATAGAATTTAAGACAGATAATAATCCCTTATTTGAGTTTTCCTTAGAAGAGATTGAACAATCTAAGTTCCGCCTTGAAGAAATGACGAGAGACTTACATCGGTCAGACTACAAGCCGGATAATATCATGACAGAATACGAAACGCGATTTCTAAAACAAAACAAGAAAATCAATTATCTTAAATTGATTTATAGGTAACGAGAAACTTCGAGATAAATGGAAAACCCTAAAAAGATAAATAATGTAATCCCAAAAGGCAGCGTAAAAATAGGCTGCTTTTCTACGTTCTGAAATATTTTTTCATGGGGGAAAAAATCAGATGAAATCACATTATTTTTCAAGAGGTCCATTTTGTCATTGGTTTGAATCAGTGCATATAGAACAAGTAGAAGTAAGGGTAAGGTGACAATAATCATGACAATAACACCGGGAAGGGCCATGAGAAGCGCTTCACTTAGCTCGATGGTGTCTAGGTTGACTTGGCTGGCGTCAGAGAGTTCTTTGATCATAGGATGTGCAGCGAGATAGGATAAACTAAGGTTGACACCGTTAACCACAAAATGCATAATCATGGGACAAATAATCGATCCGGTGATGTGAAGTATAATTGAAAAAAGTGTGCCTAAGAAAAAAGCATATAAAAATTGATTGAGATTCATATGGATAATACCGAAAAATAAGCCGCTCATTAAAGAGGCGGTGAGTACACGCATATGTCGATAATGACTAAGAAAAATACCACGCGTTGCCATTTCTTCAAATAATGAAGGAAAGACTGCAATAACGAGAAGTGAATATCCAAAAGGTTCCGAAGGTAAAGCTTCAAGAGTTTCATTGATGACCGGGCTTACGATAAATTGACTGAGTAGATTAATCAACATAACCAAGGGAATGCTTAATAGACCAATTAAGAAGGAATACAAAAGATTGATTGGTTTTGTTGGATATAAACGTAATGTTTTGGTAATCGGTAATTTGACAAAAAGTAAATAAAGCATTGTTGGCAGAAAGACAAGGATAAGTTGACTCGCAGCGATGCTCAATAATATATTGTCCTGAATCGGGGGATAAGCAATGGCCAATAATCCCATAACGACAAAGCTTCCGGTTAAATAAAATATAAGAAAGAAAAGGGAAAAACGATTTCCTCGAAATGTTGAATACATAATGAACCTCCATCATCCATTTTTTATTCTATTCTATCAGAAGTAAAAAGTGAAAGCAATCATTAAAAAGGGGTTGACTATATTGTAAAAACGTAATATAATAATATCAAATGAGAAAATAGTAAATCATGAATCGTGATTTTTAAGGAGGAAATTTATAATGGCATTACAATTAACAGATGCAATATTTGAAAATGAAGTATTAAAATCAGACGTTCCGGTATTGGTAGATTTTTATGCAGACTGGTGCGGACCTTGTAAAATGATTGCTCCTTCCGTTGAGCAAATGTCTACAGAATTTGAAGGAAAAGCTAAAGTCGGTAAGTTAGACGTTGATGCGAATGGAGAAACGGCACAAAAGTATCGTGTTATGAGTATTCCGACATTATTAATATTCAAAAACGGCGAAGTGGTTGAGACCATTGTCGGAGCAGTACCAAAAGCAACATTAGAAGCAAAATTAAACGCCCATTTATAAGAATAATGAAGGCGATGTAAAAGAGCATTGTCCTAGCAAAAAATACAGCTAGGGCAATGCTCTTTTTTGTACTAGAAGACTGACTAGGGGTATGATATAATTGTAGGAAGTAAAGACTAATTAAAGACTATTTCAAGGAGGAAGAGAATGAAGACTTTAGCATATTACGTATCTAATATGGGATTTGGCCATCTTACAAGATCATTGGCTATCATTGAACATATTTTGGCAGAATCTGATTACTCGATTTATCTTGCATGCGGTGAAGATCAGATTGAATATTCAAAAGTATTTTTATCAAACTACTTAGGACGAGTAACGTATCAAGTTGTTACGACAGAGGTCGGAACAGAAATCAAGCCATATACCTTTGAATTTGATAAAGGGAAAACGATGTTAGCTATTGATGATTTTATGAAAACATTTCAGCAAACGGTGAATAAAGAAGTGGAACGTTTACAGTCAATGAACGTGGTTCAGGTGATTACAGATATTAGTATTGTTGGAATTCATGTTGCAAAAAAATTAGGTGTAAAAGCGATTGGAATTTCAAATTATACTTTTTATCATCGATATAAAAAAATGGGACTTGACTCAGAACTCATACAACCCTTTATTGATGCTTACAATCAGCTTGATATTTTTTATGAGCTGGCATATGCAGATGATATGTCTGATGTAACCTGTCCGAAAGAACAAGTAGGATTAGCGGTACGCCGAGTTAACCAAGGGTCAAGTAATGACTTTAAGACCAAGTTTTGGCCAAGTTGTTTTCTGTCAATTGGTCAAATAGCAAACCTAAGTCGGATAATTATTGAGTTCCAAGCGGGTCATGTCTATGCAACCGGGAATGTTGAGATTGACGGCAATTCTCATGTGGTTAAGTTGCCAAGACGTATTGCTCATAGTCAAGATTATGTTGCAGCAAGTTCCTTGGCACTAATTAAGCCAGGCTGGTCAGCGGTAGCGGAATGTCTAACAGCAGGCGTCCCCTTTGCTGTTGTTGATGCGAATCATATTGAAGATGGAGAGATTACTGAAAAATTAGTTCAAGAAGGACGTTGTTTTAAACTAGATCCAAGTGAATTAGCAAATCTAGACATAAAAGAATTAAATATTCGAATGCGCTCATTGGTTCATGACCCGGTTCCAAACGACGCCAAAAATATCGCATTGAAAATAATAGAACAAGGAGCTTGAATTGTTGTCAACATTAACGATTAAACCATTTAGAGAAGAAAACATTCATGCGGCTCTACAAATCTATAATTATTATATAAAAAATTCGACAGCAACATTTAGCATTGAACCTATTACAAATGAAGAAATGAAGAACTTAGCCTTTTCAGGGTTGAAACGCTTTCCGTCCTATGTGTTAACAGTCGATGGAAGCGTCGTTGGCTATAGTTTGTTAAACCGTTATAAACCAAGAGAAGCTTATGACAAAACGGCGGAAGTAACTATATATATTGCACCTGAACATGTGGGAAACGGTTATGGACAAAAGGCATTGGATCATATCCTTAAGCAAGCAATGGAATTTGATTTTCATGCCTTGTTAGCTGTTATTTGTCATGAAAACACAGAAAGCATACACTTATTTGAGAAAAATGGATTTTTTAAGTGTGCACATTTTAAAGAAGTCGGAGAGAAATTTCAGCGTATTTTGGATGTCCTTGTCTATGAAAAAATATTGTCATAAAATATGAGGTGAAGTAACCTGCAATGAATATTATCCAAATGAGTAATTTATTTGATACACAAAAAATACAACAAATTCAAGATGAATTGGCAATAGCAACAGATTTAGCAATTATTATGGTTGATTATAGGGGAAACCCTGTCACCAATCATAGTAATTGTAGCTTGTTTTGTGCAAAGGTCAGAGAAATAGAAGCATTGAATCAGTTGTGTGAAAAATGTGATTCGAGAGGTGGTCTTGAAGCGGTTCGGAGTGGAAATGCATTTGTTTATAAATGCCATTTTGGACTTGTTGACTTTTCAGTTCCTATTATTATTAATGACCAATATATGGGAGCACTAATGGCAGGCCAAGTAAACCTTCAAGATGATGAATCGATTCAACTCGAATGGATTGTAAGTAAACGCTCACAAACAGATATAGAGGAGTATCCCCAATTAAAGTCATCTTACGCTAAGATCCCTGTAATCAATCATAAGAAACTTAATGCCGTTGCACACCTCATTGAGTTGGGTATAGGATATATTGTAGATGAGGCACTAATTAAGAAAGACTTGTATGAAGATGTTCAAGACGTACAGTCGTATTATAATCGAGAATTTAAAAATGATGAAACAATACTTCAACCGGCATATGATTATATTGACCAACATTATAAAGAAAAGATTCGTTTGACAGAAATGGCCAATCTATGCAATATAAGTCCGAGTTATTTCAGTAAATTATTCAAGAAGGAAAATGGAATAGGCTTTAATGCCTTCATTAATGAGATTAAACTAGATAAATCAATTAAGCTTTTAGAAAACAAAGATCTACCGATAATTAATCTTTCCCTTGAATTAGGTTATGAAGACTGTAGTTACTTCATTCGACTCTTTAAGAAAAAATATGGAGTTACACCAGCAACTTATAGAAAAAATACATGATAAAAAAACAATATAAGATGAAATGGGATTGGCTATATAAGCTAATCTCATTTTTTCATTTTACAAGGAAATGTTTACTTTGGCTTTTTGTCTTGATAAGAAAAATATGTACTTAATTGACAAGTGATGTCAAAAAATTACTATTTGATTGTGCTTTTTACATATGGAAGTGTTAATATCTCCGATGTATTTATGATTTTGTTGAGCTACACTATATATAGAAACAGTGTAACAGTTCTTTGGGTAAAGATAATCGGCAAGAAATTCAAAAAAAGGAGAATGAAAATGAAGAAAGTATTGGTATCACCATCAAAGTATGTACAAGATAACCAAGCGCTGTCAAATATTGGGGAATATGTTTTAGCCTTTGGTAAAAAAGCTCTTTTAGTAGCGCATGCAGACGATCAAGAACGTGTCCAAGAACAATTAGATGAAGCGCTTAAGAATAATGATTTTGAGTTAATTCCAGGAAAATTTGCTGGAGAATGTACAAAAAATGAAGTGGAAAGATTGAACGCATTATGTACGGAACAAGCATGTGATGTTGTTATCGGATTAGGCGGAGGTAAGGCCATTGATACTGCAAAAGCGGTAAGTAGTGCGCTAGATATTCCGGTTATGTCGGTGCCGACAATTGCGTCGACAGATGCACCATGTAGCTCGCTTTCCGTTGTATATAACGAAAAAGGGGAATTCCAAGAATATAGTTTTTATAAAAGTAATCCAGACTTGGTTTTAGTAGATACATCGATCATTGCGAAAGCACCGGTTCGATTCTTAGTTGCAGGAATGGGCGATGCTTTATCAACATATTTTGAAGCAAGAGCTTGTGAACGTTCATTTGCAGATAATATTCCGGGAGGAAAAAGTACTAAGTTAGCTGTAGCTGCAGCAAAGCTATGTTATGAAACCTTGATGGAAGATTCCATAAAAGCAATTGCGGCATGTGAAAATAACGTGGTTACACCTGCGCTTGAAAATATTATTGAAGCCAACACCTTATTAAGCGGTATGGGCTTTGAATCCTCAGGTTTAGCGGCTGCGCATGCCATTCATAACGGATTAACTGCTCTTGAAGAAGCGCATGGTTTCTTCCATGGTGAAAAAGTATCCTTTGGAACTTTGGTACATTTAGTATTAGAAAATGCGCCGGCAGAAGAAATCGAAGAAGTTATTAGCTATTGTAAAGCGGTGGGATTACCAACATGCTTAAAAGACTTAGGTGTTGAAGAAGTAACGGATGAAAAAGTTAGAGCAGTAGCTGACTTAGCAACAGCTCCAAATGAAACGATTCATAATATGCCATTTGAAGTGACATCGGATGATGTTTTTGCAGCAATTTATGCAGCGGATGCACTTGGTAAATAAAAATATTCAATCGGAGGAAATATGAAAAAAATAATAAATACACCTGAAAATATGGTCATAGAAATGTGTCAAGGTATGGCGCAGGCCCATCCGGATAGCTTAACCTTTAACAAAAAGAATAAACTCTTAATGCGTAAAGAGTTTAATAAAGATAAAGTAACATTAATAAGTGGTGGAGGTTCTGGTCATGAACCTGCTCACGCTGGTTTTGTAGGCAAAGGAATGCTTGATGTAGCTGTTTGTGGAGATGTGTTTGCTTCTCCATCAACAATACAAGTCTATAATGCTATTGTCGAATCGGAATCCTCCAAAGGGACGCTTTTAATTATTAAAAATTATTCAGGCGATATCATGAATTTTGAGGCAGCGGCAGAAATGGCGGAAGAAGACGATGACATTCAAGTAGAAAAAGTCTATGTTAATGATGATATAGCAGTTAAAGATAGTCTATATACTGTTGGACGTCGTGGTGTTGCAGGGACTGTTTATGTACATAAAATTGCCGGTGCAGCTGCCGAAAAAGGCATAGAGTTAGGTGAAGTAAAAGCAGTAGCAGAAAAAGTTATTGCCAATGTAAAATCTATTGGATTTGCATTAACATCATGTACAGTTCCGGCAAAAGGTACACCAACCTTTGAATTAGGCCAAGATGAAATAGAATTTGGTGTAGGTATTCATGGAGAACCGGGTGTAAGAAGAGAAAAAATGCGATCAGCAGATGAACTTGCGGCAGATTCTATTGATATGCTTGCTGAAGAAATGCAATTAGAAGAAGGACAAGAAGTTGCCCTTATGGTGAACGGTTTTGGTGCAACGCCTTTGCAAGAGTTGTATGTATTAAATCATTCTGTAAATAAAGCATTAGAAAAATATAATGTTTCAATTGTTGATACAATGGTTGGAAACTATATGACATCCATTGACATGGCAGGAGCATCAATTACATTACTGAAGTTAGATGAAGAGTTGAAGCAATATTTAAAAGCGGATGTCGATACTATCGTAATAAAAAAATGAAAACGAGGTAGATTATGGAAAAAGTAAATGTAAAACAAGTGATGAAAGTCGTTGATCAAATGGCAACTATCATTATTAAAAATGAAGTATACTTTTGTGAGTTGGATTCAGTTGCAGGTGATGGAGATTTTGGAATGTCTGTAGCTAAAGGTTTCAAGCAGCTCCAACAAGAGTGGGATACCTTATCAACAGACACGGTAGGAGCTTTTCTTAAAGATGCAGGGATGATTATCACAGAGTATTGTGGTGGTGCTTCAGGTCCGATTTGGGGATCGGCATTTAGAGGAGCAGCAAAAGCATCTAAAGGCTTAGAAGAAGTTAGTCTCGAAGATATTGCTGCTATGTTTGAAGCCGGTGTTGCCGGTATTCAAAAACGGGGAAATGCAAAACTAGGTGATAAAACCTTGTTAGATGCTTTAATTCCTGCTACTGAAGCTCTTCGCGAAGGCGCGCAGAAGGATGAATCGATAAGTACAGCATTTACAAATGCGGCAAAGGCAGCAAGAGATGGTGCGGAAAAAACCAAAACGATGATTGCAAATCGAGGACGTGCAAGTTACGTGGGAGAAAGAAGCCTCCAACATCCCGACGCAGGAGCCATGGCGCTGGGTATTATCTTCACAGAATTACTTCAATCTATATAAAATAAAATCAAAAAGCTGTCACATGAGCAAGTTTCCTTTGCTCGTGTGATAGCTTTTTTTAGTTCAATGAATGGTTTAGCTAGCAATCATAACCTCGATTTGATATAATTGTAGAAAACAGACGAGGAGAAATTAGATGAAAAAAGTATATTTATCAGCGACGCCGGCCTATCATGAGGAAGAAGATATGATTTTCAAGTATACAATTTATGATGAAAACGAGCAGTTTGTTCAAGGGGATGTTATTTATCATGATTATCGTAAACCTGCTGTAACGGGACTGTATTCAATTTTAGAGTTATTAAAAGTCTTAAAGACATTTCGAGCAGAAGAAATAGAGATTGTTGTAAATGACGGAGCGCTAGTTGAACAAATTCAAGGAACAACAGACACAAAAAATAAAGATGTCATTAAAGTAGCTTCGTTTACGCGAAATAAGTTCAATGCCTTTAGCACTAAGATTCATATCATAAGTGTAGCAGGACAATATGAACAAACAAAACTTTGGGAAGAAAAGTTAAGTCATATATAGGTGGTGTAGCTATGAAGGGACAACGATATGTCGTTATAATAATTTGCTTGATAGTGGGGCTATTCGCACTTATCAGTTGCCAAAAAAAGCAAGACCATAAGGTTGTCGGAATTTCTATGCCAACAAAATCATCTGAACGCTGGCTTTTAGACGCAAAATATACGGTTCTAGAATTTGAAGAAATAGGATATGAGACAAAGTTGGCTTTTGCAGAAGATGTTGTTGGAAACCAAGCATCTCAAATTGATAATTTTTTGGATGAAGGTGTCGATTTGCTAGTGATTGCACCCATTGATTCGAATTCTTTAACGGATGTATTAAAAAGAGCAAAAGAGTTGGGGGTACCCATTATTTCTTATGACCGATTAATAATGAATTCAGATGCAGTTGATATTTACGTAAGCTTTAATAATGAAAAAGTTGGTGAAATTCAAGGACAGTATATTGTTGATCACTTGGATTTTTCGGATGGAGAACCTAAATATATTGAATTGTTTGCGGGCTCGTCGGATGACAACAATACCTATTATTTTTTCGACGGGGCAATGGATGTGCTTCGCCCATATATAGAAGATGGTCGTTTAGTGGTAAAGAGTAAGCAGTTTGATGTCAAAGAAGTCAATACCTTGCGATGGGATCGAATGATTGCCAAAAGTCGAATGACCAGTCTTTTAAATAATTATTATACAGAAGATCGCATTGATGCTGTTCTATCTCCTTACGACGGTGTGAGTAGAGGGGTCATAGAAGCATTGCTAGAAAATGGATATAGGCAAGATGCCTTGCCAATAGTTACAGGGCAGGATGCGGAATTATCGTCTGTTCAATGGATTGAAGAAGGCACACAAAGTATGACGATTTTTAAGGACGTGCGTGAACTAGCCAAGAAAACAGTAGAAGTAGCTCAGAAGATGTTTGAGGATGATTTAAGCAGTGTGACTAATGGCGATGCATATCACAATGGTGTTAAGGATGTAGATGCAGTTATGTTAGATGTATACGAGGTGAATCAAAAAAATTGGGAGTCCGTTCTTGTGGAAAAAAAATATTATACGCGAGAAGAGGTTCTTGATGAATAAAAGAGGTACAGTTTGACACTTAAACCATAATTTGTCAATAAGACGGAGGTTTTATATGAAAAATTATATTTTAGCATTGGATGAAGGAACAACAAGTTGCCGAGCAATACTCTTTGATCGAGACGGACAAATTGTAAATAGTGCTCAAAAAGAGTTTAAGCAAATCTATCCCAAAGCCGGATGGGTTGAACATGATGCTATGGAGATTTGGGGGATTCAAAGTGGTGTTATGCGAGAAGTAATTGAGACCTGTTCAGCAAGTGTGGATGAGATTGCTGCTATCGGTATAACAAATCAACGAGAAACGGCAGTCGTTTGGAATAAAAATACCGGCAAGCCAATTTATAATGCCATTGTATGGCAATCGCGACAGACGGCAGAAATTTGTGAAGAAATTATTGCCGATGGTCACGAAGAATATATTAAAAAAGCTACAGGATTGCTTGTGGATGCTTATTTTAGCGGAACAAAAGTGAAGTGGATTCTAGACCACGTGGACGGTGCTAGAGAGCAAGCTGAATGTGGAGAGTTGCTTTTTGGGACCATTGATACCTGGCTAATCTGGAATTTGACGCGTGGAGAGGTTCATGTTACAGAATACTCGAATGCATCTCGAACCATGATGTTTAATATTGAAAGCTTACAGTGGGATGATCACTTGTTAGAAATCTTAGATATTCCAAAGGCTATGCTTCCTAAAGTTTGTGATTCAAGTGAGATCTATGGATATACCCATGAAAAAACATTCGGAGGAGCTAAGATTCCTATTGCTGGGGCAGCCGGAGATCAACAAGCGGCTCTTTTTGGTCAAGCTTGTTTTTTAGAAGGAATGGTAAAGAATACTTACGGAACAGGAGCCTTTATTCTTATGAACACAGGATCAAAGCGAATCCTATCAGAAAAAGGCTTGCTGACAACGATTGCATGGGGATATAATGGTAAAGTAACATATGCCCTTGAAGGAAGCGTGTTTAATGCAGGTGCATCGATACAATGGCTTCGAGATGAAATGCGCATGATTTATTCAGCGGATGAAAGCGAATATTTTGCAACAAAAGTGAAAGACTCAAATGGGGTTTATATGGTACCTGCGTTTGCAGGGCTTGGGACGCCATATTGGGATATGTATGCACGTGGTGTTATCGTTGGATTGACTCGTGGTGCCAACCGCAATCATATTATTCGTGCAACACTTGAATCCATTGCCTATCAGTCAAAAGATGTTATTGATTTGATGGTGGAAGAGTCAAAAATTGACCTAAAAAAATTAAAGGTTGATGGTGGGGCAAGTAAGAATAATTTCTTACTACAATTTCAAGCGGACATTTTAGGTGTAACGGTAGCAAGGCCAAATGTCATAGAGACAACTGCGCTTGGCGCTGCGTTTTTAGCTGGATTAGCTGTAGGGTTTTGGGAGGATCAGTCGGTTTTGGTTTTGGATGATAACATTGACCGAGTGTATGAACCGAATATGAGTAAACAAGAGCGTGAAGAAAAATATAGAGGTTGGAAAAAAGCAGTGACTCGAGCACTAGACTGGGAAGGATAACAAATGTGAAAAATATTGAATTGAATCAGGCAGAACTTATTCAGTTTTTAATGGTTGCTGACAAAGAGCAAATGGAGCTATTCCTTGAAGAAGTCCACCCGGCAGATATACTTGATGCGGTCCACGCATTTGAAGGCGATCCCCTTGAATTATTAAGTCATCTTCCGGAACAATTTATTGCAAGTATCATCGACGAAGCTGAGGATGAAGAAAAATATGAACTGCTCACCCTGTTTTCAAAGAAAAAACAGATGGATATTGTGGATGAAATGTCTTCGGATGAACTTGTTGATTTATTAGGAGCCATTAATGAAACAGAGCAGAATTCCATTATTGTTAATATGGATGCTGTCGATGCGGCAGAAGTTAGAGAATTGTTGGCCTATGAACCGGAAACAGCCGGTGGAATCATGGCAACAGAGTTTCTTGCGCTTAAGGACCAGATGACGGTTAGAGACACCTTGGATTACCTCCAAAAAGAAGCGCCTGATGCAGAGACGTTTTATTATATTTATGTACTTGATGATGAAGGTGTTCTTAAAGGTGTTGTTTCCTTGAGGGATATGGTCAAGAGTTCCTTTGAGACAAAACTTGGTGATATTATGAAAGAAAGCGTCATTAGCGTACCGGTCGATATGGACCAGGAAGCCATTGGACGTATGTTTGAAAAGTATGGTTATCTTATTATACCGGTCGTCAGCCATGAAAATAAGATGTTAGGAATCATTACGGTTGATGATATTATGGAAATCTTAATCGACGAAGATACAGAAGACTTGTATCGATTAGCCGGTTTGCAAGAAAGTGAAAAAGTAGCCGGAAGTGTTAGAGAGTCTGTCAAAAGTCGATTGCCGTGGTTGATTGTTAACTTATTTACTGCGATTTTGGCGGCAGCAACGGTCAGTTTATTTGAAGAAACTATTGCAAAAGTTGTTGCATTGGCAACCTTCATGCCCATTGTAGCGGGTATGGGAGGCAATGCGGGCACGCAAACCTTAACCCTTATTGTCAGAGGAATTGCCCTTGGTGAAGTGACGCTTGAAAATGCGAAAAAAATACTGAAAAAGGAAATTGGAGTAGGTGTGCTAAACGGTATTTTTCTTGGCCTAGCAGTAGCCATACTCGGTTTGATATGGGAAGGCAGTGCTGTTTTTGGACTTGTGATTGGGGTCGCTATGTTGCTTAATCTAATCATGGCGACATTAGCAGGATACTTTGTTCCGCTTACACTAAAAAAATTAAATATCGATCCGGCTCTCGCTTCAGCGGTTTTTGTAACCACAGTTACAGATGTCTTAGGATTTTTCTTTTTCTTAGGACTTGCGACCGTCTTTATTAGTGCGTTGATATAATTCGAAGGAGGTCGTTATGGCAACGATTAAAGATATAGCAAAAAAAGCAAATGTATCTCTAACAACAGTTTCAAGAGTGCTTAATTATGATGAGACCTTATCAATTTCAGATGAAAAACGGAAGAACATTCT
This sequence comes from uncultured Eubacteriales bacterium, assembly GCA_964627665.1. Classification (GTDB taxonomy): domain Bacteria; phylum Bacillota; class Clostridia; order Lachnospirales; family Vallitaleaceae; genus UBA1351. The sequence goes on along the minus strand of CAZVKG010000007.1, from coordinate 53,451 downwards.
TGAGATAGCTGAAGAATTCAATTATGAGACACCAAGAAATCGTAAAAAACGATTGGCTAAAAATGTAAATCGACAAAAAATAGGTTTGATGTATTTTTCAAATTTTCATGATGAATTGGTGGATCCCTATTTTTTGTCTATACGTATCGGAATCGAAAAAAAATGTAATGAAGAAGGCATCGATATCATAAAATCATTTAAAGATGATGCTGGCTATGATTTGAGTATGTTGGATGATGTTGATGGACTCATATGTATCGGGCGATTTACAGATGAACAAATTGAGGCGTTTTCCCAGATTACAGAAAACATGGTTTTTGTCGATTGTTCTCCCGATGATGAACGCTATGATTCGGTCAATATTGATTTACAACAGGCCGTTGTTAAAGTTTTGGATGCCATTTGTCAAGCGGGGCATGAACGCGTCGGCTTTATAGGTGGGCGTGAGGATTATGAAGAATATAATACACCTCTTGGCGAAGTTAGGCAAAAAGCATTCGAAGAGTATACCAAGGAAAAAGGAATTTACGATGAACGGTTTGTGTTTGTTGAAGATTTTAAACCGGCGACGGGTTATCGGCTGATGAAACAAGCTCTTGAGATGGATGATTTACCGACTGCCTTTTTTGCTGCAAGTGATTCGTTAGCAATCGGAGCGTTGAGAGCAATTCATGAAGTTGGCTTAAGCATCCCAAATGATATAGCGATTGTTGGATTTGATGATATACCGACAGCAAAATATACATTTCCGCCATTATCAACATTGCATATACATACTGAGTTTATGGGAATAACGGCAGTTGACACATTGATAGAACGATTCAACGGAAGAAAAATCAGTAAAAAAATAATTGTGCCTACCGTCTTTAAACGTAGAGAAACACTATAGAACTTCTTCTATAGTGTTTTTTTAGTGAAATAATAGCAAGAATAGCAAAGAAAGTATTGACTTTTAGGTAAAAGTTTACTATACTTAGAGAGTAAAAATTTACTAAATTTTATCAGGAGGGATACTATGAAAAAGATTTTAGCAATCGTTATGATGTTCGTTTTAGTATTATCATTAGCAGCATGTGGAAGTGATGATACAGGCGGAGAAACAAATGGAACAGATTCGGCAACAGAGGATGCATCAGGAACAGATGAAAGTACAGATGCAGTAACAGATTCGGGCTCTGCAGAAACAAAGACAATAACTGTATGGGCATGGGATCCAAACTTCAACATCGCAATTATGGAAGAGGCAAAGGCGATTTATGAAGCGGAAAATGAAGGTGTAACTATTGAAATCGTAGACTATGCAAAAGGTGATGTGGAGCAAAAACTACATACCATGTTAGCATCCGGAGCAACGAATGAATTGCCGGACATTGTATTAGTGGAAGATTACAACTCACAAAAATATCTACAATCTTATCCAGGAAGCTTTTTGGATTTGACAGGAAAAATTCCACATGAAGATTTTGCAAGTTATAAAGTAGAGCTTATGACAATGGATGGTAGTGTCTATGGTGTACCATTTGACTCTGGTGTTAGTGGATTTTTCTATCGTACGGACTATTTAGCAGATGCAGGATATTCAGCAGAAGATTTAGAAAATATTACGTGGGATGAATTCATTGAAATCGGTGAAACAGTATATGAAGAAACAGGTCATCAAATGTTAGCAACAGACCCTAATGATGGTGGATTAATGCGTGTCATGTTAAACGGTGCAGGAACATGGTACTTTGATGAAAATGGTCAAATAAACATAGCGGATAACGAAGCCTTAGCGGATTCATTACGTATCTATAGAGATATCGTTGAATCTCCAATGACAAAAATTACTTCAGGTTGGGGTGAATGGGTTGGAGCTCTTAACACAGGTGATGTCGCATCTATCACTACGGGTGTTTGGATTATGGGTTCAGTTAAAGCAGAAGAAAGTCAAAGTGGATTATGGGCAGTTGCGCCAACACCAAGACTTGACGTTGAAGGTTCAGTGAATGCTTCAAACTTAGGTGGATCTAGCTGGTACGTGCTTTCAGAATCTGAGAATCCAGATGTAGCTGTAGATTTCTTGAATCGTGTGTATACAGACGTAGACTTTTATCAAAAAATATTAGTTGAACGCGGTGCAGTAGGTTCTTATCTTCCCGCAGCAAGTGGAGAAGCTTATACGGAGCCAGATGAATTCTTTGACGGACAAACTGTATTTGCTGATTTTTCAGAATGGATGGATCGGATTCCACCATTAAACTATGGATTATATACATACGAAGCTGATGCTGCAATTATGGGGGTTATGCCTGGAGTTTATGCAGGTGAATCTATTGAGGAAGCTCTAGAAATGGCAGAGCAACAATTATCAAGTCAAATTAACTAGAATGATGAGCTACCTTAGTAAAAATGAATAGCTAAGGTAGCTTTCTTTTTGAAAGGATGTCGCATGAAAATGATTATGAAATCAAAAGAATTTCGTAGAAAGCTATATTATGGCGGTTCTTTTGTGCTAATTGCAATAATACTAACATCAGTTTTTGCTATTTATCCGATTATTAATTCCCTTGTCCTATCAACAACATCAGGAAAAGGTGTTGTGACAGAATTTGTAGGACTTGGAAATGTAAAACGTATATTAGTCGATGATGTATTTAAACAAGCATTAAAGAATACCTTTATATACTTTGTATTTCAAGTGCCGATTATGTTGACTTTGGCATTGCTCTTAGCCACATTATTAAACGATCGTAAGCTCATAGGGAAAGGATTTTATCGAACAGCAATCTTTTTGCCTTGTGTTACATCGCTAGTTGCCTATTCAATACTCTTTAAAAGTATGTTTAGTGTCGATGGAATTGTTAATCAAACCTTACTGTTTATCGGACTCATTGATCAGCCGATTTCTTGGTTACGTGATGCGTTTTGGGCAAAAGTAACGGTGATACTTGCCATTACTTGGCGTTGGACCGGGTACAATATGATCTTTTATTTAGCTGGATTACAAAATATTAGTCCGTCCATATATGAGGCGGCAGAAATTGACGGTGCATCAAAAGTAAAACAGTTTTTTTATATAACGATTCCAATGTTAAAACCCGTTATACTCTTTACGTCAATTATGTCTACAATTGGAACCTTGCAATTATTTGATGAAGTAGTTAACTTGACAGGTGGAGGAGCATCATCACCGTCTTTGCAGGCAACAATTACACTGACTCAATATATCTATGACTTATCCTTTAAATATGTTCCGAACTTTGGTTATGCTGCGACAGTGTCGTATGTTATCGTATTTTTTACAGCAATTTTAGCAGTAATGCAATTTAGAGTGGCAGGTGATGATCGTGGTTAAACTATTTAAAAATATATTCAAATACGGATTTTTAAACATCGCAGCTTTTGTTTCCATATTTCCATTCGCATGGATGATTATTGGTGCGACAAATTCAGCGACAGATATTATGAAAGGTAAATATACCTTTGGTACAGAATTAATTGCGAATTTCCGGCAATTAAATGAGATGATTGATTTACCCTTACTATTTTGGAACTCAACAAAAATAGCGGTTGGAGGAATGGTTTTACAGTTGCTCATTGCTTCATTAGCCGGTTACGGCTTTGAAATTTATCGCAATAAAATTTCGGAAAAAGTTTACGGAATTTTACTCTTAACCATGATGGTTCCCTTTGCGGCTCTTATGATTCCGCTTTTTAGAATGTTTGCAGGAGCAGGAATGCTTGACTCACATATTGGTGTCATCATACCAACATTAGCAATGCCCTTTATGATTTTTTTCTTCCGACAAAATACGAAGACGTTTCCGAATGATTTGATGTATGCGGCTAGAGTTGACGGATTGAGTGAAATGCAGATTTTCTTTCGAATATATGTGCCAACGATGAAAGCAACCTATGCAGCAGCAGGAATACTATCCTTTATGACGTTTTGGAATAGTTATCTATGGCCATTAATCATATTGCAGTCAGAACGTCAGAAAACATTGACACTAGCTATTTCATCGCTGTCATCAGCTTATTTTCCAGAATACGGTGTTATAATGGTAGCGATTATCATAGCAACAGCCCCAACACTCATTGTGTTTTTCTTGTTACAAAAACATTTTGTGGCCGGAATGTTGGGATCGATTAAATAAAAGTTGGAGAAACTATGATAAAATATCACGAAACGACACGAATTTTTCACATACAAACAAAGAATACCAGTTATATTTTTAAAGTGTTAGTGACAGGACATATTACGCAACTATACTATGGAGAAAAAATAGGCATTAAAGAAAAATATGATGTCCTAAATCAACAATATGTTTCGGCGCCGGGCAATAGCACTGTATACTCTACAAAAAGTGATTTTTGCCTAAACGTGACACCTCTAGAATTGGGGATGTATGGTAAGGGTGATTATCGAGAGCCGACATTGCACCTTCAAGAAGAAGATGGTAATCGTACCTTCGATTTTTTATATGTTTCTCATGAAATACATGAAGGTAAAGAAAAACTATCAGAACTCGCGAGTGTGGAATTATCGGAGGAAGACGGCCAATCTCTAACTCTATTGCTGAAAGATGAAGTAAGTGGTGTAAAACTATATTTAAAATACAGTGTCATTGATGCTGTGAATATCATTATTCGATCCATGGAGCTGGTAAATAGCGGTTCGGCTCCATTAAAAATCCAACGTATGATGAGTTTTAATTGGGATGACCGGTATAGTGACTATGACTTGATTTCATTAGAAGGCCAGTGGATACGGGAACGCTATATTAATAGATGTGCGCTAAAAAAAGGGCGTATCGTTTTGGATTCTAAAAAAGGAGTCAGTAGTTCGGACTATAATCCTTTTTTGTGTTTAGCAAAAAAAACAACGACGGAATGCACCGGAAAAGCCTATGGATTTGCCTTGATTTACAGTGGTTCCCATGAATCCTCTGTTGAAGTGACACCCTATGGGTTTACACGCATTCAGATGGGCATACAGTCCTTTGACTTCGAATGGCTTTTAAAACCGGGAGAATCCTTCCAAACACCGGAAGCCGTATTAACATTCAGTGCAAAGGGATTTAATGGAATGAGTCAGAATTTTCACCAGATGATTAATGACTATCTAATTCCAAAATATTGGCGGCGTCGGGAACGTCCCATACTAGCCAATAATTGGGAAGCTACATATTTTGATTTTGACCATAATAAAATCAAAGCCTTAGTTGACTCGGCCAAAGAGTTAGGTATTGAATTATTTGTCCTTGATGATGGTTGGTTTATGAATCGGAATAACGACCGACATGGACTTGGTGACTGGATTGTTGACTATGACAAACTCGAGAATGGTATTGACGGTATTGCCCACTATGTTCATCAACAAGGACTACAGTTTGGGCTATGGGTTGAGCCGGAAATGGTTAATAAAGGAACAGCCTTATATCGAAAACATCCCGAGTGGATAGTGGGGCATCCGAGGCGTGAAGTCTCACCAGGGAGAAACCAATATATACTTGACTTGACGAATGATGTAGTTATCGATTACCTTGAGGAGAAGTTGAGTAGTATATTTGAACATGCAAAGGTTGATTATATTAAGTGGGATATGAACCGTAATTTTTCTGACCTGTATTCTTCATGGCTTGAACCGGAACGGCAACAAGAATTCGCACACCGTTATGTGTTAGGATTATATAAGCTTTTAGAACGATTAGTCAAACGTTTTCCTAAAGTCTTATTTGAATCCTGTAGTAGTGGTGGTAACCGTTTTGATATGGGCATGCTAGCTTATATGCCACAAACATGGACTTCGGATAATACAGATGCCGTTGCTAGGTATAAAATCCAATATGGTACGTCCTATGTATTTCCCTTATCGACAATGGGAGCTCATGTTTCAGGGCGAAAATCCCATCAGGTCTTACGTAAAACACCACTTGAAACCCGGTTTAATGTGGCAGCATTTGGTGTGTTAGGCTATGAACTCGACTTAATTAACTTATCCAATACAGAACGAGGAATGATTAAAGAACAAGTGGAATTTTATAAGAAACATCGCAGCTTGTTTCAATTTGGCGATTTTAATCGTTTGCAATCACCCTTTGAAAATAATCACATGCATTGGCAGGTTTTAGATCGAAATAAAAGGGAAGCAATCCTTGGCGAATACCAACAATTACAAGAAGCCAGTCCGGTGCTTGATCATCTCGACATCGTCAATCTAGACGAAGAAGCAAGATATCACCTAGTTTGTCGAAAGCAACATGTCGATGAAGAGACGAGGATGATGAGTGAATCTTTTTCCTTATACGCATCCGGAGATGAATTGTTAAAGGTTGGAGTACGGCCATTCAATCAGTTTATGGGTGTCGGAGTTGACGCATATACCCGCATACTCGGCGACTTTGGATCTCGACTGTATCTTATTGAGAAAGAGTAATATTACTCTTTCTCTTTGTATTGGGAAGGATTCATTCCTGTATATTTTTTAAAGGCACGGCTAAAATAAGCCGGATTATTACCAAATCCAATTTTTTCTGCAATATCGGTTATTCTGTTTTCATCTGCATCTGCTATCATTTTGCATGCTTTATCCATGCGATAATTCATTAAAAATGTTGAAAAGGAAATTCCGGTTTCTTTTTTAAAGGTTTTGCTTAAATAGTCTCTATTCATATACAACATGTTTTCGGCAATCCATTTAAGAGATAATTTTGGATTGCTAATTTCATGCATGATAATTTTGATAATGTCATTGATTAAGGGTGAATATTTCAGCATATTTTTTTCATTATACAATTGAATGATTTCTTGGATGAAAAGGCTAAGTTGATGATGAATAACGTCTAAATGGGTGGAATTGATTCCATTTAAAAATTGGTTTAGATAGTTGACACGAGAGGTGGCCGGAATATGAGAGAGTAGCTCATTTAACAATTCTAAAGTGGATAATTGTACTTGGTCTTTTGTATAATGATTGTGTTTCAATTGGGTGAAGAAAGTATCCAATAATTGAATGGCATCGTATTCATGGCCCTCTTTTAATGCTTTGCTCAATGGGCTAAAATCATAATTTAGATAAGAGACCTCTTTATTTAATAATCGAGTAAATTCGTTTGCTTCCACAATTTTTCCTTTGACAAAATATAAATGTGTTTTAATATAACGATGAAGTTGTGAATAAGATTCCGGTAATGACTTAATATCATGAACAGGTGTTAGAAATATGGTCGTATCAATGGTATAGAAATCAAAAAATTTAGCTTTTATTAGGCTGATTTTTTGTTTCAAATCAAATAAATCTGTTTTGTTAATAACCAGAATAGATTCTTCATTAATAGTTGTTCTTAATATGATGTTATTGACATCTAAGACTTCATTTATGATATTATTAAGTGCAAAGGTATGATAGTTTTCAATAGAAGTTCCGATGTTAAAAAGAATGAGATATCCCTTATCCAAATCAATCTTAAGCTTAATTAATCGATTTAAGTATTCCCACTCTTGCTTTCCAAACTCATCGCCAAGTAAGAAGCGTCCAAAAGAATGCTCAGTTATGTTCTCTAGCAAAGCTTTATGGATAAGTAGCTGATTATTTTTTTGATTTAGTTCATCAATTAGTTCAGTTAATACTGAATTTAATTCATCATCGCTTGATGGCTTTAATAAATAATGTTTTACCCCATATTGCATTGCTTTGTGTGCATATTCAAATTCATCATGTCCTGAAAAAACGATAAAATGAATATTCGGATATTTTATACTAACTTCTTTGATTAATTCTAATCCATCCATTTCCGGCATCTTAACATCAGTTATGATGATGTCAGGAAGGTCGTTTTCAATAGATTTCATTGCTTCAATTCCGTCATGTGCCATACCTGATTTTGTGAGTGCTAGATGCTCCCAATGAATCATTGCATCAAGTCCTTGGCAAATTAATGATTCATCGTCAACGATTAATAATTTATACATGAGTACCTCCTAGATAATCACTACCTTTTGGCAAAGAAATAATGATTGTGGTTCCTTGGCCTTGACTACTTTTAATCGCTAATCCATAGTCTTCGCCAAACATTAATTTGATTCGAGCATTTATATTACGTAAACCAATACCAATATGGTTGCTTGTATTTGAAGAGGCATCAATAATATCTAAGTAGTTAGGGTTCATGCCTGGGCCGTTATCGGTAACATGAATAAAAAGGATGTCATTTTTTTCAAAGCAAGATATTTTGATAAAGCCATTTGTTCTTTTTTCAGAAATGCCATATTTAATTGAATTTTCGACTAATGGCTGTAATGTAAATGGTGGAATCATATAATCCCAATAACCTTGTTCAATATTGAGGGTATAATTTAATCGCGATTGATAACGTATTTTTTGAATAGCCATATAGTTTTCTAAGATTTTAATTTCATCAGAAAGCTTGATTAATGGTTTGTCATTGTTTACTGAAAATCGAAAAAGATTGCTGAGTGCCTCAACCATGGTTGAGATTTTTTCCTGTTTGGAAATTTTTGCTAAAGCGTTAATGGAGGTTAGTGTATTATATAAAAAATGAGGGTTGACTTGGGATTGAAGGGCTCTGTATTTAGCATCTTTAATCGTCAATTGCTTCAAATAATTTTCATTAATTAGCGTATTAATCTCACGAATCATTAGCTCAAAATCATGTTCAAGCTGTCCGATTTCATCTTCGGAATGGTAGGATTCAAAATCCATTTTAGTGATATCAAATATTCCCTTCTCAACAGTATTCATATTCGAAGCAAGTTTCGCAATCGGTTTTGTAAATTGTTTTGAAAATAAAAAGATAATGATGAAAGAGATTACAAAAATAATGCTGAAAAAAACATATGTGAATGTATTGATTGATTTTATCTGAGAAGTGATATGATTGTAGGGAATAATATTTATATACATCCAATCCGTATATTTCACTTTACTAAAAGCAACAAAATAGTCTTCATTATCTAGCGTTTGCATCATATATCCATTTCTGCTATTAGGAATATTTATAACGTCAATAAGGTCCGGAGAAGAGGAAGTAAATACAAGGTTATCTTCGAGAAAGATTAGTACAGTTGAATCAAATTCATTAAATAAATGACTGTGCTTTTTAATTAACCCTTCTTTATTAATACGAATAATAATCGTGCCCAATTGATCTAATGTAAAATTCTTTACTTCGCGAACAGAACGTGCGCAATATAGCCATTTATCATTATTGTCCGTATACCAGATGTTCTTACCATTTGCCAAGGCAGCAAGCTCAAGAATAGATTCCTTTGCGAATGGATTTATCGGAAGCTCTCTTTTTCCTATATTCACTTCAAATTCATTCAGACTAATTGCATGAATGGAATCAATGTAATTATCGCTATTACTGTAATTAAACAAAGTCTCATCGAGGTCAATCCGATTTACTATATATTGGTTTTCCGGAGTGATTGTTAATAAGGTTGAAAAATAGTCTTGTACAACCTTATCAACAGCAATGTTTAAAGAGAGTGTCTCTATTTTGGTAAGTTCATTCGTAATAATTGAAGAAGAGATGTTTAGTACTTGTGCGGAGACTTGTAAATGTTGTTCTTTGACTAGATTGTTTGCAAACTGTACAACAGCAAGAGTTAGTAAAAAAGCTATACCTGTAATACTGATAATTAGAAAAAATAATTTTTCTCGGATCCTGCGTTTACTATAAAATGTTTTGAAAAATTTGAGTGGTTTAATCATACGAAAACCTCCTATGTAATGTAAGACAATTTTACTTTATCATAGATTCATATATGTGACAATCGAATTAAGATGATGAGCATAATAACCTCTTTATTGTGCAAAAATACCTCGTCTTTGTGCATTTCATCATAAGAGAATAACCGATATAATATATCTGTAGTCAATTATTTCAAATATTAGGGAGGTTACAAAATGGCTAAAAAAAGTTTGGTAGTATTACTCATCCTCGCATTATCGATAGCAATGTTTAGTGGATGTGGTAAAGAAGAAACAGGGGAAAATGTTAGTACAGGAACAGATACAAGTTCTCAAGAAGGTACAACAAATGATGGGAATTCAAACAGTGCAGATAATGAAAAGGAAGATGTAAAGTTAGATATTTTGTGGTTTGCAGACGGAGTCGAAACAGAGGCTATGCAAAACGTCATGGATAACTACAAAGTTGAAAATCCTCATGTAGAGTTCAATATGATTGAAGTTGCATATAGTGATTTAGACTCAAAACTTAAAACGATGATTGCGGGAGGAACGCCACCTGCGATTGCACGAGTCACAAATCCGGGATTGTTATTTGACCATGCGCAAGATTTAAGCGAGTTTATGGGCGGTTATGATACGTTTACAGAACAATATATGGATTCATTAGAACCATATTACACAAAAGACGGTGGCGTCTACGCAGTACCGATGGATGTAACTGCAAATGGTTTGATTTATAACAAAACACTATTTGATCAAGCCGGAGTAGACGTTCCGGGGTCTCCAGAGGAAGTGTGGACTTGGGAAGAGTTTGAGCAAGCCGTTATTGAAGTTAAAGAAAATTCTGATGCAAGATATGGCTTGCTTTGGGATGTTACTTCACACAGATGGTCAACTTTATTGTATGAATTTGGTGGAAGTATCATTAATGAAGCAGGAGACGGACCTGCAATTAATAATGAGCAAGGTGTTGCAGCTATGAATTACTTTAAAAAGCTACATGATACAGATGTTATTCCAAAATCAGTATGGCTTGGAGGAGAAAATCCAAATAACCTATTTAGATCAGGAACAGCCGTTGCTCATCTTTCAGGAAACTGGATGTTAAGTAATTATAGAGATATTACTGATTTTGACTGGGGCGTAACATATGCACCAAAACAAGCAACACGATCTTCAGTACCTGGTGGAAAATATATGATGCCATTTAAAAACACCGGAGTGGAAGAAGAAGCAATGAAATTCTTAGAGTATTTTGCGAAAGCGGAGAATACCGGGCAGTATTGCAGTGATTCATTATTTATTAGTCCTAGATTAGATAATAGTGAATTAGATTATGAATATGGGAAAGAAATGTTTGCAATCTTTTCAAATGAGTTAGCAAACACACCACCGGCAGCAGCAAAAGATTGGTCGAGACAAGATATCATGCCTGTTGTTAATCCTGATATTACAGATGCAATCAAAGACGTATTAATGGGAGAAGCAGAAGCACAAGAAGCGCTTGATAAAGTGGCACAACTAATAACAGAAACAATTGAAGCTCAATAGTAGTAATAAATAGATGGTGATTAAAGGCTGCTGATGAAGGAAAAGGCAGCCTTTAATTATTAAAAAGTACGGAGGTTGATGTATGGAACATCGAATAAAACAAAAAAAACGAAAAATTAATATCCAGCGTGCTTTGGCGCCATATTTATTTGTTTTTCCTAATTTTATAATCTTTTTTATTTTTGTAGTTATACCGGCAGCATATGGTCTGTATTTTTCATTTACAAATTATGATGGACTTTCAGAAGAAGAATTTGTGGGAATAACAAACTATGTAAAATTATTTAGCGATAGCGACTTTTGGGATACAATGCTTCGAACAGCAATTTATTCAGGTATCGTGGTGCCAACTATTTATGTGTTTGCCTTGGGAATAGCTATTTTGTTGATAAAAGAAATTCGATTCAAAGGCATTTTTCGGGCAATTATTTATTGGCCGACAATGATATCGTTTATCGTAGTAGGAGTAACATGGAAATGGATTTTTGGAGATACTTTCGGAATCATTAATTATTTAATGGAACTTGGAGGGCAAAAAGGGATTCCTTGGCTATCGGAATCGTTTTATGCAACACTCGTTGTCATTGTTGCCACATTGTGGTCGAGAATTGGATTTTTTATGGTCATTTTCATATCCGGGCTACAGAGCATTCCTTCAGAATTTTATGAAGCAGCAGATATAGATGGAGCAAAGAAGTGGCAGATGTTTACTCGGATTACCTTACCACTACTAAAGCCAACAAGTGTTATGGTTATTATGCTTGCAATTATTGATTCGTTCAAAGCATATCCATTAATTGTATCACTAACCGGTGGAGGACCGGGAAGAGCGACAACATACCTCGTTCAATACATTTATCGATTTGGTTTTGAAAAAAATCAACTTGGATATGCAAGTGCAATGTCGGTAATCCTTTTCTTAATCATATTAATTACAACAACAATCCAATTTAAAGTGAATAAAGGAGGCGAAATTTAATGAAAGTATCCAAAAATTTAATCACATATATTATCCTAATACTTATTTCGGCCTTCTTCTTGCTTCCGGTTATTTGGATTGTGCTATCATCATTTAAAGCAGGAACGAGTTTATATAAGTGGCCACCTGAGTTAATACCAAGTCAACCATCTATAGAAAACTATATTATTGCATTTAAAAAAGGGAATTTTGGGTTATTCTTTTACAATAGTTTTATGGTAACGATTCTGTCAACAATGGTCACATTAGTGATTAATACAATGGCTGGATTTGCCTTAGCTAAGTATAAGTTTAAAGGAAGAGATCTTTTGCTGATTGGCTTTATCTCGACACTAATGATTCCTTTAGAGGTAATTATGATTCCAATATTTCAAGTGATTACGAAGTTGAATTTATATAATACATTTGTAGGTATTATTGTACCTCCGGCAGCAACGCCCACAGGCTTGTTTTTGATGCGCCAGTATCTACTTTCAGTACCTGATGAACTTTTAGAGGCAGCTCGTATTGATGGAGCTTCAGAGTGGCGAATATTTGTAAAACTGATTTTGCCAATATCAAAACCTGTGTTATCCGTTTTAACAATATTTTCATTTATGTGGCGTTGGAATGACTTCTTATGGCCTTTAATCGTTATAAGTACACCTGAAAAATACACTGTACAATTAGCCATATCTAACTTTGTTGGTCAATACAATGTGGATTGGAACGGATTATTAGCGATATCAGTAATCACAATGATTCCGGTATTAATTGTTTTCTTGATATTCCAAAAGCAATTTGTAAAAGGAATGGTTACATCGGGATTAAAAGGATAATAATGGAGGAATTATGAAGAAACTAGTTAGTATTACGTCAATTTCAGATAAAAAAGAATATGTTGATATAGGAACCAATAGCGGGCTTATGCGGGTGTGGTTCTTGACCTCTGATATTGTAAGAATCAAGACATCCTTTAGCGAAACATTATCGGAAGATGCTTCATATATACTTGTCTTGACAGCATGGAAAGATAGAATGGATTCTATGCTTGCCAAAGAAAGAAAACGCATTAAGCCATATAATTATACCTTTAGTGAAAAAAAAGAATGTTATGAGATAACAACAGAATCACTGCGACTTGAAATCAGTAAAAATCCCTTTGGATTAACAATTTATAACCAGTTAGGACATACTATTTATGAAGATGTAAAAAAGAAAGCTTACATGAAAGACGCTCAAGGAAGGATTTATCATTATCAACATATACAGGACACAGATACATTTTATGGATTTGGAGAGAAAAGTGGCAAGCTGAATAAATATCGACGTCGTTTAAGAATGAATAATGCAGATACATTGGGTTATGATGCAGAAGTATCAGATCCACTGTATAAACATATTCCGTATTATATAACGGCGAATGTAAAAAATAAATCAGCTGCAGGTATTTTTTATCATAATTCGTATCCGTCAATATTTGACATGGGCTGTGAACGAAGTGCATATTGGGGAAGATATAAGTATTTTATGGCCGAGGATGGAGATATGGATATCTTTGTCATAAATGGACCGAGTATTAAAGATGTCGTTGGACGCTATACAGATTTAACAGGGAAATCCGCGCTTTTACCCAAATATGCTTATGGTTATATGGGGTCAACAATGTACTATACGGAATTAGATGAAAATGCAGATGAAGCTGTATTAAATTTTGCAGAAAAAACAAAAGCGGAGAAGATTCCTTGTAGTGGATTTCATCTCTCATCAGGATACACGACAGGAGAAGATGGAAAAAGATATGTTTTTAATTGGAACAAAAAACGATTTAAAGATCCGGGTGCTTTCATTCAACAAATGCGAGATAAAGAAGTCTATGTTTCACCTAATATTAAGCCGGGAATGCTCTTATCACATCCATTATATGCTGAATATTCCAACAATGATGCATATATCATGTCAAAAGAAACAAAAAAACCGGTAACGAGTAAATATTGGGGAGGAGATGCTAGTTTCGTTGACTTTACGAACCCTCAAGGACGAGATCTATGGACGCGACATATGAAAGCGTACCTATTCGATTATGGGATTCGCGCATTTTGGAATGATAACAATGAATATGAAATCGATGATGATCAAGCGCAGTGTAATTATGAAGATGCACCAATTGATTTCATGGCAATACGCCCTATTCTTCCCAATCTTATGGCATTCACAAGTTACTATGCCACGCTGAAATACGGAGGAAATGAACGTCCCTATATATTAAATAGGGCCGGTTTTGCAGGTATACAACGGTATGCACAAACATGGGCAGGGGATAACTTTACAAGTTGGAAAAATATGAAATTCAATACTTCGATGATGTTAGGGATGGGGTTATCAGGGGTAGCGAATCAAGGCGTTGATATTGGAGGCTTTGATGGACCCATTCCTGAACCGGAACTATTGGTAAGATGGATTCAAAATGCTATGTTTCATCCTAGATTTTCCATCCATTCATGTAACACAGACAACACAGTGACGGAGCCTTGGACATATCCGGAGTATACACCATATATTCGAAGTGCAATTCAGTTACGCAACCAATTCATGCCCTATATGTATTCACTAGGTTATCAAGCTTATCAAGTTGGTGAACCTATAATGCGACCTTTAGTATATGAGTTTCAGAAAGATGAAACTGTCTATGAAGAAAGTTTTGACTATATGTTTGGTCCATTTGTGCTTGTCGCAGGTATATTTGAAAAAGGAGAAAAAGAACGTAAAATATATTTACCTAAGGGAACAAGTTGGTATGATTGGTATTCCCTTGAAGCATATGAAGGTGGAAAGGAAATTACTATACCGGTCGACTTAAAAACGGTTCCTTTGTTTTTTAGAGCGGGATCGATTATTCCGCAAAAAAAAGAGGAAGATGAAATAGAACTTCTTATTGAACCTTGGGAAAAGGCAGAGTTCACCCTATATGAAGATGATGGTATAAGTAATAATTACAAGAAAAAAGACTATATGGCAACACATATTTTTACAGAGACAAATGAGGATAAGGTAACCATTGTGTTTGAACAGAATGGGACCTATAAAGACAATATTCAAAAATATAGTTTAACAGTTGTTTGTAAAGAAAAAGCACCATTAAAAATCAGAATCAATGGAGAAGAGTTAGAACGTTATATGGAGACACAGGCATGGGAAACGAAAAACAAAGGCTGGATGTATGATGCGCAAAAAAAATGCGCACGTATCAAGTATGAATGTGTAGAATCAAAATATTCAGTTGATCTTGATTTTAGTATTAAAGATTTGATTTCAATATAATGGAAGTACGGAGGAAAGTGATGAAAATGATATATCCTTTATACAAAAATAAAACAATAAACCGATGGATTGTCTCAAATATCGAAGAAAAAAAAGTGGACTTTGAACCGGTTACGATGCATGGAGATGTCAACGAATGGTTGTTACAAGGATTCTCAATTCATGAAAATCCTTGTAAAACAAAATTTGCTGAAAACGCACGTGAAGAAATGCGATTTAACAAACAAGAATTTGAAGCAATTGAGGCATGGAAAATATATTATCCTTGGGGAAATCCAAATGTCGAATTTTCACATTTTTGGTTTGATCCAACACACTTAAAGGTATATGCATATACACAACTTATAGTTGATAAGGATGAAGTCGGTGAATTTGAATTGACAACGTGTGGTGGTGCAGTTGTGTTAGCCAACACGGAAGAAGTGACGCGATTCATGCCGTTTTCTCGGAATGTACCTCAGAAACATCGATTTACTATGCCATTGAAAAAAGGAATCAATACAATACAAATTCGAGTTGATGATTTAGCAGAGCGCGACACACAATACTTTTTTCGGTTGGACTATTTAAGTGAGGGAGATGTTAAAATACAACTTTCAACAGATGAAGATAGCCAGACGATTGAAAGATTGAAATATTTTGAAAAAATCTTCGAAAAAATGTATTTTGAAACCGATTTTTATTGTGATAAACAAGTGACCCTTCACTGGAAAGAACCGTTGCTCTATGACGAAACTTTAACGGTTGATATTGTACCGGGTGAAATATTAGCGGATGATAAAGTACAGACATTGTCAGTTAAGTTAAAGAAAGGTACAAGATCGTTAGAGCTTACAAATAGCGCAGAACTTTATACAGGATATAATACCTTTGTATTTCAAATAAAGATGGGTAAACAAGATATTCAAAAAACGTTAAATGCGCAAATATACCATGGGGATTTATTGGAAATGTCAAACGATGACATAAGTCTCCGAAAAAAAATGGCTTTAGAACATATAGCCAAAGAAGGTGTAAATGATATTCACAGAGCATTAGCCATGCTAGTCACAAAGTATGATATTGAATTCGCACAAGGGATTATTGATAAGCATATTGACATGATTAATCATCGCTATGATTGTAGCGACTTCTATTTAGTCAGTCTACTTAAGATTTGGATTGACTTTCGAGATCAAGAAATTTTTAGTGAAGAATTTTGGGAAAAAATCAAAAGCTGTATTTTAGACTTTAGATATTGGATGGATGAACCCGGTGATGATGTTATGTGGTTTTTCAGTGAAAACCACGCCTTATTATTTCATACATGTGAGCTTATTGCGGGTCAAATTTTTTCAGAAGCCTTGTTTACAAACAGTCAACTGACGGGAAAGCAACATGTTATAAAAGCAGAAGAACGATTGATATATTGGTTCGAACGCTTTTTTGAGGAAGGTATTACAGAATGGAATTCGAGCGCATATATTCCTATCGATATACTCGGTTTAGTTAATCTTTATATGATGTCAGAAAGTGAACGTTTGCGTGAAAATGCTAAAAAGGGTCTAGATTTTATATTTAAAGATTTAGCAATTAATAGTCATAAAGGAATATTATCGTGTACGTTTGGAAGAAGCTATACGAAAGAATTAAAAGGGAATTATACAAATGGAAGTTCGTTTTTAAACTGGATTATTTGGAACCAAGGTTATGTAAACCAATCAACATTAGGGACGGTTTCATTAAGTCTGTCCGATTATACTGCGCCGGATGAATACTTGAAGTATCTAGAGATTAAAGATAAAGATGCACTTTTATACCAACGCGTGCAAGGATATAAAAATTATGTTTCGGTTTATGCATATAAAACAAAGGATTATATTTTATCATCGGCTACGGACTTTAAGCCCGGACAAAAAGGATATCAAGAGCATGTTGTCCATGGGTTTTTTCAAGATAATACACTTTTTTGGATTAACCACCCGGGCGAAGCCCATGTAGGAGGAAGTGGAAGGCCCAATTATTGGGCAGGTAATGGCATACTTCCCCGCGTTGTTCAATATAAATCAGCTGCACTTGTATTATATAAGATTCCTCAAAATGAAGAAATTGATTTTACACATGCCTATTTCCCAATGGATCAGTTTGATGAGGTTTATTTCAATTCTAATACAGTATTTTTTAGAAAAAAAGCTGTCTACGGTTTAATGTATGCAAAACAAGGACTTGACCTTGTTCAAACAGGAGAGACACAGTACAGAGAGATTAAATCACAGGGTTACGAAAATTTTTGGATTATTCAGATAGGACATCAAGACACGTTCGGAAGTTTCCAAACGTTTATTGATGAATATACACATGCTTTTGAAAAAATGGATGAGCAATCCATAGAGAAGATTACATTCACTGACCCTCAATATGGAAAGATTGAGATGGGATGGGAGCTACCGCTCATAATTGAAAAACAAATGCTGAACGATTATTTGGAAAAAGTAGTAGAAGCAACAAAGAATATAAAAAGTGATATAGATGAACCTTATCCGATTGGGCTTATTGATATTAATTTGTGGGAATGGCCTCAAGGTGTCGGAATGTATGGAATGCTAAAATCCTATGAAATAAATCATGACCCGAAGACACTAGAGTTTTTAATCAATTGGTATGATCAACGTATTCACGACGGTCTACCTGAAAAAAATGTAAATACGATGTCACCAATGATAACACTCATAGAGCTTTATGAGATTACTAAAAAAGAAAGCTATGGGATCATTGCTAAAGAATGGAGTCGTTGGATATACGAAGATATGCTCAGAACGAAAGATGGACTCTTGCAGCATATGATTACCGGCGATGCCAATGATGGTCAAGCACTTATTGATACATTGTTTATGACATGTCTTTTTTTAGCAAAGGCAGGGGTCGTGTTTAACAAAAAAGAGTATGTTGAAGAAAGTGTTCGACAATTTGAGCTACATATACAATTCCTGTTTGACTCAAAGGCAAATCTTTTTTTCCATGGATGGGATTCGAATGAGCAAAACAATTACGGAAAAGTACATTGGGCAAGAGGAAATTCATGGTATACATGTGGCGTTGTAGAATTATTGGATATTGTAGACATTGAGGAAGAGAAAAAAAAATATCTCATAGATATTCTTAAGAAACAAGTTGATTCACTAGCGAGTATTCAAGATGAAAGTGGATTATGGCATACGGTGATTGATAATAAAGCGTCATATTTGGAAACATCCGGATCAGCAGCTTTTGCGTATGGAATATTAAAAGCAGTACGAAAAGGATATATAGACCCAAAATATAAGGTGATTGGGCAACGCGCATTGGAAGGTGTTCTAAATAATATTGACATAAAAGGGATTGTTCAGAATGTATCTTATGGAACGCCGGTTGGACCGGATGAGCTTTTTTATATGAATATTCCTATCTCGCCGATGACTTATGGACAATCATTAACAATTCTCTTACTAAGTGAAGCAATTGATTAATTTGTTTATATAGGCTATAATTAAACGGTAAATATTCTAATGGATGAAGAGGAACAAATTATGAGAAAAAAGTATCAGTCCTTGAAGTTAGAAGATCAAATATTTGCCATTATTCTTGTTTGTGCAATGGTAATGTCCATTGCACTTATTCTTGTTAATATTGCCATCGATTATCCAAAGCAAGCCAATATAAAATGGGCGATTGCTTTGATATTGAGTGGTATTGTTTTGTATGCGCTCTTGCATAATCGATATGTCCAATCGGCGAGAATTATTTTTTTTACTATTGTTATTTTCCTATTATTGCCACTCGGTTGGCTAAATTCATCCCTTTCAAATCCTTTTACTGTTGCATATTCTTTTCTTATTATGATTGCCATCATCTATTTTTTTGAAGGTAAAACTCAGTTTGTATTTTTTACGGCTGAATTAATTGTAATTATGTTCATGATTTTCATGCGTTATCAATATCCCCAATTCTTTGCAGTTATTGATCCCAAGGTGGAAATGATTGATGTTATGTATCAGTTGCCGTTGACTTTTATAGCAGGTGCATTCATGTTAAAAGCATTTGCAAAATCCTATCGATATGCACTAGATGAATTAGGAAAGCAAAAACAGGCATTGACTTATTTAACTTTACATGATGAATTAACGACAATCTATAATCGGCGGTATGTTTTCCGGGAAATTGAAAAAATGCGAATGCAAAAAAAGAATAAACTATTAATCGGGATGGTGGATCTAGACAACTTTAAACAAGTAAATGATTCCTACGGGCACGTGATGGGAGATATGTTATTAAAGAAAGCTGCAACGACCATACGAGACATTGTGGGTGAACAGGGTATCGTCGGACGTTATGGTGGAGATGAATTTATTATCATTTATAATGGATGTTCCAAAACGAAAATGCTGGAGCTATTGAAAAGAATTCAACATGCATCGGATCAATTGGGTAGTCTTGAAGCGTTTACTTCCTTTAGTGGAGGATTTGTACTCTGTCATCAACCTTGTGACATTGAGGTGTGTCTATCCCATGCAGATCAATTATTATATACATCAAAGCATCAAGGGAAAAACACAATTACATATCAGTATACACGCCGTGACGGAACAAAAGTACAAAAGCACTTAGTATCACAAAGCGAAGAGATCAATGCGGCGGTATTTGAATCAGAATTTACCGTTTAAAAAGGAGGAACATATGTCATTATTTCAAGTCAACTATCCATCGGATGTTATGAATAAATATATGGGGATGAACGTTATCCTACCCGATGAAGATCGAGGGTTTTATGATGAAGAAGGAAAGTATCCGGTCCTATATCTACTTCATGGATACACGGATGATTATACAAAGTGGGCGCGAATGACATCGATTGAACGTTATGCAGCTGACCTGGGATTTGCCGTGGTTATGCCTGAAGGAGGAAAATCCTTTTATACAGATATGGCTTATGGAGACCCTTATTTTACACAAATTACGGAAGAAATTCCTAAGTATCTTAATAAATGGTTCCCGATTACACAGGACCCAAAGTACACATTTATAGCCGGGCTCTCGATGGGTGGTTATGGCGCAGTGAAGATTGGCATGACCTATCCGGACCGATATAGTATTATCGGTTCCTTTTCAGGTGCCTTGTTAATGGCCCAAACAGCGGCTGAACCGATTGCAGATGATGCAGAAGCGTGGTTGAAACGGCTAGAAGCAGACATTCGGTTAGTATTTGATGATGTTCATCATGTTGTAGGCGGTCCGGAGGACTTACTATGGTTAGCATCGGACCTAGTGGCTAAAAAAAGAGAACGTCCCAACATGTATCTCAGTTGTGGGACGGATGACTTTATATTGGAAAGCACGGCTATTTTTTGTAAACAACTAGATGCGCTTAACCTAGACTATAAATATTATGAAGGTCCGGGAGCTCATGAGTGGGCCTTTTGGGACCAAGAAGTTTTAAAATTTATGTATTGGATTAAAAGCCTGCGCGATTAGGAGCAGGCTTCTAAAACATGATGGCGCCCTTTAGGAACGATAAAGGGCGTATTTGATACAGGGTCACGTATGACTTTACACTCTAATCCAAAGACGGATTCAATGAATTCTTCACTAATAATCTGAGAAGGACTCCCTTCACGGATTAATTTTCCTTGTTTAATAGCAAAAATATAATCTGCATAACGTGCCGTTAAATTAATATCGTGTAAAACCATAACAATGGTGGTTTTACGACGTCTATTAAGATCGGTCAAAAGGTCTAATATTTCAATCTGATAAGTAATATCAAGATAGGTTGTGGGCTCGTCTAAAAACAAGATGTCTGTATCTTGTGCTAAGGCCATGGCAATCCAAACACGTTGACGTTGTCCTCCGGACAGCTCATCAACATGATGATTGGCTAGATTTTTGATGCCCATTATATCTAAAGCATCTTCGATTGCCTCATAATCTTTGGCAGACAATCCTTTAAATAAAGACTGGTATGGAAACCGTCCTCGTGAAACCAAGTCAGACACAGTAATTCCTTCAGGAACAATGGGCGACTGAGGCAAAAGTCCGAGATGACGCGCTAATTGCTTTGAAGGAATACGGTCTAATCGTTTATTGTCTAAAGTGATTTCTCCGGACATAGGTTTAATAAGCCTTGCCAAAGTTTTTAGAAGTGTCGATTTGCCACAGGCATTCGAACCAATAATAACACTGATTTTATTTTTTGGAATGGATAAACTCACATCATTGACAACAACGTGATCGCCATAACCGGATACAAGATGATGGCTTTCTAATAAAGGGTGTGGACACATAATTAACCTCCTTGTCGATTCATACGAATGATTAAGTACAATAAATAGGGGGAGCCAAGAATACCGGTAATAACACCAACAGGAAATCGTGTTGAAAAAGCATACTGCCCGATTAAATCGGATCCGAGTACCAAAATAGCACCAATAAGTCCTGCTGGGAATTCACTTGGCAATCCACGGCCAACCCATTTTTTGGCAATGGGACCGGATAAAAAAGAAACAAAAGCAATGGGACCGGTGACTGCGGTGGCATATGCAATCAAAAAAACACCGGATAAAACTAAAAGTAAACGAATCAAATCAATGCGCACACCAAGGCTTGTTGCAGTTTGCTCACTCAGTTCAAGAATTCGTAAGTGTCGTCCTAAGAGAATAATCAGACTAGAAAAAATAAGAACAACAC
Source organism: uncultured Eubacteriales bacterium (assembly GCA_964627665.1). GTDB lineage: Bacteria > Bacillota > Clostridia > Lachnospirales > Vallitaleaceae > UBA1351. Next base: position 31,219 of record CAZVKG010000007.1, on the reverse strand, counting down.
TCACTAATCCGGGAAGTGCAGATAAGCGTACCCCATTTAAGCTGCCACTTAGCCAACGAAGCGCACTTGGAATATCATTTTGATTCGAACGAAGAATCAGGTAAGATATGGCAGATTGAATCATTGCTTGGATACCGATTCCTATGAGGATTAGTTTTCCACCCGAAAATCCACCACTGCGAGACAATAGGTAGATTATTAAAGCGACGAAAAGACCGGATATTACAGCTGCAATAGATACAAGGGGACCACTAAGGCCAAGAATAAGAATACAAAAAACAGCTGCAATACTTGAACCGGAAGTTATACCAATAATATCAGGGCTTGCTAGGGGATTACGTAATAGGTTCTGAAAGGTGCTTCCGGCAATGCCGAAAGCAAGGCCAACAAAGAGACCGGTAAGCATTCGAGGTAGACGCAATGTATAAATAGCAAATGTTGCTCCTTGTATTGATTCGCCCCCTATAACACTTATAACAGTTGATAATGGGTAGATTGTGTTGCCGAGGACTAAAGCCATACACGATAATACAAGAACGGTGAGGATAAGTATACTTGTCAAAAAAGCCCATCGAAATCGACGTCGACGAAATCCCATAAGAAGTGTAGTTGTCATTAAATCGCTCATAAAGATTTCACCTTCGCTTTCATTGCGATAAGAATAAGAATAGGCGCTCCAATAAATGCCGTCACAATTCCGGATTCTAGTTCGCTTGGAGAACCGATGAGACGACCAATGACATCAGCGAATAAGAGCAAAATAGCTCCAAAAACTGCAGACATGGGAATGAGTCGCTTCATACTTGGGCCAAGGAGTAAACGGACAGAATGAGGCACCATCAATCCGACGAAACCGATTGGACCGGCAATGGCGGTTGTGGCACCGCAGAGGATAACACCGGCTCCGGTGCTTAAGAGTCGGACAATACCGGTCCGGACGCCTAGTCCTATGGCTAATTCATCACCCAGTGCAAGTGCATCAAGTGTTGAGGATGAGAAGAGGCCAATGAGTAAACCAATCAACAAAAAGGGAAGGACAGTAAGCATTCCCTCCCATGTGGCACCGCTGATACTACCGACTTGCCAGAAACGAAAGTTTGTCATTGAATCCGTTCGAGGTAATACGATGGCGCTGATTATGGATGATAATGCTGCACTTGTAGCAGCACCGGCTAATGCTAACTTGATGGGGGTGCTACCGGATCTGCCTAAAGAGCTTATACCAAATACAAAAAGGGCAACAATACTTGAACCGAGTAATGCTAATCCAATATATTCAATCGGACGACCAATATTAAAAAAGGCAATACCGGCAACCACAAAAAGGGATGCGCCGGTATTAACACCAAGGATACTTGGATCCGCTATGGGATTTCGGGTGATGGCTTGCATGAGTGCGCCGGATATTCCAAGGGAAGCTCCGGCGACAATTCCAAACAAGGTCCGTGGAATACGTTCATGTACGACAATCTGATTGAGTGTTTCTCCTTGGTTATATACCAGTGATTGAATAACTTCAAGAAAGCCAATGTGTCGTGCTCCAAAAGCGAGAGACGCAAGTATACTGATGCTTAACCCTATTATGCTGAGTACAATAAGCAAAAGAGGATTTATTTTCTTCATTGGTCTGTGTTCACCGCTTCTGCAAGGATTGCTAAATATTCATCGATGGTTGCCGGAATGGATAGAGCACTTGGCGTACCCGAAGCAGCAAGGGGTGTAGCATCTTCAATGATAGCAACTGAACCGTTTTGAACTGCAGGTAGTGTACCGATTAAAGGGTCATTTTGTAATGATTCAAGTAATCCATCCGTGCCATAAGTAATGATTAAATCGATATCATCAAGACGGTCAACATTTTCTGCACTCAACTCAATGGCAAAGCTAGATGAATCTTCAGTCAAGGCATTCACACTATCCGGAAATTCCATGCCTAGGTCGAGAAGATATGCTGCACGAGGATCCGAAGGAAGATAGACATAAAATTTTCCAAGATCCGTTGGATTAAAATAGAAGAAAGCGGCTTTGATCCCGTTAAGTTCTGGATACGTCGCTGTTTTTTCTTCGATAAGTTGTTCTAGGTCAGAAACGAGAGCTTTTCCCTCAGCTTCCATTCCCATACCCATGGCATCATAGATAATTTGATCACGCCAAAATGTTTGCCAAGGTGCGGTTGGATAGGCAACAACAGGTGCAATCTCACTGAGCAAATGATATTCTTCTTGAGTAAGTCCTGAATAGGCAGCTAGGATAACATCCGGTTGCACATCGCTAATGGCTTCAAAATCTAATCCAGTAACATCGTCAAATAAAAGTGGATCCGTAACACCTAGATTTTCAAAAGCTTCCTTAGTCCAAGGCAATAGTCCGCTACCATCGGTTACACCGTAATTTGCAGTAGAGACACCCACAGGAAGGACACCAAGGGCTAAAGGTGTATCTTGATTTCCCCATGAAATGGTTGCAATGCGCTCAGGCTTAGATTCAATCACCGTTTCACCAAGTGCATGTGTAATGGCTAGTGGATAGTTAGAATCTTTTGTTTCAGATGAACTGCCGGAAGCGGACTCTGTTGAAATCTCAGGCCTAGTCGCACATCCGGTAATCAATAATGTGAGAGTTAATATAGAAAATATAAAAATAATCTTTTTTTGTAAATACATAATATAATCTCCTTGTCTTGAAATGGTTTTATAATTTCTAAATGAATTTTATAATCATTCTCAATAAAAGTCAAGGAAAAATGACATCATTTTATAAATTTTTCCCGATTCCTGTAAATACAAATACTACGATAATACGTATAATGAGTTCATATCAAGATTTGAAAGGAGCAAAATATGAAAAAATTATTAACATTACTCATTGTTGCAGTTCTTGTTTTAGGTAGTGTGGGGTGTGGTAGTCAAGGCGGAGGCGTCGATGTAGGTATTGCGATGCCGACAAAATCATCAGAACGTTGGGTTGCTGATGGAGATAACATGGTTAAAGAATTTGAAGCTTTAGGTTACACAACAGACTTACAATATGCAGAAGACGTTGTTGAAAACCAAGTAGCACAAATTGAAAACATGATTACAAAAGGCGTTAAAGTTATGGTTGTTGCATCTATCGACGGCGAATCTTTAACTGATGTATTAAGTAAAGCGGCTGACGAAGGTATTCAGGTCGTTGCTTATGACCGTCTTATTCGTAACACGGAACATGTAACCTATTATGCAACATTTGACAACTTCAAAGTTGGTGTACAACAAGGTTCATATATCGTTGATTCACTCGATCTTGAAAATCAAGCAGGTCCTTTTAACATTGAATTATTTGCAGGCTCACCAGATGATAACAATGCATATTTCTTCTTTGATGGTGCAATGAGTGTCTTGCAACCATATATCGATGAAGGTAAACTTGTTGTTAAATCAGGACAAACAGACGTACAGCAAGTGGCAACACTTCGTTGGGACGGTGCTTTAGCACAAACGCGTATGGATAACTTATTAAGCGCCAACTATACAAATGAACGTCTTGATGCAGTCTTATCACCATATGACGGTATTTCAATCGGTATCCTATCTTCACTTAAAGGTGTAGGATATGGTTCCGGTAATAATCCGCTTCCAATTGTTACAGGTCAAGATGCTGAATTAGCTTCAGTAAAATCTATCTTAGCCGGCGAACAAACACAAACAGTATTTAAAGATACACGTGAATTAGCGAAAAAAGCTGTTGAAATGGCCGACGCTATTCTTAAAGATCAAGAAGCTCCTGTAAATGATACAACAACGTATGACAATGGTGTTAAAGTCGTTCCTTCATACTTACTTGAGCCGGTATCCGTTGATGCAAGTAACTGGGAAGATATTCTTGTGGGTAGTGGATACTACGAAAAAAGTGAAATAACAGGTGAATAAATATAGCAAGTAAAACAAATTATAAGGGTGGCGTATGCTGCCCTTATATCATCACAACAATATGATGGGAATTTCCCAAGCGAAGGAGCATGAGTATGTCAGATCATATTTTGGAAATGAAGCACATTACAAAAACCTTCCCTGGTGTCAAAGCCCTTGATGATGTTAATTTTTCAGTAAAAAAAGGTGAAATACACGCGCTCGTTGGAGAAAATGGTGCGGGAAAATCAACATTGATGAAGGTCTTAAGCGGTGTTCATGAATTTGGAACTTACGAAGGTGACATTGTTTACAATGGTGAAGTATGTCAATTTAGAGATATTAAGGAAAGTGAAAAAAAAGGAATTGTTATTATTCATCAAGAGTTAGCATTAATCCCTTATTTATCTATTGCAGAAAATATATTTTTAGGCAATGAGCAAGCCAGTAAAGGTATTATCGATTGGAAGGCGACAGCGTCAAAAACTAGTGAACTTTTGAAACGCGTTAAATTAAAAGAATCTCCCAAAACATTAATTACACAAATTGGAGTCGGCAAGCAACAGCTTGTAGAAATAGCAAAAGCATTATCAAAGCGTGTGGAGTTACTCATTCTTGATGAACCGACAGCAGCGTTAAATGAAGATGACAGTGAAAACCTGTTAGACTTAATATTAGAGTTGAAAGAACATGGAATTACATCCATCTTAATCTCACATAAATTAAATGAAGTTGAAAAAATTGCAGATAGTGTAACAATTTTACGTGATGGTCAAACCATTGAAACAATTTCTGTTGAAGAAGAAGGAATCTCGGAAGACCGAATTATCAAAGGTATGGTTGGACGTGAATTGACCAATCGATTTCCAATTCATGAGAGTAATACCGGTGAAAAAGTTCTTGAAGTGAAAAACTGGAGCGTTTATCATCCGGAACATGAAGATCGACAAGTGATTAAAAATATTGATTTTCACTTAAATCGTGGAGAGGTATTAGGTCTTGCAGGTTTAATGGGAGCAGGAAGAACGGAACTGGCCATGAGTCTTTTTGGAAAAGCCTATGGGAAAAATGTTACAGGAACAATCATTAAAGAAGGTAAAGAACTTCATCTTCATTCCGTGAGTGATGCAATAAAAGCTGGATTTGCTTATGTAACAGAAGATCGTAAAAGCCTTGGCCTAATATTAGATGAAGATTTGAAAACAAATATTTCTTTAGCAAACTTAAAAGCAATTTCAAAAAACAACGTAGTAAATAATCGAAAAGAAATAACTGTGGGTGAAGAATACCGTAAAAAAATGAATATTAAATCATCCGGAATTACACAAAAAGCAAAGAATCTTTCCGGTGGAAATCAACAAAAAGTTGTACTTAGTAAATGGATTAATACAAAACCGGATATACTTATTTTGGATGAACCGACACGAGGAATCGATGTAGGAGCCAAATACGAGATTTATACCATTATTAATCAACTTGTAGACGATGGTAAAAGTGTTATTGTTATTTCATCAGAAATGCCTGAGATTTTAGGTATTTGTGACCGAATCTATGTCATGAGTGAAGGAAAGTTAACCGGAGAACTCATGAAAGGTGAGGCAACTCAAGAAAAAATCATGAAGCATGTAATTAATAAACAGGAGGCAAAGGCATGAGTGAAAAATCTGGAGCAATAAAAAAATTACTAAAATCGAATATGCGCCAATATGGTATGATCATCGCACTGGTTTCGATTATGATTTTATTTGCAATATTGACGAACGGAATCTTATTACAACCATTGAATATAACCAACCTTATTTTGCAAAATAGTTATATTCTTATATTAGCCACAGGTATGTTATTGGTTATCTTAACTGGGAATATTGACTTATCCGTCGGTTCAGTCGTTGCTTTTGTCGGTGCGGTTGCGGCAACATTAATGATTACCTATGAGATGAATTTTATTGTAGTTACAATTCTTAGCTTATTACTCGGTGCACTTATTGGTGCATTGCAAGGTAGTGTTATTGCATTCTTCAAAGTACCTGCCTTCATTGTAACCCTAGGTGGAATGCTTATGTTTAGAGGGCTTGCTATGGTTGTCCTTGGCGGACGAAGTCTTGCGCCGTTCCCGGATCAATTTACGGTTATCAGTTCAGGATTTATGGCGGATCCATTCCATGCTGCTACCGGAGGATATTTTTTAACGATTATCTTAGGAGTTGCACTTTCAGCAGTGATTGTATATTTTATGTTTAAAGAACGAAAAAGTAATAAAACTTATGGATTAGAAGTACTTCCTTTTAGTTTCTTTATGGGGCAAATGATTTTACTCGTAGCCGCATTAAACGCATTTACCCTTGTTATGGCAAGTTATCGAGGTCTTCCCAATATTTTCATTTTACTCCTTTTACTTATTGTGGTATATACCTTCATTACATCAAAAACGATTTTTGGACGTCATGTATATGCACTGGGAGGTAATGAGAAAGCGGCTGCATTATCCGGTGTAAAAACAGACCGAACCATGTTCCTTGTATATACCAATATGGGCTTCTTATCTGCACTTTCCGGTCTTGTGTTTGCCGCGCGATTAAATGCAGCGACACCAAAAGCCGGACAAAGTTTTGAGCTTGATGCCATTGCATCTTGTTTCATTGGTGGAGCGTCGGCAAGTGGTGGTGTCGGTACAGTTATCGGTGCAATTATCGGTGGTCTCGTTATGGGTGTTATGAACAACGGGATGTCCTTAGTTGGACTTGGAATTGACTGGCAACAAGCAATCAAAGGTTTAGTCCTTGTATTAGCGGTGCTTTTTGATATCTTTACAAAGTCAAAGAATTAAAGAATATTCGTAAATACATACTCAAAGAATATAATCTTTGCTATAATAAAAGCAGTCGCCTTCAATCTAAGGGACTGCTTTTTTTCATACGAATCAATTAGGGGGTTGCTATGAATATACACGTGCAAAGAATTGTACCTATCGTATTCATTCTATTTATTGTGGGATGCCTACCCAAGGGAACAAATGGACATGTTGAAGAAAGTACAACAGAAGTTTTAACACAAGCCAATCAGATTACAATTGCAGGAATCTATAAAGACGGATCCAAAGGATGGTTTATTAATGAAGGGCTCAGTGCCGAAAGAGAAGCGACGCGACTAGGTGCTGAAGAATTCATCTATATTGATGTAAAAATGGATGAGGATATTTATCAACAAGCACTAACAAGCATAATTGATGAAGACGTTGATGGAGTGATTATATGCATTCCGGATCAAAGCTTAAGCCAGATGACCGTTGATATTTTAAGAAAAGAAAATATACCCATCGTGGCAACCAATGATCCGATAGTTGGATCAAATGGACGATTACTCACCCCTTTTGTCGGTGTCGATGATTATGCCCTGGGAGATATGACTGGGGATTGGATGGCCAATTATGCCATAAAAAATGGCTTGATGTTGAACGAAGATGTTGGTGTTTTAATACTAGAAAATGATCAACAGATGAACATGCAAGAACGTGCAGAAGGTCAATATGAACGATTCATTGAGATGCTTCCTGGATTTGACAAGAATCGAATTTTTCGGTTGAACTATAACGGTGAAACAGAAAATGCTTTTAATGTAGCAATGGACGTTTTTATAAAAGAAACGAAGATAGAGACCTGGTTAGTCATGACCGGTAATGATGAAGGTGCGATTGGTGTTGTAAGAAGTCTAGAACACCTAGGACTTGATCAAAGTGCAAGTATTATAAGTATTGGTGGAACACTAGCCATTGAAGAGTTTAATCGTGAGTACTCAGCCCTTAAAGCATCAAGCTACTATTCACCTGAAAAAATAGGCAAAGAATCGGCCAACATGTTAATGAAGTATATTATTGATCAAAAACCTATGCAGGAAAAACAACTATTTAATGCCGAGATAATAACAAAGGATAATTATCAAGAAGTAACAGGTGTAGAATAATGGTGACGCGATGATACAGAAAATTAAAGAGTATTATATTAATAAAAGCATACAAAGCAAGATGATGGTTAATATTCTTCTGATATTAGCTATAGCTGTTGTCGTTCTCAGTTATTTGAATATGAATGTACTGAACCGGTCGCTTACCAACATGAATAACGAACAAACACTTGAACTTGCAGGTCAGGTAACCTTGCGAATCGAAAACTATATTCAAGAAGTGAGTAAAAAAATGGATTTGTTGCTTGCCGAACCTGCCATTAAAGCCTTTAATGAACAAAATGTCAACGAGGATGAATTATTATCGACCCTTGAGCGATATACAACAACAGACAAAAATATTGCGGGAATCTTGGTTGTTGATAGCAAGGGTGAGATGTTAAGCAATACCATGCAGCTTGTGGAAGACAGTCCATTAAATATGGAAAGCTGGTATATACAAACGGTGGCCGAACCGGAGACCTTTCATCTATTTAGTCAACAAATCGGACGCAATATAACGTCTTTTTATGATTCCTATAAAGCCGATAATATTTTATCCATGACAAAAGCTTTAGTTGATGAACAAGGCAATGTGAACGGAATGGTTCTGTTTGATATGAAACTAGACCATATGGAATCTATTATTAATAGTGCAGAGCTAGGACGTTCCGGTTTCCTCTATATTAGTAACCGTAAAGGCGAGGTTGTCTATGCGCCGGTCAATCCCATTGTCTATCGTATCCATCCAACCATGATAGGTGGGGAAAAGGATGTTCAGATTGACGGTGAAGGCTATCAGATCATTGCTCAAGAAACAGGTATTTCGGATTGGAACATTGTCGGGGTTTTCCCTAAAAATGTCACGCTAGGTATTATTTTAGAAGTTATTACCTCCTTTGTTATATATGCGGTTCTTATTTTTATTGTTGGAATTATTTTATCTGTATATTTGACCAAGACCTTAACTCGACCGATTAGTCAGCTTAAAAATCTAATGGCAGAAGCCGAACAAGGAAAACTTGAGATACGCTATGATAGTATTTATAATGACGAGATTAGCCAGTTGGGACATAGTTTTAATAAAATGATCGAGGCAATAAAAAATCTGCTTTCACTTGTGTATACGGAACAGAAGGCAAAAAGAGAGGCGGAACTAAAAGCCTTTCAAGCCCAGATTAAGCCTCACTTTTTATATAATACGTTAGATACAATTAACTGGATGGCCATGGAATATGAAGCCGATGATATTGTTGAAGTAGTTGAGTCCTTAACCAATTTGTTTAGAATTAGTCTCAGTAAAGGCAATGAAATTATCAGCCTTGAAAATGAAGTTAAGCATGTTCAGAGCTACTTAATGATTCAAAAAGTGCGTTATGAAGAACAGTTCGATTATGAAATCACGTACGATGATACATTAAAGAGCTCCAAAGTAATTAAGCTGATTATACAGCCGCTTGTTGAAAATGCAATATACCATGGAATCAAAGGGCGTAAAGAGTCCGGGTACATTCGTGTGGATATTCATTCGGATGCTAAAGATCTTTTTATCGTTGTATCAGATACAGGTGGAGGAATGGAGCCGGAACACGTCGCTCGCATGAATCATATTTTCGAAGGTATGTTGGAAAAAGATGACCGTTATGGAATCGGCTTATTTAATGTAAATGAGCGAATTAAACTAAATTTTGGTTTAGGGTATGGATTAAAAATATCTAGTGAAATAGGACAAGGCACCACGGTCACGATAAAACATCCGATTCAATATTAAGGCTTTGCAGGAGGATAAAATGTATCGATTAATGATTGCAGATGATGAACCAAAAATACGACGAGGTCTGAGTCGACTCCCATGGCAAGAGATTGAAGTCGAGGTGATTGCTGAGGCAATTGACGGCCAAGATGCTCTAAATAAAGCGAAAAATCTTCAACCGGATTTGATGCTGGTTGATATTAACATGCCTAATTTGACAGGATTAGAGTTGATTCGGCGTTTGAAAGAGACCAACCCGGAGTGTTTGATATTTATTGTTTCAGGATATGATGAATTTGATTATGCAAAAGAAGCAATTAAACTCAATGTTTTTGATTATATATTAAAGCCGGTGAATCGCAAGGAATTAATGGCGGTCGTCAAGAAAGGCATTGATAGTTTAGACACGAAAATCAAAGAAAATAATTTTGTGAAGTGGGCAAAAAACCAGATGATTGCCGATCAAGACCACATGTATACCCAGTTTTTCAAACAGTGGATTGATGGCGGATTGAATGATTACGAAATCCAACAAAACCTTATGGCATTAAATATTGACATGTCAAAATATAAAAAAATGCTTATTATTTATATTTTACCCATTAAAGGTGAACAAGAATTATTCTTAGACCAAGAACTTCTTACATTTGCACAGTTAAATATAATTAATGAAGTCTTGGCAAATAGTGAGGATAAAATGGTCATTAAAACGGAAAAAGATATTATTCTAAGCTTTGTTGATACCGACGATATTGGTTTTGATTGTGAACAGGAGTTAATACAAAATATTAAGCAATATCTTGACCAACAGATTGGCCTTCTTCAGGTGGATGCCCCTATGGAATATCGACAGTTTACGTCAAAATATCATGAAGTGACTCAAGAAATACGAAAAAAGGGGGAGTTATTACCGATTGTAGCAATGGCAAAAAATTATTTAGAAGTCCACTTTTCAGCACCAGACCTATCGTTAACAGATGTTGCAAAACATTTGAGAGTCAGTTCTTCGTATCTTAGCAAACTCATTAAACAAGAGATGGGTTATTCATTTACAGATTTATTAACGCAGATTCGCATTGAAAAGGCTATACGATTAATGGATGATCCGAAACTTCGTATTTATGAAATCTCGGAAAAGGTCGGATATTCAACACAACATTATTTTAGCGCGGCTTTTAAAAAGGCAACAGGTGTATCGCCGGTGAAGTATCGAAAGGAACGAACATAAATGAAACAAAAAATAATTATATTTATAATGATGAGTGTAATCATCATTAGCCTTATCTATTTTATAAATAGTGTTGATGATTCCAATGTATCCGGTTATCAAGATGTTGAATATTTAATCGGGATGAGCCATCCCAATCTTACCGATGAATGGCAAATTGTTATTCACGAAGAACTTGAAGAATATTCACAAGGGTATGACCAAATCAAAATGATATTTACAAATGCAGGCTCTAGTAGTTATAAACAGATTAATGATATAGATAAACTATTAGAATATGGGATTGATTTACTTATCATCACTGTTAATGATGCCAATGTGTTGGGGCCGATTATTGATGAAGTGGAAAAGAAAATACCGGTCATTGTTCTTGATAAGGATATTGGGTTCAATGACTATACCCTCTTTATCGGACCCGACTATAATAGTGTGGGACAAATGGGTGCAGAACGCTTAAAGGACCTCACCGGAGAAGATATGATTAATATCGTAACCTTAAACGGCCCTATTGAAGATCCAATGGTTACGGAGATATCCAAAGGTTTTTCAGACAGGGTTAATCGCGAATTGAATATGAATATTACAGAAAACATCTATTGTGGATGGTTACGTACAGAAGCGCAAAAAGAATTTGAACTTTTCATTCAATCCAACCAGGAGTTTGATGTGGTGTTTGCCCAGAGTAATGCATTAGCCATTGGGGCAGGGAATATTTTAAAAGAACACGGCATGGATGTACCTATTATTACGGTAAGTAAATTTATGGAAGATAAGTATTTAACCTATTTGGATATAGGAGAACTTGATACGATTATCTATACACCGGTTGGAGGCAAGGAAGCCATTGACTACGCCATGGAAATTCTTGAAAGTAATCGGACGAATTTACATATTCCCAAGCGTATTGTTATGAAAAGCTTTTCGGTAACCAAACAAAATAAATCGATATACACTGAAAGTACGGAACGACGACAAACATTAGAAGTGGGATATATACAAACCCATCTATATAACGAAGAAAATCTTAGTATGACCATCGACAATGATATACAGGTCGTGAATAATGCCTATGAAAACATTGGATTTCGTTATTATGATATTGATGAAGACCAATCAGCGAGGGAAAAAGATCAGCTTCAAAAACATTATTTTATGGAGCTACTTAATCAAGGCGTGGATATCATTTTTTTCAGCCCTGAAAATAGTTTCGGTTGGGAAGAACTTACAAAATTAGCGAAAACAAAAAATACATATGTGGTGTGTTTAGGTAATCCCCTAGAATATGAAGATACCAACGTCATCTACATTGGGCCGGATTATATTGATCAAGGCATACGTTTAAGTAATTATCTCATTAATAATGTCTATAATATTCATTATGATATCGGTATCTTAGAAGTGACCGGTGATTTAAATACACGCCTTACGGTTGAAAAATCCAGTAGTTTCAGACAACAAATCAGTGGATATTCACGAATTAATATCATCGATAGTATCGAAGGATATCAAGGGCATTATCAACAAGAAGAATTGCCCAAGCAAATGTTACAACTGAAAGAAAAAATGAAGCAAAGCTTTACCAAATATTCCAATGATATTAATGTTGTCTACTTGCATCAAGACTATTATATCAATCCGCTTAAAGAAGTCATTAAGGAACTTAATCTAGATCAGGACATTGTTGTAATTAGTAATAATGATTCAGGTATTGCCAACAAAGATTCGGAATTAGATTATCAAGTCTATCCGGATTCCTTATACAAAGACCAGATTATTATGCTGCTTGATTATTTCATGGGAAGAACACAGATACCAATCGAAAAGATATATTTGCCTAACGCCGGCTATTAATGACAGTTTAGACATAAAAAAAAGGTGTACACGACAAAAAACTTGATAAATATATCTGTTCATATATAATGAATCTAAGGCTTGGCTCGAATAAATAAATCAGCAAAGTAATGGAGGAGAACTATGTGGAGCAGAAGTGAATTAAAAGAAAGAGCAAAAAAAGCACTCTCAGGAACCTATTGGAAAGCATTCGGCATTAGTTTGATATTGTCACTTATCGGCGGCGGAGGAGGCGGAGGAGGCGGAGGATTTAATTACTCCTTCGGAAATAACACAGGTGATTTTGGTGATATATCCCAACCGGACTGGGGATTTAACATTCGATTATTCCTAATTTTTTTAGTGGTGTTTATCATTATTATGACAATTGCAATAGCCTTTTCATTTTTTATTAGCAATCCCTTAATGGTCGGTATTCGTAAATACTTTTTAGAAGCATCCGTTGCATCTGAGAACGGAGAAGAAGTACCTTTTGGCATCATTGGTTTTAGTTTTTCAGGACATAACTATATGTTCGTTGTTAAATCAATGATTCGACAAACACTATACCTTATCGGTTGGACCTTATTGTTGATTATTCCCGGAATTATTAAAGGGTATGCCTATGCAATGGTTCCTTATATCTTAGCGGATAATCCGGAAATCGGATCCAAACGTGCCATTGACCTAAGTAATAAAATGACCCAAGGTGAAAAATGGGATATGTTCGTACTTGATTTATCCTTTATCGGATGGTATCTATTAGGATTACTTGCATGTTTTGTGGGTGTACTTTTCGTTAACCCCTATTATAACGCAACCCATGCAGAACTTTACCGTAACCTTCGTCAAAAAGCCCTTGATCAAAAAATGTGTACCTTTGAAGAATTAAACTTCAAAAAACCGGAAGATCAACCTTACGAAGAAATAGAAATAGATTATAGTACAGAGTTTTAAAGGCGTGAGAATGCATTGGATTCTGTAACATTTATCAAGCTAAGTAAAACTAAAAATTGTTATCATCAAAAGAGTGGTCGGATTCCAAACTCACTGCGTTCAGACAGTGGAATCCTAAATCCACTCTTTTTTTGATAACAATTCAGTTTTACTAAGCATAATAAAAAAATACAGCATCCAATGCATTCTCACGATAAAAATATGATAATCGAGGTGTATTTTTTTATTGCGTAGATTAATATATGATGATACAATAAGCTTACGAATATTAGTAAGTAGTTGAATAGTAAGGTGGGATTTAAATGAAAGACAAGATTTTAGCATATGCATCAATACTATTTGCAGAAAAAGGTACACATTTTAGCATGAATGAACTAGCTAGAGAGCTGGGAATGAAAGCTCCTTCGCTATATAATTACTATAAAAGTAAGGACGACTTGATTCTTGACCTCGTTATTCGGGAAATAGAAGAATATTATACGTCATTTCATAGTGTGTTCGAAGAATCTGATGATTCTGCAGACGAACGCATTAAAAAAATATATTACCAAATGACGGACTATTATTCAGAGCCGAACAAAGCAAAAATCTGGAGACGACTTGGTATGATGGATGAATTTCAACATAAGCAAGTTAAGAATATATTAGGAACGAATGATCAAAAAATCATTAAAAAACTTAAAGATATATTTCATGAATGTATTGAATTAAACATAATACCCAATCATGACGTCGAAAAGACACTCTATCATTTTAATGTAATTCTTCAAGGGGTGGCTTCAAACAGTATATTTTATGAACCTGGAAATTCTTTTTTTAAACGGTCAATTGATTTGACATGGGAAAGTTTCTGGGGGGGACTGAAAGCAAGCAAATAAAAAATGAGTATGAGCAACGGTTCGACAATATATTAGATGCATTTGCAGCTAACATTGTAAACCGGAAAGAGCCTAAATACAGGTTCTTTCCGGTTTTTTATTTAATAATTAGTTTGACAATCAAAGCAATAATTAGTTATCATTTATGACCAAAAATGGAGGAGTATGTATGCGCAAAAAAGAAGTTGTTGCAATGTTACTTGCCGGTGGGCGTGGAAGTCGCTTGGGAATACTAACCGATAAGACGGCAAAACCGGCGGTATCTTTTGGAGGGAAGTATCGGATTATTGATTTTACCTTAAGTAACTGTATTAATTCTGGCATTGATACGGTAGGTGTCTTGACACAATATCAACCATTACATTTAAATCGACATATTGGTATTGGTATACCCTGGGATTTAGACAAAAGCATTGGAGGGGTCACGGTTTTATCTCCATATGTAAGCCGTGAAAATGAAACATGGTATTCAGGGACAGCTAATGCGATTTACCAAAATATTCCATTTATCGATTATTATGATCCTGAATATGTTTTAATTCTTTCGGGAGATCATATTTACAAAATGGATTATAGTATGATGTTGAACAATCATAAAAAGAAGGGGGCAGATATTTCAATTGCAGTTTTACCTGTAGCTTATGAAGAAGCTCATCAGTTTGGAATCATGAATACAGATGAAGATCTTCGTATTATCGAATTTGAAGAAAAACCGGAAAAACCTAAGAATAATTTAGCATCGATGGGAATCTATATTTTTAACTGGAAGATTCTTCGAAAGGCACTTAAGCTTGCAGAAAAAAATCATGACAGCAGTGATTTTGGAAAACATATTATTCCGTTTTGCTTAAACGAAGGAAATCATGTTCTTGCTTATGAATTTCAAGGGTTTTGGAGAGATGTTGGGACATTAGAATCGTATTGGAAAACGAATATGGAGCTCATCAGTCTAGTGCCTGAGTTTAATTTATATGAGGCCTATTGGAAAATATATACCAATAATGAGATTCAGCCACCACAATACATTGCGGCCTCAGCAAATATTGAGCGATGTATTTTAGGCGAAGGAACAGAAATCTATGGAAGTGTATGCAATTCAGTCATCGGATCAAATGTCATTATTGAAAAGGGTTGCTTTATTAAAGATTCCATAATTATGACTAATGCCGTGATTAAGGAAAACACAAAAATAGACAAGGGGGTTATTTCGGAAGGTGCAGTTATTGGAACGAATGTAACGATTGGTGAAGGGGAAAATGTAAAAAACTGTATAGATCCTCAGATATACAATTCCGGAATTACAGCGGTTGGAGAATATGCGGTCATACCTGATGGAGTATGGATTGGCAAAAACTGTGCAATTACCGGTGTGACAGCATTAGAAAATTACAAAAATAACCGTTTGGAAAGTGGTGGAAATATTCGACTTGAGGAGGTAGAAGAATGAGGGCTTTAGGAATAATACTTGCCGGAGGCAAGAACGAACATTTAAAAGAGCTAACCCATAATCGGGCATTAGCAGCAATGCCTATTGCAGGCAATTATCGTGCAATTGATTTTTCCCTAAGTAATATGACAAATTCAAATATCAAAAAAGTGGCCGTAGTAACACAATATAATTCTAGGTCTTTAGTAGAACATTTGCGATCATCAAAGTGGTGGGATTTTGGACGTAAAAATAAAGGGCTTTATATTTTAACCCCCTATATCTCCCATGATAATTGCTTTTGGTATCGAGGGACAGCAGATGCGATTTATCAAAATATATCCTACTTAAAAGATAGTGATGAGCCCTATGTCATCATCGCCCAAGGTGATGATATAAGTAAAATTGATTATAATGAGGTCTTGGAATATCATATCAATAAGGAAGCAGATATTACCATTGTATGTAAAAAGTTAGAAATGCAAGAATTATCTCGATTTGGTCATGTGGAGGTTGATAAGGAAAACCATATTGTTGATTTTGAAGAAAAACCACTTGACCCATCCGATAATTTGATTTCAACGGGAATATACGTCATAGAACGTACCATGCTTATTGAGTTGATTGAAGCAGCGGAAAAAGAAAGTCGTCATGATTTTGTTTCAGACATCATTGTACGATATCGTAAACGGAAAAGAATAATGGCATATATTCATACAGGGTATTGGAAGTCGATTGCCGAACTGGATTCTTATTATGAGGCCAATATGGATTTTCTAGACCGGGAATTAAGACAGTACTTTTTTAAAACATCTCCATATATCATGTCAAAAGCTGAAGATGAAGCACCGGCAAAGTTCAATAAAGGAACGAACGTATCCAATAGCCTGTGTTCACCGGGATGCATTGTCAATGGAACAGTAGAAAATTCGGTGCTTTTTCGCAAAACATTTATCGGAAAAAATACTGTTATAAAAAATTCGATTATTCTTCATAGTGCATCCATCGGAAAAGATGCATATATAGAAAATTGTATTGTGGATAGTAAAAGTGTGATTCCGGATGGAAGCCACTTTGTTGGAAATCAGGCTCAACATATGGTAATCGTTAATAAATAATAGGATTGTTTCAAGTTATAATTGCGAAATTGTACTAAAGATAAAAGAAAATGTGGTTTTTTGTTGCATATGGCTATGCGAGATGATACAATTCCCTTACGAATGTTCGTAAGCATCTTCTAAACTTATTGAAAGGTGGCATAACTTGAAACAATTTGAAAATGAAATTTGTAAAATGACGATTAAGCACATTAAAGAATTGACTGGAAAAGGACCGAAAAACATCTACGTAAAAATTATAGACGATAAAGTTGAGATTCATTTTTGGTTACAAAAATCACCCTTAGAAAAATATGTTTGCGATGAATTACGAGAGGGAAAATGCTTAGTAAAGGATATTTATCAAGATGCCTTACAACATCGAATTAAAGAAATACAAAATGATTTAAGTGACCGTTTTTCCCAAGACTTACACTTCGAAAGCCTTTGTGCAGATATTGAAACGGATAAGTATGTTATAACTTTTATATATGATTAAACAAGAATTTTCGGTTGTAATAGGAGGGTGGAGTAAGTGGGGTTGTTAAAAAAGTATGAGAGGAAAATTATAGAGATAAATCATAATCGAGTAACAGGGATTCTTATTGTACTGTATTTTTTGGAATGGATTGTTTTTTTTGAAAGTCGACGATGGGTAGATATCAGTAATATTGTCTTAATCTTTCAATTATATTTGACCATTATCATCCCCATTATGATTATCACAAAGATTAAGTTTGAGCAAATTCCTTTAGGAATCCATAAATTTCTACTCCTAGTTAATATTTTAGCAGTCATCTTTTTTTCAATGGGATTAGTGTTTTTTACCTTGGATCAAGGAAATACTATCCATATATTTACCATGGTAATAATGGGTGTTGCTGCAGTTGTTTATATGCCGATAAAAGTCAGCGCACCGATTATTATACTATCTACAGTGTTTTTTTGTGTGGGTGTTTGTCGCATAAGTCAAGATAACATGCATTATGTGTTTTCATTTAATACCATTTTGTTTAACAGCATTGCCTTGGTGCTGTCCGTGAATCTATTTTCAATGAAAAACAAAGAATTCATGAATATCGACAAATTGGCAGAGCAAAACTCAACGCTCGAAAAAAAAGCCAAACATGATCAAATGACAAATCTTTTGAACCATGAAGCCATATTAAATATGTTGGCCAAAGAGATGTTTTTTAAAGAAAACTATTCGGAAGATTTAAATATTTTATTGATGGATATCGATGATTTTAAAAAAATCAATGATTCATTCGGTCATTCAGAAGGGGATAAAGTCATTAAGATGATAGCTGGATTCCTAAAAAAAGCGGTACGGTCAACAGATTATGTCGGACGTTATGGAGGAGAAGAGTTT
Source organism: uncultured Eubacteriales bacterium (assembly GCA_964627665.1). Classification (GTDB taxonomy): domain Bacteria; phylum Bacillota; class Clostridia; order Lachnospirales; family Vallitaleaceae; genus UBA1351. Next base: position 12,852 of record CAZVKG010000007.1, on the reverse strand, counting down.
TTAATCGTCATGCCTAAGAGCTCAGTCGAGGGAGCTCATAGTGTATACGAAAGGTTTCGAGATATGCTTAGTCAAAAATATAGCGGTAAAGGCTATCAGATAACTGTAAGTTGTGGTATAGCAAGGTATGAAAACAATCAAACAATAAATGATCTGATTAATTTGGCGGATAATCGATTGTATGAAGCAAAACAAACAGGTAAAGATAAGTGTGTATATCAATAAAGCTCAAACTGCCAAATACTTGGAGTCTGAGCTTTAAATTTAAATAGCTATGCTAAATCGTTAGTTTCCGATTCCGCTACCTTAATCTTATTCATAATATATAAGAAAGGTGTGTCAACGATAGCGGCTAAGTATTTAATCACAATGGTCGTGATGATAATGGAGCCAACAAGGTCGAAGGGGAATATGCCCACAAGTGCAAACCCCAAGCTAACGAGCACGGTATCGACGAGTTGTGATAAAAGGGTTGATCCGTTGTTGCGTATCCATAGTGTCTTTGTTTCAGAATTCCATGATTTTATTTTGTCGTAGATGAAAACATCGAGACTTTGACTGATAAAATACACAAGATTTCCAACTAAGACCGCTTTAAAGGTTCCGCCGTTAATGGAAAAAAATAATTCCAGTGCATGATTATAGGGTTCACTATAATCTAAACCATGGTATAATGTAGATATAAACATGATCAGTACAAAGGAGAGGTTGGCAACAATAGACAGGTTGACAGCTTTTTTAGCGGCATGATACCCATACTTTTCATTAAGTAAGTCAGTGGCTAAAAAAATTCCGGCAAACATGACATTGCCAAGGGTTGCTTCAAGTTCAATGAAGCCAAGGTCAAAGATAATACCTTTATTCACTTGCATATTTGCAGCAATGACACTTAAGATAATGTAGCCAAGAATCCCGTTTTTTCCAAATAGACGGAAAACAAGTGCAATCAGCCCAAAGTTAATAAAGGCAAATAAGAAAAAAATGCTTAGGTTACTCATAATAGTCGTCCTCCTAGTTTTGATTTCGCAGGATGGTTACGAACTGCGGCTTTAATAGCAGTCATGATTATAACTGAAAACAGATAAAAAAACAAGTGGATTGTGAAGAGAATGAAAAAAAGGTTGGATTAAAATGGAAAGATATAGTAAGATTATTAGTAAGACGCAACGTGAAATACTTTTGCTTAAAGGTGCTCCATGTAAATGGGGAAAGTGCACATTTTGCGACTATATTGATGATAACGCAGAGGATCAAACATCCAATCATGATGTAAATATAGATATTATCGAACAAGTGACAGGTGAATATGGGGTTTTAGAAGTTATTAATTCGGGGAATATATTTGAATTGCCCAAAGCGACATTAGAGGCTTTAAAACAATGCATTGATGCAAAGGGAATTGATCATTTGTTTTTTGAAGCACATTGGATCTATAGAGAACATATTCAGCGGATGCGGGATTTTTTCGGGATTAAGGTCACAGTTAAAACAGGGATAGAATCATTTGATTATGAATTTCGTGAGACTGTTTTAAATAAGGGCATTGGGGACCCAACGATTGATGAGATAAAAAAATATTTTGATTCTGTATGTTTAATGGTAGGCATAAAAGGACAGACAAAATTAGGGATTCAGCAGGATATTGATTTAGCAAAAAAGCATTTTAAACATTTTACCGTCAATGTATATGTTAATAATTCAACGACCATTCAACAAGACCCTAAGCTTGTTCAATGGTTTGAAGAAAAGTATTGGTGGTTAGATACAGACACACAATGTGACATTTTATGGAACAATACAGATTTTGGAGTCGGTTAGCAGAAAGGGGAAAATATGGAAGATAACAAGGCATTGACGATGGAGGAAATCATTAGTCGGGTTCAAGAGATACCGCCATTTCCCCAAACAATCATTAAAATAATGGAGATTACTAAGAATCCGGAGGCAGGAGCCAAAGAGTTAGAGGAAGAAATTATTAAAGACCAAGGTTTGACGACCAAAATTCTTCAATTGGCAAACTCGGCTTTTTATCATGGAAGACGTAACATTGAAACCGTTCGAGATGCAGCGGTGGTGTTAGGCTTTGAAGCGGTTCGAACGATGGTTCTAACGACAGTTATCGGAAAGTTTATGGAAAAAGAGCTTCCGGGTTATGCGCTTGAAAAAGAAGCCTTGTGGAAACAGTCTCAGATTTCGGCCATTATGACAAAGGCAGTTGCAAAAAAAGTGAAATATAAAAAAATCGATCAAGCATATACCGCGGGACTTTTACGCGATATTGGAAAGGTCATATTAGATCAATATGTAGGAAGTGCGTATCAAGAAATTAATGCACTTGTTGAAAAAGGCTACACTTTTATTGAAGCTGAAGAGCAGGTACTCGGGTTTAATCATGGACAAGTTGGTGCAAAAATTGCTGAAAAATGGAATCTTCCGGAGGAGCTGGCAGAAGTGATAGCAATACACCATAATCCAAGAGCCGCAATGATTAATCCGCGACTCGTGTACATCACCCACATTGCAGATAGTTTGATAATGATGATGGGGATACATATCGGAATTGATGGTTTAGCTTATGAGTTCTTTTCAGAAGCGGCAAAGGCTTTAGAGCTGAATGAAAAAATGTTGTCAGAAATTATGTCGGAAGTTGCGGATATCATTGAAGCAGAGCCGGTGTATTTAGAATTATAAAAAAGGGTCATCCACTTTATTTTTGAGCACTTGACGATATTCTGAAGGTTTGATGCCTTCGACTTGTTTGAAAACTCGCGCAAATTGAGTGGGTGAACTATAGCCAACACGTTGACCAATGTCTTTTATAGCCAAAGTGCCTTTATCTAAAAGGTCTTTGGCTTTATTAATCCGATAGCGTGTTAGATACTCTTTGAAGTTCATATCCATCTCTTCTTTAAAAAGACGCGAAAGATAAGCGGTCGAAATATGAAGTGAATCAGCTAAAAAGGTCAATGATAAATCATCCATGTAATGCTTGTGAATGATTTTTAAGGTTTTTTTAATGTGTAAATGCAGATGTTCTGAAGGAGTTTGCTCTGTAATGCGTTGAATAATTTGTAAATAATAACTATTGACTTGTTCAATGTCATCAAATAGATGATCAAACATAATGATACCTGTATTTAACTTTTCAATATCTTGCTTATAATCATCAAGTTGATCAAACAATTGACGGATGGTAATGGAAAAAATCTCTTTATAGATATAGGTGACTTTGGAGTCATTGACCATATTTTGTACAAGTGCATGCTTGATGGTGTTTAATAGTTCAAGGAGCTGAATCCAATTTTTTTCACGGAACAAGGATTCAAAATGATGAACATATTTGTACTCGACAAGAGAATACTCATCACTGTGGCGAGGCTCGTCATAGAATATATATTGGCCTAAACCGATGATAAAACGGTATTCTTGTAATAAGCGGGCTTTTTTATAGGAAGATCCAATATGAAAGTAATCCGATACGACAGAACCGAAACACCCGGTCACATTATAATGGTAAAGCGCATCAAGCTGTTCAGATAAATCCATAAAACGCTGACCAAAGTCACGCTTTATTTCATGTTGACTCTTGGCTGGGTCAATCCATAGCACCAGTGTCCGCGTAAAAGGCTGAAGATTTAAAAAGCAGATGACATGGGGTTCAAAGTGGTCAAGAATAACTTGATGAAGCTGACTTTTCCACGCATTAGTATGGTCTTGACTAAGGCTATTAATGTGTGATTTTAAGTCGTTGCCTAGAATGAGTTGTAAGATCAAAAATTGATGATCCGGTGAAATGCCGAGGGCATTTAATTGCTCTTCGGTCATGAATTCATCGGGCAGTGTTTCACTTAGAAGATTGGTTGTATAAAGTAAACATTCGTTATTTACCATAAGAGGTCCTCCCTAGGGTTAATATTCTTCTATTATGTCAAAAAATGTATAGTTTGTCAAAATATAGCCCTTGAAGATGTCAAATTTTAAGGATAAACTAGTATTAGAAGGCATGTGACCTTAAATAATGTTTTTATGGAAGGAAAGGTATTTTATGGCAAAGCGACCGATTAAAGTAATTCAATTTGGAGAAGGAAATTTTTTACGAGCATTTGTAGACTGGATGATTCAAAAGATGAATGATGAAGGTGATTACAACGGAGGTATCGCAGTCGTTCAACCTCTTGAAAATGGATTAATTGAGATGTTAGCAGATCAAGACTATACATACACACACTACATGCGAGGCATCAAAAACGGAGAAGCCGTGAGTGAACATTACAAAAACAATACGATTGAAACAGCGATTAATCCTTATAAAGATTTTGATGAATATCTTCAGTTGGCTCATATTGATACGGCACGTGTGATTGTTTCAAACACCACAGAAGCCGGTATTACATTTGATGAGAGTGATACAATGGACAAAGGCGCTGATGTAACATTCCCGGCAAAGCTTACGCGATTACTATTGGAACGATATAAGGCCTATGATGGTGCAACAGATAAAGGCTTTATTATTCTTCCATGTGAACTAATTGATAAAAATGCAGATTACCTTAGAAAATATGTACTTCAATATATTGATTTATGGAACCTTGATGCAGGATTTATGACATGGGTTGAACAGTCCAATACATTCTGTAACACCTTAGTTGACCGTATTGTTCCTGGATATCCAAGAGAGCGTATTGAAGAAATTTGGGAAGAACTAGGTTACAAAGATAACTTGGTTGTTGAAAGTGAGCAGTTTAATCTTTGGGTTATTGAAGGCGACAAGAAAATTCGTGATGAATTCCCGGCCAATCAAGAAGGCTGCAACGCTATTTTCGTTGATGATGTAACTCCATATAAAATGCGTAAAGTACGTATTTTAAACGGTGCTCATACAACACTTGTTCCTGTCGCATATCTTTATGGGGAGCGAACAGTCAGAGAATCTGTTGAAAATCCGATATTAAACGAATTTTTAACAAAAGCAATTTATGAAGAAATCATCCCGACATTAAGTCTATCGTCAGAAGAATTAGAGACATTTGCAAAAGAAGTAATTGAGCGCTTCAAAAATCCTTTTATTAAGCATTACTTAATGAGTATTTCACTTAACAGTATGTCCAAGTACAAAACACGTGTACTTCCATCGGTGTTAGCTTATTTAGATAAGAACAAACAACTTCCGGAGCGAACAGTCTTTGCCCTTGCAGCATATATCGTATTTTATCGTGGTGCATTTAATGGTGAAAAAATCGAGACGAAAGATAACCAAGATATTTTAGATTTATATGCAGACTTATGGAAAGACTTTGACGGTTCAAAAGAAGCAATTACACGTCTTGTTGAAGGTGTCCTTGCTTATGAAAGTAACTGGGAGGGTGATCTAAATACAATACCAAACATGACAAAGCAAGTGTCTGATTATATTGAAGCAATTTTAAATGAAGGAATGGAAGCAACCATTAAAGCAATTAATGAGGTGAAATAAATGAGGAATTTCATACAAATTCACAACAAGGATAATGTGATTATTGTTTTAGAAGATGTTTTTAAAGACGAAGTCATCGAACATAAAGGTGTTGAAGTCAAGTTCCAAGAAGACGTTAAAAGCGGACATAAAGTAGCCTATAAGCCAATCGAAAAGGACCAGCTGATTATAAAATACGGTATGCCTATTGGTAAAGCGGTTAAACCGATTGAGGCCGGCGCGCATGTACACACACACAACGTGAAAACACAATTAGATGACGTGTTAGAATATAAGTATAATCCACAGATTGAAGATTTTTCAACTTTTGAAGACGAACGTGAAATCAACGTTTATGTTCGTCCCAATGGTGAAATCGGGATTCGAAATGAATTGTGGGTGATACCGACCGTTGGATGTGTGAACGGTGTTAGTCAACAGATTATTCAAGTTTTCAAAGAACGCATGCTCGATGAAGGCATTCGTATTAAAGATTTAGACAATATTGACGGTATATCTTCGTTTGGACATAATTATGGATGTTCACAAATGGGTGACGATCATATTAATACGCGAAAAACACTACAAAATATAGTGAATCATCCCAATGCCGGTGGCGTATTAGTTGTGGGTCTTGGCTGTGAGAATAATCAAATTGATGCATTTGAGCGTACGTTAGGCGACTATAATAAAGACCGTGTCAGCTTTTTAATCTCACAAGAAGTGGATGATGAGATTGAAGCGGGGGTAAAACTCTTAACAGAACTTTTTGAAAAAATGCAAAAAGATCAGCGTGAGCCCCAACCTTTAAGTAAACTTCGTGTTGGACTTGAGTGTGGCGGATCCGATGGGTTAAGTGGAATTACAGCCAATCCGATGATTGGAATGTTTTCTGATTACCTCATTCATCATGGAGGAACGACAGTACTTACAGAAGTTCCGGAGATGTTTGGCGCAGAAACAATTCTTATGAATCGTTGTAAGGACCAAGAAACCTTTGAAAAAACAGTGGAATTGGTGAATGACTTTAAGAACTATTATAAACGTCACAATCAAGTCATCTATGAAAATCCATCACCTGGAAATAAAAACGGCGGAATCACAACCCTTGAAGACAAATCATTAGGGTGTACACAAAAAGCAGGAAACAGCCAAGTCATGGACGTATTAAAGCATACAGAACGTATTAAGACAAATGGTTTGAATCTTTTAAGCGCACCGGGAAATGATGCTGTTGCGACGACAGCATTAGGTATGAGTGGATGCCAGATGGTTTTATTTTCCACAGGACGCGGAACACCATTTGGTGGATTTATACCAACCATGAAGATTGCAACCAACTCACGACTTGCCAATCTCAAACCGAATTGGATTGATTTTAATGCAGGACGATTAGTGGATGGTGTGAGTATGGATGACCTGTTAAAAGAGTTTATCAATGATATTATTGATATTGCGAATGGCAAGTATGTTCGTCAAGAAATCAATAACTATCGTGAAATTGCAATATTTAAGTCAGGTGTAACCTTATAAACGACAAGGACGAAGGAGAAGGAATATGAAAAAGTTTTTAGACGAAAATTTTATGTTAAACAACGAAACAGCAGTAAAGTTGTATCATGAGTATGCAAAAGACATGCCGATTATTGACTACCATTGTCATTTATCGCCTAAAGAGATTGCACAAGACAAAAAGTACAAGAATATCACAGAGATTTGGCTAGGTGGTGACCACTACAAATGGCGTGTAATGCGTAGTTTTGGTATCACAGAAGACTTCATTACAGGCGATCAAGATGACTATCTTAAGTTCAAGGCATTTGCAAAAGCAGTGCCATACACAATCGGTAATCCAATGTATCACTGGACACATTTGGAATTACAGCGCTATTTTGGAATCGATACATTATTGAGTGAAGAGACGGCAGATGAGATTTGGGAAAAATGTAATACACTTTTGAATCAAGACGATTTTAGTGCGCGTAAACTTATCACACGTTCAAAGGTAGATGTCATTTGTACAACCGATGATCCGATTGATGACCTTGAGTATCATAAGCAATTGGCTCAAGATGATTCCTTTGCGACCAAGGTTTATCCGACATACCGACCGGATAAAAGCTTTAATATAGCAAATGAAACATTTATTCCTTGGATTAAAAGCTTAGAAGAAGCCGTTGGTTATACAGTAGATTCAATTCAAAAATTACTCAAAGCTTTGGAAGAACGTGTGGACTATTTCCATGAAGTGGGTTGTCGATTATCCGACCACGCATTAGATACGATTGAATATCATACACCTTATATAGAAGGAACAACTAACATCGATTATGCACGAGCGAATCAAGTCTATAAAAAAGGTTTAGTTGGTGATGTTTTATCTGAAGAAGAAGTTGCCGTTCATAAAGGTGTTGTCTTGAACTTCTTAGGAAAAGTATATGCAAAACGTGGCTGGACAATGCAAATTCACATCGGAGCTCTTCGTAATAACAATCGTCGTATGCATAAAGCGATTGGACCGGATACCGGTTTTGACTCCGTTCATGATTCAACATTTGCACCGGCACTTTCTGCATTATTAAACGATCTTGATACAACAGATGAATTGCCAAAAACAATTCTATATGTATTAAATCCGAGAGATAACTACGTCATTGGAACAATGATTGGAAACTTCCAAGGTGGCGGAACAAAAGGTAAGATACAATTTGGTTCCGGATGGTGGTTCTGTGATCAAAAAGAAGGTATGCAAGATCAAATGAGTGCATTAGCAAACTTAGGCCTACTAAGTGCTTTTGTAGGAATGCTAACAGACTCACGAAGCTTCTTATCCTACACACGTCACGAGTACTTCCGACGTATTTTATGTAACTACATCGGAACCCTTGTTGAAGACGGTGAGTATCCAAACAATGAAAAATTCTTGGGACAAATCGTTCAAGATATTAGTTACAATAACGCAAAAGCGTACTTTGGATTATAAGGAAACGCCTACATATAAACTATAAGCAGATTCATTTCATTAAGAAGGCCTAAGGTTTTGTTAATTGAATGATGCAACGGATTCTGAACTCGTTTCACTCAAACAGCAGAATCCTTCTATTGCATCTTATTCAATACCAAAACCAAGGCCTTCTTTAATTTATGAAAAAGCATATAGTTTACACGTAGGCGTTTTTAAAAGTGTGGTTGGAATTCATTGAATAGTGGGAAGTTAAGTGATAAAATGTTACATATAAAATAAAATTCATTTTTGGAGGTTTTCATGGTTCATAAGCGCTTCGTCTTACTCTTTTTTTTAATGCTATTGATGGGTACTGCTTTATTGTCAGTAGATACTTATGGCGCGAACTTGTTAGATGGTCAAACGCCTCCGGTTTTTGAACAGCTCACTCGAGAAACCGGTTTATCCAATATGTCTGTTTCATTGATACTTCAAGATAAGGATGGATTTTTATGGTTTGGCACACAAGGGGGACTGAATCGATATGATGGACGTCAGATGACCGTGATGCGTAATGATCCTTTTGAACCTCAAGGCTTAGTGCATAACTTAATTCAAACCATGACCTATGATCCTAAAAATCATGAGATCTGGATAGGTACCTATCAAGGTATATCAAGGTATAATATCTATCAAGATACATTTACCAACTATACAGTCGAAGAGCATGGCTTATCCAACCCTGTCATTGTTAGCATCGCCCTAGATTCAGATAGCCTTGTGTGGGTGGGAACTTTAGCGGGACTTAATTCTTTGAATCCAGAGACCGGTGCAGTAAAAACCTATCCTATTCAAGGCGATGTAGTTCGTTCGGTTTTTTTGGCATCGGATAATACTTTATATTTAGGGACACATACCGGTCTTCAAATGTATGATCCAGATTTAGATCAAGTCCTAGCAACTGAATATCCAATCACAGCACCTGCAGTCATGCTTATCCGTGAAAACAATCCTGGTATCTTGACCTTAGGGCTATGGGAGGGTGGTTTAATGACCATTGATTTAAACACGGGCAAGACAGAAGAAATCCTTTTTGAGGATAACCGTGTTTATAGTTTCCTAGAAACCTCCGATGGCATTCAATGGGTAGGTACTTGGGGTGGCGGTCTGTTTGCCATTGAACCGGATGGCACTGTGACTCGTTTTCCGGGTACCTTACCCGACGGGGATGTTCATCATGGAGTGATCTATTCCTTATACCAAGATGTTTCAGATATCTTATGGATTGGGACGAATGGTGGCGGCATTACAAAAGTGAATCCATTTAAAAGAAATTACGTCCGCGTGAAGCCAATGAAGGATATTGCGGATAGCTTAAGTAGTGGAAAGAATAATCTTATCTTTAGAGATCGTTACCATCAACTTTGGACGGCTATATATAATCAAGGCATCGAGCGCATTTATATGTCTACATTAACCACAATTAAATATAATGACCCAGACCGTCATGCATTAGGCGATAGTGTCATCTGTTATTTAGATCATCCTGATTGGCCACTCTTAGTAGGTTCTACAGAAGGAATAAGCTATTATGATGTTGAAAGTGACCGGTTTTTTCCGTATGAGTTACCCATTCCGGAAGATAGTCTTGTCTATGCTCTTACTGTAGACGAACGAGGTCGCTTGTGGATAGGAACTTACCGAAAAGGCGTCTATGTATATGACCCGATTACAGAGTCATTAATACAGTATCATCATACCGCAAGTTTTGAAGAACAAGAGCTTTCGGATAACTTGATATACAGCCTTTTGTCGGATTCAAAAGGTAGGATATGGGTGGGAACCAATAATGGTTTAAACCTACTTGAGCCTAATAGTAGTAAATTTCATACATTTAAACGGGAAGGTACTGAAGAAGGGCAACTACCAAACAACACCATTCGAAAAATTTTCGAGGATTCCAATGGTGATATTTGGATTGCAACGGTAGGTGGAGGTATTGCTCAATATGAAGAAAATACACGTCAATTTATTTCATATACAGAAACCCATGGGTTAGGTAACAACACGGTCAGTGGAATTTTAGAAGATGACCATAAAAGGTTATGGTTAGCTACCTTAGATGGACTTTCGGTTTTAGATTTGAATACGCATGATATTTACACCTTGCTGCCGGAAGACGGCATAGGGGATTATGAGTTTAACGCAGGTCATTTTAAGGACGTCGATGGTAGCTTATATTTTGGAGGCTCTCATGGGATTACTGTGATTCCAAGGGATTTTAAACGGCTCACGACAATGGCCCCTACACTTTATATAAATGGATTTTCTGTGTTAGGCGATCCTTATCCAAATGAGACCCCTTTTTTCAACGACTTAGTTCTAGCATTAGGCCCGAATGAAAATGTTATTGACTTTAAGTTTGTGGCTCTGGATTTTGATGCTCCTGATAAAGTCAAATACTACTATCGTCTTTTAGGGCAAAACGAAGACTTTACTTATAATGGTTTCTATAATCAAGCCATGTTTTCAAACTTATCATCCGGAACCTACACCTTTGAAGTATACGCAGTGACATCCAGAGATGTAATGACCGAAACTGTATCTATGACATTTACCATTGATAATCATTGGTATCAAACCCCTTATGCGTACGTTTTTTATGTCTTACTATTGTTCTTGTTTATTTATGTGGCGATTAGACTTAGAGAGCAAAATATTATGGCTCTTAAAAACTCTGAGCTCAACCAGGTAAATATACAACTTGCAGTGGCTAATCAACAATTAGAAAAATTATCTGTTTTAGATTCACTAACAGGCGTGTTTAACCGTAGGCATTTTGATCAAATTATTGAAGAACAATTTAAACTGGCCATTCGTAGCAACTTGCCTATGGGCTTTATTATGCTGGACATCGATAATTTTAAAAATATTAATGATACATATGGTCACTTATTAGGGGATGAAATCATTATTCAAGTAGCCAAGTGTGCACAAAACATCTTGCACCGTAGCACAGATTATGTTTTTCGATATGGCGGAGATGAATTTCTTATTACCTTGTATGATACTGATTTAGAGGGAGTTATAAAAATGGCGATTACATTAAAAGAAGCATTGACCAATCAAGAAATGATAACTCCTGATGGAGAAGTCTTAGAAGCAATTACTTTAAGCATTGGAGTGTTCAGTGAGATTCCGGACATCCATACAGAACCGGAAGCATTTATTAAAAAGGCAGATGATGCGCTTTATCTAGCAAAAAGAGAAGGTAAAAACCGCATTGTACACAGGGGACAGGTTATCGACAGATAAAAAATGCCCTTATATTTAAGCAAAACGAAAAATCACTAGGAGGACAGCATGCGAATCATTATCTCACCGGCGAAGAAGATGAACAACGAAACGGATATGGCACATAAAACCTATCCTGTTTTTATAGATGATGCAGAACAAATTTTTCAAACATTAAAATCAAAAAAATATCAAGAGCTTAAAAAAATATGGAAGTGTAATGATAAAATAGCGACTGAAAATATGGAGCGTTTAAAACATACAGAGATTCGAAAAAATTTAATTCCTGCATTGTTGGCATATGAAGGCATCCAATATCAATACATGAAACCCGGTGTATTTACCGATGATGAATGGAACTATGTTAATAAGCATTTACGCATTTTAAGCGGACTTTATGGCGTCTTAAAACCACTGGACGGAATTGTACCTTATCGACTAGAAATGCAGGCAAAGCTCCAAGTTGAAGGTGAAAAAAACCTCTATGATTTTTGGGGAGAACGTCTTCATGACCAAATCTATAGTGAGACAGACCTTGTCATTGATCTTGCGTCGAATGAATATAGTCAGTGCATTCGCAATGGATTAAAGCCAAGACAGAGCTATATTGAGTGTGTCTTCGCAGTGCGCGACGATGAAGGAAAATTAAAAGTTAAAGCGACGTGGGCAAAAATGGCGCGAGGTGAAATGGTTCGCTATATGGCGGCAAATAATTGCCAAACCATTGAGGACTTAAAAGGATTTACAGGCATGGGATATATCTATAATGACCAAGAATCCGATGGGGAAAGGCTTGTATTTATAAAGGGAAGCGCGGGTATGTAAAATTTGCCTAGATTCATTTCGCAAACAAAGCCAAATCCTTCTAAAATAAAGAATTCATGATGGCTTTCTAAGCTCATGAAAAAGGCGAATTTTATATACCCGCGTTTCTTGATATAGGAATTTAGACTGTAAATATAAATAAGAAGATCGGATTCGTTTAATTTAAAGTAAGATTTTAAATTAAACGAATTTTCTTGATTTTCTTAAATTTATTGTGTAATACAAAATTATCGTTTGAATTAAGCGGAAATGTATGCTGATATAACAAGAAAGTATGTGAGCCTTGATGACCCTGTAGCTAGGCAATTAGCAAAAGAAGAACCGCTACTATTTTTGC
>CAZVKG010000006.1:0-81109 GCA_964627665.1 uncultured Eubacteriales bacterium | reverse complement strand
TGTATAATCCAGTGAAATTCGGGTTATGACACAATCTGGCAAGCTTCCACTTTGTTTAACAAAGTGTGCTTGAATGTTGGGAGGTGTCCCATGCCCTCTGCGTTTATGGTTAACATATAAAAAAATTACGGATTTAGTAAAGGAGATCTTTATGTCTTATGAAGTTGAATATGTACGAAGCCAAGCAATTGCATTACATAATTTATCGGGAATGGATGATAGATATTGTTTTTATTATGATGAGTCAAATAATTTCCGAAAATTTAGAATTAAAGAAAAGGTAAATAGATTAAATGCTCCAATAAATTCAAATTTTGTACTTGGTGGAGTTGTTCATGAAAAAAATGCAATCGATTTTGATTATTATAAATTAGTTGAAGAGTTAAATTTACAAAAAACAGTTGAAGAAATTAAATTTAAAAATATTGCAAAAGGTGATTTTATTCAATGCTTAAAAAGCGATAAGTTAAAGGTATTTTTGGATTGGCTAATTGAGTCAGATTTATATATCCATTATTTTGTACTCAACTTATTCTACTTCTCGATAGTTGATATAGTAGATTCGGCTATTTCAAATTCAAAAACTGCTATGGAGCTTCCTATGGACTTTGTCAACACTATGAAAAGCAATTTATATACCATTGCAAAACGTGATGAAACATTTTTTGTTTCGTTACTCTTATCATATAATTATCCAAACCTTCATAAGTTGAAAATTGCAGATTTTTCAAGAGATATATTAGAATTCATTAGGCGATATGAAGATGAATCAGAACTTCATGTTGGTTTGGTTTCACTAAGGCAGATTTTAAAAGAATCAATTTCTAAGAAGGAATTAGTATTTCTTGAGAATAATACAGATTATGAGCTTATTGAAAGTTTCGAACACTTTTATCTTCAACCTATTTATATGTTTATGAATTCTACTCATGAATTTGATGAGGAGAGTTCAATATTTGAATCTTTAAATGATGATGCAATTACCTATAAAGGTGAGCCTATAAATAATTATAAGCAATCAAATTCCAAAGAGAGTAAGATGGTTCAAATATCAGATGTTGTTGTTGGCTTATTAGCAAAGTATTGTGATTATGTTATTGGCGCACCTGTAGATGAAATCAAGGAAATGCTTGCTAAATTTGATTCTCTGCAACAGGAGAATTTCAACAATATTAGAAAGCTCATTGAAAAATCAAATACTTATAATAAAGCATTTTTACATTATTCAATAAGTACAGAAGACAGGATCAAATTTATTTTTTTAGAAAGTTAATACTACGATGATAGTGAATTGCACCTTTTAAAACTATAGGTGCTTTTTTATTGGAGGTGATACCATTAACAAAACCAAATTCATCGGTTTCCGAGTAACAGAAGCCGAATACAATAAAATAAAAAAGAAAGCTGAAAAATCAAATCATTCAATCAGTAAATATGTCTCCCTGTCCGCACTGGACAAGGAGATTGTTTTTTTTGATGACATTAAAGAGATGAACCATCAATTATCTAAAATAGGTAACAACTTAAACCAGTTGACTGTATTAGCCCATCAAGGAAAAATCAAGGAGGTTAATCTAACGAAAACTAGAGAAGCATTCACCGGTTTATGGGATGAGTTGTGCAAATTATTGAAAGGGAAGAGGTGATGACAAATGAATTATCATATTTATCGGTTTGGAAATGGATGTGAATGGAAAGACAACCTTCAGGAAGCAGCTAATTATTTCAATCAATTACCGACAGATGGAAAGTATACCACCATAGGCATTACTGAAGGTTCTTATGCAGTGGATGTTGTAATTAAGGGACAATATGCTGAAGGACAAGACTTTTTAATATCGCAAGACATTAGGCAATCAAAACTTTTTGAAGAGAATCCTGGAATGATAATTGGCGCATTATCTGATCTATATGAGGCTGTAGGTGTTAAATCTGAATTCAGTCAGAAGATGCTTGAGGATTTAAAGGATTTAGCCAATGAACTAGATCATGAATTAGATGAGATGTAGTGATTATGGCTGTTATTGAATTTATTAACGGGAAAAACAACACCTTATCAGCGCTTAACAGAGTCTTAAAATATATTATCAATCCCGCGAAAACAGATGAAAATCTTAAAGGTGGTCACAATTGTGAAGTAAATACGGCTTATAACGAGTTTTTCATGACGAAGTCGGAATACAGTAAATTAAAGGGTAGACAATACATTCATTTCACTCAGAGCTTTGCTCCTTATGATAAGGTGACACCGGAAATCGTCAAACAAATTGCGGATGAGCTGGTTCAAATGGAAACCTTTAAAGGTTTTCAAGTTGCTTATGCAGTCCATACAGACAGAGATCATCTTCACACCCATTTTGTTGTAAACACTGTCAATAAGAAAACAGGCATAAAGTGGAAACAAAGTGCAGAGCAACTTCATATGATGAAAGATTATTCTGATGATGTTTGCAAAAAATACGGATTGATTATTACCCAGGGCAAATCAGGCAGTCATTTGAATCGAGGTGAATATCGTTCTAAAGAAAAAGGTCATAGTTGGAAATATGAACTCTTCTTAGCAGTGAAAAAAGTGAAATGGATTGCTAGAAGCAAGGAAGAGTTCATAGCTAATATGAAGGCATTAGGCTATCAAGTGGATTGGAGTGATACTAGAAAATATATTACCTTTACAAATGGGGAGGGCAAAAAATGCAGAAACAGAAAGTTATATCCACCTGAGCATTTTACCAAGGAAGCACTGTTAAAAGCTTTTGAATTAAACAGTCAGAGGATGGATGCTAAGCTTTCTCAAGGTAAAATGGAAATGCTTTTATCGGCAGTTAAAATTGTTAAAATGGATGATCCATTAGATACAGGCAAGAACTATCCTTTATCAACACTGGAAGGGGAAGCACTCAAAGAAAAAATCGAAGAAACAAAGAAAGGCAAAGGGCTTAACTGGGACAAAGAAAGTGAAAACAGTATGTAAAAGAAAGGTGGACGATTGAATGACAAAATTAATGGAACTTTACAATCAACTAAAACCATTGAAGGCGGATGGATTAAGAGAGGGCTATCGTAAAATTTTAGAACATGATGGACATGTTTTAGCTATGGGTAAAATGCAGGATGGCTTTGAATTTGTGACTTGGCGATATACCTATGATGGTAACTCCGTTACATTAGGGCATTATTTTACAAGTCTTGAAGGTGCAAAAGAGGATTTTGCTAAACGATCAGGACTCATTAATGCCAATCGGATGTTTGGTGAAACGTACTTAAAATTAATCCATTCAAGCCTAGTGAACTATGTGGGGCTTAATGGTAACTTGAATTATAAGGATGAAAAAGCCATCGGTTCGATTCTTGAAAAAATCGAATTGATTGTCCCGGAGATTCTACGCCATGAGAAGCTTGAAGACCTCGAAATGGTTGCTGATGATGGGATAGAACTGTGAGGTGATGTAAGAGATGAAGTATAAACAACTGAAGCTGATGATATCAGCACTAATATTTCTTGTAGGTTTATGGATGAATATTTATTTTTCCACGAACCTACATTTTTTATTATCAGGAAAAATGAAGGTGCTCACCTTTATTCCAATAAAATCATGTTTTGAAAGTATGGCGGCAAGTGGTCAACATTTGTCGCTATTTCTCTATTTGCAAGGTTTTATCTTTCTGTGCTCTATGTATTTCTACCTGGCAAATATGAAACCCTATCAATCAGATTTAGACGCAATTACACCAGATATAGCCACGCCAGTTAGAGCAGGACAAATGCAATTCGGATCAGCAAGATGGCTCACAGAAGAAGAAAAGAACAAAGGCTTTAAATCTATAAAGCTTAGAAAAAACGAATTAAAAATATTAATGGAAAGGACCAAGCAGGATGAAGAAAAAGAAAAAAGTCCAAAAGAAAAAAGCTTATCCCAAGGAGAATCTCTTCAAAGGTTACCAGAAAGAACTAATGAAGAGTCAAATGAAAAAGACTTGCCAGAAACCGATACGCAGAAATATTCGATACCCAAGCTAAACCAAGGTGGTATTGTTGTTGGTTTTCATCAAGAGGGTGATGCAGAAAAGATATTTTACATTGATGAGGATACCCATAGTCTCTGTATTGGTGCAACACGATCAGGAAAAACAAGGTCAGTGGTGCTCCAATCGGTCGGACTGCTTGGACTTTCTGCTGAAAGCTTAGTTATAAGTGACCCAAAAGGTGAAATCTTCACTTATACCTATCCCTATTTTGAAGCGCTTGGTTATGAGGTTATTTGCATTGACTTTAAAAATCCCCTAAAGAGTGATCGCTATAACTTCTTACAGCCAGTTATTGATGCCATTGATGAAAATAATATTCCTAAAGCAGTCGATGCCACATGGGATTTAACAGCTGCCCTTGTACCGGAGAATAGTCATAATGAAAAAATATGGACCAACGGTGAAGCCAGTATTATTGCCAGTGCTATTATGGCAGTCATTTATGATAATCGTAATGGTAAAGACAGAAGATATCAGAACATGAGTAATGTTTATTTCTTCATCAGTGAGATGTGCAAAGTAGTGGATGGGGCAATGCCTATCATCAAATACATGAAGAACATGCCGGCACATCATCCTGCAAAAGCCTTACTTGCCATTAGTGAAGTTGCTCCAAGTAAAACGAGAGGATCATTTTATACTTCAGCGCTGACAACATTAAGGTTATTTACAAACCCACTCATTCATTCTATGTCAGAGGCCAGTGACTTTGACTTAAGGAAAATGGGAACAGACAAGCAGGTACTGTTTATTGTGCTTCCTGATGAAAAGACAACCTATTATAGTTTAGCCAGTCTCTTTGTTAATCAATGCTATATGCAACTGGTTAAAAATGCAGATGAAAGAGGTGGACGATTAAAAAGACGTGTAAACTTCATGCTTGAGGAATTTGGCAACTTTGTCAAAATACCAGACTTTGCTAATAAGCTGACTGTAGGTGGTGGTAGAGGCATTCGTTTCAATTTATTCCTTCAAAGCTTTATGCAACTGGATGAGAAGTATGGCAAAGAAGTCGCTGGAACCATTAAATCCAACTGTGAAACCTGGCTTTATCTTCAGGCAGATGATTTGGGAACTTTGGATGAAATATCAAAAAAGCTGGGGAACTATACCGTATCCACTTATTCTTTAAGTTCATCTCATGGTAAATATTCTAATCCATCAAGTTCCCATAGTGTAAATCTGACTCACCGAGCTTTATTAACGGTGGATGAGATCAGACGAATCAATAGACCTTATACATTAATCACTTCGAGAAATCACCCGGCAATGATGCGATTGCCAGATCTATCGGAGTGGTTTTTTAATACCCTCTTTGGACTTGGAGACAAAGAACACAACAGAAAGGTGCGTGAAAAAAGAGAAGGAAAACGAAATCAAAGAAAAGCTTCTAATGCCATTGATACATGGAATATTTGGGAGTATTACACCCAAGAAGAAAAATCGAATTTTGTTTATATGCGAAATATGAAAGGCGGTGAACAAGGTGAAATTTAAACCACTAAAAATGAAAGCAAGGAATCTTTTAAAGACGATCTTAGGAACGCTGGTCGTAATGATGATGTCAACGGTTCCAGTTATGGCGGATACGGTTAAGGACAGTCAAATTGTCAAAGGTACTGAAAAATTAATTCAAGATGTAACGACATGGCTAATGGTTTTAGCTCCCATTGTCGGTGTTTTGCTGATTATTTATTTCTTCATTAGAAGAAGTGCAGCAGATGAAATCGATCAGAAGAAGTGGAACAACCGTATTGTTACGGTGATTGTTTCAGTTATAGGAGCAGTTCTAGCTTCTGCAACACTTAATCTGATTATTGGTTACTACGTTTAATCAAGGGCAAGTCCCGATTAAAAATAAAAAACAAAATTAAACTTACGGAGGTAATGAAATGAGAAAGTTAATGAACAAAGCACAAATGGAAATGGTAAAAGTAATGATTAAAGGAAGAGCAATTCTAGCAGGAAATAGCGGTGAAGGAATGGTTGATTCGGCGGTCAAAATATTGATTTCTGTCGTGATTGGAGCCCTATTATTAGCTGGATTGTATGCATTGATAGAGGGTACGGTGCTTCCTGAATTGCAACAGCGTATTTCAGATATGTTTGAGTATAACGGTTAAAAGTCGTCATGCCATACTTTTTCTGAGCAGGATATATAGTCTTGCTCAGAAATAAGTGTGCCATGAAAGAAGCAAATGCACTTTATAGTTTAATGAATTTTGTGCTTGGAAACAGGGGGAATAGGACATATTGCAGATGGAATAATCTCTGACATGACAAGAACTTCTTGGTCTAACAATGATTTACATGGTCATATGCGGAGTGAATAATAACCATGATGTGCTCATCGAATAGAGAATAATACTTATTTTTGCCTGAACGACGATCCTTAATATATCCTGCATTTTTTAAGACTTTTAACTGATGCGAAACTGCTGATTTAGTCATATTCATCAAAACAGCTATATCATTGACACTGACTTCATGGTTTTCTAAAATCATTATTATTTTCAATCTGGTTGGATCTGAAATGATTTTTAGAAAATTAGCAACAGTATCAATATTTTCCGAGTTTGCCAATTCTTCAGAAACAGTTTCAACAATTTTTATATCGTTTGGTGTACAATCTGTCGAGGTTTTTTTTTCCATGATATATTCTCCTATGCAATGACTTCAACTGTAGTTTGATTAATATTATGTTTGTTTAGTATACTTTTTGCTTTAAGTCGAATGTTCTGAACATCAGCATTAACTAGTACAGATAATGTAATGGTTGCAATATGTTCTTCGCCATCTAAACTCCACAGTTTGAAGTTATCAATAAGTTTAACACCTTCAATAGATTCAATATGCTCTTTGAGCTCATTATACAGGTCTTCATCTGGTACTGATTGCATCAAAATCCCAAATACTAGTTTTGAGTTTATCCATATATTTCGTATAATAACTAGAGCGATGAACATAGAAAGAACAGGGTCTAATATATACCAATTAGTAAAATATATGACTATACTTACAACTAGAACAGCTACCCAACCCATAAGGTCTTCTAGAAGATGCATCACAACAGTTTTGTCGAGAATTTTCTTTGAGCCTTTCATCCTAAGTGCGGCAATACCATTAATCACAATACCTAAAAAAGCCAACCATAGCATTCCTATAGAATCAACTTTCTGTGGACTTTGAAAGGATGCTATAGCTTCAGATATAACATAACCTGTACCTACAGATAAAACAAGTATATTTATGATTGCGCCGATAAGTGATAATCTTTTAAATCCATATGGGTACTTTTTGGTGGGCTCTTTCTTACTCAAGCGTTCAGAAAAAAAGGATAATGCAAGAGCAAGACTATCGCCTAAATCATGGACAGCATCTGATAAAATAGCTGTACTGTTTGTTAGTATCCCACCAAAAATTTCAATGATTGAAAAACTGAAGTTTAGCAAAAAGGCAATTCCTATGTTACTTGGTTTATGATGATTGTGATCGTGAGACATATATATTCCTCCTAATTTTAAGTATTTACTAACCTAATGGTTGAATAGTTGTTCAATTGTTAAGTTTATTATAGTTGAACATACATTCAATTGTCAAGTGCTTTTTATTTGTTTATATTATTTGTTTGGGTTTGGGGTTTGACTTGAAAATGTCACAAAAGTGTGATAAAGTAAAATGGATTTTGCTTAAGCTAAACATTGACGAGAAATAGAACATGGAGGACTACAACGTGATGAAGAAATGGTTATTTGGAGGCATAGGGATAATGCTTCTAATAATATTGATGGGTTTTACAGTAGCTGATTTCGCAGGTAACGGTTTAATGAATAAACAGATATCGAAATCCGAATCGTCTACGGTAGATCAAGAAAAACAAGTCTTTAATAACGATTATTACGAAGAATCTAAAGCAGAGAATAAAGAGCCAATAGAGTTAATATATGAATTATCTGTAGATGACAAGATATATTATTTTGAGTCAGAAGATGAAATAGAACAGGTTTTAACGAAAGTTGTAGAATTATCTACAGAGAATACAAAAGATATTGAAGTGACTATAGATGGAGAAAATGTGAATATTGATTTTGAAGCTATACCAACATTATCAGCAGAAATTGTTGAACGAAACTTTGTAATGGCTGGACCCAATCCTACATATACAAGAAATAATGAAATTGTCAATGATGTATCTTATGAACCATCCGAAGTTTTAACAAAGTTGGATTTTAATGAGAAGGTGATTGTGGAATCTGTGGTAAAAGATTCACAGAATATATCTAATGTTACAAATGTGGTTGAAGAGTTATTGAGGTTAAATTCAGAACCGGCAGAATATACTATTGAATCAGGCGATTCAGCTTCATTAATTGCAGAAAAAAATGAAATGAGTCTTTTAGAACTTTATGAGCTAAATCCTTGGTTAGAAAAACGTGAGAAAACACTTCAAATTGGTGAAAAACTTGTAGTTGAGAAGTTAATTCCGGAATTATCGATTGTTAATTGTTACAAGGCTACTGAAATAAATTCTATTCCTCCAGAGGTAGTATATCAAGAGAATAATACTATATATTCTGGTTTGACAGTTATAGCTGAAGAAGGTGAAGAGGGTAAAGAATTATTGAAGATGGATGTTGATATTGTTAATGATGAAATCGTTAATGAATCGATTATGGAAAGCCTTGTAGTAACAGAACCAGTATCCCAATTGGTTTTAATTGGGACAGCCCCTGTACCAGAGGATGGTCCGGCTGGTTTTTTTGTAACGCCTTTAAATTATTACAGATTAACTTCATCTTATGGACCAAGATGGGGGAAGACACACAGAGGTCTTGATATGGCGGTTTCGTCAGGTACTACTGTAAAAGCATCTGATGGTGGACAGGTTATATTTGCAGGCTGGGATAATGCTTATGGATATAGAGTTGATATAGATCATGGAAATGGGATAACTACGCGTTATGCACATAATAGTAAATTATTGGTGGAATATGGCGAAGTTGTTGGTCAAGGTGAGACCATTGCAAAATCGGGGAATACGGGTAATAGTACAGGACCTCACCTTCATTTTGAAGTTATTGTGGATGGAAATGCGGTGAATCCATATGATTATATTGGATAATTTGCTTAAAAGATGACTTATTTGAAGCATTTTTAGCTAATAAACATTATGTTATACATATTGAATATACTTCTTAAATTGCAATAACAAATTGAATATACTTGATAAAAAGATTTTGCAACTATTATATGGTTACAGAATCTTTTTTTGCGTACATTCATTTGTTAAAATTTGAAATGGTTCATATAAATATGATTTGATTTATTCCTGATATGGTTGAATATAACGTCAATAGTAGTCCTTAGATGCTGTCATGGTATACTTTTTCTGGGCAGACATAGTAGTCTTGCTCAGAAAGAGGCGTACCATGAGAAATGAGAAAAAGCGGTTTAGATTAGTACGTTTTGCTTTTGAAACAAGGGATGGTGGAGTGGCCTATCGGCATTTAATAACAGACCAGCAGATTCCTATGTTAGAAGCGAATCAGTGGCTAGAAAGTAAGGCATTACGTAAAAAGAGTACAGCAAGAGAATACGGGAAGATGCTAGTTGTTTTCCTTAATGATCTTGCAGCTGAAGGTCTGGAGTACGGTGAAACAACAAATCGGAATGTGAAAAAGTTCCTTTACAAGCTCATCTATGGTGACACGGAGGACTTAAAACTACTATTTTGTGATACGGCAGTTGTTTCTTCCACTGCAGCCAGATATTTAACGGTTATAACAGAGTTTTACAAATGGCTAGCTAGCAATTATGAAACCAATATAACCTTTCAAACAAAAAAAGATATCTATAGGGCAAAGAAATCATTTTTGTATGGACAAATCTATTCCTATGATTATCAGTACATTATTGATGCGAGCCTAGCACGTCAGAAATACCGTAGGGAATACATTAAATGGTATACGGATGCTGAAAAAAAGGCTCTATATAACGCTTTTGAAACCCTAAGAGATAAGGTAGTATTCGGTATTACCTTAGAAGGATTTCGTATTGACGAGGTACTGAGTATGACCCTGTCAAACTATGATCCTGTGGAACAGACCATTCAGCCATCACGATCTAAGGGAAAGCAAGATGTTAATCCGGAACGCACCAATAATCTTCGTTTGATTGCGCTACCCTCAGCACTTTGTAAGCTATTAGACCAATATATTCAAACGGAGCGAACACATGCAGAAAATGAAAGTGGTGTAATCAGTGATGTTCTTTTTATTAATCTTCAACGATCTGGTGCCCAAGGCAAACCACTGAGTTATGGAAATTATTACAAAATACTTAAGAGATGTTCTAAAAGAGCAGGATTTGATCCAAAAAAAATCCGTACGCATAGTGGACGGAGTACAAAAGTGATGGAATATTTGGAACATCAATCGCTTTATCCTGAGGATGGTATTGATGATTCTATCATCATGGAGAGTTTCGGGTGGAATTCAGCAGAATCTATTCTTTCTTATAGAAATCACAACAATCCAGTTATTGCTAAAGCCATTATGAAGAAAATTCATGAAAAAAGAGGTACTTCAAATGATCAAGTTGATTGAAATAAAACCAGGAAGTGCCTTTTGGGAAATAGATGGTGTGATATTACGTTTTCAAAGGAATAAGTCTATTGGAGATGCATTGACAGAGCAATTAATCAGAGAATACCGAGAGCTGTTGCTAAAGGAAGAGTACAAGGAACATCCAACTAAAATATGTGAGGTTGACAGCATATTGGGAGATGTCATACTTTTGCGGATTGGTATTGAAGTTTATTTTGACGCATTCATAAAAATGTTTGCCTATTATACTGAACGCTATGTAAGGGCATGGGAAATGTCTGATAAAAATCTTGTTTCCAATAGAACAAGCATGTTTCCGGCGTTTGTATATATGTTCAAAAATCAATTAGTTGATAAATCGGATAGTCCTATTGCTATTTTAAGGAATATACCATGTGAGAACCAACTCTTTTTTGATATTTATGAAGAAAAGTTTTCTGCCTTTTGGATAGAACAGGTTAAGAATAAAGTAGAAGAAAGGGAACCACTTGATAACATTAGGATACGAATTGGAGCTTTGATGACAACAGCTTCTTTAGCTCAACTACCTACAGTCATGATAATGGAATATCTAGAATATATGGCTAGTAAATTTACAATGGAACGAAAACTTATAACAGCTCAAAGTTTTTGCAGAAGCCTTCTGGGAAGTAAGTTAATGATGTCAAGAGAACGCTTTGACCCAGATTTTGTTCGACTGGTAGATGTAGTTTTCAAAAAAGAGTATCAGCATCAGTGTAAAAAGTTTATTGAAGATAATCCAAGACAGCTTGATGTTAAATCGGATCAATGGATTCTTTATTATAAACATGGACCATCTTTGTATAAGAACACCATGGATTTTAGCAAGATCCAGTCTAAATCCTTGCGGCTTGAAATAAAGTATTTCATGAGATACCGTTACTATTATATTTCGGCGAAAAAAGATGCAATCATTCATACGTTATCAGAAGCTGTCAATCTTTTAGTTGAAGGGAATCCATCGTTACACTTTTTCGCAGATGTGGATGATGTAGATGTTAGAGCCCTGTATATGGTGATGGAGAGACGTTTTGGACAAGAAGTGGGAGGAAAATCAGTATCAGGCATTATGAGGGTTTTTTGTGTGATGTCCTTACTAATGGACTACCTGTCGAGTGATCGGCGAGATGCAGCTATGCGAAGTCCTGTACCACAAGGAAATCCCTTTAAACAATACAAGTTTCATAATGTTAAAGATTATAAAGTTCGAACATTAATTATTCCTGAAGCCGTAGCAGAAGGGATTGATGCTCATCTTTATGAGCTTGATGATATACATGCCTTATTATACCGTATTTTTTCAAGTACCGGCATGCGAATGAAAGAAGTCCTGTTCTTGGAAACGGACTGCCTTGAGCCGTCGCCCTATGATGGTTTGGTCCAGATTAAATATAAGCCATACAAAACCTTGAAAGCTAGAAGGAAGCAAGGCATTTCGGATTATCATCGGGTTTTGATTTTTCAATCATTAGCAGATCAAATAAAAGTACAGATTGAAGAAAGAGCTATGTTACGTCAGACATTGGGAGTACCTTATATTTTTGTCAATCAAAAGCCGAATCATAGACCTGGAATGATAAACATGGGGTACTATGTCCAGATAATAAATAGACTGATTCAACAGCATAATCTTTGTGATGAGAGCTGTGAAGTTTGGCAGTTTACCAGCAAACAGCAGAGAAAAACCTTAGCGGTTACATTAATCGAAAATGGTGGATCAGTGGATGAACTTGCCTATTGGTTGGGACATCTTAGCAGAAGCAGTGCTTTCGGTTATTATGCCGAGGTTCGTCAGATGAAATTGGCATCATTGAATACAGAGTTTTATCGTAAGAAGTTTGACTTGTTGATATCAAAGGAACAGCTGGCAGATTATTCAGAAGAAGAACGTAGACTACTTTACATGGATTTTAGATTAGAACAACGACGGGTTGAGTTGGGTTTTGTTTAAAAAAACTGGCAGATGGTGGGTGTGCTAATAGGAGCAGTATGATAAATTGTGTCAACTGCAAGAATCTCTGTACAGGAAAGGCTTATCTGCCTTATTGGCAAGAGCTTTTAAAAGAGCAGACACGTTTGGTTTACGACTTAATATTATCGTATAATCAAGCAAATATTTTAAACTATAAAGAATTTAAAGAGTATAACCAAGCACTCTTTATAAAGAATTGTTATGAAAATGCCGTTAAGGCGATTGTGGAAGGAGGCTGCAAATGAAATTTCCACAGTATCAACGAATTGAAATTTATGATGAAACTCAAAAAGAGCGATATATTGGTCTGCTTCAGGCTTTTGGAAATGATATTCATTTTGATGATGATACATGGGTTTGTGATAAACGTAGACGCAATAATACAGAACCAGCCAACTATATGAATATATATTTTGCAACCATACCTTATGAGTATAAAAATCTGGTTAAATATTATGGGATTATTCGGTTATTACAAGGGGATACAGTAAGGACTGTCCGTACCAGTATTGGGAAAATAGTTCCCTTTACGCAGTTTCTAAAAGAAAATTATTCTGCACCATTGCTTTCAGCGTGTAATATAAGTATTGCGATCCGGTTCAAGGAATATCTGGATGGTTCAAATATGGCTGAAAGTACTAAAAAAAGTATCTGGTTGCAGGGAGGCCACTGAAAAAGCGTGCTTTTTCAGCCTGTTTCTAAGCAAACACACAAAAGCAGAAATCAAATCCAATTATTTGGAAGTGATTTCTGCTTTTTATTTACCACAGTAGTATTTTGTTGGAATTTTATCCTAATAGCTTTATTATTCTTTTGAGATTTACCGTGAACATTGCCAATGCACCTTGCATTTCCATACCTATAAGACCTGATGATGACGCCGTGTCATAACCATGTCTATGCTTTAACTCACTATTTTTAGCTTCAATTTTGTATCTCTCTTTTGATTTTTCTTTGAAATATTCACTTTCTTGAAATCCCATTTGCGATTTATGTATATCACTTTTTATAGTAACAGAATATGTTTTTGTCTTTGCTCCTTCTTTATAACATCCATCTTTCAATGGACATAATTTACATTTCGCTGTGTCGAAATAGTATGTTGTAACCTGGTTTGTAGAAACATTCTTTTTTCCCTGTCTAGCTTTTCTTATTGCCATATGTCCAGCAGGGCATACATACATATCGGCATCTTTATTGAACTGAATTTCTTCTTCCTTCTTTCTGTACCCTTGTGTCACGCTAGGATTTAGTTTGGCTACAAGATTTACTTTTTCATCCTTTGCCAATTTGATATTTCTTTTTTCAGAGTAAGCAGCATCTCCAATGATTGTATCTATTTCAATGCCTGTATTTTTGCTTTTTAAGTATAGTTCCTCTAATTCTTTTCCGTCATTTTTTTCGCCTGTTGTTATGGTTGCTGCTACAATTATTCTTTCTTCGGTCATTGCTATATGTGTTTTATATCCAAAAAATGAACTGTCAACTGTCTTATGACCTGTTTTTGCATCCGTATCGGCTAAACATTGTAGGTGCTCTATATCATCTTGTAATGTTTCTTCTAATAAATTTATTTTTTCAGATACTTTAGGAAAGCTACTTATAATTTTTTTAGATTTAATTGTTTCAATCAACTTTTTGCTATATTCAATTTCTTTTTCAAGTGAGTCCTCGGTGTTTTTTGCTGGAAATTCATCTTTTATTGTATCATCAACTTCATAAACTGATTTACGTAGCTTTTTAGATTGCTCTTGTAATATCTCTCGCGGTGTCTTTTGATTATATCTAGATTTTGTATGGGTTGCATCAACGATAATAGACTTAGATTTTATGATTCCTTTTTCCAGAGCGATACTTACAGTTTTGTTGATTAGCATGTCCAACAAGTTTAGGTCCTTTAGGCGTAACTTTCTAAACTTAGTCAGTGAACTTGAATTAATAACTGGATCTTCAGGAGCCATATCAAGAAAATATTTGAAGGACATATCATATTCAGACCGTTCCACAATATCTTCGTCGGATAGATCATAGATAGATTTAAGCAACAGATATTTAAACATTCTTATCGGGCTTATTGCATTTCTGCCATTTCGACTAGAGTACTTGCCTTTAAGTTCCTCATATACAAAATCAAAATTTATCAGTTCATTAATTTTTCGTAATATATTATCTTTAGGAACCACCAGTTCATATAATTCTAGATATGGGCTTAAAATTATTTCTTGCTGTTGATTTAACATATTCACACCACCTAATTTGATATCATTATTATACCAAAAAAGGAACCAATAATGCTGATTAGTTCAACATCATTGGTTCCTTTAGAATTGTCTACTTTTTCAGTGGCCTCGGTTGCAGGCCAGTTCTCTATTAAGGACAATGGATGGGTTTGAAGGCAGGTCAATTAAAAATCCATTTACTGCAAATCCATATATACAAAAGATGAAATTGGATTATAAGTACATTCCCGAAAGCATAGCTTGTGAATTAGATGAAGTATTCAAAAGAGAAGAAATAGAGCTGCATTTAAGGTGTGTTTACTGGATATTAAGACTAATACCATCAAGAATATCTGAGGTTTTGGCCATGGAGATTGATTGTGTTAAACCCTATAGTGGGAAATATGTGATTTTCATTCCTACATGGAAACAAAATGGTGGTAATATTGAGCCAATCATACGATCCATACATATTGAGGATACCGGTATTGCAGGTTACCTTTTGGGGTTGATCAAGGAACAGAAAGAAATAGCAAATCAGCTACAAACACGGTTAGATGTACATAAAAAAGGGTGCTTGTTCTCGTATCAGCGAATTCTTCATTACAAGAAGGGTGGCACATCCAAAGCAGGAGTAGCTAATACCATGCTTGTGAGTTTTGTAGATTATCATTTTAAATGGATTTGTAAGGCATATGACATAAAGGATAATGACGGACATATCTATAACCTTACCTCCCATCAGTTCCGTCATAATGGTATTACAGATCGCCTAGAAGCTGGTTTTACCATGGAACAGATTGCAGATATGACGGGACATCATGGAAATGCTATGATCTGGAATGCCTATGCGCATCTTAACTTAAAGCCTGAAACGATTGTGAAAAAGCAAAGGTCTGTTTTAAAAGAGTCAGCAGATGAAGATAGTAAGTATATTCTTTTTGGCGGAAGAATATTAGGGATGGATGAGTTGCTAGAGAAACGGCTACTCAGAAATATTCGTGCACATCGGGTTCCAGGAGGGATATGTGGCGATGTCACTGGTTGCAAAAGTGATATGTGGAACTGTCTAACTTGTGAGCATTTCATACCTGACAGCGATCAGGAGTCTTATTTTGTGGGCCAGATTGTCTCATGGAAGGAAAAGGCAAAACGCTTTGAAAAGATGCCAATGGTTCGTGATAATGCTATTAAAACTGTAGGATTATTTGAGGATGTTGTTGATAAAATACGATTGGAGAAGTTAAAAAATGAATGAAAAAGTACCACAGTCACTTAAAGATAAGCAAGAATTGATGAGGCAACAAACCATTAATGCAGTCATAAAGGCAATACATGAGTTGCGAGAACAGGGTTATGTGATCAGAATTAAGGACCTAATGGCATATACAGGATTATCGCGATCAACTTTTGGAAAGGTCCATGTACGAGAAGTTCTAGAGCGCTATGATGTTGTAGAAAAGAAGAAAATTAAAGAAGAAAGAGTGGATTCCAAGGAAAGTTTATCTGCAGAAAAACGACCAAGGAAAGAGTTGAAGCGCAAGGATGAACGCATTGGTAAGCTTATTGAAGAAAACACAGTATTGAAACAAGAATGTGAGCTTCTGAGGGGGAGGTTATTTTTAATGATGCAAAGAAATGAATAGAATAGCAGCAGTTTTTTTGGATTTGTTGCTGGTGAATATTAGTACATTTAACTGAAAATAAAGATTAGAAAAATTGACACGATTAAACTATGTTGTTTAGTCGTGTTTTATTTTATACAAAAATCAATGAAGGGAAGGTAAAGACAGTGCTTTACAAAAGGATTCAATCTAAATTTTGGAGTTATTTTCAGGGGGATTTTCTTAATCGTGTTAATCGACGGTGCAGAAAAGTGCTCCCAACTTTACAAGAGCGTATTGAAGAAATGTTTAACTTTGCAGGATAAAAGGAGAGAGATGACAATGAATAAAAATAAAAGGCAGTGGTTAAGTTTTATTTTAGTTTTAAGTATATTATTATCCAACTTTTCTGGGTTGGTTTATGCAACAGACAGTTCTTTCGCTGACGCAAGAGGGCATTGGGCAGAGGACGTCATAAATCGACTAACAGAAAACGGTATCGTTCATGGGTATCCGGATGGGCTGTGTCATCCAGATTCAATGATTACAAGAGCAGAGTTCTCTGCTCTTGCTGCACGAGTAACGAAGCTTCAGCCTAAGGATAAAGAGGCTGATTTTACAGGCTTTGAAGACATCCAAGGAAATTTTGCTCAAGAAGATATTGAAAAGCTTGTTGGCGCAGGGATTATCCTTCAAGAAGAATATGGGCAGTATTACTATCCAAATGTACCGATTACTCGATTAGAAATCATAAGAATGATGGTTCGATCCATTTATGAACATTCTCATGAGGAAAATTTCACAGAGGATGTAAACTTTACAGATATAGCTGGTTTGTCTAAAGAAGACCTAGAATATATTTATCAAGGCAAACAGCATGGAATTATTTCAGGATATCCGGATGCAACGGTTCGACCGGAGGGAAAAGCTACTCGTGCAGAAGCTTTTTCTATGCTTGATCGGTTGAAGAAAATCAAGGATGAGAGAGACCAGATACAGGAGGAAGCGACGGATGAGGTAGAACTTATTGATGAAACTAAAGGTCATGAGCAAACATCAGAGCATCGCCCATCACGTGTTCCTGCACCACAGTATCACTTTGAAATTCCACAAACGGTGTATGTAAATGAAGAAATAAGCATTGTGTCAGAGAGTCGTTATGTCAAATCTGTTATATGGACGGTTAGCCAAAATAATATTCCTATCGAATTTAACACAGCTATTGAAGGAGAGTTGACAGCCGATGGTGGTTTGGTAAAAATCAAATCCATGGGTAGCTATACACTGTCGGCAACAGCGATGAATAGTCGAGGAAGAACGGTAACCCATGAGCAGACAATAACAGTCTATCCCAAAATTACAACAGAATTAGATTTACTAGAAAAAGCGCATACGGATACATCGGTTATTGTAGATTTGATAACCGAAAATCTTGGAGAAAAAGATGTTGAGTGGTCGATTAAACAAGATGATAAAGTCATTGAGATGGACTCAGCTTTTACAGGAGAATTGTCAAATGAAGGTGGTACTGTACAATTCAAAAGTCAAGGGACTTATGAATTGATAGCAACCATTGAAGATGATTTGGCAAAGGTTATTACTGCATCGGATACAATCAATATTTATCCTGTAGCCAATATTAACCTAGAGATTGAATCAATTACACATACGGATAGACCAATCACCATCATAACAGAAACAGAAAATATTGGAGACATGGAGCTTCAATGGACTCTGTCACGAAATGGTGAGGATGTACCGATTGTTGATTTTCTTGAGGGTGAACTTACTTCAGGAAAACAAAGGATTCGTTTTAAAGAAAAAGGCGTCTATAACTTAACAGCTTCGGCTACCGATGAAACCGGTCGAGTCTTTACAGATATTACTTCCGTTATGGTATATCCTGTAGGCTCTGCCGGTTTTTATTTGCCTGAACTATTTCATACAGATGATACGGTAACCGTTGAAGCGACTTTTAATGAAATTGGAGAACATCATGCAGATTGGACGTTACTTAAAGAAGGCGAACCCGTTGAGCTTTCCAAGGTTGCAAGCGGACAATTAAGGAATCAAGGTGGTGAATTACGTTTTACACATAAAGGGCAGTACACTTTAAAAGCGTCTTTCACTGATGATGGTGGAAGGAGCTATAGTTATGAGCAAACATTCAAGGTATATCCGGTACCTACCATAACGTATTCGCTTCCTGAAAACGCTCATACGGATACAGACATAAAGGTAGATGTAAATAGTACCGAGATCAATGACTTGACCGTTGAGTGGTTGCTTGATAATACTTTTGGATTTCAAGATTGGTCTACTTATGTTGACGTCACACTCAATAATGATGGAGGCACCATTCAATTTAAAAGAGCAGGCATCTATGAACTGGTGTCACGAGTAATTGATGAAACTGGTCGTGTATTCTTATTTGAACCAGGAGATAGGACGGAGGTGTTACCGGTCTTAAATATTGATTTTGAGCTTACTAAATTTGCCTATACGGATAGCACAATGGATATAAGAACACATGGTAACAACAGCGTTCTTCCTGTGGAATGGAAGATAACAAAAGATGGCGAAGAAATTTCTATGAACAAAGCCATTTTGGGTGAACTGAACGCTTATGGTGGTAAAATAACCTTTCATAATGAGGGAGACTATGTTTTAAAAGCAACGATAACAGATTTTCTTGGTCGAAGTTTTTCCCATAGTCAAGAAACAAGTATCCATCCGATTATTCAGTATACGTTTAGGATGCCTGAATCCATACATTTCGGAAAGACATTTGAGGTGGAAACGACATCACTAAAACTTGATGAAAACCAAGTGAAATGGACATTAGAAAAAGCTGAAGAACCAGTTGAGTTTGAAGGAGAACTCGCAACTGATGGAGGAGAAATAGCAATCCGAGATACCGGAGAATTTGTTCTTACAGCGACGATTATTGACCCTTATGAGCGAATGTATCAATCATCAGAGGTGATTGAAGTGACGAACACAGCACCGGAAGTCACTTTATCAGCAGAACCAACTCGAACAGCTAAGGAAGGGAGATTCTTTGTCAACATTGAAGCTTCAGCAACAGATCCTGATGGTGATGCAACAACCTTGGAATATGAAGGAAGAACAGCAGACGATTACTATGAAGTTGGTAATCACGTGATACGAGTAAGGGCAAAAGATGAGGCTGGCTTCTATTCTCCATGGTTAGAAAAAAGCTTTACTGTAGTCAATGCAGTGCCAACGGTAACATTAGCTGCAATACCAACGCCAACAAGAACCACTAAGGAAGGTAAGTTCTTTGTTGAAGTTGAAGCTTCAGCAACAGATGCCGATGGTGATGCAACAACGTTGGAATATCAAGGAAGAACACCGGATGATTATTATGAAGTTGGCACCCATACGATACGAGTAAGAGCAAAAGATGAAGCTGGCTTCTATTCACCGTGGTTAGAAAAAAGTTTTACAGTAGAGAATGCAGCGCCAACAGTAACATTAACAGCAACACCAACACCAACAAGAACCACTAAAGATGGTAAGTTCTTGGTTGAAGTTGAAGCTTCAGCAACAGATGTGGATGGTGATGCAACAACCTTGGAATATCAAGGAAGAACACCGGATGATTATTATGAAGTCGGCGATCACATTATACGAGTAAGAGCAAAGGATGAGGCTGGCTTCTATTCTCCATGGCTAGAAAAGAGCTTTTCTGTGGTAAATGCAGCGCCAACAGTTACGTTAACAGCGACGCAAACAAGAACCACTAAAGATGGTAAGTTCTTGGTTAATATTGAAGCTTCAGCGACAGATGCAGATGGTGATGCAATAACATTAGAATATGAAGGAAGAACACCGGATGATTATTATGAAGTTGGTACCCATACGATAAGAGTAAGAGCAAAAGATGAGGCTGGGTTCTATTCTCCATGGTTAGAAAAGAGCTTTACAGTAGTAAATGCAGCTCCAACAGTAACATTAACAGCAATGCAAACAAGAACTATTAAGAATGGTAAATTCTTGGTTAATATTGAAGCACTAGCAACAGATGCCGATGGCGATCAGACAACATTAGAATATGAAGGAAGAACAGCAGACGATTACTATGAAGTCGGTACGCATACAGTAAGAGTTCGAGCAAAAGACGAAGCCGGATTTTATTCACCATGGTTGGCAAAAACCTTTACTGTAACAAACTCAGCGCCGACAGCGCCGGTCATCAGCCGATCTCCAAGTGGTAACAGCGTTTCACCTGGGACACTTGTCACTATTACAGCCCAAAGTACAGATCCTGATGGAGACCCGATTTCCTATCTTTGGGATGGTCGTAGTTCAGAAACACAGACATATCCTCGTGGGAAAAATGTTGTTCGTGTGAAGGCTGTCGATGCCGCCGGAGATGAATCGCCTTGGGCAGCCATCGTCTTTTTCGTGGCTGATGCGAATGGTGGTGGAGGAATGACTTTGACAGGACCTGATTCTGTTATTTTAGAAGAAGGTCTAGAAGGAGCGACGATTACGGAATATACCTTTACCGTGCCTCCTGTATCCGGTCATAGTGGAAGTGATTTTGGTCGTGTAAGAGGATACAATGTGACAACTAAAAAATGGGATCAGCTTGACTATGAAACGACCAAGAACGGGATTATATTCAGTAAAACGTTAAATGCAGGTGTTTATTCTCAACTAGAATTCTATTACTATACTAACCATTCATGCATGTACAACAAATCAAATATTACCTATTCAGTCGAGTATCACTTTGAATAGAAACTAAATATTAAGAAAGTGGCTTAAGTTATTCTTAGGCCACTCTTTTTGAAAGGAGGTCGGAAGCGATGGAGTATGTCATCATGCTATTAATCGGAGCCATATTAACAGGCTGTTTGGCATATGTAAATACACTCTTAGATGGCCTTGTTCCCATTGCCCTTCATACAGAAGACTACATGGATACACTTCTTGGAACCAGTGGTATAAGTGGCATATTTGATATTTTCTTTTCATTTGGTGTTTCACTTATTGTCTTGAAATTTCTAAAAAAAGGCTTTGAGAGATACATTTTATGGACGGAAGGTGATGCAGAGATTGAACCCATTATGCTACTTACAGGTTTCTTTAAGTCTCTTGCCATCGCCATTAGTTTTCCAACCTTATATGGCTGGTTGGCTGAAATTGTTGAAGACTTAAGCAATGAACTAATTACCACGGTCTCTAATGATATGGCAACGGATTTCAGTACCATTATTACCGGTATTACGAGCGCAGGGATTTTCACAGGCATTGTATCTATCATCTTTTTCATCTGTTTCTTTATGCTGTATATACAGTTTCTCACAAGAGGACTTGAAATTCTAATTCTTAGAATAGGTTTACCTTTAGCTTGTGTGGGCTTAATGGATCAAGACAATGGAGTGTTTAGAACCTATATTCAAAAATTCTTTCAAAGTACAACAGCGGTTTTGGTACAGATTGTCTTGGCGAAACTTGGCGTTTCATTAATGCTCAATGCCCATGTATTTTGGGGGCTAGCAGCTCTTTTGTTAGCTTTAAGGACACCGAAGTTCTTGCAAGAATTCTTGATTGTTTCAAGTGGAAATGGTGGCGGTGGCATGATGAACCGAGTTTACTCAACTGCTCGAATCTATCAAATGGGAAAAGCGGTATTTAAGAAATAGAAGGATGGTGAGGCAGTGGATCTATTAAAAGAAATGGCTGATGCCTTCATCCTTTTAATACGTGTAGGAGCAGTTTTGAGAGTCGTTCACTGCTTTATTCATATAGGAATTGATGAAGAACAAAGTAGCAGCTATAAAAAGAGAATGAAAAATACAGTAATCTTTTATATCTTAGCAGAAAGCATATGGCAGATTAAAGATTTAGTCATGGGTTATTACATGTGATGGAGGTGCATATGGAAGAAAGAAAAAAGAATCCCTTGTATATTCCCCAGGGATTGAAAACAAGGGTTGAGATTTTTGATGGGTTCGGTAAAGAAGAGTTATTTAAAACCATTATAGTGACCATAGTCGTTGGCATTCTTGATATCCTGTATTACCTGATTTTTAAGAATACGGTAGTGAGTATTGTCGCTATTCTTGTGGCAATTGCAGGAAGTGTCATGATGTTGACAAAAGACCATACCAATATTTCAGTCGTGGATCAGGTGGGCTTTATGGTTCGCTTTGCCCGGTCACAAAAATATTATCCTTACAAATATCAAGATGAATGGAGGTAGCGCAAGTGGAAGCAACTAATAAAGAAAAAGTGTTATCAAAGATGAATAAGGAGCTAGCAGTTATCTCGGATGGAAATTATGATTTGAGGTCTGGTGAAAGTTATATGACCTCTGAAAGTGTCCATTATGCCATTAGAAAATGGTTTTTAGAAGAACACATTCCAGAGAATATTGCTGGATTGATGGCAGATTTAGATGAGCCACTGGAAAGAATGTATGATTTATATGTGGATTCCGGTTACTTGACGAAAGAGGTGGATGGTAAGTGTTTTATCAAGGATTATATGACATGCCTTTACCATGAGCATTTAAGAAGCATTCTTCATGAAAAAGTAGAAAAGGAATATCAACAATTCATTGAAGAATTCAAGCAAAAGTCACCTTATGATATGCCTAAGTTGATTAAAGAAATGACAGTAAAAATGCAGATTTACAGTATCTTTCGATATGATGATCAATTTGATTTTACTGAGAGATGTTTTGAAAATCTTATCCCCATTGAAAACATCTTAGATAAGGTTTACAAAGCTTCTGAACTGAAAAGCATATCAACGAATGATTTGGGGATTGTTGAAGAAGAAGTTATCAATAATCTTTTTAATTTGGCAAGAACTACAGAGGAAATTCAAGCAGGCGAGGATGATGGCTATGAAATGGATTGATATGATGGACTACATTCATATTGCTCAGTTGATAGCCTTCATCATGCTATTAACTTATGTTGCCATGATTGATCTTAGGACAAGAACAATACCGGATCATATACCTATGCTAATTATTCTTATTGGATTTATTGATATGGAACCCGTATCAGCAGTATTAGGGTTGATGCTTGTTCCTTTGCCTTATTTTATTATGGCTCTACTAAAAGAAAACAGCATAGGTGGTGGTGATATTAAACTCATGGGTGCTTGTGGCTTTTACTTAGGCTTGCAAGCTGGATATGTGGCAAGTATTCTTGGGTTGATGCTTGCGATTATCATTCATTTCACTTATAGCGTGATTGGAAATAAAAAGGCGACTAAAAATATACCACTTGGGCCATATCTAGGAGCAGGCTGTATAATAGCCTATTTTGTAATTAAATAAAAGAAAAGATCAGGAGGAATACAAGCAATGAAAAAAATATTAAGAAACAGGACCGTTCTAGGGATAGCCAGTATCGTGCTATCTCTTATTATTTGTTTTGGATTGACTCCATTATTCAATCAAGCGATTTCTGAGAAAGTATCGGTTGCAAGAATAACAGAGAATATTCAAAAGGGTGAGCTGATAACGTTAAAGATGATAGAAACAGTTGAAATTGGTGGATATAATTTGCCGGATACAGTTTTACGTCAGGAAGAAAACATCGTTGGTAATTATGCCTTAACAGAACTTCATGCAGGTGACTATGTTTTAAACTCTAAGATTTCAAGTAACCCCCTTGTAAATTATGAGTATTTAACAGACTTTGATGGCAGTGAACGAGCTATATCTGTCAGTATTAAAAGCTTTGCTGCTGGCTTGTCAGGAAAATTAGAACCGGGGGATATTGTTACGGTCATGGCTTCTGATTTTGGAGATATGAGAGAAACAGTAAGTCCTGCGGAGCTTCAATATGTAGAAGTACTAGCAGTGACAGCCGGAACAGGTCTTGACACAGATGAATATGAAATAGATCGAGAAGCAATAGAAAAAGACAAAGAATTGCCAGCCACAGTGACATTAAAGGTAAGTGATAAGCAGGCAAAACTTCTTGCTGAGATGGAAGCTAAGGGTAAAATTCACATAGTCTTTGTGTATCGTGGTGAAAAGGAAAATGCAGATAAGTTTTTGGATGAACAGATGTTGATTTTATCTGAAAGTGAAAATCAAGAACAAACTGAAAAAAATGAAACGGATGCTATAAATCAAAATGAGACACAAGAAAATAATCAAGAAATTGAGGAAGAAGTGGAGGTAAGTGATGATGAAGAACAATAAGATTATTGCTATATGGGGCAATCCCAATAGTGGGAAAACCACTTTGAGTATTAAGATTGCAAATGAACTGATTAAAAAAAATAAAAGTGTCATATTGGTCATGGCAGACTCATTTGCACCGGCTATTCATACTGTGCTTCCATTCACAGAGACAAAGGATCAGTCACTCGGAGCATTGTTGTCCTCGATTCAGATTTCTCAAGAAAGCATTTTGAAAAAGTGCATTCCAGTCCCTAATACTAAGAACTTAAGTGTTTTAAGCTATCTTCATGGAGAAAATATTCGAACTTATGCAGATTACGGGAAAGAGAGAATCCTTGATTTTTTCATTCTGTTAAAGCATCTTGCAGATCACATTATTGTGGATTGCAGCAGTCAGTTTCACCATGATCTATTGTCAAGAGGTGCACTTGAATTATCAGATCAAGTCATTCGTTTAATATCACCAGACTTAAAGGCCATTAGTTTCTATGACGCTTCGTTACCTTTATTGGGAGAGAGAAAATACAATGTGGCAAATCAGATTAAGGTACTATCCAATGTGAAAGCAGAAATGCCTAAAGATATTGTTGGGAATCGTTTTGGGGGCATTCAGAATGAACTGGATTATAGTGAGGAACTTCAGCGACAAGTACTTGAAGCAAGGCTTTTTGAAACATTAACAGATAAAAAGAGCGAGGGATATAATAAGCAACTTCAAAGCCTTATGGATATATTGTTCTTTGGTGAAGATGATCATGAGAAAAAAGAAAAGAAGAAGGAAAAGAAACTTAAAATTGCTTTTCTCAAAAAAGGAAGTGATGCGTAGATGAGTGGTGTGTTTTTAGATTCAGCAAAGAATATCCGGGATTTTTCTGATATCCTTCACGAAGTGCAGGAATATATATCAGGGAAATATGCAATTTTAATATCTCATGACAGCGAAAATCAAAAAGACCAGATGAAGTCCTACATCACCAAGTATCTGATGGACTATTCATTAGCGGTTGAAGATATGAACCTAGATGAGTTGGTAGAAACCCTATACTCAGAAATGGCAGAGTATTCATTTCTAACCAAGTATATTTTTCGTAGTGACATAGAAGAAATAAATATTAACGGATGGAATGATATTAAGGTCACTTATTCAAATGGCGAAATTTTACCGATAAAAGAAACCTTTAATTCACCAAGCCATGCCATTGATGTCATCCGAAGACTGCTTCATAAAAGCGGTATGATTCTTGACCAATCACAGCCTATTGTTGTAGGTCATCTATCTGAGCGTATTAGAATCACAGTTTTAGGACAAGGTGTTATTGATCCAGCAATAGGTGTTGCGGTTTCCATTCGTATTGTTAATCCAAAGAAACTGATCAAAGAGGATTTTATCAGACAGAATACAGCAAGCGAGGAAATGCTAGACTTTCTGTCACTGGCACACCGATATGGTGAAAGCCTTTGTATAACAGGCGCAACGTCTAGCGGTAAAACCACACTCATGAGTTGGATTCTTTCAACATTACCAGATAATAAGAGGCTATATACCATTGAAAACGGGACAAGAGAATTTAATCTAGTCAAGAAAAATGAAAAAGGTGAAGTTATCAACAATGTTATCCACACCGTAACACGACATAGTGATGATCCAAAACAGAATATTACCATGGTAAAACTCCTTGAAACAGGACTTACAGTGAACCCAGATTATATCTGTGTAGCTGAGATGAAGTCGGAAGAAGCTTTTTTCGCCCAAGAATCGGCGAGGACTGGCCATGGGGTGACAACTACCATTCATGCCAGCTCTTGTATTGCCACCTATTATCGAATGGTAACCCTGTGTAAACAGCGCTATGATATGGATGAAAGAACCCTTTATAATCTGGTAACGGAAGCCTTTCCCATTGTTGCTTTTTCAAAAAAGCTAGAAGACAACTCAAGGCATATCATGGAAATTACCGAATGTGAAATTAAAGAAGATGGAACAAGAGCAATCAGGACATTATATAAATTCAATGTTATAGACAATGCTGTTGTAGATGGGAAACTTAAGATCATTGGAAAATATGAAAAGGTCAATGACATATCATTATCTTTAGAGAAAAGACTTCTGGAAAATGGTATGCCAAGTAGCCTTTTAGAAGGGTTTAAAGGAGGTGGAGACCATGAGTAGTTTGTTATTTATCGCATTTATTGCCATGATTAGTGGTCTATTTATTACCTTTGAACTTTCCCCCTTTGACATAGCAACAGACATTTTAAAAAAGAGTGCTAAAAAGGAACAGGCATTAAATGAAAGAATTAAAGCATTAACCGGTAAGAAAAAGAAAAAAGGATTGAAAAAGCTTATTGATGAAACCAAACACGTACTAAAAATGACCAATAAAGAGAATCTATTTATGTTGATCGTCATACTATCTTTAGTGTTTATGACCATCGGCTTTTTCATTGCCATTACACTAAATAATATGTTCCTTGTACCAGTACTAGCCATTGGTTTTTCATTGCTTCCTTTTTGGTATGTCCAGTTTACAGCGACAAAATGGAAAAAGGGATTAAACAGTGAACTGGAAACAGCCTTATCAATCATTACAACATCTTATTTAAGAAGTGAGAGTATTATCACTGCTATAGAAGAAAACGTCAACTATATCAATCCACCAGTCCAGGATATGTTTCATGCTTTTTTAACACAAACGAAACTTATCAACGCCAATACAAAAATGGCACTTGAGAGCTTAAAACCAAAAATAGAAAGTTCAGTATTTCATGAGTGGGTGGATGCGCTCATTGATTGCCAGGAAGATAAAAATCTTAAAAGTACCCTGACACCCATTGTATCTAAATTATCAGATATGAGAATGGTCTCAGCAGAACTTGATTATCTTCTCTATGAACCCATTAAAGAATTTGTTACTATGGCCATATTATTAGTCGGTAACATACCACTCATGTATATGCTTAACAAAGATTGGTACCATACCTTGATGTTTACAAGCATTGGTAAATTTGTACTGGCAGTCTGTGGTATCGTCATATTTGTCTCATTAGCAGCAGTTGTAAAATTATCTAAGCCTGTAGAATACAAACGGTAGAAAGGGGTGATTAGATGGTACAAATTTTACTTTTATTTTCGATATCCTTTTCTTTAGGTGTGTATCTGATTTTGAAGGATGTATTAAAGCTGCCTTCAGGACGAGCTATTAAAGCGGTTCATGTCATAGATAAAAGGGAAAGAAAAAAATCAAAAAATTTTGAAGTGTTAATCAATGAGTGGGCGATTAGATTATCTAAAGTAGTCCATATGACAGATTACAGCAGAAGAAAACTTACAGCGACTTTAAAATCAGCAAATATTAAGCTCTCACCAGAAACTTTTGTTGCAAGAGCTTGGCTAAAGGCAGGGATGATGCTACTTTTTATAATCCCTGCTTTATTCATTTTCCCCATGGTATTTCCGGTCGTATTGTTTTTAGCAGTAGCAGTTTATTTCAAGGAAATTAGAAGTGCTGATGAAGCTGTTAGAAAAAGAAGGGAAGATATTGAGTTTGAGCTACCACGTTTTGTTTCTACATTGTCCCAGGAATTAAAAGCCAATCGAAATGTGCTGAACATCCTAGAAACCTACAAGCAAAATGCGGGCAAGAGTTTTAAAAATGAGCTAGAAATTACTGTGGCAGATATGAAGTCAGGAAGCTATGAATCAGCCCTTACAAGAATGGAAGCAAGGCTCAACAGCCCATCGCTGTCTGAAACGATTCGTGGGCTGATTGGTGTACTAAGAGGGGATGATGGTGTTGTGTATTTTCAAATGCTATCCCATGATTTGAAACAGCTAGAGCTACAACGATTAAAGACAATCGCCATGAAAAGGCCGGCAAAGATCAGGAAATATTCATTTGCCATGCTCTTTTGCTTTTTGATGATGTATCTATCGGTTATGTTTGTTGAGATTATTGAAACCCTTGGGAAGTTATTTTAGAAAGAGGTGATGTAAATGATAGAAATTTTAAAATCAAAACGGGGAGAAGGGTATATTGATGTTGTGGTTGTTGTCCTTGTAGCCATGATGGTCATTGCTATGGCAGTTAAGGTCTATCCTGTCTTTGTAGTAAAGAGTGATTTGAACACATTTGCTAACGAGCTTGCAAGGGTGGCTGAAATTGAAGGGCGCATTGGTTCAGAAACCTCGGCTAAGAAAAATGAACTAAGGGCAAGTCTTGGAATTGATCCAGTAGTGAATTGGTCTACATCAGGGAGCATTGATCTCAATGATGAGTTTAGCCTTGTCTTAACATTACCTGCAGATATTGGCTTCTTCGAATTTGGGTCTTTTCCGATTACCCTGACCGCTAAGGCAACAGGTAGATCGGAGGTATATCACAAGTGATAAAAATCATAAAAGATAAACAAGGCAGTGCAGCGATCTTTGCCATTGTCATTATTTTATGTCTGATACTTCTCTTTACAGTTGCAAGCGAATACTTAAGATTACAAATCATAGCAAGTGGTGTCAGAGATGCCCTGCAATCCTCTGTTATTGCTGTAGCGACTGAAAACTATGATGAAGTATACAATGGTTTAAGAGAAGGCTATTCTGGTGGTTATCAGCTAGATGAGATGGATAGATGGGAAGAGCAAGTTGATTCAGGTGCAGTGCTCATGAAATTAAGTGATAAACTGGGACTGATTGGTGGCAATAAATATTCAGGTAGGTATTTGGAATATCGCTTGTATGATTTGGATATTCAGATTAATAATGCACCTTTTGCAACCAGTGATAGTAACAACAGGTTTGAAGCTGAAGTCTGGGTGACACTTCTTGTACCTTTATCTTTTGGTTGGGAGCATTTACCGCCAATGGAGATTAGACTTAAAGTTAATGCAGGCTATAGTCCTAAATTCTAAAAAATAAGTCAAGTATAGACAAATTAAATCTCTGATGATAATATGTATATATAGAACATGTATAAATTATACATATTATTATTGGAGTTGATGAACATGAAAAATAAATCGTTTATAAATCTGAATGAACCAAGTTATTATATTTTATTGGCATTGTCAAAGGAGCCTATGAGTGGATATGAGCTAACAAGAAATATACTAAATATCACTAAAGGTAGACTTGAGGTAAGGACTGGAACCATGTATCCTACGCTAAAAAAGTTAGTGGACCATAAGCTCATAGAACTGGTTGAAGAAAGCAGCCAAGAGAGAAACAAGAAGACCTATCACTTGACAGAAGAAGGGGAGAAAATCCTTCAACATGAAGTTGATATGCTCAAAGAAAAACTAGAAGAAGTAAAGTTGATTATGAACGAAACCGAAGGAGGCCATGGAATATGAAAAAAATGAATTCAAAACAAATAACTTTGGTTACAGGAACATCTTTAATCATAGTTGCAGTGATATTTGGTGCTTTGATTTTTTCAAAGCTTAATACAGGGGAAGTGGCTAACGACAACGTATTATCAGAAAATCAAGATGATACGCCTGTTGTAGAAGCGATTAAAGAATCTGAAGAAGTCAAGCCAGTTGTTCAAGTTCCCAAAATTCAAGATACTGAAACAAAAGTAATAAAAGATAATGAAGAAGTTGTTTCTATTGATGAGCCAATGCCTGAACCACCAGAGAAACCAGAACTAGAAGCACCAGAAGACAAACCGGAGACAACTAACGATTTAGATGATATGGAGAATGTACCTGAATACAATGAAGAAGATTTGGTTATTGAATCTGAGGAAGTTGTTGTGGTGAAAGAACCTCAAGAATCAACAGAACCAGAGCCGGTAGTAGAGGAAGAGTACGAAAGCAATTTAGTACCACCATCTGAAAATCCTTTTTTAAACCCAGAGAATGCTGCAAAACCAATAGAGCTAGATGGTTCAGATTTAGGTGATGGCGAGTGGGGTACGGGAGACAAATTTTAGTCGCAAATACCATTGAGACAGTTCTTTTTAGAGCTGTTTCTTTTTTTATGAAAGGAGCAAATAGAAATGAAAATACTTAAAAATATATCCGTCATAATGCTTGTTATTGCCATATTTGTTAGCTCAATGGTTGTTTATGCGGATGATAACGCTGATACTGGGACAGGAGATACTAGTAATGCTCTAGATGGTAAAGGATTTTACCGGGGCAGTGAGTATATGTATAAGGTTTCAGTTTATGTTGGTCTTTCAAATCAAGCCAATAAAAACGATAATCTTGACACGAACTGGAAAATGGTAGGTACAAGTCCTATCTTTGTTAAAATTCCAAGTTTCACAATGCCTTCAGGTGTATTCTTGGGTGCTGATAGTAAAGTGAACTATCAAAAAGGAAGTTCTTTATCAGCTCATACAGCGCCAACGATAGTAACGGATAATCCACCTGCGATTCCTATTACCCATGGCGGAAATATTAATGCTGTTAAGTCCTACTTTGGTGATACGAAAACATTAATGGGTCTAATTGATGGTTTTGCAATTCAAAAAGGAACCTCAAGAGAAGGTCTAGTTGAAAACATTAGTTTTACCATCGAAGGTGAAACAAAACGTTATCCAGCAGAAGAAATATTGCCTATCAAAGTCAATGCTAAATATCAAAATAAAGTACCATGGTTAATCGTATATGAACCTGTGATTATTTCATATCTAAAAGACCGAACAACCACATTGGCTTTTACCGCCACAGAATATGCCTTAGCTCAAAAGCTAGGGTATTTTAATTTCAGGGGTGGAGCTGATGGTCAGTATATTTCAGGTATGACCCATTCTGATCTGCCCAATTCCATATTCT
The DNA here is from genome assembly GCA_964627665.1 of uncultured Eubacteriales bacterium. Taxonomy (GTDB): domain Bacteria; phylum Bacillota; class Clostridia; order Lachnospirales; family Vallitaleaceae; genus UBA1351. Next base: position 49,697 of record CAZVKG010000006.1, on the reverse strand, counting down.
TAGAAGAAAGTTGGTTTGGATATTCGGTAACGTCGGCACTTCCTGATAATGTGTATTGGGATTTAGATCGTATCATTGCAGGTGGTGGTTGGGGTATGCGTCTATTAAAGGCGAATGCGGTCAATGTCGTTGAAAATGATACAGAGTATGACTATGAGTATCGTGTTGACACAGATGTAATTACGTCAGTACGAATTTACGCAAGTGATGACATAACCCCTGATAACCGTCATAAAAGTGAAGCTGCTTACAACAATCCAGTTAAAAATACAGCCACTGTAACCATCAGTGCCAATGGGTATTTAAAGAACACTGAGGTCGTTATTCCTAGTGGCGGTTCAGAACTGGTTTGGCTTAAATGGCATACTCCAAGTGTACCTGGCGACGTAACAATTCAAGTAAGTGTTAGTGGAAACATTGCCGCTAAAATTGATGGAACAAGTCGAAGTGCTACTTTAATTGGTAAAGTTGTAGATTTAAGCTTGAGCGAACCACCAAATCCAACGGCCAATGACCGAAACGATCATTTTACCTTACCAAGTATTCCGGTAAATGCAGAGAAAATTAATGCGAACTGGGGTGTGTATGATTGTAATTGGATTCCAAAATGGGTATGGCATCCAAAATGGGAATGGGAATCTGATTGGCAGAAGGATTACTATACTCATCACCATTCTGGTGGATGCAGGGATACTGATGGTGATGGAGATGATGATTATTGTCCAGGGCACAGAAGATACCGTTGGGTAGATGAAGGTGAGTGGGTTGATAACGGTCACTGGGTAGATGAAGGACACTGGGAATATGATTATACAAACTATAGTGCCAGTCTTACAGGCACGTTGACATTGGAACCAGATGAAAAAGCTCCAACAGCTGACGGAGAGATTATGAGATCAGGCTATGGTGTTAATATTAATGTTTCAACTTTCCCAACAACCAATGCACCGAGTTCTCATCTTACCAATGCTCAAAATGTCATCAGCTATTTTCCAGAATTTCATTATGACACTTACTGGAGGTTACTGGATACAAGAGGATATGGTGAATTTACATTCAAGGAAAATAAGTATTCAACATATAATAGCAGAGTCCATTTCACACCATTATGGTTTCCCGATGGAAGGTATAGTATCTATTCAGAAATAATAGATATGTGGACCCCTGATGGCATGCTTAGAATTAATTTAAATGACGACGTGACCATTGATGGTGATTTATATATGGATTGGCACATTGGTCCCAAAAGGAGTGAGTAATAGACATGGCAATAGATCCAGCAACACTAAAGGTAGTAGCAAAGGTTGCTACAACAGTTTTGTCAGATGAAAAGGGCAGGCGAATCATTTTGATTGCCTGCCTTGTTCCTTTTATTATCATTCTACTCGTTTTATCCTCACCATTTGCCATATTTTTTTCAATACTTGGTGGTCAGGTTGAAACAGTATCGGTCATCAGCGTCTTGAATGAAATGAAAGAAGATTTTAGATATAGCATTCAGCAGGAGCAATCAGATTCCTCTGCTGATTCCATTAAAACCATAGTAATGGGAAGTGAAGATGGGACACTCATTGATAATTCAGAAGATGTATTGATTGCTTTCGCTGTGAAATACAATGGGACAAAGAATGATGCTGAGCAAATTGCTGTCCTATCTGATAAGCAAGTCGAAAAACTTAAAAAAGTCTACTGGGATATGAATGAGATTAACACTACTTATGAGACTTCATCAAAAGAAGTTGAAGTCACAACAACTAATGGCAAGGGAGAGAAAGTTACTGAGACAAAAACAGTTACGACAACTACTAAAATTATAACCATTGACAGTTTGACAGCAGAAGGTATCGGTGAAATTTATGGATTTGATGATGTGCAGAATCAGATGATTGTTGAAATGCGTCAAAGTGGTTGTGGAATATTGATGGCATCAAGTAATGTCAAAACGTTTTTAATTAGGGAAGAAATTAATGCGATACAAAGTTATATCCCTGAAGGTGTAACCATTGAAAGTGAAAAAGCTGTTGAAGCAGCAGAAAGTTTAGTTGGAAAAGTAAATTATTTCTGGGGTGGAAAAAGCCTTGCCATTGGATGGGATCAACGATTTGGAACAAATATGGAAGTAACTTCACCGGGAAGCTCATCTACAGGCTCAATACGTCCCTTTGGTCTGGATTGTTCAGGATTTGTGACTTGGGTATTCGTGAATGCAGGATTGCCTGCTGAGACCATTGAATCAACAATAGGCCATGGCACAACAGCTCAGTGGAATGTATCGACAAGTATTCCTGCCAGTACAGCAATGTTGGGTGATTTTGCTTTTCTTGCAACACCAGGAACAAGAAAGGTCAATCATATTGGTATCGTTGTAGGTAGAAACGCTGACGGACAAATATTGGTTGCTCATTGTTCATCAGGTGCCAATAACGTTTCAATAGCAACAGCAGAAAGTGTTGGTCTTCATATATTTAGAAGACCGGCAGTACTAATCAATTAAAATCAGGAGGTAAAGCATGAATCCAGTATTACCAGTTGTTATGATTATATTATGCGCTATTGCAGGAGCAGTAGCCTTTTTCTTTTTAAAAAGACCCATTCAAACAAAGACCAATCAAATATCAGAAAGACAAAATACAGCCCAAGAATTTGTCAACGTGAAGGATATACATGACAATTTCTTATATACGAGAGATGGCCAAGTTATCGCCTATATTAAGATTCATCCCATTAGCATAGATTTGTTTTCAGACAGTGAAAAAGAACAGATTTCAAAGGTTTTAACAGCTGAATTATCCAGTGTTCAGAAACCCTTTAAGTTTTTAGCTGTCTCAAGACCTGTAGATATAACACCACTGGTGAATGAGTATCAAAGTCTCTTATCAGAAACGACAGATCAAAAGCAAAAAGAGCTACTTAGAAATGAAAGCATGGAGATCAGTAATTTTGCTACCAGTGGAGAGGTTATTGAAAGAAACTTTTTTATTATGCTGTGGAGTCGATATCGAGAAGGCATAGAAACGGATTTAATTAAAGATTGTAAGGAACTGATTCAGAAGTTTGAAAGCGTGAATATTAGTTGTGATATAATAAAAGAACAAGAAATAGTTAGATTATGTAATTTGATTAATAATCCTGCTTACACACATTTAGAGGAGTAGGAGAGGAAATGTGAACTATATGATATTTTGAAAGCAGGTGTTTTTTTGATCAGGCAGAGGATTTTTTACGACGGTGCGTTATTAATAACAATAATTCATGAAAACTTGGACTCGGGAATAGAAAACAGATACTTCGAAGAGGTTGAAGAGATTGGTTCGGTTGAGATGAGATTTATTGAAGAATATATAGATGAGATAGGTGAAATATCTTATGATGAAGTACTACAAGGATTTATTTGTAATCAACACAAAAAGAATCCTTATTATTCATTTAGCACATATTTTAGAGAATTTATAAAGGAAGAGAAAGAGTTAATTAAAAACAATCAACTAACTATTGATTTGTTGGAATTTAAACATATTTGTCATTTGGTTAAGGAAAAAACAGGTTTTGATCTAGAAGCTAATCCATATTCAATATCAAATACACTTGTTTTTTCTCCAACGAGGATTAGTTGTAGATGCTTTGAGTTTAAAGGCGAAATTGATGGAATAGAAGTAAATGGATTGAACGCTGAATGTATAACACTAATAAAACTAAAATTCAACGATTTAGTAAGAGAAACGTATGTTATACATGGTGAAAAATGTAAAGTATTACCAAAACATGAATGGATTAGCTTGGATGTTGAAGTCTATGATAAAGGTAGAATCGTATTTGCTTCTTATGACTTATCCTTGATGAAAAGAATAAACATAAGTATGGGTGTCGTATCTAAACAAAAAGAAGTACAGCTAAAAACAAGTACGAAAAAAATTAATGTTAAGAGTATTTCTAATATGCCTATTTCTGTAGGTAACTCCACAGATTCAAAATTGACCAACTACTTAGAGTTTGAGCAAAATCTCAAAAGAGTTTTAGAAAGTGATGAAAGAAAAGATTTGTATTTTTTAGGAAAGAATGAAGCAGAGAAAGCGTTTGATATATTTGAAAATATTGCTGATTATGATTGTGATGAGCTATGGATATTTGATCCTTATTTTATCAATTATTCTATAAGTGGAGGGATTAATAAACTTCGTGACATACTAAAAATTCTAATTAAAAATCAAAGTGTTAAAAAATATATTGTGTTCGAGAGTAACGAGAATGAAAATGCACATCAGCTGGATGATTTTATTAGCAAAATTTTTGATGATGAAATGAAGAATATTAGAAAGGTATTTGGAAATTTGAATTTGGAGTTTTCTGGTACTTCTGAACACTTCCACGATAGATTTTTCTTTTTTAAAAAGGCTAATCAAATTACTGGTTATATTATTGGAACTTCCCTGAATTCTTTTGGAGAAAACTATTCAACTCTGGTGAAATTGAAGTCAAAAGATGCCGAACTCATTCTAAATAAAATGAATTTAGAAATAGTAAAAAATAAAATTAATCAAAACGCGATATTATAGGAAAGTGAGGTGGTGGTTGAGTATGACACTAGAAGATTTAAATTTACTAGTAAAAATTGTACAGGATAACGGTTTTGAAAGCGGAAGTAAGAATCAAGATTTAGCTAGAATATTTGAAACAAAGAACTATGTTCAGTTGATTGCTGATTTTGAAAAGTGTCTTGGAAAAATAAAAGATAAGAGCAAGACGCCTCATTTTACATTGATATTCTTTACAGCTCTTTTATCAATCTCTTTGGACAATACGGAAGATATTGCTAAAATACTTCAAAACAAAAAATGTTATAATTATTTGCTTTCAGGATTAAATATGTTAGTATCTGGAAAATCTAAAACTTTAAAATTTGATATAGGTCTTGCACATGAATCGTTTTCAAATAAATATGAGTATATTAGGCGATTTGCTTTCCAACTACCTTATTGGGAACATTGTGCACTTATATTTCTCATGAAAGTGATCTATCACATAGATAAAAAAGAATTTTTTAAATTATTAATGAACGAGAAATCAAATTTCTTATGTATTATTTTTTTTAGTGAAAGAGAGAATATCCAATTTAGCAAGAGTATTCTAATAGAATTTCTAAATTGTGATGATGAAATAAAAGTAAATGCTGCCCTTTACAAATTAGTGTTAGATTTTAACATTGCATATAGAAAATATGAGAGTAATCAAAATTTGGAATCTAATATTGAGTTGTTGAATAAGGCATGTATTGATATAAATGAAATATTTACAACCCTAATAATAGAAAAAAGAGTAAGGTTAGCTCTAAATTTAATTATGGTTGAAGATATCTATCCTTCAAATTTGATTTCAGTATTGAGTTATGATAGTGGAGTCTTAATTATGCAACTTAAAATAATGGACATAAATACTGTTAAGCAAATATTCAAATTACTTCCATTATCTACCGTTGATGATCCAATTATAAGCCGTTTTGTCAATAATTTATTCAAAACAAAACTCAGGTATTTTTTAAAAGAAGATAAAGGAATTTATGAAGATTCGATGTTTTGTGATGTGCTTAATTCATTTGATAATGAAGAACTAGAAGAAATTTATCAATATATTGAATCTCTGAAAAATGGTTTGAAAATATCTGAGTTTGATCTACAAGTAAGGCATGTAGCTTATTGTAGTTCAGAAAGACATAAAGCAAATCTATTAAAGCATCAGAAACAAATAAAAGAGATTATTACATCAAAAAGTCAATCAGTTTAAAAATCATGTTTTAGTAACTGCAGTATATGCTGTGGTTATTTTTTTACTCTAAAAGGAGGAAACGCATTGAAAAAAAGTATAAGTCAACAACAAAAAACTAACAACTCCCTACTAAACATCATCACTCCAATAGGCTTAGAACTTAAAAGAAACAGCCTGATTGTAGGTGAAAACACAGGGAGAATTTATGGAATCGTCAAGTACCCACAAAAGGTCGATTATGGATGGCTAGCAAAAATTACAAATATACCTGGAACAGTTGTAGGCATTACATTTATTCCGATTGATAATGGAGAATTTATCTCAGGATTATCAAAGAGTGTCATTCAAAACAGAGGTGCAGCAGATTCAGCCAAAGACCCATTGATTAGACAAAGGGCAGAGCAAGCAGCAATGGATGGGGAGAAGATTATGCTACAAATTGACAGAGAAGGTGAAACCGTTGGAACCATGATTATATCCATCATGGCAATCGCAAGGGAAGAAAACACCTTCCAAAAGATTTGTAGAAAGACAGAAAGCATCATCGCTACAAGTAAGGCAAAATTAAGAATCATGGCTAATCTACAAGAACAAGCTTTTAAAAGTATTGCCCCATATTATACCCTTGATGAATCCATTGGAGAAGTCCTTAAAAGAGTCATTCCAATGAGCAGTTTTGTCGGGGGTTTTCCTTTTTCATCTTCTGGTTATAATGACGGTACGGGTTACTATTTTGGAAGAGATAACACAGGTGGGCTAGTTGTACTTGATCCATGGAAAAGGGGCAATGACAGAACCAACACAAACTTTACCATTATGGGTGTAGCTGGGGTTGGAAAGAGCACCGTCGTTAAGCATATTGCCCTTTCAGAGTATATGAAAGGCACAAAAATCATCTTCATTGATCCGGAAAGAGAAATGAGAGAGCTATGTATAGCGCTTGATGGCGATTGGATAAATGCCGGTGGAGGCACCAATGGTAAGATTAATCCACTTCAAATCAGACCTACACCAGTGGATGAAGATGATAAATATTATAAGGATGAAGGCAATGGCATGGGCGATATGGCCATATACATGAAGAACCTTGAAATCTTCTTTAGTCTTTATTTACCGTCAATATCAGATAAGCAAAAAGCTATTCTTAAAAATACGCTGATTGAGCTGTATAATAACTTTGGCATCCATTGGGATACAGATATCAACAAATTAACTAATGATGACTTTCCTGTGTTTCTAGATTTGTATGAGCTTTTAAAAGATAAGATAAAAGATAAATCGATATCAGCAAATGAACAAAATGAATATGAAGAACTGGCGTTACTGCTTCAAGATATTGCTCTTGGTAGTGACGCTTTTTTATGGAATGGAAAAAGTTCGATCGATACCAATACTAGATGTATTTGTTTAGATACCCACGATCTTCAAAATACCAGTGACAATATTAAAAGGACTCAGTACTTCAATATCCTTACATGGTGCTGGCAACAGATGAGCTTGGATCGAACTGAACCAGTGCTCTTAATCTGTGATGAAAGTTATCTCATGATTGACCCCAATGTGCCTCAGTCATTGGTATTCTTAAGAAATGTTGAAAAAAGAGCAAGAAAGTATGAAGCAGGAATAGCCATCATCTCTCATTCAGTCGTTGATTTTCTTGATCCCAAAGTCAAAATGTATGGACAAGCTTTATTAGATATTCCAGCGTATAAGATATTGATGGGCTGTGATGGTATGAACTTAATTGAAACAAAACAGCTTTTTAATCTTACAGATGCTGAAGAACAGCTTTTAGCTCAAAAGAAAAGAGGAAATGCACTCGTTATGATTGGGTCAAAAAGACTTCATGTTAATTTTCAGATTCCTGATTATAAATTCAATTTCATGGGAAATTCCGGAGGAAGGTAGGCGAATATTTTGAAGAAGAAACTTGTTATAGAACTTATAATTTACATTGTCATTGTTGTTATTGGCATTATCATGCTATTCATGTACGAACCAGAGGATGTAGATATTGTACTGCCAAAAGATTTTCAGATAGAGCAGGAGGGGGGTGTAAATGATGCTTTTGTACCTATCAAGTAATGACCATATCAACTTGCTGGATTTTCTTAATGATGAGCACGGTATCATCATTAAGCAGTTGTCCGGTACTTTTTCACTTAGACAGTTTGTCCTTGGCGATCTTAGAAGCCTTAATCATTTTCAGTATATGGTTATTGATCTTAATGCCATTAAAGATTCAAATAGTGACATTCTGGACGCTGTGAATGCTTTTAAAAATATGTTTACTTCAAGACTGATATTTTATATTGAAGACATGAAAGTGCATCATGATCTGGTCATGAAGCTTATTGAAAATGGAGTTTTTAATATTGTCACAGCAAATGAAATAGAAGCCATAAAAGAAGAGCTTCTTAAATCTATAAGCGATTTAGGGATAAGTAAAAGAGACATTATGCTAAGGTTTACTCCTGATGAAATTGCTTTTAATACATCCGTGGATTCATATGAATTCTCGAAGAAAGAGATAAAAATAGCTGTCACGGGGGTGCAACACAGAGTGGGTACAACCACTATGGCAATTAATCTTGCCAATTACTTATCAAGTATCGGTGCAAAGGTTTGTTATGTAGAAGCAAACGAACATGATCATTTAAGTATATTACCGGCATTTTATCAGGGCATGACATCAAAGGGTGATGTCATCCTATACAATGGTGTGAAATACCTGTCGCTTCACTCTGAGTGTCATGATGAATTTGATTTCATTATCTATGACATGGGAGTGATTGATAATAGAATTATGAGCGCTATTAGAAAAAACTGTGATGCTGCAATTCTTTGTGTAACAGGCAAACCTTATGAAATGAATGACATTGAAAAACATAAAAGCCTTTTAGATAAGACATCACTTAATACAGTATTTTCTTTTGTTGCGGAGCCAGACCAGTACAAGTATCTAAAACTCCATAAGGATATTTATTTTTCAAATTACACACCAAATTATTTCGACGAGGATATAAATGCGTCTATGTGGTTATCGGTAATCAAGCCATTTATTAAAAATTCGGAGGTCAAGTATGAATAGTAAAAGTCTTTTAATAAAAAAAGTTTATTCATTGGAATTAACTCAAAGAGCGACACTAGTTGCTTTTTATCTAATCAATCGTGCTGATAGCGAGGGAACTTGCTTTCCTGGGGTTAAAACAATCGCTAAAGAGTGCAATATAAGTACTAGAACGGTACAAAGAGCACTGAATGATCTTGAAGAAGCAGGTTTTCTTGTACGTGAAAGTCGCTTTCACGTACAAGGGGGTCAACGCTCGAATTTATTTTATCTACGTAATTTCCAAGAAGAGCAAGTAGAAGCACAGTCAGATATAAATCAAAAGGATGAAGATTCTAATGAGAGTGATGCTTCGAATGCAGAGGCTAATAATTTGAATGTTAAAGATCTAGATCAGGCATTAGTCGGTCTTGATTTACCAGCAATAGACTTTGATGAGCTACTAGAAGAACGTGTGTCACGGTCCCCCTGTCACGATGGCATACCTTGAACTTTTCACTCTAATATAATGGGTTATTGATAAAAAAGTATAGCTTTTAATGATTCGGCACAAGAAATAGGATATTCTTATTGACTTAGTCAATAAATAGACTTATAATTAATATTGACCTAGTCAATAAACCTGTAATGGGAGGTGAATACTTGATAGGATTAGAATTCATTCTTGGTCTATATAATATGCAGCATGTAGAACTTGCTGAAAAACTAGGAATAAAAAAACAAAACATAAACATGTGGGTAAAAAAAAGGCAAAGCATTCCTAAAAAGTATCTCCCGGTATTAGAAGAAATTTTTGGCATTCAAAATGAGTTTTTCTCAAAAGATCTAACGGAAATTGAAAAGCTTGAAATGCAAAAAGAGAAACTAAAAAAGGATTTAAAACCTGTCATTACGAAACATGAAAAACGGTACAAGTCAGGTGAATTAAATGATGTTGTCGATTACCCGATATATGATAAAGAGGAAATAAACATCATTGAGAGGGATATTGAGAAAGCAAAGTTGGTATCAAGATTTAAAGAAGCGATGGATATTGTGGAGAATAACCCTTATATGGATACCTTCAAGTTAATGGTTGAATTGATGGAGAAAGCCGGACATGAGTCCGTTCTTCATAAAACAATAGAAGCATTATCACACTATCTAGAGGTTTTACCTGGACGTATAAATAGTGATGAAGCACAGGAAGAATATGAAACAGAAATTTTTGAAGTCTTTGATGACCATAATTTCTAAAAAAAGGGGGGAATTTAGTGGATATAATACGAGAAATTGAGGCGTTATTCGTTTCATACCCATTCGCCAAAGATTGTTTGCTTATATTACTAAGTGTTATTTTGGGTGCAATATTCACAGCGATTATTAATAATGGAGCCATCAAAAAGCAATCAAAGTTTAATCTTCAATATGAGATTCTCAAGAGAGAATTTGATAAGGTTGTTGAAATGCAAAAATCAGTAGAGAACCTAGAGATAATCTTATCATTTTCAAAAGAAGAGATTTCTGTTTATAAAGAAGATATTGAAAAAGTGAATCATTTGCTACTTAAAACAAATGAAAGTTTGAGAGAAAACCGAAAGTTTGTAAGAAAATATATTAGCGCAAAAAGTGTAGAGTTCTCAGCTCAATTAGTGAGTGACTATTTGAGCCTGATGTATGATAAAAGTAAAGGCTTATTTGAGTTTGAAGTAGTAGTTTCATTTGATGCAAATAAAATTCAACGATTAAGAATTATTTCTGAAGATGCAAGGAATCTAGAGAATCAATTATCTGAGTCGCTTGAAAAACTAATTTCACCAGGTATGTTTTCGGGATTAAAAAGAAAATTTAGAAAGCCACTAATGTTTTTTGAAGAATTAATGGCGATTATATCAGTAAGTAAGAGCAGACGTAAAAGTAAATAGAATATTAAGGGAGGCAATTATAATGGCAACTACAGGAAACATAGGATTTGAAGAAACGCTATGGAAAGCAGCAGACAAACTAAGAGGGAGTATGGATGCCAGTGAGTACAAGCATGTGGTATTAGGACTAATATTTTTGAAGTATATTTCGGATAAGTTTGAAACAAAGTACAACGCTCTATTAGAAGAAGGGGAAGGTTTTGAAGAAGACCGTGATGAGTACGAATCAGAAAACATCTTCTGGGTACCAAAAGAAGCCAGATGGTCATTCATCATGGATAATGCAAAAGACACTAAGATTGGCCAATATATTGATGATGCCATGATTTTAATTGAAAAAGAAAATATAACCCTTAAAGGTGTTTTAGATAAGCGTTATGCAAGACCAGAAATAGACAAAAGAAGATTAGGTGAACTAATCGACTTAATATCAACAATTAAACTTCATGCTAGTGGTGAAAAAGATTTACTAGGTAGAGTGTATGAATATTTCTTAGGTCAATTTGCCAGTGTTGAAGGCAAAGGCGGCGGAGAATTTTATACGCCAACCAGTATTGTAAAAACCTTAGTTGATATGATTGAGCCATACAAGGGCAGAGTCTATGACCCTTGCTGTGGTTCTGGTGGTATGTTTGTTCAAAGTGAGAAGTTTGTTGAAGACCACCAAGGAAAAGTAGAAAATCTTTCGATCTATGGTCAAGAAATGAATTCAACAACATGGAAACTTTGTAAAATGAACCTTGCAATCAGAGGGCTAGATGCAAACCTTGGCGCACATCATGATGATACATTCCATAATGATATGCATAAATCGCTAAAAGCAGATTACATCTTAGCAAACCCACCGTTTAACATCAGTGACTGGGGAGGCAATCAACTAACAGACGATGTAAGGTGGAAATTTGGTATTCCACCAGCAGGTAATGCAAACTACGCTTGGCTACAACATATGGTTTATCATTTGGCACCAAATGGTAGTGCGGGTATAGTCCTTGCCAATGGTTCGTTAAGTTCAAATACATCCAATGAAGGTGAGATCAGAAAGAATTTACTGGAAGGTGATATGGTGGATGCCATTGTAGCATTACCAGATAAACTGTTCTATTCAACAGGTATTCCAGTATCTTTATGGATTCTAAATCGCAACAAAGAAAACAACCCAAAATACAGAAATAGAAAACATGAAGTCTTATTCATTGATGCAAGACATTTAGGCGAAATGATTGACCGTCGACATAAAGAATTAATAGATGACGATGTAGACCAAATAGCTGAAATCTATCATGCATGGAGAAATCTAAATGGTGAGTACGAAGATGTAAAAGGTTTCTGTAAGTCAGCAAAGATTGAAGAAATTAGAGAGCATGAATATGTACTTACCCCTGGTCGTTATGTTGGTATAGAAGATGTAGAAGATGATGGTATTCCATTTGAAGAAAAGATGGATAACATGACTGCAGAACTGGCTGAGCTATTTGCTAAATCACATCACCTTGAAGATGAGATTAGAAAGAATCTTGGGGGTATTGGGTATGAGTTTTAGTGTGAAAAGTTATTTGTTAGCAGACTTACTTACTATAAAGTATGGAAAGAATCAAAAAAAAGTTCAAGATGATACTAATGGTTTGTATCCAATATATGGGACAGGTGGATTGATGGGATACTCAACTCAATTTCTATACGATAAGCCTTCAATACTTATTGGTAGAAAAGGTAGCATTAGTAAGGTGAAATATGTAGACCATCCATTTTGGACAGTTGATACACTGTTTTATACAGAAGTTAATGAAAATCTTGTTTTGCCAAAGTTTATGTTCTATAAAATGTCATTAATTGATTTTCTTTTTTATAATGAAGGAACGACAATACCTAGTTTAAGGACAGAAACATTAAAGCAAATTGAGTTTAATATACCACCACTTAATGAGCAAAAAGTGATTACAAACATCCTCTCAACCCTAGACGAGAAAATCGAACTCAACAACCAAATCAACAAAACCCTTGAAATCATGGCTGGGGAAATATTCAAACAATGGTTTGTAGATTTTGAATTCCCAAATGAAGATGGAGAACCTTATCAGTCTAGTGGTGGAGAAATGGTTGAAAGTGAACTTGGGATGATTCCTAAGGGGTGGGAAGTAAAGAGTATAGATGATTTAGTGGAATTGATAATAGATTACAGAGGGAAGACGCCTAAAAAATTAGGTAGTGATTGGAGTGAAAAAGGTATAATTGCATTATCTGCCAAGAGCATTAAAAATGGTAGATTAGTAAACCTAGAAAAAGCGAATCGGGTAGATGAAGAACTCTATTCCATATGGATGAAAGATGAACTAAAATATGGAGATATTCTGCTAACATCTGAAGCACCATTAGGAGAATTATATTTCCTTGCTACTAACGATAAATACTGTTTGAGTCAAAGATTATTTGCAATAAGGGCTGACAAAAAACAAATAATTCCAGAAGTTTTATATATGTATTTAAAAACTCCGCAAGTCATGGAAAATTTGTTGAATAGAGCTACTGGAACAACTGTTACTGGGATTAGACAATCTGAATTGAGAAAAGTCAGCATTATTAAACCAGATAATAAAATACAGATGAAATTTCAAGATATGATAATCAATATTCTACGAAAAGTAAATGTAGCTGAAAAAGAGAATGAGAAACTATCTTTATTAAGAAACTTTCTCCTCCCAAAACTAATGTCAGGAGAAATCAGAGTACCTTTAGATTTAGAAGGTGAAGCATCATGAAATTTGGGATCAGAATACCAAGTTTAAGGAAACGAATATCTGCAAGAACAAGTATCAAAAGACAGTTAGTTCATAGAGCAGGACTAAAGATGCCACATGGATACGGTTTCTTAAGAAATCCGAGGAAAGCAGCTTACAACAAAGTGTATAATCGAACATCCTTTGATATTATCAAATTGCTAAAGAAACTTATCAAATAATCAAATTTGAAAGGAGGTAAATCATGAGTTTAACTGAAAACTTTACCGAAGACTTACTCGAAGAAGCTGCCATAGAGATTTTACAAGGTTTAGGCTATGAGTATGCCTTTGGACCAGATATCTCACATGGCGGTGACTATGAAGAAAGAAAAGATTACCGTGAAGTCATTCTAGAAAACCGTGTGAAAGATGCCTTGTTTAAAATTAATAGAGACTTACCTGCAGAAGCTTTAGAAGAAGCATATCGTCAAGTGATTACTTTTAATAGCCCTATGCTTGAAGAAAACAACCGTGGTTTTCATAAATTGCTGGTAGAAGGTATTGAAGTTTCTTTTAAAGAAAAAGGACACATCAGAACTAAAAGAGCTTATCTAGCTGATTTTAACAATGTTAAAAATAATGAGTTTTTAGTGGTTAACCAATTTTCCATCGTTGAAAATGAAGAAAGAAGACCGGATCTTATTATCTTTGTAAATGGTATTCCACTTGTTTTAATTGAACTTAAATCGGCCAGTGATGAAAACGTAGGGATTGAAAGCGCCTATAATCAGATTCAGACTTATAAGAAAGACATTCCATCACTCTTTAACTACAATGCCTTTTGTATATTATCGGATGGCATCAACGCTAAAGCTGGTACAATCACGTCTAACGAAGAACGTTTTATGAACTGGAGAACAATTGATGGTGTGACAATAGAACCTCTTATCAATCCACAATACGAAGTATTATTTGCTGGCATGCTTGCCAAAGACCGTGTACTTGATATCATAGAAAACTTCATTCTTTTTCAAGAATCAAAAGAAGATGACAAAGACATTAACGGCAAGAAGTTAGGTGATAAAAAGTCAATTATCAAGATATTATCTGCCTATCATCAATACTTTGCAGTTAAAAAAGCAGTTGAAAAAACCAAAGAAGCGATCAGTGAAGAAGGTGATCGAAAAATCGGTGTTATTTGGCATACTCAAGGTTCGGGCAAAAGTTTTTCTATGGTGTTTTATACAGCAGGGTTAGTACGTGAACTAAATAACCCAACGATTCTTGTAATTACAGATAGAAATGATTTAGATGATCAGTTGTTCTCTACTTTTGCTAAGTCACAAGATATGTTAAGACAAACACCAAAGCAAGCTGATGTAAGAAAACTAACAGATAATCAAAAGGCAATGCAAGCAGGTAGTAACTCAGTTGAAGTCAATGGTTTATACGATTTATTAAATGACAGAGAATCAGGTGGCATCATCTTTACTACCATTCAAAAGTTTAAACCTGAAAATGGTGAAATGTCTGTCCTGACAAATCGTAAGAATGTCATCATCATTGCTGATGAAGCCCATAGAAGCCAGTATGGATTAGAAGCCAAAACAGATTTAAAAACAGGTGAAGTGAAATACGGTTATGCCAAATATCTAAGAGACGCACTACCAAATGCTTCATTTATCGGTTTTACAGGGACACCAATAGACCTTGAAGATAAATCAACGACAGCAGTCTTTGGTCACTGCATTGATACTTATGACATGACTAGAGCTGTAGAAGATGAAGCAACGGTTAGAATTTATTATGAAAATAGAATTATAAAACTTGAAACCGATAATGATGAACTGATTAAAATCGATGATGAGTTTGAAGAAATAACTGAAGGTCAAGAAGAACTTGAAAAAGACAAAAACAAAGCCGTTTGGTCAAGGTTTGAAGCTGTAGTAGGTTCACCAAATAGAGTCAGAAAATTAGCTGAAGACATTATTAATCACTATGAAGAAAAGTCTAAAACCATTGATGGTAAAGCCATGGTTGTTTGTATGAGCAGACGGATTTGTGCTGATTTATACGATGAAATCATTAAAATAAGACCTGACTGGCATAGTGATGATGTGAATCAAGGTAAAATTAAAGTCGTTATGACCGGCAGTGCTGCGGATAATGAAAGACTTCAACAACATGTTGGTGGTAAACAGCGCAGAGACACACTTGCTAAACGCATGAAAGACAACAGTGATGAATTAAAGATTGTTCTAGTGCGTGACATGTGGCTCACGGGTTTTGACGTACCGTCAATGCACACTATGTACATAGACAAGCCAATGAAAGGTCATAATTTAATGCAAGCTATTGCAAGGGTTAATCGTGTATTTAAAGAGAAGTCTGGTGGTGTGGTTGTTGACTATATCGGTATTCTAGAAAGTCTTAAAAATGCCTTAAATCAATACACAAGTAATGACAGAGATAATACAGGTATTGATACCAATGTAGCTGTTGCGATTATGCTTGAAAAACTAGAGATTTTAAAAGATATGATGCATTGTTTTGATTACTCAAAGTATATGGGTACTTCCCAAGTTGAACGTATAAGAGCCATAGTAGGTGGTATGGATTTTGTACTTGGCAAACCTGAACAAGACCAAAATGAGTTTAAAAAGATAGCAGTAGAATTAGCTAAAGCACACTCACTGTGTGCAGCTTCTGATATAGGTAAATCAAAGGCTTTAGAAGTGAGTTACTTCAAAGCAGTTAAAGCAAGTCTTGCTAAACTGAAAGAAAAAGAACAAGTAACATTATCTAAACGAGAAATCGAAGCGAGACTTCATCAAATGCTAGAACGTTCAATCATATCTGAAGAAGTGATTGATGTTTTTGAAGCAATGGGGATCAAGCGACCAGAGATTTCGATTTTATCTGAAGAGTTCTTAAATGAAGTTAGAGACATGAAACAAAAGAACTTAGCTTTAGAAATGCTTAAAAAACTCCTTGAAGGCAATATCAAAGCAATGGAAAAGAGAAATCTCGTTAAATCTGAAAAATTCTCTGAAAAGCTTAAAAAAGCCTTAAACAAATATAGAAACCAAGCCATCACAAATGCGGAAGTCATCGAAGAACTCATCAAAATGGCTCACGAAATCAAGAAGATGAAAGAAGATGAAGCAAGCCTTGGCTTAAGCGAAGATGAGATCGCATTCTATGACGCGCTAACAGCAGATGAAATTGTAAAAGAATTCATGGAAGATGAAACATTAAAGCTAATTGCTCATGAACTCACAGTAGCCATAAGAAAGAACATTACCATCGACTGGAGCATTAGAAAAAGTGCCCAAGCAACCATGCGCAAAATCATTAAACGACTACTTAAGAAATACGACTATCCACCAGATCATGCAATAAAAGCCATGCAAGTGGTTATGAGACAAGCTGAAAAGATGTGTGGCTATGTGTATGAAGAAGAAGTTTGGTATGGTCATGTAGCTGAAGATGAGGGCGAATTTAAAACTGATTGATTATTGAGGAGGTCTTTTAATGGCAGAAATTAAATATGAGATTATAGAAACCTTTGGTGTTCTTTCAGAGAATACCAAAGGTTGGAAAAAAGAATTAAATCTGATTTCATGGAATGACAGAGAACCTAAATATGATTTAAGAGATTGGGCACCAGATCATGAGAAAATGGGAAAAGGTGTTACTCTTTCAAAAGAAGAGATTGAAGAATTGAAGAAGATTATTGAAATCATTTAGAATGGGACCATTTTTTGAACGAGCTATAAATAGCTCTAAAAGTAGAAGGTGAAAATATTGGGAGGTGGTACATTGGGAGCTAAATTGAATGCATTTGAGATTGAATTTAATAAAGATAAGATTACGGTACTGCGGAAAATATACAATAATGATTACGCTGCTCTTAGGGAATATAGAGAAAAATATCCTGATTATTATTTTCTAATAAATTATGGATTTATATATGCTTGGCAAGCGTCACCTACCCAAGTAGTATTACCTGATGAATTCACAGAAGAGACAATTTATGTTGATAGTGATGTGCGATTATTTTGCAAAATAATTGAAGAGGCCTATATTAGATACTTTAAAAAGAAAAACTATAATCAGTATCCTTTAAAACATAGTAATATTTGGGAATTAGAAGTTCAAAATTCAAGGCCGGAATCATTTGGAGATCTGGATATAATTCAATGCAAAAGATTTGCTGTCCAATCTGGAATGAATGATGTTACAAATAATCGATATTACTATATTCTCTTTACAGATCGAACTAAAAGTATGTTCTCAAAATCTGAAGAGGAATTGAATAGCAAAGGTATAGATACTCGAAATTGGCGAAAGAATAGAAATGGTAGAATTGTCGGTTCAAAAGATAATGTGACAAAGTACTTAGGGATCATTGGTAAGAACAGTGATTATGATAGATTTATTGTTAAACAGAATAGCCCCAATGAAAGCTATAAAAAACTTGAGCAAACATTCAATGGTTTATGTAATCGAACAAATCATTTGCACTTGCCTGGCAATTTAGAAATTACAAAGTTTGAGTGGTTTGAGTTACCATCGTACAACTTAAATCTTGAATTAATTTCAAAACCTGGAATGTTCTTTTATAATGGAAACAACGTTTCGGGTGGTTATCATGAGGAGAAAATAAAAAAAGCAAAGCCTTTTACATATGACATGTTTGCGAATAAAAAAATGAACATTCTATGTTTAACATACCAGGAATATCAAGGTGCTAGTGAGATTTTTATAGAAAAATATGTGAAGGCTATGAATGAGTATTTTTATATTAATTTTGGAGATAAAGATGTACAAGTTGTTGATAGAAATAATGACGATTATTCTTCAAGACTTGATGATATTGCATTGGATAATTTCGATTTAGTGTTTATCATTCTAAGTGAAATGGACAAGAAAATGTCTGTTAGAAATTCAGCTTATTATCAGTTAAAAGCTAAACTGTTAAATCGACAGATTCCTTCTCAAATACTTATAATCGAAAGCCTGAGAAGCCTAAATAAGTATAAAATCAATAATATTATGTTAAACACATATGCAAAACTAGGTGGTACAGCTTGGACCATTGCAAAAAATGATACAATTAGAAATGAATTAATTATTGGTGTTGGGTCAAGTATAAATGAAGCGGATGAAACTGCTATAGGTTTTGCAAGTGTCTTTGATTATGATGGAAAGTATTTAGTTGGCGATTGCAGTCAATTATCAACAAAAGCAAATTATTCAACAAATCTTGAAAAGCATCTTCATAAAACGATTGCTCAGGTAATTTTTGAAAAAAATATTAAAGAGGGACAAACGATTAAACTATTCTTCCATTTATACAAAGAAGCTGGCTATGATAATGAAATTAGAGCAATTCTTAAAACGGTAGATAGGTTTAGTCAGTACAATATTCAATTTGCTGTTATACATCTGAGTTATGCTCATAACTATAAATATTATTTTAACAACGGAAACGAGACCGTAAGTAAAGGATATTTTACAAAAATATCTTCAGATCAAGGGTTAATCTCATTAGGAAATAAAAGTGGCGCCCCTATACTTCTGAAAATAAACAAGAACTCGAGTTTTAGAGATTTACATTATATTGCAACTCAAGTGGTGCATTTTATGTATCTTTCTCATTCTAATTTTATGACACCACCCAAGCCAGTCACAATGCTATACCCTGCTAAAATGGCAAAACTTGCAAATGATTTGACTTTAATTGATCATTGGGACCCTAGCATTTTAAATCAAATCACAGATAAACTCTGGTTTATATAGGGGGGGATTCAATGATTTATAGAGATATTAAGAATCTGGAACAAGAATTATTGTCAACAGCAAGTATCCGGGAAAAGGTATTTTATAATTATTTAAGGAACTTGAATGAGATTGATTTTAATGATGACGATTTAAGTGAAATTGATAATCTAATAATAAATATTTTTTCAAATAATGATGAGGTGGCTTTAGAAGATCAAATTGAGTCAATTGTAAGAATGAAAAATAGAAAAGGTTTGGATTATAGAAAGAGTCTTATTACTTTGGTAGCTTTTGGATTATATGATTCTAATCGGTTTCTTGAAGACATTAAATCTTATATTATGACTTGCAGTCTTAGAGACAGCTATCTTCTAACGGTAGTCTTTGAACAAATAAAACCGGAGTATAATAAAGCAGCATCAACACCAATTGATAAATTAATTTATGATATTTTAATTCATGGTAATTATGAGCTAGGTAGTGACCAACTTGTGAATGCAATGACCTCGGTAGATGATATCCTTGATTTGTATATTGTAATGAAGGTGTATAAGAAACTTGGAGAGCGAAATTTCCAAGAGACTAAAACTTTTGAATCAATGAAATCATCGATTAATATCCTAAATGATTGGATAGGGAATCTTTATATCATACGTTTTCTTATTGTTTTTTGGATGATTTCATTACCAATAATATTCACTTTAGGAAAATTTATTGCAGAAAACTGGAATTTTGCTGAACCATTGACATACATAGGCGGTTTAATTGTTGGTATAATAGCAAATTCGTTTATATTGCTTAATAAATCCATTAATGTTAAATTATTTAGGGATAAGATTAAATCAAAAAAATTAAGAAGGATTTACAAAAAAAATAAATTACAGTATGAAGATATTGAAGACATCATAAAGAATAATTAAAAGGGGGCGAGAAATTTGATTCTTTCAGATAATGAAACTAAAGTCGATATGCTGAATAATCGAGCTATAGCGAAAACTGTTGTTGAATTAATAAATGAAAGTAAAGAGAGACCTATATCTATTGGTGTTCATGGTGATTGGGGTGCTGGTAAATCAAGTATTCTTGAAATGGTAGAAGATGAGTTTCAGTCATCAAATGATTTTGAATGTATAAAATTCAACGGCTGGAAGCATCAAGGCTTTGAAGATGCCAAGATCGCATTGATGAGTTCTATTGTCTCTTCTTTAATTGAGAAAAGAAAGCTATCAAAAGTATGTGCTGATAAAATTCAAAGAGTTTGGAAGAGCATTAACTGGTTAAGTGTTGCAAAGACTGCCGGAAATGTGGCTTTTTCGGCGGCAACTGGTGTTCCGTCGATTGGGCTAATTACAAATGCTTTTGATGTGTTAAAAGGTAATCTTACAGATCCAGAAAAAGTTGAGAATTCGGTTGAAACGATAGGTGCTTTTTTAACTGATTCAAAAATCATGGAAGATATGTCAATGACTAAAGAGTTTACTGAATTTCAAAAAGCATTTGCTGAACTGCTTGAAGCATCTTCAATAAAGAAATTGGTAGTACTTATCGATGATTTAGATAGATGTTTGCCAGAAGTAACAATAGAAACCTTAGAGGCTGTAAGATTATTTATGTTCTCAAATGCTACAGCTTTTGTAATTGCAGCAGATGAAACAATGATCGAATATGCTGTTCGAAAACATTTTCCTGATTTAACAGATTCAGACAATAAAAATCTTGGGGTAGAATTTTCAAAGCGGTATCTCGAAAAATTGATTCAGGTACCCTTTAGACTTCCGGTTCTTGGGGAAATTGAATCAGAAATGTATATAAAAATGTTGCTTATAGGATCGAAGCTGGAAGACAATTCAAGCGAATTTGACAGACTTCTTACCATGTCAGTTGAGAAAATGAAAAAACCATGGAAAAATCAAGGGCTGACGATTACTGAGCTGAACGAAGCTCTTGACAGTAAATATGAACTGGTCATAGGTGAGATTACAATAGCAACACAAATAAGTGCGATACTAGCTCGTCATACCAATGGTAATCCTAGAAAGATTAAAAGATTTATCAATATGCTTCTACTAAGGAAGAAGATGGCAGATGCTCGCGGATATGGCGATGAAGTAGAATTGCCATATCTTGCTAAAATAATGCTTGCAGAGAGCTTTTTTGATGAGTTCTATGAGGATATAGCCTCACAAACAAACGATTTAGGATACTGTGATGTTATAAGAGAATTAGAAACAGAAGTATTGAATCTTGGAAAACAAAGTGAAGAGGATCAGAATGCAGATGATACAGCTGAAGTCGAACAATCTGATAAAAAGGTAGTATCAATTACCAAGAACAGTCCAAAAGTAGACGAATGGACCAAAGACAACAATATTACTAAATGGGTAATGACTGAACCCAAGCTTGGAGAAAAAGACCTTAGACCATATTTCTTTGCCTGTAAAGAAAAGCAAGATTATTTCTTCAATCAAATAAAATCTGAGAAACTGCGTATTATTTTAGACAAGTTAATGAGTACCTCTATGAATATTGCAAGTGTGAAAGAGGAAGTAAAAGTATTGTCGCCAGATGATGCGAAAATTGTATTTGATACATTGGCTTCAAAAATATTGGCTAAAAGTAAGATCTCAAATAAACCAAGTGGCATTGAAGGAATTATAAGTCTTGTCTCGCTGCATCAAAATCTTCAAATGAATCTCGTAAGTTTAATTGAAATGTTTGATGTTAAGACCGTTGGTGTTTGGATTTGTAATGGATGGAATGGATGCATAACATCAGCAGAAGCCAAAAGCAAATTATCGAGTTATATAGATAAATTAAAAAGAGATGGTACTGCATTTGTTAAAGCAGCGCTTAAATCTATGTAAGTAAGGGGGATTTTAAATGGGAACATCTACAAGTAACGGAGGTCAGAACGGTAATACACCTTTAGTACCATCATGGTTGGAAGATGGGGATAACCAATTGGAAGATGATAAGCCAATTCCACCCCCAGCGGATGGAGATCGGTTTAGAATGCCAAGAAGTAATTTTACTAGGTATGTAAACGAAGGTGGAAGGAGTTCGCATAATCTACGTAAGTCGACATCGCAATATGTTAAACAATCACTAGGTGGATCGAAGAATGCCACCTCAAGATTAGGTTCAGCAAGAAATAGTACTGAAAGATTAGTTGCATTTTTCAACAGTATTTCAAGGAATGGGGTGGCTGAAACAAGCCGTATATATGGCCTTGGAGACATAATTGGGAAAAGTGCAAGGGATGTATTTTTACATATTATGGATTTCGTCTGTCCTGATGGTGGCCCGACAGATGAAGGAATAGCTAGAAGTTCATATATCGAAACATTGATGACTTTAACTGATCTGGAAGATAAAACAATTGAGACCTTAACTGATGATGAATTCCTGGCATTTACAAAAACGTATATGACAAATGTTATTCAAGAACGACTTCTTAATGATATTGGAAATAAAACAATTTCTTTACCGGATGACACTGCAACGGTTGAAATAATACAGAATCAAGTTAAAGACTTTATAAGTGGCTCTGTTTCAGATGCAATTAACGATTTACATGTAGAAATAAAGAGTATCGATACAAATCATACGAGGGATATTGTTGATAGTGTTTATGAAAGAGCATACTCTATACTTTCTGAATTGGAGGAGTAGTATATGAAGAGATATAAATTGATAGTGAGCTATGATGAATTTGAACTAATAACGACGAGCACTGATGATGTTGAGAAAGTTGTAGTACCAATACGACATAGAGACGGAAAATTACTGTACGGAATTGATAATGTACAACAAAAGATGCTGCAAAATGGATTGGAACCTACAGAGCAAGGGTTGGATCTTTTGTGTTTAGCAACAGCTGTTTATCTGGCCGATACAAGGATTTCAAGAGAATTACATTCACAAGACAGTTGGACCAGAGAGATATATATAGAATTACCAGTTTCTGATTTAACGAAATTTCGTGAAGCAAAGCCTATATTTGAAAGAATGCTCAATTTCTTGACAGGTGATAAATGGACTATAGACTTTACTCAGAAAGCGGTTAAAATAATTGAGCCTGATGAAGAAAAATGTGAATGTAAGGATTTTGAAGTATCCTCTCTTTTTTCTGGTGGAATGGATAGTTTGATTAGTACAATAAATTATCTGGAACAAAACAAAAAAATCATTTTGGTTAGCCATGCTGGGGAGGGATTTACTAAGAATTCTCAAAAGAATATTATTCATGAATTTGATAATAAATATGAAACAGACAATTTTCTGTATTTAGATCTTTGGATGGTATTTAAAAGAGATTTTATACCTGGAGGTGGGAACGAGAATTCAACTCGAAGTAGGTCTTTTTTATTTATAGCATTTGGAATTTATATAATATCAAATTTTGATGCAATAAAGGAATTGCAAGTACCGGAGAATGGGTTGATTGCCTTAAATATACCACTTGATGACTTGAGAATTGGTTCTCACAGTACTCGGACAACACATCCGTTTTACTTAAATCTTTGGAATGAGGTACTTGAAGTATTGGGTACCTATAAATCTGTAGTAAATCCGTATTGGAATAAGACTAAGGGTGAGATGGCAGAAGAATGTTTGAATAAAGGCATTCTATCAATTATTATGGAGAAGTCAAATTCATGCTCATCACCGATTAAAGCGACACGGAAAAAATTGCCACCACAGCATTGCGGATTTTGTGTTCCATGTATAATTAGAAGAGCAGCAATGCATAAAGCATTTGGTAAAGATGGTGATAGTACAGTATATACGGCTGACGATTTATCATCAATAATTAAAAAGCATTCATCAGGAGAAGGTATACAGTTAAGATCATTTCAGTATGCAATAAATCGTCTGAAAAAAAATCAAACAATGGCAAAACTACTTGTTTATAAAACGGGAGCAATTTTAGGTGATGATGAACATATAAAAGAATTATCAGAGGTCTATAAGAGAGGATTATTTGAAGTAGATGCATTCATAAGTAGTGAAATGGAGGATGCACATGAAGATATTTGATTTGCATTGCCATGTGGATTTAATGCCTGATATGCTTCAATTTGCGAAAGATATTTCAGATTCAGATATGATGATTCTATCAATGACCACTACGCCTAAAGCTTATGAAAAAGAATTGATTTTCTTTAAAAATAACAAAGCAATAATTCCAGCACTGGGCTTACACCCTCAACTGGTAAAAGAACGATTTAATGAATTGAAGTTAGTTGAGAAATACTTACCCAAATCAAAATATATAGGTGAGGTGGGTCTCGATTTTAATAGTCAATTTTATGCTACTAAGGAACAGCAAATTATTGTATTTGATACAATAATAGGTAGATGTACAGAATATAAAGGTAAGATTATTTCAATACATAGTGTGAAGTCTGCAAAACATGTGTTGGATATCCTTGAAAAGTATAATTGCTGTAATTCATGTAAATGCATTTTACATTGGTATTCAGGTGATGTTAAGCAATTTGAAAGAGCAGTAAAAATGGGATGTTTCTTTTCTGTTAATTTGAAGATGCTAGAAAGTGCAAATGGGAAGAAAATTGTAAAAAAAATTTCTTCTGATCGTATTCTTGTGGAGTCAGATGCTCCGTTTATAAATGATGTGAAGACTGTAATGTCATTAAAGGATAAGTTGTCAGAAACGATTAAAGAGCTTTTGGTTCAAAGACCGGATCTTTGTCTTGAGCAATTGTATGAGAATAGTATACAAATAATAAATGAGTAATTACGGTAGGCGATGGGGGAGTAGCATGAAATTTGGAATTAGAACACCAAGCTTGAAAAAAAGAATATCTGTAAGAACAAGTATAAAAAGGCAGATTGTACATAGGGCAGGTTTGAAAATGCCTCGAGGTTATGGGTGGCTTAGAAATCCAAAGAAATATGCCTATAATAAGGTGTACAATCGAACATCATTTGATGTTTTTAAACTTCTGAAAAAATTATTTAAATAGATGGAATGATTAGTGGAATGAGGTGGTACCTATTGGCGATTAATTATAAAAAATGTCCCAATTGTGGTTCGAATAATGTTCTTGGCGTTATGTATGGAATGCCAACACATGAAGCCTTTCTAAAGGCTGAAGCAGGTGATATAAAGCTGGGAGGTTGCTGTATTACGGATAGTGATCCTGAGTATTATTGTAAAGATTGTGAACATGAGTGGGATAAACAACAGGCAATTGATTATGCATATAATCAAATGGAATTGCTTGTAGCTTCAGTTGGTGGATATTTTGGCGGTTATTATGAAGTAGAAATCAATTTGAAAAGTAGAGAATTGACATGGAAGCATTTTGGTGGAGGAAATGAAGAATCTTATAGAAAAGTGTTTTGGAATACAACTGCTGATAAGCTGATTGAAGAGCTTAAACTTATTGATTTATTGAATTGGAAGTCTGAATATGTAGATCCACATATTCTTGATGGAACCCAGTGGAATATTGAAATCGTTAGAAAAGGACGAAATATTAAGAAACATGGAAGTAATATGTATCCCGATGGGTGGGAACGCTTTTGTAGAATTATTCGACAAATTTCCGGGAGGAAGTTTGAATGAATCAAGGAGGGGTGTCAATGATTGAAAAAGCAATACTTATAGCGACTAAAGCCCATAATGGGCAACTAGACAAGGGTGGACAACCCTACATATTACATCCGTTGAGAGTTATGCAAAGCTGTAATTCGGATTTGGAAAAAACCTGTGCGGTCTTACATGATGTTATTGAAGATACTAATATTTCAATAAATGAGTTGAAAGAAGAAGGTTTTTCTGAGGAAGTTTTGGTAATCTTAGAATTATTGACGAAAAAAGACCAAGAAGATTATGGTACATTTATTGATAGGATCAGCAAAAATGAAACAGCTTGTCGAGTCAAAATTGCTGATTTGCAGGATAACATGAATCTTTCACGTATTAAAAGCCCAAGCATAGAAGATAAAAAACGAGTAGAAAAATACATGGACGCATTCGAAATATTATATGGTGTTCTATATCCTAAAAAGGATAATCTTGAAGACTACTATGAAATTGAGATTAATGGTTGTGTTACACTTCCTAAAATTGTAACTGAAGATCAATTCTATGAAAAATTCATTGGGTTTATTGAAACAAATCACTGGTATTTTGGTGGTGGAATTAACATAGTTGAGGAGGACGAATAAATGGGAACATTCACAGCACAAATTTTAATAGGACACGATCATAGATATGGTGGTGGTATAATCCCGAGTCATGCAGTATTCTTGTCTGAAAATAGCAGACCGGCGTGGATATTAAAGAATCTGGATTTATTTGAAGAAGGGAATGATTCCGAATTTATTAGATGGATTCCAACTATTGATAATATGTTAGATGATGCCATGTTGTTGATAGGTGTCCATGTGATTAAAGATGAAGCTGTTATAAAAGCGGCAAGAGAATTTTGTAAGGTCGATAATTTGAATGATCTTGAGTTATATGAAGCCTTTACCCCGAAGGATTTACAAACACTTTATGAGCTTGTTAGAACTACAAGAATTGAGTATAGCATTGCTTTAACTGTATTTAACGAGTCTCACATTATCAATCAATATAAGGCGCTAGATCAGTACGAGTGTAGAGCAAATGTATTTGCCGTTACCCATAGCAATTATAAAAATAGGTGATGATTTTAATGGACAAAATCGAATGCTGTATATCAGAATTTGAAATAAATATCTTTGATCCTTCTAAGGATAAGGATGAATTGATTCCTGATGAAAAAGGTGTTTATTTGATAAGTGTTAAGAATATCAGTCAGTTACCAGAGCAAATGAGAGATGTGTTTTTCAATAGATTTAACGAGCGTGAAGTGCTTTATGTTGGATTGTCAGGTGATAGGGGGTTAAGAAAACGTGATTATAGAAATCACTTTAACGGAACTGCAAGGAATTCAACACTTAGAAAAAGCTTAGGCGTTTTATTTGGATACGAAAAAGTTCATAACAGAAATGAAGCAAAATCAACAAAATACAGATTTGATAATGATAGTGAGCGAGAGTTGAGTCGATGGATGAAAGCAAATCTAAAAATGCATTATTGTACGGGGCTTGAGAATGTTGAACTGATTGAAACTATGTTGATTGAAGTTTTTAATCCGCCTCTGAACCTTGCAAAGAATAAAAACGAAGCAAACAAAAAATTCAGACAATATTTAAGCAAATTGAGATGCCAGGTATGATTATCCGAAGGTGTGGTTATGTCGAGCTTTTGGAATGGTATGAAAAGTATAAAAATAAGATATAATACTATAGTCAGTTTGTCAGGGACTAAATAAAGAGCTAACGTATGTAGAACATATTATTAAATTTTCACTGTATACAATGAATGAATATTTTGATTCCTTGTCCCCAATAATAAAAAATCCCGTCAAGCTTCATTGCCTGGCGGGACTTTGTCATTTTTGAAAAAAGAGTTCTTCATACCCATCACCAGTAAGGTAAAGTACACTAATTTCAATGTCTAAATGTCGTGGATTGTATTGTTGAATCATTTGTTCACCTATCATTCTTAAATTGGTCAGGATTGAGTACTTTGTCACTTGGCCTTGATATACTGCAAGTCTACCTAAGCGAAATAGAAATTCTTGATAAGTTCGACCTGACCCAACAGGATGCTTCTCTAAATCGCTTGTAAATTTAAAATCAATGTGCCATACTTCTTTTCCTCTAATTGCAACAATATCACCCAATGAGCCATGGTGTTGCTTTTCGACTGTGTAGCCTTGTTGGATTAATTTTGGAGTAATTTGAGTAATAGCCTGTACTTCGAATTTTCTTGCACGTTCAATTAATTGCGACCTTAAAGAAAAGTTGGAATGAGAATCTTTAATTGTATCCGTTGATGTATAATCCTGATCTAAATCAGTAAAATAGCTGGGTGAAACACCTAATGCCTCCGAAAGAATTGGAATCTTGCTATATGGCAAATTTTTTATACCGCCTGTTTCATATCTTTGAAGAGTAGATTTGCTCATACCGGTTTTTTCAGCTAATTCTTGATAGGTTAAATCAAGAAATAGTCTTCTAGCACGAAGCCGCTTTCGTAACTCTTGAATTTCATTATTTGTTAGTGATTTATCGGGCATGATAATTCCCCTCTCTTTTTATGTTATATGTTTTGACTATAGTCAACAGTATATAACAACGCAACAAAAAATGCAATAAAATGTTGCAAGTTGCAACAATGGGATTGACAATATAGTATTATGGTGTGTATAATAAACTTAAGTCAAGTATCAAAGAAGTGATATTTTTTTATTTAATAAATCCCAAATATGCAACAAAAATATGTTTGTAGCGTGTTCTTGTTATAGATCAATAAAAAAACTTTATAATCAAACATTGATTTTTAGGGACTTTATTATGGTTGATGAAAAAGAAACGAAAAGAAAGGGAATATCATATAGACAGAACGTATGTTCGACTATATAATATAGATAAGCCTTTTCGCCACAGATAATTCTGAAAAAGGAGGCTCAAGAATGCAAAGAGATATAAAGATGCAAGACCAACAATTATTTTCAAAAGGGGTGAGGCCATATGGGGGAAAAAAGAACTCAGAAACACAGCAATTTCATAAGACAAAGCTTCTTCTATCCATTTACCGGACAGTGGTATGGAGGATAGAGACTGCCATATATGAAATTCAAGAAACTACACAAGATTACGGAAGTGATAGAATATCTGAACTTGTTAATTTTTTAAGCTTAGAGTTGGACGATTTTAATCTAACTAAAGACAAGAAAGCCATTGAAGAAAGACTTATGTGTATTGCGGAAACGAAGCAGATCATTGAAATCGTAGACAAGGCACTTAAACATCTAAAAACCCATCCAAAGCATGGGGAGGTATACCATGACATCATTACTTATTGTTACATAGATAAAGATGTACTCTGCGATGATGCCATAATGAGGAAGTTAAATTTGACCCAGTCAACTTATTACCGTTATAAGAAACATGCAACTGAACTTATGGGGATTGCTCTTTGGGGGTACATAATTCCGCCTCTGAAAGAATACTGGGATAAGCTTAAATTAGATTGAAAATGATAGTTTATTGAGAGTCAATTGAAAGGGAATTGACAGTTAAATGATAGATAATTGATAGACTTTTGAAATTGTTATGACAGTTTGAAACCTTTATAATTAGTATAGTGGGATGTGTGTACCCAAAATGAATATAATGGCAAATAGCCGCTTGGATTAGGATTTATTTGAATCTTAACCTAAGCGGCTATTTTTTTGCCTTCGACCAATGAGGTCCTAGTACGTGTAGTGCGTATTAGGGTTTTTTTTATTGCTTTAAATAAGGAGATGATTGAAATGAGTATTGAGAATAAGGCTTCAATTCGTGGTCCATAACTTTTTATTTTGTATAGAACAATTCATCAATTACAAAATAGGAGGTACTGATTATGAATGAATCAGGAGATAAAAACAGAGAACCAAGGCGATACTATATTCCCGTAGATGGGAAGTACTATGAAACAACAAAGGAAGTCTATGAAGTTTATTACCAGATGGACCGAAGAGAGCGGTACTTAGAAGAACGAGATTTAAAGAAAGGTGTTCAGTCTTTTAGTGATATAAGCAACTCAATTTATACAGCTGATGAAATCATAGAAGATGTCAATGTGGATGTTACCAATACCGCAATTAGCAATATTCTATTTGAGACAGTTCTTGAAGCAATTTCTACTTTAAATGAAGAGGAGAAATCGCTAATACAAGAGCTGTTTTTTTATGGAAAAACTGAGCGTGAAGTAGCAGAAGAACTGGGAATTTCTAAGACAGCGCTTCACTTCAGAAAGAAAAGAGTGATAGGAAAATTAAGAAATCAATTAAATATTTAAAAAAATTTTATCAAATCGTAGACCAGCCCCCCCTACTTTTCGGCTTATAAGTGAGGGGGTTTTTATCCCTCGTGAACTTTGACAAATAGTAATCCTAATTTTACTCATATTCAATATTTTAGGTACGTTACCTTGTGACCGAGAGGAAAGCGACATAAGCGGATGCGCCATGACGGAAATCCCAGAGCGTTAACATCCGGCTTTAAATTATCTAGTGGTCTAGATAATTCGCCATGATCCACGAGGGGAAATTTGAACGATACTTCTGCCAAGTCCTAAGTATCCTATGGATGGCAGCCTGACAGATGATCAGGAGAATACAGCCTTTACCTGGAAGCCAATGGCATAGGTTGCTTCTATGAGGTCAATGACCATTGACCGCCTAAAGTATTTATTAACTAAATTTTAAAAGAATCACTTAACAGTACAAACGTGTAACGAAGTTGTTTTGGCTTGGTTCTAGGTTTGTGCTGTTAAGTGAAACAAACTTAACTAAAGGAGAAATGATGGATAATATTCAAGCAAATTTAGATACAAAAGATATTCTAAACAAAGTAATCGCTAAAAAATGGATCGCAGAAAACTCGACAGGTGTATTCATTATAAAAGACTGCATCTTAGTCCAGAGCTTTACCGGAAAGAATTACACCTATCGTGTGGTTAATTATGTTGCAGGGGACCAAAAGTATTTATTTTACAAACGAAAAGAGTTGGCAAAGCAAGATTACGGGGATGTTATTGATAAAATAAAAGCATTATCTTTTTATGATTTGAAACAAGCCTCAGATGGCTCTGAGATGATTGATCTTATCTTTAGGGATATCTTTCCCAAGTATGGTTTTGTTGTAAGAGAAGAGCAGGTAGAGTTATCAAAGCAAATGTATGAAAACATGAGAGAACGGAAGATATCCTTGAGCGATATTGCTGTCGGTCTTGGTAAAACTCACGCTTATCTAATTGCGGCGATCGTACATAGTATTTTTGCAAGAAAGGGTCGTTTTTATAAGCAAATGCCAATTGTAATCACCACATCAAGTATTGAATTACAGCGCTCAATCATAAAAGAGTACATACCGGAGATTTCTAAAATGCTGATAGAAAATGGCATTATCTCATCACCAATCACCTGTGTACTTAGAAAGGGTAAAGAAAACTATGTTTGCGAAAATCGATTAAAGGATTATTTTAATTCACTAGATCCCAAGCGTAAACGTTCAAGTGAATATAAAGGGCTACAAAATTTAATTCAAAGTAGAAATATCGATCTTGCTGACGCTGAAGATATTAGCGGATATGATAAACGAAAAATTAACGTTAAAAGTAGCCAGTGTATGAAGTGCAGCAAGTTTAAGGCATGTGCCTTTCAGCAGTTTATGAAAGAGGCGAGGAAAAGCACTTATCATTTTCAAATATGCAACCACAACTATTATTTGGCAGATATATTAAAAAGAAAAGATGGTCGAAGATCATTATTGCCAGATTATCAAACGGTCATTATTGATGAAGCACATAAGTTAATGGATGCTGCAAATCAGATGTACGGAACAAGCATTAATGAACATGAGGTGAATCACTTGATGAAGAAGATATCGCCTACCCATTCGAAGAAGAAGAGCCAAAAAGAATTAAAGAATCTAACGAGTGAGGTGTTGGCGCTTAACCAAATGTTCTTTGGTGCATTGACTGAGCAAATCCCCGGAACAGCATTTTCTGATGATACAGAAAAATTTCCAACAACAATCACTTTAAGAACTATGACACTTTTAAAGAAAATGGTATTCACCATTCATGAAATCAGCAAGAAGATGAGTTATACGGAAAGGCAATTTCTAATTGACCTTAAAACTGTTCTAGATGGTTTGAGAGTATTTCTACTAGAAACAAATATCTATTGGATGGAAAATCCCAAAGCTAAGGGTCAACGGATGATGGCATCCATTCCTAAAGTCATTAGCAAAGAATTAGGTGACGATCTCTGGACAGTTAAGCGGTCCATGATTTTAACATCAGGTACCTTAGCTGTGGATGGAGATTTCAGTTATATCAAGCATCAACTTGGCATGAATCCTATCAGTGATTGGAAGATTAACGAACTCACCAAATCATCACCATTTCACTTTAAAGAAAATTGTATGCTCTATATTCCAAAGAAGATGCCTTTTCCTAATGTTGATGATGAAGCTTACATTCAGATGATGGGGGAAGAAATATCAAGGCTAATTGATGCATCCAATGGACATGCTTTGGTCTTATTCACATCTTATAAGCCATTGCGACTGATATTTCAGCATATCAAGGAAGAACATCCGAATCGACAATTGATAGCAATGAATCGTGGCAGAAATACAGCCATCGATGAATTTAAGGAAAGTCAAAATGCTGTTTTATTTGCAACTGGAAGCATGTGGGAAGGTGTGAATATACCAGGGGATGTATTGTCCCATTTAATTATTGTGAAGCTACCCTTTCCAATACCTGATCCAATCAGTGATTATGAAAAGTCATTGTGCCCAGATATGAATGAATACCTTAAATCGGTTTTAATACCGAAAATGTTAATAAAATTACGACAGGGCGTTGGGAGATTGATACGAAGTGAAACAGACACAGGTGTTATTTCCATACTAGATGTTAGAGCCAGTGACACTGGGCGTTATCATCTAGATGTTTTACATGCATTACCTGAATGCAAAAGGGCAGAGAGCATTAATGATATTCGAACCTTTCTAAAAGAGAAAAAAGATAAATTGTATTTTGAGTAGATGAATAATTGGAGGAAGAGACAATGGATAATAGACTGAAATTTAGTGAACAAGTGGCAATGTTAAATCATTTAAAAACTAAGAAGTTAATTACAACCATGGAGTATGATAAGATCAAGCTTTTTATCAAGAAGAAATATAAAATCGGTATTTATGCTATGGAGTAAAGTCCTGTTTACAAATATACTTATATGGAGTATAATATAAGTATATTTGTAACAGGAGGTGATAGTTATGAATTACCTTGAAAAAATTGAAGAATTGATTAAACAGCAAAATGGTACGATTTTAAGTGCTGATCTTGATAAATATGGGATACCAAGAAAATACCTTCAAAGATTAATTAATGAAGGTAGGCTAGAAAGATGTGATCGTGGGGTATATGTAGCTGTTGATGCTATTGAAGATGAAATGTTTGCTATGCAGAAAAAGTATTCGAAATTAATTTACTCCCATGAGACAGCTCTTTTTATATATGATCTATCGGATAGAACACCATTTGAGTATTCGGCTACGGTTCCTAGTGGATATAAGGTTGTTTCAAATATTGCAGATAGATTTAAAATTTACTATGTAAAGAAGGAATTACATGAGCTTGGTGCTATATTAGTTAAAAGTTCATTCGGTAACCAGATTAGAGTTTATAATATTGAAAGAACGATTTGTGACATTATAAAAAGCAGAAGCAGAGTAGATATTCAAATCCTAAATGAAGCATTGAGACGGTACGTTAAAATAAAATCATCGGACTATTCATTATTAATGGATTATGCGAAAAAACTCAACATAGAGACGGTACTTAAAAATTATTTGGAGGTGATACTGTGAGTGGAAGAGCGATGAGCTTAAAAGCAAAAATAAGAAATCTAGCTAGAAAAAAAGATATGTCAGCTCAGGTAGTGCTTCAAAACTATATGTTTGAACGATTTCTTGAGCGTCTCTCCAAGTCGGCCTATAAAGATAAGTTTATTTTAAAAGGTGGCATGTTGATTGCTGCACTTGTGGGAATAGATAATAGAGCAACTATGGACATGGATGCAACAATCAAGAACTATCCAATAGATAATGATTCCATTACCAAAGCAATTAAAGAAATCTGTAACATTTCAATAGATGATGATGTAACTTTTACATTTAATAGCGTTGATGCCATTAGGGATGATGATGCCTATGGTGGTTATCGAGTGAGTGTTGTTTCAGAATACGATACCATTATTACACCAATGCAGATCGATATTACAACTGGTGATGCCATTACACCTAAAGAAGTCTTATACCTATTTAAAATGATTTTTGAAGAAGGAAATATTGGCGTGTGGGCTTACAACATAGAAACTGTCTTAGCAGAAAAAGTAGAAACCATTTTGAGAAGGGGAGAGCTGAATACAAGACCAAGAGATTTTTATGATGTTTATATTTTGACAAAAACTCAGAGTTTTGATCTTTTAATTTTTAAAGAGGCCATTAAATCGACAGCAGCACATAGAGAAACTTCTCATATATTTAATGATATCAGTAAAAGAATCGATGAAATTGAAAACAGTGAAACCCTAAAAAAAAGATGGAGCAAGTACACTAAAGATTATAGGTACGCTGAAGATATCGAGTATAGTCACATCATAGATGCCTTAAGAGCACTAGTTTAAACAATACAATCTGAATATAATATAGGTACAATAATACTTATTACGAACTTGATATAAGTATATTTGTAAAATAATTCGCCTTCTCAAAGTAAGTCTAATGTTGAGAAGGCTTTTTGTTGTATTAAAAAAAATAAACGAAACATGGTCTAAAATTTCCAGAAATGATAAACTCGCATCACAACAAGGATAAATTTGAATTAAGGAGGTCTTTCAATGGGAAAGGTTAAAGTTATTGAAGCAAGTAAACAATCACGTAGACAACGAGGTAGTTTTATTGAAAATCAATTAAGAGTTGCAGCATATTGCAGGGTTAGTACAGATTCAGATGAACAGAAATTGAGTTATCAGTCCCAAGTGCTTCATTATAAACAGTTGGTTGAAACAAAACCGGAGTGGGAATTGGTAGACATTTATGCCGATGAAGCGATATCTGGAACACAAATCAATAAACGTGTTGATTTCCAACGGATGATTAATGATGCTTTAGAAGGTAAAATTGATATGATTATTACAAAGTCAATATCTAGATTCGCTAGGAATACTTTGGATACTTTAAAATATGTACGCTTACTAAAGGAAAAGAATGTGGCCATCATGTTCGAGAAAGAAAATATTAATACATTGACCATGAATGGTGAAATGCTGTTGGTTATTTTAAGTTCTTTGGCTCAACAAGAGAGTGAATCTATATCAGCCAATGTGACCATGGGACTTAAAATGAAAATGAAACGTGGAGAAATGGTTGGATATAATGGCTGTTTGGGTTATGATTATGATTCAGAGACTAAAAGCATTTCTATTAATGAAGAAGAAGCACAAATTGTCCGATATATTTTTAGAAGATATGTTGAAGGCTCAGGATGCTTTGTAATAGCCAAAGAGCTTACTAATTTAGGATATAAAACAAATAGGGGAAGTGTAAAATGGCATGAGAGCACTGTTAGAGGTATTATTAAAAATGAAAAATATAAAGGTGATCTTCTTCAAGGAAAGACATTCACTGTAGATCCAATTACACATAGACGTTTAGATAACATGGGAGAAAAAGAGCAGTTCTATATTGAGAACAATCATGAGCCAATCATTTCGGATGAATTGTTTGATAGAGCTCAGGAAATTTTGAAAATGAGAAGTAGTAAACATGGATCAAAACATAACTCTAGAAAATACAGTAGAAAACATGCCTTTAGTAGTATGTGTACGTGTGGTTTCTGTGGTGGTACTTTTATCAGAAGAATTTGGCATCACGGGACAGATCATGAAAAGCCGGCATGGCAATGTGGAAAGGCAATTAAACACGGAAGAAAAGAGTGTGGACATTCAAAAGGTATTCATGAAAGCTTTTTAGAAGATGCTTTTGTCAATGCGTATAATAAGCTTCAAAAACTAAACACCACTGACATTGAAGAGTTCTTTGGAAATATAGAAGAAGCTTTGAATGTTGATCAGCTTAGAGATGAAGTTAGTGAACTGACATCTAAAATTAAAAAGCTGGAAATGAAATCACAGACACTATTGGATATGAGATTAGATAAAAAAATAACTGAAGCAGATTACGATAGAAAGTATAATGTAATAGAGGAAGAACTTAAAATTCTAATGGACAAAAGAAATGAGAGCTACGAAACCCTTCAAGGAGAAGAATCAATTACCACAAGAATAAATCAGTTTAGAAAAGTCCTAGAGGAAGATTTGGAGATTACTGAATTTGATCGTGATATTTTGGATAGTTTGATTGATAAAGTTGTCATTGGAGCAACTGATGAAGATGGAAATTCAAATCCATATGCTATTACTTTTGTGTTCAAAGCAGGGATGAAATTTAATGAAGAATTCTACAAGAAAATTGCCAATCCGTCTGGTATAATTGAAGAAGAAAATTTGTCTACTTACTCAACTAGCGACAAACAACTAGCGTGCACCTACGCTCCAAACAAGGCATGTGGAGTGCGTTGTAGGAATACAAAGAATAGAATCTACGAAATAGCAGTATTTACAAGGGTTACAGACGATTTCAAATTCACTAAAGATGGTGATGATTTTAGAAATAAAGTACCGATTGGTGAGTTGGAAGTTTGCATTGCTTTGCGAATTGCTTGAAAGTTGATATGAATATGAAATCAGATAAAATCCTGAATTAAATAATTCAGGATTTTTTAAATGCAATAAATTACTGTAGCTTAATGAAATTTGCTTTTGAAGCTAGGAAATTAATATCTTCTAAACCAGATGCTATTTTTTCACAAACATCAGATGTTGAACTAGAAGATAAATATGGAGTTTTATTGATATCGAAATATATAATTTCGATTGTATTTTTATTTGTATAACCCCATACCTTATATATTGCTATTGAAGACTGTATGGCTCTTTTATAAGTATCTTGGTAGGTCATTTCTTCAATACAAATTTTAATTGAAGTATCATTTTCTTTGATTTCTATGACTTTGAATCCCGATATATAAAGTTCTGTTACAAGTAATAAATGCCAAGTCTCAGATCTATTCACTTCACAATTTTGTGAAGAATTATTTGAATTATAAATATTACCGATTTCAGTTATATTATCATAGAGTGTAAACTTAAAACTAAAATTAATCGCTTGAGAGATCAAATTTAACTCTTTAGTTATTTTTAGTAAATCTTCTTTAGAGTTTAAAGTATATTGTTTTTCTAAGTGCTTACCATATTTGCATTCAATTTTATTGGAAATGTACAAGTAACTTTTATGGCAGGCAATATTCCTCCATTGTGATATAGAAAGAGGACTTTGCAATGTCTGTAACAGATTAGGCAGAATATTTGCCTGAGTTATTTCGTTAACTAAATTACCGAATTTCAAATTACCTATTTCTTCAAGAGAGGAGATTTTGTTTTTAGATATTCGGTGAAGGTATACTAATATTACAAAAAAATTCTTCAGAAAAATTTCGCATATATTTTCTATCATTGTAAAGCATTCGGTAATATATTCATAATCGCCAAGTTGTGAAAGATCTTTTTGTAATATACATAATGACCAATGTTTATTTCCAATATTTGCACTTTGATTTTGGAATGATGCAAAAGTTTTGAATACAGCATTCTTATCAATATTTTGGGAACTGTGAACTAAAGATAATATCTCATTAATATTGATATCAATTTTATCATAATGATTTCTTGTATAATTAATCCAATCATGAATTAAAAAATCTTTTGAATAACGTTCTAAATTACTTTTGTTTACAAAAAATTGATCAAATGTGTTGTTTATCGTTTCAACAATTTTCTTGTCTGAAAATCCATCCGATATTAAATCATATAATGGACTATCGTCGAGTTGACCTGTTAACTCCTTATAAATCATAACATCCCTCCTGATATTCTATGGATTCGAAGTGAACAGCAATAATCTTTCTAGATTTTTCCCCCTTCCTTATCAACAAAATACCCTTCAAACTCACAATCCAAAGCTTCAGCAATCGCTTCCAATTCATTCACAGAGAAGTTATCTCTTTTGAATTTATTTGCCATGTTCTGATTTGTGGTACCAAGTCTTTTGCTAAGTTCTATTATCGTTACATTCTTTCTTTTTAGTATAATCCGGATTTTCTCACCCATCGTTAATTTCATTAATTATCACCTACCTAAGTTAGATAATACACCTATTAGTGAATATCTGCAATGATTTTGCAGAATGAAGAGGTGTTTAGAAAAGAAAAATAGGTGAAGTATTGATTATATTAATTATTAAATGTATTATCACATCATAAAGTGAATATCAGAAAGGAGTAAAAAAAATCATGAGCAAAATTATAGCTGTTGCTTCACAAAAAGGTGGAGTAGCCAAAAGCACGACTTGTAGGAACGTAGCAACAATATTGGCGAAGGAGGGTTACAAGGTACTCGCAATCGATACGGACAATCAAGCATCCATGACTGACTGCTTTGGTATTGAAAAGCCAGAAACACTTGATACAACACTGTACCATTTGATGATGGCTGTTATGAATGAAGATGATCTTCCACCAAAAGAAAGCTACATACTAAACAGGGATGGCGTGGATGTCATCCCCAGCAGTATTGAAATGTCAGCCATTGAAATGAACTTAGTTAGCACTATGAGTAGGGAATACGTCTTAAAAACAATTACAGAACAGCTTAGAGAAGATTATGATTACATCATTATAGATTCAGCCCCATCCTTAGGTTTGATGACATTAAATGTATTAGCTGCTTGTGACAGCGTATTGATTCCAGCAACACCGGAATACCTATCAGTAAAAGGACTGGAGTTATTGCTACAAACAATTATGAAGATAAAGCGTCGTATAAATCCAAGGATTACTTTTGAAGGTATTCTGCTAACAATGTTTGATGAAAGAACCAATCTATCCAAGAACATGATTGAAATGGTGGATGAAGCCTATGGTGAGCATATCAAAGTGTTTGATATTAGAATTCCCAAATCAGTAAAAGTTGGAGAAGCCAATCTTCAAAGTAAATGTATTGTAGATTATATGCCAACAAATAAAGCTGCTATTGCATATCAGGAACTAGTAAAGGAGTTGATTTATAATGGATAAAACAAAAATGAAAAAAGTTGAAACCTTTGCTTCAATATTTGGTGAAGATCATAGTGAAGTGCCATCTGAAAAAACAGATGGCACTACGTCATTAAAGCTTAACGATCTTATCCCTTTTAGAAACCATCCATTCAAGCTTTATGAAGGAGACCGATTCAATGACATGGTGGATAGTATTAAAAACTATGGCGTGATTGTTCCCATTGTTGTAAGAAAAATGGATGATAAATATGAAATATTATCTGGCCATAACAGAGTTAATGCGGCTAAAGAAGCAGGATTAACTGAAGTTCCAACAGTTATTAAAGAAGGGCTTACAGAAGAAGAAGCAACACTCATTGTCACTGAAACAAATTTAATGCAGAGATCTTTTGCAGAACTTGTCCATTCTGAAAGAGCTACAGTTCTTGCTACTAGACACAGTGTGATGAAAAGCCAAGGTGTCAGAACAGATTTACTAAGCGAGATTGAGAAGTTGTCTAAGGCACCTAATGTAATGGAAGATTTAACTTCATGCCCAGTGGGCACGAAGTTAGATACAAAAAAAGAGATTGGTGAAAAATATGATTTGTCCTCTCGCTCAGTAGCCCGTTATTTACGTATAAACGAATTAAATGCTCCATTAAAAGATCTAGTTGATGAAGGCAAAATTGCAATGAGAGCCGGCGTTGATCTTTCGTACTTATCACAGGAAAATCAAGAAATGGTGGAGGCTATTATTTCTGAAAATACCTTTAAAGTAGATATGAAAAAAGCGACTCTTTTGAGAAAGCATGAGAAAGAGGGTAATCTTAATTGGAACACAGCCCAAAAGATTATCAGTGGTGATATGCTTAAAAGCACTGGTAAAGTGAAACCATTTAAGCTTCAACCAACAATCATTTCAAAGTATTTTAATCCAAATGAGGACAAGAAGGCTATTGAAAAAACAATTGAAAAAGCTCTGGATTTTTACTTTAGCCAGATGAAAAACCAAACACATGACTTTGAGGAGGGGGAGGAGATGATTGAGTAGACTGACAGAAATCAAAGAAATATATGATTACATCTTGAAAGAAATCATCCAAGATGAGCAAGCATGGAAAGACTTTCTAACCTTTCACGCAAGGATATATAAGCACAGTTTTAATAACGCCGTGCTTATATATGCCCAAAGACCTGAAGCTAAATTAGTTGCTGACATGAAAATTTGGAACCGTCGTATCGGCAGATGGATTAACAGGGGCGCTAAGAGTATCGCAGTCTTTGATGATCAAAGTGCATATTTGAAATTAAAATACCTATTTGATATTGAAGATACCCATGGCCAGCCGCATACCATTCCTAAAGTATGGCAAATAAATAAAGCATTAGAATCACAACTATTAGAAAGTTTTAAAGCAAATACCTTGTCTGAATGGATTGCAAGGCGGACACATAAATCAATCATTACTTATGCCTCAGATATCCAGCAAGGACTTGAAAAAGAATTGTCTAAGACTAAACTATCGGGACTGCCCGTTGAAGGCGTTATAAGGCAGTTTATGCAGTCTCTTATGGATAGTGTAGAGTACATGACCGCCATTCGCTCAGGCATTGAAGAACCTAAGCTAAGTAATTTAAATCCATTTAATACAGTTACAGATTTTGATTCAAAAACATTAACCCTAAGATTAGGCTATTTGACAAGTACCATCTCAGAACAAATTTTAAGAGAAATTGAAAGAGAAATTAAAACCATCAAAAAAGAAAAAAGGAGTGTGAATGTCAATGAAACCCATGGAACTCAGTTATCAGGAAGTACAAGGGATTTATCATCCTCAGATTCAAATATCGAGGGAGGAAAGCTACGACAAGAAGCCATTAGGGAAGTACGGGCAGATGGCGATGAATTACCTGAAAGAGGAACACATCAATCGGTACAATTATCTAGTGACCGAAGGGACGTTGCTTCCAATGATGCATCAAGTGAACGAGGAAGCGTGGGCGAGGATGGAGATACTTCAGGAGCAGATGCTACAGGAAGAACCATTACAGAATCCGACCAACACCTATCAGAGTTATCGTCACAGGGAGATGATCAGAACGAGAGCGGAAGAGATCGTTCTTCAGGAAATCATCTTCAAGGAGAGATAGCAAAAGATTTAGAGCTACCAGAGCGTAGCTCTTTTTTAATGGAGCTAACAGATGCTGAAATTATTGAAAAGGTACTCCTAAGAGGTTCTGGCTTTGAAGGTGGGAAACAACGGATTGTTGATTTCTTCTCAGAAGAACATACTGCAAAAGAAAAAGCAGACTTTCTAAAAAATGAATATGGAACTGGCGGTAGCTCTGTTACATTCTCTGATGATCTAAGCGGTTTTGAAAATCACGACAGTAAAGGGATTACCATTGATCTTTATAAAACCGATAAAAAAATTCATTTGTCTTGGGCTAAAGTTGCTTCCGGTATTGATGCCTTAATTGATAACGGTAGATACTTTGAACCTCGGTATAAAAATGATAATCCACCAACAAGAAAGGCAGTGTATCAACCAACGCTATTTGACATCAATTACGCTGAAAATGACATTGTACATGAAAATTATAATAAGCTAATGAAGATTGCCCCTGGTATCTTAAACGGACGTTATAGTTATATGAAGTTAAAAGCACCTGGCTTTATGGACCTTGTTATTGAAAAGCTTTATGAGAATAGAATCTCTATATCCCATTATTACGAACAAAATGGAGATTTAATGAGTGATCCGGATATGGAACTCATTGTGGACCAGAAGCAAAAGACATTAACAGCAGCCACCTTTCAGCAAGATAACATGGAAATCTATCATGAAGCATATCAGGGTGATGAATTAGTTAACCCTGATTTAGAAGATGAGTTAAATGATTTTCTGAAAGATTGGTTATCGAATATTGCTAGGCAAGGTCACATTGTTTACAAGGCTTATTATTCAGAGGATGTAGACGAAGCAAACGTAGAACCAACCTTTGATGATAAAGGTCATGAAATCATTATTGAAGCACCTTCAGAAAAGGATGATTTATTGGACCTAGAAGATGAGGATCTCCATGAATATCCCTTAGAAGTAGGCATGGAAGTGGATATTGAGGGAAGGAAATTTCAAATCGAATCCGTTGACTATGATAATAATGCTGTATCTCTTATGGATTTAACTTTTGCAGGTCAAATTGGGTATCCTATTTTCAGAAAAGAAAGTGTTGATTTTGTTTTAGATTATCTGCCCGATGAGAAACCACTGACTGAAGAAGAAAAGTGGGGCATTGTATCCATTGGTTCAGTTGAAGATGAAAAGCAAAAACAAGAACAATCTTCAAAAATCAATTATCAATTTTCACCTGAAGATGAGATTGGTATTGGTGGGCTAAAAACAAAATTCAGAGCCAATATTGAAGCAATTAAAACGTTGAAAGTTATTGAAGCAGAAAACCGAATGGCCACTGACAAAGAACAGTCTATCTTAGCCAGATATGTTGGTTGGGGTGGTATGCCTCAAGCTTTTGATATAGGGGCAAGTGGTTGGAGCAATGAATACGGTGAACTTAAAAAACTGTTATCACAAGAAGAATATGATAGTGCAAAAGCCTCAACACCGAATGCCCACTATACATCCTCGGTTGTCATTCAAAGCATTTATCAGGCACTTGATCAGTTTGGTTTTAAAAAAGGTAACATCTTGGAACCTTCCGTAGGCGTTGGTAATTTCTTTTCACACCTTCCTGACTCTATGCATAATTCAAAACTCTTTGGTGTTGAACTAGATGATGTATCAGGACGTGTTGCAAGGCAGCTCTATCAGAAAGCGCAGATCCAAGTTAAAGGCTATGAAGAAACACAGTTTGAAGATAATTTCTTTGATGTAGCCATTGGCAATGTCCCTTTTGGTAATTACAAAGTATATGACAGACTTTATGATAAGCATAACTTCATGATCCATGATTATTTCTTTGTAAAAACACTAGATAAAGTGCGTCCTGGTGGCATCATTGCCTTTGTTACCAGTAAGGGAACTATGGATAAAAAAGATCAAGCTGTCAGGAAGTATATTTCTGAAAGAGCTGAATTAATTGGTGCTATACGATTACCTAATACAGCATTTAAGGAAAATGCCAATACCGATGTAACAGCAGATATCCTTTTTCTAAAAAAGAGAGAACGTCGGTCGGTGGAAATACCAACTTGGTTATCGGTTGTAGATAATGAAAATGGAGTCCCCGTCAATCAATATTTTATTGACCATCCCCATATGATGCTTGGTGAGATGGTACTTGATGAAAGGATGTTTGGTAGAGACAGTCGTTATACAACCTGTGTTAATAGAGACAGTAGTTTTAATCTAGAAGAAGCACTATCAGAAGCTGTGTCTCATCTACAAGCTGAAATCGGTTATTATGAGCAGGAGAAAAA
The DNA here is from genome assembly GCA_964627665.1 of uncultured Eubacteriales bacterium. Lineage (GTDB taxonomy): Bacteria > Bacillota > Clostridia > Lachnospirales > Vallitaleaceae > UBA1351. Next base: position 6,164 of record CAZVKG010000006.1, on the reverse strand, counting down.
AGAGGACAGCAATGACATACCAGCCGATCCTAAGTACAAGAATTATTGCTATGCCTTCATTGATGACAAACTCTATTACCGTGAGAATTCTATCATGAGACGAATGGATTATACCGGTAAAACCCTTGAGCGGATTCAAGGCATGATGGCGGTTCGGGAGATAACAAGAGAAATCATTACACTTCAAACGGAAGGTTGTACTAAAGAATCACTTGAAAAGGCTCAAGACCAGTTAAACCAAATCTATGATGCTTTTGTTAAAGATTATGGATATATTACTTCAAGACCCAATGCCAGCGCCTTCCGTGATGACAATGACTATCCGCTTTTATGTTCTCTAGAAGTGGAAGATGAAGATCATCATTTCACAAAGGCAGATATGTTTATCAAAAGAACCATTAAGCCTTATGAATCCATAACGGATGTAGATTCTGCATTTGAAGCATTAACAGCGTCCTTAAATGAAAAAGGCATGGTGGATATTCCGTTTATGGCTGAGCTTTATGATGAAGAACCTCAAGTCATCATTAAAGACCTTGAACAAGACATCTATCTGAACCCTGAAAAGTATGATGAAAATAATGCCTTGAGAGGTTGGGAAACAGCTGATGAGTACCTCTCAGGTGATGTGAGGCAAAAGCTAAAATTTGCTAAAGTCTTTGCAGACATGAATCCGGAACTCTTTTCAAAGAATGTGTCTGCCCTAGAAAAAGTACAACCCATTGATCTTGAGGCCAGTGATATTGATGTAAGGTTAGGAACCACATGGATTGAACCAGCAGATTATGAACAGTTCATCTATGAGATCTTGAAAACACCGAGATATTATCACAATACCGGTGGCAGAAATGAAATCAAAGTGCACTATAACAATTACAATGCAAGCTTTGCAGTTGAGAACAAAGGATTAGATGGGTATTCGGTTTCAGCTAAAGAAACCTTTGGTACATCTAGAATTAATGCTTACTACATCATTGAAGACAGCTTGAATCTTAGAAATTCTACGGTTAAAGACCGTGTTGAAGATGGAGACATTGTCAAATATGTCATCAACAAAAAAGAGACCATGCTAGCAAGAGAAAAACAATCGCTATTAAAACAAGCCTTTAAAGAATGGTTATTTAAAGATCCAGAGAGACGTAAAAAGTATGTAGATTATTATAATCAGCACTATAACAATATCCGCCTTAGAGAATATGATGGTAGTCATTTAAAATTGCCAGGGATGAATCCGGACATTAAATTAAGAGAACACCAAACAGCTGCCATTGCAAGGATTATCTATGGTGGCAGTACACTTCTAGCACATTCAGTAGGTGCTGGTAAGACTTTCGAAATGGTTGCCAGCTGTATGGAGCAAAAGCGACTGGGACTGATTAATAAAGCAGTTCTTGTTGTACCAAATCATTTAACACAGCATATCGGCAGTGAGTTCTTAAGGCTTTATCCATCGGCTAATATTCTAGTCACCACAAAAAAGGACTTTCAAAAATCCAATCGAAGACGTTTTGTCAGTCGTATTGCTACTGGTGCTTATGATGCTGTCATTATGGGGCACTCCCAATTCGAGAAAATTCCTGTCTCGAAAGAACGTCAGGAAGAAATGATTCATAGACAGATCAATGATATCTCTGCTGCCATAGCGGATGCAAAAAGAAGTAATGGTGAAAACTGGAGTATCAAGCAGATGGAAAAGCTCAAGCTCTCACTAACAGCTGAAATCAAACGACTTCATGACAGTCCAAAAGATGATGTAATCAACTTTGAAGAACTTGGAATTGATTGTGTCTATGTAGATGAAGCACATTATTTTAAGAACTGCGCTGTATTTTCAAAGATAAGAAATGTTGCCGGCATATCCAATACACGAAGTAAAAAATCTATGGATATGCTCATGAAAACTCAGTATATCCAAGAAATCAATCAAGGACGTGGGGTGATCTTTGCAACCGGAACGCCCATCAGCAATTCCATGACGGAAATGTATGTTATGCAAAGGTATATTCAAAACAAGGAACTAGAAGCAAGAGGTATCCACCACTTTGATGCATGGGCAGCACAGTTTGGCGAAGTGGTTTCAAGTCTAGAACTAGCTCCTGAGGGCACGGGCTATCGCTATAAAAGTAGATTTGCCAAATTCTCTAATTTACCGGAGCTCATGACTATTTTTAAAAACATGGCAGATGTAAAAACAGCGGACATGCTTAAACTACCAGTTCCAAAATTAAAAGGAGACAAACATAAGTTGATTTCAGCAGAGTCCAGTGATTTTACAAAAGAGATTATGGAAAGTTTTGTTGAAAGGGCAAGTGATATCCGAAATGGTATGGTTGATCCTAGGATCGATAACATGCTAAAGATTACCAATGAAGCAAGACTTTTGGGACTTGATCCAAGGCTGCTTTATGATGAAGCGTCAAATGAACCAGATAGCAAAGTCAATCAGTGTATTGATAAGGTCTTTGAAGAATATAAGGAGAGCCATGTTTTTAAAGGAACACAAATCATATTTTGTGATGTAGGAACGCCTAATACAGATGGGCGTTTTTCTGTTTATCCTTATATCAAAAAAGAATTGATAAAGAGAGGTATTCCAGAAAAAGAGGTCTGTTTCATACATGATGCCAATAGTGAAGCGCAAAGAGAAACCTTGTTTGCAGATATGCGAAGTGGTAACAAACGTATTATCCTTGGTTCAACTGCCAAGATGGGGACTGGAACCAATATTCAAGACCGCTTAATTGCCCTTCATCACTTAGACTGCCCTTGGCGGCCTAGTGACCTGGAGCAGCGGGAAGGAAGAATCTTAAGACAAGGCAATCAAAATGAAGCTGTAAACATTTATAAATATGTCACCAAAGGAACCTTCGACAGCTATTTATGGCAAATTGTTGAAAACAAACAGCGCTTTATCTCACAAATCATGACTAGCAAATCCGTTGCAAGAAATGCTGAGGATATTGATGAAACTGTATTATCGTTTGCAGAAGTCAAAGCACTGGCAACAGGCAATCCTTTGATTAAAGAAAAGATGGATATTGATAATGAAGTCAGTCGTTTAAGCCTTTTGAAGTCTGAACACAACAGCAGAAGGTACGCCATGGAGGATAATTTCACCTACAAATACCCAAAGCTAATTCAACAGGCAAAACAGCGTCTTGAAGGATTGATTAAAGACATCAGCAAGCGTGACATGAATAAGACTGAAGAGTTTCAAATCAATATTGATGGTAAGTTCTTTGATGAAAGGGAAAAAGCCGGAACTTATCTTCAAGTGCTACTTTCAAGACTTGAACCAGATAAAGAAGCTCATGTGGGTACATTTAATGGATTTGATCTCTTAATCCTAAAGAACAATTTCTTTGATCAGCACAAAATGATCCTTCATGCAGAGCAAAAGTACGAAGTTGAATTTGGAGACAGTCCCCACGGTAATATGGTGAGGCTTGAAAACCTTTTAGAAGGCCTTGAAAAGCGCATTGGAAAAACGGAAAGTCAGATTGATGAGTACGAAAGAAATATGATCCAGTCCAAGGAAGAATGGGAGAAACCATTTATGTATGAGCAGGCATTGAATCAAAAGCTCGAGCGACAATTCGAACTCAATGCTGAACTGGATATGGATAAGAAGGATGAAGTAATAAGTTTGGAAGATGATGAGTTGGTTACATTAATTGAAGAAGACAAGGATGACACAATCGAAATTTAGAGGAGATGAAAACTATGAACAAAACAATTCTAGAAAAATCAAAAGAAGAAAAAGTGTTGGAATTAATGTGTGCTGTTTTAGAACTGAGTGAGCAAACTGAACAAAGAGTTATTAAAATAATTAAAACAGTCGGGCTCGCAAGTTTTTTTAATGGCTTTGAAACCATGAAATTTACAGAAGAAGAGAAGGAGCGTATTAGAGCACTTAAGCATGTGATTGAAGCCAAAGCAAAATCAATCGAAGTGATGGAAGGAGGCAAATAGAATGGGAACAAAAGTGCAGTACACCGATGATTTTTTTCATGGATTAAATAAATTGACCGGTATTCCAATGAATAAAATCAAAAATTATGCCAAAGAAAATAATCCATTTAATATTTTAGAGCATCCTAATGTATTGGAACCCAATCAGCGTCAATTGGAAAAAATCAATAAACTCAATGAATTTATCGCGACCTACAATGTATTGAAACTAGAGCAAGAGAAGGAAAAGATTAGTTTTCATTCACCAAATGAATCAGGACAGTATTTTGCATCCCTTCTTGGTGGTATGAAAGACCGTGAACGTTTTCTTGTTGCTTTTTTAGATAACAGTAACAGTATTATTGAGCTTCAAACCATATCTGAGGGAACAACTAATATGACCATGGTTTATCCAAGAGAGATTTTAAAGATGGCACTAGCCAATGATTCTAGCAACTTACTGCTTGTACATAATCACCCAGGAGGAAGTGTAAAGGCATCTCAAGAAGACGTGGCCATAACACAGCGTATTGTTGATATTTTTAAACCATTAGATATCAATGTAATCGACCATATCATTATTGGTGGATATAGCTTCAGCTCAATGGCCGAAAATGGTATTTTGCCAAGTGACAAAATGAGTATAGCTAATTATGAGCCGATAGAAATGGAAGAAGTAATGGAATTGGATGAAGAAATGGAGATATAGGAGGGGGTTAGCTATTGAAACGATTTACGGAAGATGAAATTGCAAAGGCCAATGACACAAATATAATAGCGTATGCAAACCACATCGGACTCGTGCTTAAAAAAATTGGACAATCTTATAAAGTGAAAGGTCATGGAGGGCTTTATATTGATGCATCAGGTTCAAAATGGAATTGGTTTTCAAAAGATATCGGTGGCGGACCGATACAGTTTGTTATGGAAATGGAAGATAAGAATTGGGTCGATGCCGTTTACACATTGATCGGAACAGAAAAAAGCACTTTGCCAATACGACCTAAACTTGTTGCAGAAGAAAAAGGCCCTTTTATTCTACCGGATAAAAATGATACCTATAAACATGTCATAGCATATTTGATTCAGTCGAGAGGGATTGATAAAGAAGTCGTTTATGACTTTATCAGTCAAGACAAATTATATGAAAATAGCCAGCGAAGCTGTGTTTTTGTAGGATATGATGAGAAGAATGAGCCGAAATATGCCAGCGTAAGAAGCGCCAATACACAAGGGAAATCCTATCGGGGTGATGTAAAAAACTCTGATAAGGCATTTCCCTTTTCTCATGTTGGAAGGAGTGATACTGTTTGTGTTTTTGAATCACCGATTGATCTGATGAGCTATTTAACCTTACTAGGATATCACGGTATTGAAACTTTTGATCATCACATGATTTCACTTGGAGGTGTTGCAGATAAAGCTTTAGAACATTACTTGATTATTCATCCGGAAATCAATCGGATGATGCTCTGCCTAGATAATGATGCGGCAGGGCATTTTGCTTGTCAGCAACTTAATGAAAAATACCATGAGAACTACAAAATATTAAGACATAGTCCAACAGGTAAGGATTTTAATGAAGACCTATTGACTATAAAAAGTAGCCTTCAGATAGGACAAGTAAGAGAACCATCAATAGGTTATGAAGGCAAATGGGATAGTGAAGAAGAAATGGAGCTTTGAAAGGAGGCAGGCGATGTATTTTTTAACTAAAGATCATGCGTATAATTTTCAGAATATGATATTGCAGGATAAAACACATCCGAGAGATACAGAGCGAATGGCTCTGTTTTATATTCTTGGAGGGAACGAAGACCTATTTATGAAGCGTAAGTACATCTATGATTTTAAAAATCATGAAGTTTATACAGAAGTATTAAGTCAGGCAGAGATAGAATTGTGTGATAGTAGCAAAGCATTAATTCGACTTGCATATAATCTTTATAATGGGTATGAAGATCAACATACCGGAATCAAAGAAATATTGGCAGCATTAGACCAAACAAACATGGAGCTCGTTCAAGGAAGTATTGATATTTATATAAACGGTAATTGTGAACTCATTTTAGACGAAGCAATAGATGAAGAAATGGAGTTAGATTTTGTTTGATGAAAAGAGAGCGAACTTACTTTTCAATATCTAAAAACCGAATAAGAAAGCTCTGCTTTCATGAGGGCAAGAGACTGTGTCAAAACTATTCATAAATATG
>CAZVKG010000005.1:0-83214 GCA_964627665.1 uncultured Eubacteriales bacterium | reverse complement strand
TATAGACACTATACTATTTTTTCAACTACATGACAACTAGTCTACCACCTAGGGTTTGATAGAATTGAAGTTTTCTTATGATGCGATGATTTCTGAAAAATTAAAGTTTTTAGATAAAGTTTTTTTGGTTGAGGTAAAGCTAGATCTTTACCTCAACAGTTGCTTAATGATTAAATACACTGGAGGTTCATAAAATGGTTTATAAAAAATGGTGTGTAATTATTATTACTTTAGTAATAATAATTGTAGCCAGTACATTTTTATTGTATAAGGATGAAGAAAGAAGCAACGTAAATTTATATGGATATGAAATAACAGAAAAAGATGCACAACTGGTACTTTCAGATATGACTGCATATTATGAAGCTATATCAGAACATAATGTGCAAGAAATGGTGAAATATACTATTAATAATGAAAACGAGGAACGAATTAGATATCTTGAAAACGAATTTAAAAAAGAGTTCGATTTAATCTTAAATGAACTCGAGATAATTTATGATTATCCAGCATATCCTAAAGGTGATTTTGATAATAAAAAAATTAATGACAGATATAATGTTGAGAAAGCAGTTGTAATAAAAGCAAAATTTACAATCCAATCTAATGAAGTTTATGGTCTGCTGGGTGTTGATGTTGGAAATCATGAATTTTTTTTTGTGCGTTGTAAAAACAAAAGAAAAAGATCATTGGCAATTGGCAGGAATGTCAAATATTGACCCGTTTAGAGAGGAGTAGTAAAATTAGAAGGTCATTTTTATGGTGCGCCCGGCATGGGCGCTCAAACGTCTTTTGCGTAATTGGATTTAATAAATCTTAGCATTTTGTCAGCACTATCGGTTAAAAAATGATCTGTTTTTCGGGCAATGCATATGGTGATGGGGCCAATGTTTTCGATGGGTATACCCACAATATCTCCATCATCAGCTAGAGTTTTTTCGATTAATATGGACGTGGCCAGATTTTCCTTGATAAAACGTCGGATGGTGTTGATTTGAGTTGTTTCCATAATAATATTCGGATTGACGTTGATACTTGAGAAATGTTCTTTAACAATTTTACTAATGACAAAATCACGATTAAAGAGGATTAAAGCCTCTTTTTTTATGTCTTGAACCTTAACGGATTTTTTTGAGGATAAGGGATGGCTTTTGTTCACATAATAATGGAAAGACAAGCTTGTAATTGGACTTGTTGCGATGTTTTTATTATCGGTTGTTTCTTCTAGTATGAAGGATAAGTCGAGGGTATCATCGAGAAGATAATCCATTATCTTGAGAGATCCGGACTCAAAAATTTCCAACTGAATATCCGGATGACTTTGACTAAAGTTACGATATATTTCAGGAAATAACAAGGTGCCCATCATAGGAGGGATTCCGATTTTAAGAATATTGTTGTTGGATCCAAGAGATATCATTTCTCTGTTTAAATCATCTAGATTCTTAAGAAGTGGTATTAATTTTTCGTAAAAATGATGACCATGATTGGTTAGTTCGATGTGGTTACGAATCCGGTGAAAAAGACTGATGCCAAGTTCGGTTTCTAAATTTTTAATTGCAACGGTTAAGGAAGGCTGAGAAATGTTAAGACGTTTCGCAGCCTTTGTAATACTACTTTGGTTACTGACTTCGATAAAATAATAAAGTTGATTAAGGGTCATTGGGGTCTCCTTTTATAGACAAAGATGTTGAATTTAAATTAATAGTAAAAAAATATATGATGCATAGGATAAAACTATTGTAACATAGAAATCAAATATTTTACAGGCCATAATGTATCCTTCATAATAGACTTATCAGTGTGGTTTAGGTGTCTAAACCATAAGTTTTTGATTAGGAGGTAGGGCTTTTGAAATTTACAGAAACCATTCTCAGAGATGCACATCAAAGCCAGATAGCGACAAGAATGCATACGGAAGAAATGATTCCGGGGCTGGATTTGTTGGACCAAGTGGGCTATCATGCGGTTGAAATGTGGGGCGGAGCCACCTTTGATGTGTGCCTAAGATATTTAAATGAAGATCCCTGGGAACGCTTAAAAACCATAAGAAAACATATGAAAAACACAAAGCTTCAAATGCTTTTAAGAGGCCAGAATCTTCTGGGTTATCGTCATTATGCCAATGATGTGGTGGAGCGCTTTATTCAGCATTCCATTGCAGAAGGTATAGATATTGTACGAGTATTTGATGCTCTCAATGATACGAGAAATCTAAAGACAAGTATGAAAGCCATTAAAAGAGAAGGCGGTCATTGTCAAGCAGCCATATCGTACACAACCAGCCAAGTGCATACCATTGATTATTATGTGCAGCTGGCCAAAGAATTTGAAGATATGGGCGCTGATTCCATCTGTATTAAAGATATGGCAGGTATCTTAACACCAGCCAATGCCTATGACTTGGTTAAGGGCATCAAGAGTCAAGTGAAGCTACCCTTGGAACTGCACGGACATGCGACCAGTGGTATATGCGAAGTGACCTATTATGAAGCAGTTCGAGCCGGTGTGGATATTGTTGATACAGCCTTGTCTCCATTTGCTGGAGGTACCGCTCAGCCGGCGACAGAATCCATGTATAAAATCTTCTCGGATCAAAAAGTAGCTGACCCCCTTAATGAAGAAAAAATGAATGCAGCCGCAGCCCATTTTGCCAAGGTTAAAGAAGACCATATACAAAAAGGGAATTTTAATCCCCGAGTTATGAAGATTGAACCGAAAATCTTACACTATCAAGTACCGGGGGGCATGCTTTCTAACTTGCTTTCTCAGTTGAATGACCAAAATGCAGGTGACCGTTATGAAGAAGTGTTGGCGGAGATTCCAAAAGTGAGAAAAGATTTGGGCTATCCTCCACTAGTGACACCGCTCAGTCAAATGGTTGGTACTCAGGCTGTCTTTAATGTACTTCTTGGTGAACGCTATAAGGTTATGCCCAAGGAAATACGGGAATACTGTAAAGGAAAATACGGACGATCCCCGGCTCCGATTTTGCCATCGATTATTGAAAAAGCCATTGGTGATAGTGAGCGTATTGACGTGGCCCCGGCAGATATTTTAGAACCAGAACTTGATAAGGCAAAGGAGGCCGTTGCCCAATATAGCGATGATGAAAAAATGGCTATTGCATATGCTATATTTCCGGATGTGGTTAGTAACTACTTCAAAGCAAAGCAAAAACCTGAAATAGTAAACATAGAAATTATATAGTAGGAGGCATTATGAGTTCAGATATTACCTTGTTACAAGCGATTCAAATAAGTGGTGCCTGTATGGCCATTGTTTTTGGAACCTTGATTATTATTATGTGGATGATTGACCTTCAAAAAATATTTTTTAGTTTTGTAGATCGATTTGAGAAAAAAGATAAAAACACACAGACAATCACCCCGATAACAATGCAGACGAGCGTTCGAGGAAAAACAGTTGACCAACTTGAAGATGATGCTGAAATTGCTGTGGCCTTGACGGCGGCTATAGAAGCCAGTGGCGGACAAGATATGAGTAAGGTTAAGATTGTGGCCGTAAGACAAATAAGTGAATAGTTATCAATAGAAATGGAGAAAATGATGAAAACATATAAGTTAAAATTAAACAATAAAATATATGAAGTGGATATAGAACTTGTGAATGAATCTGCAGATATGAGCATAAGTGATACAAGTCAGTCTACTTCGACACCTGCACCTTCTGCAAGCCCTGCGGCGACTACGACAGCATCCGAGGGTGGTCAAGAAGTAACGGCGCCACTTCCGGGAAAAATTTTGGATATATGTGTTAAAGAAGGACAAAATGTTAAAAAAGGTGATCTTTTGGTCATCGTTGAAGCAATGAAGCTGGAAAATGAAGTGTTCTCGGATTTCGAAGGTATTATTCGTGCGATTAAAGTGAATAAGGGTGATAATGTTAATACGAATGATGCACTTATTGCTATAGGATAGACGGAAGGGACGATATTATGTTGACAGAGTTTTTTAACAGCAGTGGATTCATGGCTTTGACGTGGCAACAAGTTATTGTTATATTGATTGCTTGCATATTCTTATATTTAGCTATTTACAAAAAGTATGAACCCTATTTGTTGATTCCGATTGCTTTTGGTATGTTGGTTGTCAATCTACCCTTAACGGGATTAATGAGTGATGAGGGGTTATTCCATTACTTATACAAGGGGACAGAACTAGGAATATATCCACCCTTAATTTTTCTATGTGTGGGAGCCGGAACGGATTTTGGTCCATTAATTGCAAATCCTAAGAGTATTCTTCTTGGTGCAGCAGCCCAGTTTGGTATCTTCTCCGCATTTATCGCAGCTATTTTATTAGGTTTTGACGGTGCGGCAGCAGCAGCGATTGCAATTATTGGTGGTGCTGACGGACCGACAGCCATCTACTTAACATCAAAATTGGCACCGGATTTATTGGGGCCCATTGCTCTTGCAGCATATTCTTATATGGCCTTGGTTCCGATTATCCAGCCACCGATTATCAAATTATTGACGACGAAAAAAGAACGTGCCATTAAGATGGAGCAGTTAAGAGTGGTTGGTAAAAATGAAAAAGTGGCCTTTCCCATTATAGTCGCGATTTTTGTTATACTCTTATTGCCGTCATCAGCACCTTTAATTAGTATGCTTATGCTAGGGAACCTTATTCGTGAGTCAGGTGTTGTGCCTAAGTTGGTTGAAACAGCTCAAGGTGCCTTGATGTATATCGTGACCATTGTTCTTGGATTAACGGTAGGAGCTAAGGCGGATGCGGCATCTTTCCTTAATCCGGAAACGCTTAAAATCATTGCTATTGGCTTGTTTGCCTTTGCCATAGGGACGGCTTCAGGCGTCATCTTTGGAAAAATTTTATGTAAAATAACAGGTGGAAAGATTAATCCGATGCTTGGTGCAGCGGGCGTTTCGGCCGTACCCATGGCTGCTCGAGTTGTGCAAAAAGTCGGACAGGAAGAAAATCCAAGCAACTTCTTGCTCATGCATGCGATGGGCCCGAATGTGGCTGGCGTTATCGGATCGGCCGTTGCGGCGGGGGTATTATTAAATATTTTTGGTTAATGAATTTAATGTTCTCTTCCTAAGAAAAATATGTTAAAATTAAATGAACGATAAATTATTAGCGGATGCATTGCATCCGCTAAGTCTATGTAGGAGAATAAGAAATGTTAAATCAATTTTCAAGAACAGAACTTCTTTTAGGAAAAGAAGGGATGGAACGTCTAAGTAAAGCACGTGTTGCAGTCTTTGGAATCGGAGGTGTCGGAGGATATGTTTGTGAGGCCCTTGCCCGTAGTGGTGTCGGTGCTTTTGATATTATCGATGATGACCAAGTCTGCCTTACAAATATAAATCGACAAATTATAGCAACGAGAAAAACAGTGGGCAAAGACAAAGTTGAAGTGATGAAAGAGCGTATTTTAGAAATCAATCCCAAAGCAGATGTACGAACCTATAAGACCTTCTTTTTGCCGGAGAATGCAGATACATTTCCTTTTGAAGAATATGATTATGTTGTCGATGGAGTCGATACAGTGACAGCCAAGATTGAACTCGTCATGCGTGCAAAGGAAAAAAGTGTGCCGGTGATCAGCAGCATGGGAGCCGGAAACAAATTAGAGGCAAGTCAGTTTAAAGTGGCAGATATATATAAGACCAAAGTATGTCCTTTGGCAAAAGTGATGCGCCGTGAATTAAAAAAACGAGGGGTCAAAAAATTAAAAGTAGTCTACTCTGAAGAACAGCCCATGAAACCGATTGAAGATATGTCCCTAAGTTGTAAAGCAAACTGTATCTGCCCTCCGGGTGGTGAACGCAAATGTACAGATAAAAGAGCAATTCCCGGAAGTGTTGCCTTTGTTCCGCCGGTCGTTGGGTTGATTATAGCAGGAGAAGTTGTTAAGGATATCATTAAGCGGTAAAAAGTTGCCTATATTGAAGAAAATTGCTAGTATAACAGTAGAAAGCAAATAAAAAGGAGCAATGTTGTGAAGAAGAATACAGGGAAATGTTTCATTTGTAGCAGTGAATATAGCAAACAAGGTTTTACGCGACATCTTAAGACCTGTTTAGAAGATTTAATACAAAAAAATGCACAGAAAAACAAACCTAAACGCGATGTATACCTATTGCAAATAGAAGCGACATATTGTCCCGAATATTATATGTATATTTTAATTGATCAAAAGGCAACCTTAAAATTATTAGATGATTTTATTCGTGGAATTTGGGTAGAATGCTGTGGTCATTTAAGTGAATTTCATATTGATTATTATTCCTATATTTGTGACTACGAGGAGCATAGCCATGCATATGGAGGCGACTTTAATTATGGTATGAATTTTAGTTTGGATCAAGTGCTAGATGTGGGTGAACAATTTTCCTATGAATATGACTTTGGTTCAACAACGAATTTGAGATTATCAGTAAAGGCGGCCTATTCAAATATAGTCTTGGAAGATACAGTTACCATTGTTGCAAGAAACATTGCACCTAAAAATGATAGTGACAATTCACCAAGATCAGGTGTATGTGGATATGCTGCAGATATGAACTTTCAGCCTAGTCAACTAGACTTAAAAAAATATCCGGTGTCTGAGTTTTCCGATGAAATTCGGGATGAAGACTGGGACGAAGATGAGCTTTTAGATGTCTTTGAAGAACCCGTGATGGATATAATCAATCAAAGCTTTTATGATAATATAATACAGGGAGAGAAGTTATATATTGATGGACGTGCGGATACACTTAAGCAATGCCTTCAGATGTTGAATAAAGAAGATGTTTATGAAGTCTCTAAGTGGTTAGGAATGACAGGAGTTTCTTCATATACAAAAGCTCGCTTAATTCAAGCTTTAGAACACCATGTTTTACAGATTTTCCCCCATATGTTGACCTATATGTCAAGCGAGCAATTTCATATTATAAAGAAGGCAGCAAGTAATGATGGTCGAATTGATCTTCCTGTATCAACATATCTTATACATGGAAAGAGGATGATTACTCAATGGATTCAAAAAATGCTTTTGTTTCCGACATATGATTCGACTATGGAAATGATTGGATTTAAGTTGCCAAAAGAACTGGTTGAAATTGTCAATGAAGTGAATGAAAAAGAATATATCTCTTATATAAAAAGAAATACAGAGTGCATAGATATAGTGCGCGGATTGATTTATTATTATGGGGTGTCGTCCTTCGAAGATTTACATGAATGGACAATAGACTATACTAAGAATCATTATGATATCAAAACGTTTAAATATATAATACATCAAAATTTGCCTACAGAAATTACATTAGAAGCTGATGATGAACTTGTCTGGTATATTCGCGTACTTGATCCGGATGAATTAATCGAAGATATTGAAGAACAGAGAACGATAAATTCTAACTTAAACTACAAAAAAATTCATAAGCAGAAGTTGCTTGAAGTGGATAGTGTCTACCACTACGTTCAAAATCAAAAAACCTATGCACTGGAAAAATATTTGAAAAAATACTATAATATGGACGCTTTTGATATTCAGGAAGTAATGACACATATCATGGCACATATGGATTTATGTCAATCACCGATGCAATTGCCTGAAGTGATACCGAGACAATTAGATATCCCTAGTACTACCGTTCGAAATGAAATCATGGAATATATTATTAATATTTATAATGCAAACCGTCAGTGGGTTTTACTAGGATATGCACCGGATGAAATACGGGAAACTCCAAAAAATATCCATATTGAACCCAAAGTTACTTCAAATGTTACAGCGGTTAACTTTGCAAAGAAAAAGAAAATAGGGCGTAACGACCCTTGTCCTTGTGGAAGCGGTAAAAAGTACAAACATTGTTGTGGAAGGTAATGCCAAAGATATGGAGGAGTGATTATATGTTGGCAGATAATAAAGAACATGTAAAACTGAATGATTTTTTAAAGATGAAGTTTGAAGACAATGGAACCTATGAACTTTTGAATGGTATTATTTGTATGTCACCACGTCCATCGACCTTTCATCAGCGGATATTAACACGCTTATCTATTGAGATTGGCAAGTATTTAGAAGGTAAAATGTGTGAAGGAATAAATGAAACGCAGATGATTATTGGTGAGCATTTGTTGGTGCCGGATTATTTTGTGTATTGTGATGAACAGAATATGGGAGAACAACAATATACAGGTACAGCAACTTTAGTCATTGAAGTATTAAGCAAATCAACGGCCTTTAGAGACCTTAGTACAAAATTGAACATTTATAAAGAACATGGAATAAAGGAATATTGGGTTGTATCCCAGCATTTAAAAACAGTTGTCATTTATGACTTCACAAAGGGGAAGAATGACGTCAAAATAGACGAATATTCACAAGAGATGATTGCGACATCAAATGTATTTGAAGGTCTAAAAGTTAATTTGCATAAAATCTTCAAACAATAAGTATAGGTATTTCGCTTACATCAAATCGATTTTTCTGTTATAATAGAACTATAGTGCGATTAAAGCTATGTGTTTTTGGGCAAATATAAAGGAGAAATGAAATGTTTGAAGTAGGCGATTATATTATTTATGACAACACAGGTGTGTGTCAGGTGGAGTCAATAGGACATTTAGATATGTCGGGTGCATCAGGGAAACGGTTGTATTATACATTAAAACCACAGCATGGCAAGAGTGGTACGATTTACACTCCAGTAGATAATGAGAAAGTAACAATGCGACCGGTAATGACAAAAGACGAGGCCATCGTGCTCATCGATGAAATTCATAACATCGGAACATTAGATTTATCTGATGAAAAGAAGAGAGAAGTTGAGTACAAAGAAGCGTTTGCAAAATATGATTGTCGAGAATTGGTGAAAGTGATTAAAACTATTTTTTCGTTAAAAGAGGATCGCATTGCTGAAGGGAAAAAAGTTACGGCCCTAGATGAAAAATATTATGACTTAGCTGAAGAAAAACTCTATGGCGAGTTAGCAATATCTTTGGAAAAGGATTTTGATTCTGTTAAGGAATATGTAATAGAGCATGTAAAACAATACGATATGTAAATTTAACTCGCTTCTCTCAAACCTATTGAGTGAAGCGAGTTTTTAGAATAGGAATGCTGATGGAAAAACAAACATATATACAGATAAAAGGTGCGCGAGTACATAATTTAAAACATGTTGATTTGAATATTCCAAGAGATAAACTGGTTGTGATTACTGGTTTAAGTGGTTCGGGAAAATCCTCCCTTGCTTTTGATACCATCTATGCAGACGGACAAAGGAAATACATGGAATCTTTGTCTTCATATGCACGTCAATTTTTAGGGCAAATGGATAAACCGGAAGTGGATAGTATTGAAGGCTTATCTCCGGCCATATCCATTGCGCAAAAATCGACTAACCATAATCCAAGGTCAACCGTCGGTACAGTAACTGAAATCTATGATTACTTACGCTTGCTTTTTGCACGTATAGGAATACCCCATTGTCCGGAATGCGGCAAAGAGATCCAACGCCAGACGGTTGACCAGATGGTGGAGCAAATAATGGCCTTACCGGACCGAAGTAAGATTTTTGTGCTTGCCCCAGTGGTTAGACAACGTAAAGGACGACATGAAAAAGTATTGCAGCAAGCAAGCAAAAGTGGCTTTGTACGGGTGATGATTGACGGAGATATGGTTGAACTTAGTGAACCGATTGAACTTAATCACAACAAAAAGCATGATATTCAGATTGTTGTGGACCGATTAGTAATAAAAGAAGGTATTGAAAGTCGCTTAACCGATTCCCTAGAACAATCCATGCATTTAACAGAGGGAATTGTACAAATCGATGTTGTTGATGGCGAAAGTTTTACGCTTAGTAGCCATTATGCTTGTCCGGACTGTCATATTAGCTTATCTGAGATTGAACCCATTCACTTTTCCTTTAACAATGCTTTAGGAGCTTGTCCGCATTGTGAAGGAATTGGCTATGAGATGGCCTTTGATGAGGCGTTGATGATTCCAGATCCTTCACTAAGTATTGATGAGGGTGCCATTCAAGTCTATAGCTGGCAATCCAGTAAGGATAAAGGGAGTTTTACGAGGGCGATATTGGACAAACTATCTGAAAAATTTAATTTTCGACTGGATGTTCCGTTTGAATCCTATTCTAAGGAAATTCATGATATTCTTATTTACGGAACAGACCAAGAAGTGACAGTTTCTTATAATGGCCGCTATGGACCGGGCGTTTATGATATTGCTTTTGACGGTCTAATCAAAAATGTCGAACAACGTTACCACCGAAACAGTGGAGCGGGGGCAAAAGCAGAATTTGAATCCTTTATGCGCATTACACCGTGTAAACACTGTCATGGAAAACGTTTAAACAAAGAGGCGCTGGCAGTTACAGTGGCTGATAATAACATTGATGACATCGTCAATATGTCAGTAAAAGAACTGATTCCTTTTTTTCAAGGGTTGACATTATCAGCTCACCAGCAAGCGATTGCAGAGCGGATACTTAAAGAAATCAAAGAACGGATTCGGTTTTTATCCAATGTGGGTTTGGATTATCTGACATTGGAGCGTGGAGCTTCGACCCTATCCGGTGGTGAAGCTCAGCGTATCCGTCTAGCGACACAAATCGGTTCGGGACTGGTCGGTGTGACTTATATTTTAGATGAACCTAGTATCGGATTGCATCAAAGAGATAATGATAAACTAATAGCCACATTGCATCATTTGCGTGACTTAGGTAATACGGTTTTAGTTGTCGAACATGACCAGGACACAATCAAAGCAGCAGACTATATTATTGATATTGGCCCGGGAGCCGGGGAACATGGTGGAGAAGTCGTAGCCGAGGGAGCATATGAAGAAATCCTTGTCAATGACCATTCGGTGACAGGAAAGTATTTGCGTGGCGATTTGAAAATAGAAGTGCCTAGCCAGCGGCGAGAACCAAGAGGCATGCTTACAGTCCGTAACGCCCATGAGAATAATTTGAAGCATATCGATGTCGATATACCTCTGGGTGTCTTTTCCTGTGTGACGGGGGTGTCCGGTTCAGGGAAAAGCTCTTTGGTTAATGAAATCTTATACAAAGCATTGGCTAAAAAACTGAATCGTGCTCGAACAGTTGCAGGAAAGCATGACCGGATTGAAGGAAGTGACCAGCTAGATAAAATTATCGATATTGACCAAAGTCCGATCGGACGAACACCTCGGTCCAATCCGGCCACCTATATTGGTGTCTTTGATATGATTCGAGATTTATTTGCATCAACACAAGAAGCAAAAACCCGCGGATACAAGAAAGGACGCTTTAGCTTTAATGTGAAAGGCGGTCGCTGTGAAGCCTGTTCCGGTGATGGAATTCTTAAGGTGGAGATGCACTTTCTTCCGGATGTATACGTGCCTTGTGAAGTCTGCAAAGGAAAACGGTATAATCGTGAGACCCTAGAAGTCAAATACAAAGGAAAAAATATCCATGATATCCTTGAAATGACTGTGGAAGAAGGCTTAACATTTTTTGAAAACATTCCAAGAGTGCTAAGAAAAATACAGACGCTCTATGATGTTGGTCTAGGATATATTCGGTTGGGACAACCTTCCAATACCTTGTCTGGGGGAGAGGCCCAGCGAATTAAGCTTGCCTCAGAACTTAGCAAACGAAGTACCGGAAAAACGATTTACATCCTAGATGAGCCGACGACTGGATTGCATTTTGAAGATGTCCGAAAACTCATTGTTATCTTGCAGCAACTTGTGGATGAAGGCAATACTGTGCTGGTTATTGAGCACAATATGGATGTGATTAAGAATGCCGATTACATTATCGATATCGGACCTGAAGGCGGTGACGGTGGTGGTACTATTGTTGCCAAAGGAAGACCGGAAGCCCTTGTAAAGGTTAAGGAATCCTATACAGGCCAATACTTGAAACAGTATTTAAATTAACTAAACTATTGACCATAAAATTAAAATGTGATACTGTTTCTATAAATGAGTCGAATTTTATACAGAAAAGAGGAACAGTATGAAAGTCAAGCTTAGTGACATTGCTGAGGAAATGGGTGTATCCATTGCGGCTGTATCCATGGCATTGAATAATAAAGGCGGTATTGGAGAAGATACCCGTGAAGAAATTTTGAAAACAGCAGAGCGCATGGGATATAAAGCCAGAAAAGCTTCGAAACCTTTGTCGGAAGTGAGAGATCCACGTTTTATTAAATTGCTGCGGATCAAAAAGCATGGGATGGTTGTCATGGAAACGGAATTTTTTGCGGCGGTTATTCAAGGGATAGAAACGCAGTGCCGTAAAATGGGCTATCAGCTTCTGATTGCCAATATTACTTTAAATGATCAGGAAACCCATCAGATTACCAATGAATATCATGATGACATTGATGGGATGATTTCCTTGTGTACAGAATTGGAAGAAGAAGATATTGATCAATTAAAACGAATGCCTTGTCCGCAAGTTGTTATTGACCGTAAATTTTTATGGAATGTCAATACGGTACTTATGAATAATCAAAAGGGAACCCGTCAGGCTGTTGAACATTTGTTTGAAAAAGGGCACAGGAAGATTGGATATCTTAAAAGCAATACCGAAATTTACAATTTTAAAAGCCGCTTCAAAAGCTATCTAGAGTCGATTGAACGCTTGGGACTAGAGTGTCAGGAAAAATATATTATTCCTTTAGAGCCAACGATTGAAGGCGCTTATCAAAATATGAAGAACTTTTTATCAGCAATAGAGTTGGACAAGCTACCCACGGCCTTTGTTGCGGATAATGACAACATCGCTCTTGGAGCCATGAATGCTTTTAAAGAATACGGGATGAATATTCCGGAGCAAGTCTCCTTAATTGGGATTGATGATATGCCTTTTTGTAAAATTGTTGATCCACCTTTAACCACGGTTAAGGTATTTAAAGAAGAAATTGGAAGGCAAGCCGTTAAGTTACTTGTGGAAGAAGTTCTAGGCGATACGGAATGCTCCAAAAAAATGGAAGTAGATACGGTTTTAGTTGAAAGAAGCAGTGTTAAAGATTTAAATGCATAAAGTCTATGAAAATAAATGCAGTTCTGTTAAAGGAGTTGCATTTTTTTTAAAACTAAATACTTAAATTAACTTAAAATATTGACCATTAACTGAAAAAATGATACAATGAATCCATAAAATTCAGTAAAATATATAAGGTGTTTTAGAAATGGAGGATTTGGAATGATTAAGATTGGTGTAGCGGCAACGCGGCGGTTTGTTTTTAGTAAAGAAGATGCCCATAAGTATAAGGATTTAGTTTTGGAAAAACTTAAAGGTATGGATAATATTGAAGTGGTGGATATTGAATCCATTAACTCAGAAGGCTTGCTTTTTGATGATGATGCCCATGCGGATCAAATTAGCGATTTATTCATCAAAGAAAAAGTCGATGCTGTATTTTTCCCGCACACAAATTTCGGAACAGAAAATACGGTTTGTCGGGTGGCCAAAGCGGTCAATAAGCCGGTTTTACTATGGGGTCCCCGTGATGAAGATCCCTTAGAGGATGGTATGCGTTTACGTGATACCCAATGTGGATTGTTTGCTACAGGGAAAATCCTACGACGCTTTAATGTACCTTTTACCTATATTCCCAATACGCGATTGAATGATCCGATTTTTGAACGTGGATTAGAGAATTTTATTGCGGCAGTCAATGTTGTGAAAGCAATGAAAAAGTTGCGAATACTTCAAATTTCAACACGTCCTGCCGGTTTTTGGACCATGATGTACAACGAAGGCGAATTATTAGAAAAATTCGGTATTGAGATTTATCCGATTACATTAGTTGATATAAAAAACCGCACAGATGAACTGATAGCGTCAGATGACCCGGAAGTGGCAGACGTAGAAAAAACGATTAAAGAAGCCATGGAAACGGGGCATGTTGGGGATGAAGCGGTGCGAAAAATTGCAGCCTTGAAAGTAGCCATGGGACAATTTGCAACAGAAAAAGGTTGTAAAGCCATTGCAATTCAATGTTGGTCAGCAATGCAAGAAAGTATGAAGATTATGCCCTGCCTAGCCAATTCTCTCTTAACCGATGAATTTATACCGGTCACCTGTGAAACGGATATTCATGGTGCAATCACATCCGTTATGACCCAAGAAGCGGCACAACGGTCAACGCCAACCTTTTTTGCGGATTTGACAGTGCGTCATTCGGAAAATGATAATGGTGAGCTTTTGTTCCACTGCGGAAACTTCCCGGTATCATTAGCGTGTGAAGGTTGTAATGCAGCAGCCCAAAAGCATTTCCTCTTTGATGATCACTCACCTGGAACCTTTGAAGCTGAGATTAAAGGTGGAGAAATGACCATTGTCCGTTTTGACGGAGATCATGGAGAATATAATCTCTTTATGGGACATGCTAAAGGTATTCAAGGAAAATATAGTCGGGGATCTTATGTATGGGTTGAAGTCGACGATTGGGTAAAATGGGAACGTAAGCTTGTTGAAGGCCCTTATGTACATCATTGTGTGGGTATTCATGCTGACGTCATCCCTGTCTTATATGAAGCAGTAAAATATATACCGGGAATTCAGCTGGATTTAGTGGATACAACAGAAGATGCAATTGTTCATTGGTTGAATGGAGGTTCGAAAGCATGGATATCAGAAGCTTAGAAAAGCAGGCGGTTCAAATCAGAAAAGATATTATAGAGATGATTTATGGGGCCAAAACCGGACATACCGGAGGGGCTTTATCCTCTACAGACATTATGACGACCTTGTTTTACGGTATTATGAATGTAGACCCAAAGAATCCAAAGAATCCGGACAGAGACCGCTTTATTCTCAGTAAAGGGCATTCAGTAGAACCCTATTGGTGCCTCTTGGCAGAACTTGGATTTATTGAAAAAGAAGAGTTGAAAACCTTCAGTCAGTTTGGGACGCGTCTGATTGGACATCCAAATAATAAAGTGAGTGGTGTTGAGATGAATACCGGCTCACTAGGACATGGCTTAAGTGTTGCATCCGGCATGGCGCTTGCGGCCAAGATGGATGAAAAAAACTATCGTGTATTTACGCTGATGGGTGATGGAGAACAGGCAGAAGGCTCAGTTTGGGAAGGGGCCATGTTTGCTGCGCATTATAAGTTGGACAATCTTGTTGCAATTATTGACCGTAACCGGCTGCAGATCAGTGGGTGTACAGAAGATGTTATGGGCCTAGACCCTCTTGACAAAAAATGGGAAAGTTTTGGCTGGAATGTGATTGAGATTAACGGAAATAGTATCCCGGAACTTTATGAAATCCTTGAAAAAAAACCTGCATGTGAAGGGAAGCCGACACTCGTTCTTGCTAACACAACCAAAGGTAAAGGCGTTTCATTTATAGAAAATCAAGCGGCCTGGCACCATAAAGTTCCGACAGATGCTGAGTATCAACAAGCCATGCAAGAACTGGATGAGCAGTTAAAGGCCTTGGAGGTGTCTTATGAATAAAATACCCAATAGAGAAATTGTCAATGATGTTTTGGTTCGACATGCCAAAATTAATAAGGATATTGTTGTGCTTGCCAGTGATTCAAGAGGCTCGGCAAAATTGGACCCTTTTGCAAAAACCCATGAGAAGCAATTTATTGAAACAGGTATAGCTGAACAAAATATTGTCGGTGTGGCGGCAGGACTAGCGTCCTGTGGAAAAATTCCTTTTGTAGCTTCTCCGGCGTGTTTTTTAAGTATGCGTAGCGTTGAGCAGGTCAAAGTGGATATGGCCTATTCCAATACAAATGTTAAACTAGTAGGCATCAGTGGTGGTATCAGTTACGGTGCCCTTGGCATGTCTCACCACTCGGTGCAGGACCTAGCGGTAATGCGGGCCATACCTAATATGACTGTTGTTCTTCCGGCGGACCGCTTTGAAACGGAAAAAGTCGTTGAAGCATTATTAGAAACCTATGGACCAACCTATATGCGAATCGGGCGTAATCCTGTTGAAGACGTCTATGAATCTCTTGACTATGAGTTTACGTTGGGAAAAGCCAATGAAATGCATCAAGGATCTGATGTGACAATTATAGCGGCGGGAGAAACGGTGCGAGTGGCTCTTGATGCAGCCTTGATGTTAGAAGAAGACGGAATACAAGCTCGCGTATTAAACATGCATACTATTAAACCGCTGGACACGGAAGCAATTATTAAAGCGGCCAAAGAAACGGGATATATTCTTACCCTTGAAGAGCATAGTATATATGGAGGCCTTGGCGGAGCAGTTGCTGAAGTTGTGGCAGAAAACTGTCCTGTTAAAGTCAAGATTATGGGAATACCGGATGAGCCGGCCATTGCCGGAACAACGCCGGAAGTCTTTGAACATTATGGCATCAGTGCGGAAGCGATTCATCAAATGCTCCGCAATGAGCTAAAAGGCAATAAGGAGGCGTAGGATGTATATCTTAGGAATCGATCAAAGTACATCAGGAACTAAAGCCCTAATTGTTGATGGCGAGGGAAAGATTCTTCATAAAGAAACAATGGAGCATAAGCAATACTATCCCAAACCGGGATGGGTGGAACATGACCTTGAAGAAATATATGACAATGTTATAGGGCTCATCAAACGGGTTGTTCCTAAAGTTGGACCGGACCAAATCAAGGGATTGGCCATTACCAACCAAAGAGAAACGATTGCTTTTTGGGATGAGAAGACGAAAAAACCTTTATGTCGCGCCTATGTTTGGCAATGTCGACGAGGATCCGAAATTTGTCAAGACTTAAGTGGCCAAGGTTATGATGCAATTATTGAAAAAAAGACAGGCTTAAAACTGGATACCTATTTTTCAGCCAGTAAGATTAAATGGGCTATTGAAAATGAAGAAGCGGTAATAAAAGCTAAAGAAGAAGGAAGACTTCGCATTGGCACCATAGATGCATGGTTAATTTATTGTTTGACGAATGGCCAAGTCTTTGCTTCGGATCATACCAATGCCAGTCGTACAATGTTATATAATTTAGAAACATCCGACTGGGACGATGAATTAGTGGAATTGTTTGGTGCCAACCGAACCATGTTGCCTCAGATAATGGCATCAAATGCAAGGTTTGGATTCGTAAAGGATCCTCAACTTCAAGAAATTCATGAATTGCCAATAGCCGGAGTGATTGGTGATAGCCAAGGTGCTCTCTTTGGGCAATTGTGCTTTGACGTAGGAATGGCTAAAGCAACCTATGGAACAGGATCGTCCGTTATGATGTATACCGGAGATAAACAAGTCCGTTCAAATAATGGATTAGTGACATCAGTTGCATGGGCCTTGGATGATCAAGTCTTCTATGCCCTTGAAGGGTTGATTAATTCATCAGGAGATACACTAAAGTGGTTGAAAGAAAACCTGGGTTTATATCAAGAGGACAATGAAGTTGATGCCTTGGTTCAAAGTTTAGATTCCAATGAAGGGGTCTATATTGTTCCTGCTTTTGTGGGATTAGGTGCGCCATACTGGCAGCCGGATGCCAAAGCATCCATTGTTGGTTTGTCCCGAAAATCCAATCGGGCCCATATTGTTCGAGCGGCAGTAGAATCTATGGCGTATCAAGTGTCAGATTTGATTCATTTGATGGAAAGTGATGCAGGAATTGCCATTGAAACCTTAAATGCAGATGGTGGACCAACAAAAAATCCTTTTTTAATGCAATTACAAGCAGATGTGCTGCAAGCCAATGTTCGCTGCATAGAAAAACAAGAACTTTCAGTGATGGGAGCGATTTATCTTGGTGGATTACAGTTAGGTCTGTGGAAAGATTTTGACAGCCTAAAAGCATTGCCTATGGAAGAAACAATTTATGGACCCAAACGGTCAGATAATGAGGTTAAAGCTTTACTTACGGGTTGGCATAATGCTGTTGACAGTGTGTGTTAAGCGAAGTTTAAATTCAAAAAAATAAATATATTGAAATATAATGGGTTTTATGCTAGTATTTTTCTATAAGGAGTGATTATATGAAAAAAGTATTTAACCCTGATTTTTTGCCCATCAGGCTCGATGATCAAAGTTTGATTGACATATTGAGAAGAGAATCGGATGCTCGAGCTAAGCTGGAGCGATTTAATTCAATGTTAGAGCGTTCCATCATTCGTGAAGAATTATTAATGTTATTTTCCCTTGATGAATCTGTTCAATCCACGAAAATAGAAGGGACACAGGCGACAATTTCCGAAGTTGTTGAATCAGAGATGACAGGCAAAAAAAATGTTGATATTCAGGAGGTAGATAATTATGTTGAAGCCATCCGTCAAGGATTTAATCTGCTTGCCTCAATTCCTATAAGTACGCGACTGTTTCACCGACTGCACAAAATTATCTTGAATAATGCACGAGGACAAAACCGAAGTCCTGGAAATTATAGAATAATTCAAAATTTTATCGGTCCAACCAATAAAATTGAAGATGCAACGTATATTCCACCGGAGCCGCAAAATGTGGAAAGGCTTATTGGAAACTTGGAGCGATACATTAATAATGAATATGATGATCATTTGGGGTATATTGCTCGAGCGGCAGTTATACACGGTCAGTTTGAAACGATTCATCCATATTTGGATGGGAATGGACGTCTAGGTAGAATTATCATTATTTTATATCTGGTCAATAATAATATACTCACTAGTCCAACGTTTTTTATTAGTGAGGAGCTTGAACGGAGTAAGTTTAAATATTATGGACTGCTTAATAATTTAAGAAATGATGAACCACAATGGCGAGAATGGATTCTATATTTTATTGAATCGACAATAAAACAAGCCAACCATTATATAGAAAAACTTGAAAAGATAGAAGCTTTATATAAAGAGCTTGTAGAGTATGCTAATCAGAAAAACATCAAAACAAGAACCATCAATGCAATCTTTAAAAAACCTTTTTTTACCGTAAAATATATACAAGAAGAAGTGGGTGTAAGCTATAATACAGCAAAGCGATATATTGATAGGCTTGTAGAAATAGGAAGAATCTACCCGGATGACAAGAAAAAGAATAAAATCTATAGATTTTATGACTTGATTGATGCAATGCGGTGACTATAATTTTAATTAGAAAAAGCATATTAATAGACAGATGCCGTAAGAACATGGGAACGTAAGTCCCATGCTCCTACGGCATCTGTTTGTTTCTTTTCTTTATTCCACTTCAACAATAACTCGTTGATATCTAGTCAGTGCCGGAGTACCGTCATCTGTAAGGGCGAGAATAATATGTATGGTCCCTAATCTGAAAACACGGTCTGTCGGAATGGTGAACCAGGCTTCTTTTTCGGTGTGGTGGTGAATCTCAATTGGGTTGCCGGTGGTTGCTGCGGAGGTTGAAAAGGTTCCGGCCTCCGGATAGTAGAACCATTCATAGTGTAATGCATCCCCATCGGGATCATAAGAACCTTCTGCGCTAAGTTCGATGCGGTCACCTAATTTGGCGTGAAGCACACTTGCATGGCCTAGCTTTGGGACGGGTGGATGGTTGGCGTCCTCGTAGCGGGGGGTGACAGTCCAGTCCATTCGTGCGCAGAAATCATTTTGATATGCCTCGCGCCAGCGCCAGATGGTTGCTTTATTGGAGGTGTGCCAGTGTCCGTCACTACCCAAAACTTCATCGCAGGCATCGGAATAGAAGGGACGGGGTTCTGCTTCTAAAAAATGTTTTTGGCTTGGTGGTTGGTAATATTCATATCGGCCGCCCCAACTTCCCCATTCCGGGTGTTCGGAGTTGCCTAGCCCGTTATTAATGAGATATAAAAAAGTCGGTGTATCGCCTTCCATTAAAAACTTTGACGACGGATAAACGGTACCTAAGGGACCTTTTGACTGTATGTGTTTTTCAAGCCAAGGATTGTCTACGAGACTAAAATCAGCGCCGGTAAACCTGCCGTGAAAATGGTCGCCACTGATGCCGGTCCATGTACTGTAATGATAGGCGCCGCCGGCGTGAAATCCGGGGCTAGCAATATAATGCAAATCGGGAAAAGTTTTCCGCATCCATGGAGCAGAATCGTCCTGATCAGAAATTGTATATACGCGCAGTTTTGAAATCAGTTTTTGCAAGGTTTCAAGAGAATGAGTGGAACGAAGTTGCCATAGAGCCTGTGCAAGGACATTCGGTCCTCCCCAGGCTAGAACCCATAATGGGCGAGGGTCGTCTTTGTTAATAGCCTCAACCAGCAGTTGGGAACCTGGAGAGTCATTTCCTTGGCCGACACCTTCCATCCCATAGACAGGCAATCCTTCTTTGATTATAGAAAGTAAATCCTCTGCTTTAGGGAATCCGGGCTCATGAATGAGTAGATAATTCTGTACTTTGCCATAGGCTTGAACAATTTCCCGAATTCGCCATGGGGCGGTTTTGTCTTTTAAGTGTATGGATGTCGTTGCAACTAAACCTTCGATATCCCAATGATTTGAATATGTGAGAAAACGAACGAGTGACATTGCATCGTCAGGTTCGTTTTCGATATCGGTTAAAACAAATACTCTTATTTTTTGGGGTTCGTTTATTAAATTAGACATGTGCACCTCCTGAAGTTTAGTGAAATTTAATTAATATATTTAAATTTTAGCGGTTTGAGAATGAAAAGTCAACTTAAATGGCATAATACATAGTAAAAAAATAAAAATGCTTGACGAATTCACTGAAAAAGAGTAAAATTTTAACTAAATAATTAACTAAATATTTAATAAAAATTTATGATTGGAGGTTTGATCGTGAAGGCGAAAGAGATTGCAAAAAAACTTGGCTTGTCGCCAGCAAGTATTTCTCTTGTTATGAACAACAAACCGGGGGTCAGCAAAGAGACGAGAGCAAAAGTTTTGCAAGCAATGAAGGAATATTCCCTTGAACCGGTCAAGGGAAAAAGGCATCAGCATCAGAAAACCCTTCTTTTTTTAGTGCATCGACGGAGTGGCATTGATGAAAAAAATCTACCCTATTTTTCCCAGGTGTTTGAAAATGTGATTGCAGGCATAGAAAGTCAATCCAAGAAGCTGAGGTGTAAATTGCGCATTCAATATGTTGATGATCAGTCTATTGAGACTTTTGTCAGCAGTCAGTTGCAAGATTCTGTTGATGGTATTGTACTACTGGGAACAGAGATGACCAAAAACTGTATGCAGAGAATAATAAAATGTAATATTCCCATTGTTCTTGTTGATAATTATTTTCAAGATATTCCCATCGACTGTGTTGTCATGAATAATGAACAAGGGGTGCATTTGGCTGTATCACATTTAATTGAAGAGGGACACCATTCGATTGGTTATCTTCATGTTAAGGAAAATGTGAATAATTTTCAAGAGCGCTACTACGGATTTATTCGTTCAATGGATGATTATCAACTCCTAGCAGACAAGGGAGCGATGATAGAAGTCCGAGGAAATAGAAAAGAACAGCTTCATGAACAAATCAAAGATCAGTTAAGTTCATTAAAAACAATGCCTTCGGCTTTTTTTGCAGATAATGATATTGTGGCTATTGAAGCTTATAAGGCCTTGGGTCAATTAGGATATAAAATACCGGACGATATATCCCTCATTGGATTTGATAATATTTCTTATGGGCAGATTATGAATCCGCCGTTGACGACGATTTATGCGTCCCAGTATGCTATGGGAAAAAGTGCGGTTAATCTCTTAATGGGTAACATAGAGAAGCCGATTGAAGGTATACAAAAAATAGAAATTATGACATCGCTTGTACAAAGACAAAGTGTAAAGCGCATGAATGAAAAATAAAAATACGATGAAAGATAAAGGAGATTAATATGTTAACAGATACAAAAAAATCAAAATATGCAAAAGTATCCTCATTACCTCATAATGCTATGACATGGACAAAAGGCCTATGGGCAGATAGTGTTCGTGTATGCGCCGGAGAAACTGTTCCCCAATTGAAAAAAATGTTTGATTCCAAGGACATTAGCCATGTGATTGAAAACTTTCGAATTTGTGCAAAGGAAGTAGAGGGCGAGCATGCAGGAACCGTTTTTGGTGATGGCGATTTCTATAAGTGGATGGAAGCTGCATTATACTCAGCGAAACGATACGATCATGAAGAACTTTTAAATCAACTTGACGATTATATCGATTTAATCGAGAGAGCTCAGCAGCCCGACGGTTATTTGTCGACAAAGCAGATTATTGGAGAAATGAATAGTAATGGTATAGCGCGTATGGGAGATGTCAATGATTTTGAAGTCTATAATTTTGGTCATTTATTTACAACAGCCTGCCTGCACCAACGGATAACAGGAAGTAACCGCTTGCTGAATGTTGCCATTCGAACAGCTGATTATCTTGAGACACTCTACAAAGATGCAGCAGAAAAAGGCCAGGTTCAAACGGCGGTATGTCCTTCCCACTACATGGGATTAGTTGAGATGTATCGTACAACGGGGAATGAAAAATATCTGGAACTTGCAAAAACGGCCATAGAACTTAGAGATTCAGTTGAGGACGGAACCGATGATAATCAAGACCGAACTAAGTTAAAAGATCATGATAAAATTATCGGGCATGCGGTACGGGCCAATTATTTATACAGTGGTGTTGCGGACCTATATTTAGAAACAGGCGATCCGGACTATGAAAAAATGTTAGATAAAGTATGGGACAGTTTAATCAAACATAAAATATATATCAATGGTGGATGTGGAGCTTTATATAATGGGGTGTCACCCTACGGCAATTTCTTTATTGATCAGAAAGTACATCAGGCCTATGGTTATGAGTATCAACTGCCAAACATTACCGCTTATAATGAGACATGTGCCAGTGTCGGCCTCGTCATGTGGGCTCATCGGATGTTTGTTATTAAAAAAGAAGCCCATTACTATGATCTATTGGAAAAGACAATGCTAAATCTTAATTTGGCAGCAATTAGCCTAGACGGCCGTAAATACTTTTATGAAAATATGCTCCGTCGAACGAAAGAACTTGAATACGAATTAGTATGGCCACTGACGCGAACAGAATACATTACAAGTTATTGTTGTCCGCCGAATGTTGCTAGAGTCATTGCTGAAAGTTCAGAATATGCCTACAGTGTCTCAGATGATGGTCTATATATGGGAATGTATGGAGCCAATGAAGCTCACATACAACTTGGTAACGGTTCGACCTTTATGATTGAGCAAGACACTCAATACCCTTACAAAGGAAATATTAACTTGACAATCAAACCACTGGAAATAGAAGGGAATGCCAGGGTGAATATCCGTATACCCGGCTGGGTGGAAAATGGATATATTGTAGATGGACAAGGAATAAAACACCAGCTGACAGGGGCGGATGCCAACACATTTATCGGTGTGAATATTGATAGCGAAAAAGAAAGCTATATTGAAATCATGTTCGACATGGAAGTGCGACTGACAACAGCCCACCCTATGGTCGAAGAAAATACCAATCAGGTTGCGGTAGAAAAAGGCCCCTTGCTTTATTGTGTTGAATCATCAGATATTGATGCCGAAAGCATTGATGATATTATGTTGACACCGGATCATCGATTTGAAGAGTATACCTATAGAATCTTGGACAGAGAGGTATTGGCTCTAGAAACGGAAGTACTTGTTATGAAACGAAAGAATACAAAGCGGGATGTCCTATATCAAAAGCTTGATTTTCAAGGGTTTGAAAAGAAAAAAATGCGTATGATTCCCTATTTTGCCTGGGATAATCGTGGGGTTGGCGAGATGAAAATATGGTTACCAATCACATTTCCATATAAAAATACTGACATAATATAGAAAATGAGAGACTATTTTTCATTGAGGTATGATGCTAAGATAAATGTGTAGTTAAGATAACTAAATATTTATAATTTGGAGGGAAAAAGATGAAAAGAAAGTTACTAGCAGTAATCCTTATTGTATGCCTTAGTTTGGCTGTATTTTCCGGTTGCGGTAAAGACGAAGGTAATCAGAACAGTCAAGCAAACGGTGACGGCGGAACAATGAATACATCGGATTTTACAGGAGAAGATCCACAATTGGAAAAACATATTAAAATTTTGTCGATTTGGGCAGAAGATAATGACAATGGGATTTTAATCAACAACATTCTTCAAAGATACAAAGACCAAGTAAATCCGAATTTTTCATATGAGTATGAACTTGTATCTGCGGATGACCTTAAAACAAAAATTGCAACCTTGGCATCCTCAAATGATTTACCGGACTTTTTTGCTTATGAATCCGGAACTCCGCTAAAAGAAATGGTTGAAGCGGACAAAGTACTTAATATCGGTGCAGAGCTTGAACGTGTAGGAGCTATGGATATGATGAATCCATCCGCAGTGTCTCTACTAAAAAGTTTGGCTGAAACCAATGATTTATATGATTTGCCACTTGGTTTAAATGTTGAAGGTTTTTGGTATAACAAAGACTTGTTTGAACAAGCCGGAGTTGAACCACCAACAACATGGGATGAATTTGAAACAGTTTTAGCAAAGCTTCATGAAGCAGGAATCCAACCACTTTCTTGTGGTGCCGGAGATAAATGGGGAGCTACACGCTTAGTTAATGCCTATACAGTTCGATTATTAGGTAACAACGCGATGACAGCTGCAGCCAATGGTGAAGTGAAATATACCGATGAAGGTTATGTTGAAGGCGCTGCTAAAATTCAAGAATGGGCAGATAAAGGTTACTTTGGACAAGGTGTAACAACGGTTGATATGAATACAGCCGGTACAATGTTGGCTACAGATCAAGCCGCTATCTTCTATAACGGAAGCTGGTTTACCTCAAACTTGAATGACCCTACATACAATCAAACAGGTGAAGACGGCATCGGATTTTTCAATATCCCGGTTGTGGATCCATCGGTAAGTGACAGCAATGCATATTCAATGAACTGTGGTAATATTTTAGCTATGGATAAGGAAAAATATGATGACGGAACAGCATGGTTCTTAAAATATTTTGTTGAAGAAATCGGTAATGAAGCAATGTCAACACAAGGAAGTGTAAAAGGTTATGTATATACGGTAGACGAAGGTGAGATGTCAAATTATACACAACTTGTCCTTGATCGATTAAAAGATGCTGAATCGGCTTTTGCATGGTATGAAGCAAAAATGAATGCAGAAGTATCGACAGTCGCACAAGAAAATGTACAAACACTGATTAATGGAGACATGACGCCAATGGAATATATGGAATCCATTCAGGAAGCCTATGATCTTAGCCGTTAACTATGAATGATGTAAAGGTGTCAGTGATCTTCATTGGCACCTTTATTATGACAGAAAGTTGGTGTATTGATGGACAAAGTCCTTAGTAACAAGAAAGCGATTGCGATTTTTATATTGCCGCCTCTTATTCTTTATTCATTATTAGTTGCATTGCCGGTTGTGTGGTCCTTTTATTACTCGTTTTATTCAGGGACACCGGGATTGAAATGGGAGTTTGTAGGTTTTTCAAATTATTTAAAGTTATTTATTGACAGTAATTTTAAAGCGGCCTTATGGGTCAATGTGCGCTATATCGCCATTGTAATGTTAGGTCAAGTTGGATTGGGATTGGCATTAGCATTAATGTTTGAATTTTGGTTAAAACGATTTAAGAGTCTTGTTCGAACATTGGTATTTTTCCCGGTTGTTTTACCAACTGTAGCCGTTGGACACTTATTTGCAAAAATTTATGAAATCTAGCCAAATTATGGCCTGTTGAATAGTTTGTTATCGGCAATAGGACTCGACAGTTGGGTTCAGCCTTGGATTGGTCAAGCATCGACAGCACTATACTGTTTGATTGCCATGGATATTTGGGTTGCAATGGGTTTTTATGCCATTATCTTTTACGGAGCGCTTTTGGATATACCGGGCGATATTATTGAAGCAGCAAAAATCGACGGATGTAGTGGACGTCAATTATTTTTCCATATTCTTGCGCCCTTGCTAAAACCGGTAACCCTAACATGTCTTGTGTTTAGTTTTACAGGAACAGTGAAGATGTTTGAATCAGCCTTAGCATTAACAGGCGGTGGTCCCGGAAATGCAACGAAATCTTTATCCATGTATATGTACAATGTTGCATTTGGATATAACAATATGGGATATGGAAGTGTTATTGCAATTTTTGTTTTTGTTTTATGTTTTACGGGTGCCCGAATAATTCGCAGTTTTGATGAAAGCTATTAAGGAGGATAGGATGAAAACAGTAAAAAGTGTACTTATAAAAATCACAATTTTAATCTTGTGTCTTATCGAAGCATATCCTATTTTTTGGATGTTAACAGCCTCATTTAAACAGCAGCATGAATGGGTCTCTAAACCGGCTTATGCACTCAACAGTAGTTTTCACTTTCAAAATTATATCGATGCATGGACACGTGGACATATGTCGACTTACTTTTTTAATAGTTTAGTCGCTACATTAGGCGCATTATTTTTCATTGTATATTTTAGTGTGACAGTTGGCTTTGCGTTGACAAAAATGCGATGGAAAATGCGCAAAAAAGTGGCATTGTTTTTTGACATGGGAATTATGGTTCCCATCGCAACTGCACTTATTCCGCTATTTCAAATATATAACCGGGCGAATTTGTTAAATTCACGTGTCGGCCTGATTTTAGTTTATATAGCGTTTGGTTTGTCTCTATCATTTTTCTTAGTATCAAGTTATATGCGTTCCTTGCCCAGAGAAATCTTAGAAGCAGCAGTTATTGACGGCTGTGATATTTATCGCTTGATGTGGCATATTGTTATGCCTTTAATGAAAAATGCGGTCATGACGATTCTTGTTCTGCAATTTTTCTTTAAATGGAATGATTTGCTTTTCTCGATGACCTTTATCAGTTCTTCAAATCTTAAAACGGTTCAGACCGGCTTGTTATATTTTGAAACAGAATTTGGGGCCAAAAACTGGGGAGCTATTTTTGCATCCGTTTCAATGAGTGTCATGCCCTTATTGTTCATTTATATTCTTTTAAATCGACGCGTTATTGAAGGATTAACATCCGGAGCAGTCAAAGGTTAGAATGGAGTTGACTATGAATATTAAAGAATTACAGACCTATCATTTCATCGAAAAAAATATGGATAAAATATTTAAACAGCCACGAAGTTTCATTCGATATCCTTTTATTGACCCGGGTTCCGTGTATGACGGAAATGTATGGGACTGGGATACCTATTGGTCTGTTTACGGTCTTATTTGTTTTTCGAAATATTATAAAGATAAATCATTTGATGAGCAACTTGAAGAACATAGTAAAGGAAATGTTTTGAATTTTTTAGATCATCAATTGGAAGATGGTTATATTCCCATGATGATTGAAGTGTCCGATTGGCCGGAGCCCTATCTAAATATCAAGCATAAAGAAGGCAAGCTTATGAATATGCATAAACCCTTCTTGTGCCAGCAAATTGTCCTAATCAGTGACTTTGCAGATGACTACACTTGGATTCGTCCATATATTTCTCAGCTTGAAAAATATTTTGCCTGTTATGAAAAAAATTACTATTTTGAAGATAAAGGCCTCTATGTTTGGGCGGATGACATCATGATCGGCATGGACAATGATCCAGCTACATTCGGACGTCCGGGATTTTCAACAGCAAATATATATTTAAACAGTTTTATGGTCATGGAATTTGAAGCCATGATTAAACTATTGACGATGTTGGAAGACGACCAAAGAAAAACGGATATGTTCAAAAAGAAAAAAAGCGATTTAGCAAAGGTGATTAATGAAGAATGCTGGGATGTGCGTGATGCATTTTATTACTCTGTTGATGTTGATATAAAAACACGACCATTTGAATGGATTCATCAGGGATTAGGTGTTTTTTGGAAGACATTGCCCATTAAAATTCGGGTGTGGTCCGGATTTCTTCCTCTTTTAGCAGGTATTGCGACTAAAGAGCAGGCTGAATCCTTGAAAGATCACGCTGAAGATGAACTAACCTTTTGGAGTCCATATGGAATTACAACTTTGGCCAAGGATGAGAAAATGTTTGACCTGAGTGTGACCAACAATCCCTCCAACTGGTTGGGACCTATATGGTTGGTTGCCAATTATGTTGTGTTTAAGGGTTTATTAGATTATGGCTTCCACAATGAAGCCTTGTCCTTGGCAAAGCGAACCATCAAACTGCTTGAAGAAGACCTCGCTAGAACGGGCGATCTACATGAGTATTATGATCCAAATACAGGCCAACCCATTATGAATGGTGGTTTTATTAACTGGAATATTTTAGGGTTAAATATGATTGATGATTTGGCCGAGAAAGAAATCGATTTTTTTGATGCGATGACTTTAGAATAAGACCATGTTACAATATACCTTAGAACATATTATGAAGAATGGAGACTGTTTAAGGTAATGGTTAGGCTGAAAATGTATTTTAAAAAACTGAAAATCCGACAACAAATATTATATGCAATGATAATCATGGCAATACTGTCATCCTTTATACTTGGAGTCGTTGCCTTTAATATTTCCAAGTATATCATTGAACGTAATTATAAAGAAGCCTACACTTATAATCTAGAAGTGTCTTCCAACATTGTGGATATTCAGTTGGATAATATTATCGATGCAGTGAGAAACGCATTGTTAGACCAACGGATTATGGATGTTTTGAAATCAGCTCCGACAAGCTATGAGGGAAAACTTTTTTCAAGTGTTGATGATTTACAAGTATCAAGGGCTTTAGTTGAACTTGCAGGCTTGTATACTGAAATTGAAGGGATCTCTGTTATTAGTACCGACGGAAAAGCCAAATTCTATTATAAAAGAATTCGAAGTGGAGATTTTCAAAAATATTATAGAGAAACGGAGATTTTAGAAGAAGATTGGGTTGAAGAGACTTCTTTAATGGAAGGAAAGGAGCGGTTTTATAGTTACGACGTTCTATTGGGTGAAGATAAACCCTATTTTTGTATGACTAAAAAATTAATTGAACCTTTTTCAGGGGAATTTGTCGGATATATGGTGATAAGTTTGCGTCATAACATTTTCGAAAAAGCGTTTGGTAATGGAATAGAACGTTATGTTTCTGTAAGTTCTATGGTGGTGAATCCCTTAGGAGACCAAACGATTGTCTTCAATAATGCCGGTGAAGACCGCAAAAAAACGATTGCAGATGCGTTTTTAAGTAGTGAGCGGCTGGATTCGACATATTTATTCAGCACGGCGGATAACCGTATTACCGGATGGAAACTTATTAATGTGATTGATAAACAAGATCTTGAAAAGGACAGCATGTATGCCGGAGCAATGATTTTATCTGTTTTATCGGTGCTTATATTAATGAGTATATTTATTGCCAGCAAAATTGCACATCATATTAATCGTCCCCTGAATCAGTTGGAAACAGTGATTGAAGAAGTGGGAGACGGAAGCCGGGATATCCAAGAAGAATTTGATGAAAGTGAAATCGGGATTATTGGCAATAAATTTAAAAGTATGGTCAATAATAACCTTGAACTTCGGGAAAGACTCTTAAATGCCCAAATTCATGAAAGAGAGTCGGAATTATTGTTGCTTCAAGCTCAAATCAATCCTCACTTTTTATATAACACATTAGATTCATTATACTGTATGGCCATGATTGAAGATAATGAAAAAATTGCTGCAATGGTAGAATCTTTATCAAATATTTTCAAACTCAGCCTAAATAAAGGGAAGACAATGATTAAAGTATCGGATGAAATCCGTCACATAAAAGAATATATGGCCATTCAAAACTATCGTTTCAATGGGCGGTTTGACCTGCAGATAGATATAGATGAAGTACTATATTCCGGATATATGATTAAACTGATCTTACAGCCCTTTGTTGAAAATGCAATCCAACATGGATTGGAAAAAAAGCTGGGCCCCGGTTATGTAAGGATTGAAGGTCGTTTATGTGAAGGTGACCGTATGTGCTTTAAAATCCTTGATAACGGCGTGGGAATTGATGATATAGAACGAACAAAAAAAGGGTATGGAATACAAAATGTAAAAGAAAGAATTCGTTTATGTTATGGTGATGAATTTGATGTTGAGATTAAAACAGAAGTTGGTGTCGGAACAGAAGTAGATGTCGTTATTCCGCTTCAAAACAAGCAATATGAGGAGGCAGAAAATGATACGACTAGCAGTGTTTGATGATGAATTTGTTGTCGTTGAAGGCGTCAAAGCGATTTTAAAAAAAATGCAGTTAAATTATGAAGTGGTTGGAGTCGCCTATGATGGAATATCTGCACTAGATGTGATCAAGCAAGTTCGCCCGGATGTTATTATGACCGATATACGTATGCCGGGAATGGATGGACTTCAACTGATTGAGCGTGCCAAAGAGAGTGTACCCGAGGCAGTATTTATTGTCATTAGTGGCTTTCAAGAATTTGAATATGCAAGAACTGCCTTAAATCTTGGTGTTGTAGGATACATTGATAAACCGATTACCAAAGATAAAATTAATACCATATTAAAAAAAGTAGAAAGCCAAATCCAAGAAGAGAAGAATATGGCTGAAAAGGATGCTCAGCAACTAGATGCCCTTCATCACCTGACGGAAGTATTGACCAAAAGTGTGCAAACAAATCAGTCGGAAGATTTTGAAGAGAATATATCTAAGGTGCTTGAAATATTACAAAAGCTCTATCCGGACCTTGAAACCTATAAGTCGGAAAGCTACAAATTAATCTGTAGTCTTTTGGGTGTGTTTTTTGACGGACATGCAGCCTATGAAGTCGACAAGCATTTTCCATCTTATAAAAATCTTGAGTTAATACATTCCGTCGAAGAAGTTAATCATTATATTCTGACCATTTCAGATAGTATGATTAAAAAAATTAAGGTCTTGCAAGCGGGAAGTCAGAATCAGACCATTATCAAAGTTTTAGACTATATATCTGAAAATTATTCCAAAGATTTCGGTTTAAATGAATTGGCAGATATGGTCAAAGTGACACCAAGCTATCTTAGCCTATTATTTAAAGAAGAAGTCGGAACCAGTTTTGTCAAATATCTGACACAATTTAGAATCAAACAAGCGAAAGAGCTCTTGCTGCGAGGTGAAAAAGTCGCCCATGTCAGCCAAGCTGTAGGTTACAGCAATTACAGATATTTTTGTGAATTATTTAAGCGCTATGAGGGAAAAACCCCCAGTGAATATAAAGGGGCAAGAAAAGAAGTGTAAAGTCGGCATAAAGAGGAGGATAATATGCGTTTTGAAAATAAAGTAGTCAATACAATAAGTCAACCTATGGCAGCAAACAGGCCCTTACCGTTTTGGTCGTGGAATGATGAACTAGAACCCACTGAAGTTCAACGTCAGATTAGCCAAATGCATCAGCAAGGTCTTGGTGGTTTTTTTATGCATGCAAGATCAGGGCTTCGAACAGAGTATCTCAGTGAAGAATGGTATAAATGTATTGAAGCAGGAATCGAAAAAGCCCAAGAGCTGAATATGGAGGCGTGGATCTATGATGAAGAAGGATGGCCCAGCGGATTTGCCGGTGGTCGAGTACCTGCTATATCGGAGGATTTTCATGCAAAATATATGCAAATGCATCGAGTGAAATCATTAGAAGACATACAAGGGCTTCTTGATGCCCATGGGAAAAACATTATAGCCATGTATAAATATAAGGCGTCAGAAAATGTGTTTTCAAGAGTAGACTCGGATAATCTATCTCTTGAGTCAGAGGAAGAACTCTGCCTTGTCATCAAAAAAAACAATCCTTATTATGTGGATACATTAAATAAAGAAGCCATAGAAGCTTTTACTCAAACAACTCATGATGAATATTATAAGCGTTTTGGCGACAAATTCGGGAAAACGGTTAAAGGGTTTTTCACAGATGAGCCTCGATTATCCTGTGACCGTTTTGGAGATTTGGCATGGTCAGACTGTTTGCCGGAAACTTTTTTAAAAAAATATGGATATGATATTGTCGATTTTTTGCCGGCGCTTTTTTTAGATACAGAAAATTATGCGAGATACCGGTATGATTTTTGGATAACTGTCAATGACTTATTTGTCCATTCCTATATGGAGACGCTTTATAACTGGTGTGAAGAACATAAGGTCAAACTAACGGGACATTTGATGATGGAGGAAAGTATCTTTAGTCAAATGACAAGCACCGCCGGGGTAATGCCCTTTTATGAATATATGCATATACCTGGGATTGACTGGCTACGGCGTCCCATTGCTTCACCGGTGATTGCCAAACAGGTTGGTTCTGTTGCGGCTCAATTAGGTAATAAAACCGTTTTATCGGAATCGTTTGCATTATGTGGCTGGGATGTGTCTTTGGAAGAACTTAAATGGATTGCGGAATGGCAGTATGTAAATGGCGTCAATCGAATTTGCCAGCATTTAGAGGGATATACGATTCGAGGCGTAAGAAAACGGGACTATCCGCCGTCACTTTTTCTACAGCAAACATGGTGGGAGGAATATAAAGTTTTTAATGATTATTTAGGGCGCTTAAATATTATTTTGTCTGAGGGAGAACAGATGGCAGATGCCCTTTTGTTACACCCCATGCGAAGCGGATATATTGCCTATGACGGAACACGAACATCAAAAATACGCCGATTAGATGATCAATTGACGCATGTATGTACGCGTTTATCGGAAGACCATATCAGCTATCATTTAGGTGACGAAACGATTCTTGCAAAATATGGCAAGGTGGACGGAAAAAAACTGCGTGTGGGCAAAGTGGCCTATAAGACGGTTATTCTTCCCTTAATGTATTCAATGGATCAAGAAACGCTGAAGTTACTGGAAGCCTTTATAGAAAATGGTGGTAGAGTCTATTCAGTGGGCCATGAGCTCGAGTTTACCAATGGAGCATCAGAAAAGCTAGAGTCGTTGAAGCAGAAGCTAATATATATTGAGCTTGATACAATTCGTGAAGCGATGTTAACAAATGGGACTGTACATATTTCCATTGAAAATAGCGATGAACAAATATCAGATATACATTATCAAATTCGACAGAGCAAGGAAGGGCTACTTCTTTATATGGTGAATCTAAGCAAGGAAAAAACATATCCGGCACAAATCACCTTGTATGATCAGGAAGCAGATCTTGTTGAACTGGATATGAATTCAGGGCTACATAAATCAATACACACCCAGTTTTATGACGGTTCTACCCAATTTAAGGAAACGTTTTATCCCATGCAGTCAAAGGTCGTTTTATGCCAGGCTCAAAACACACGTCAGCAAGTGATTGAATTTCAGCCGGAATGGACGTTGACGCAAATCGACAATAATGTCCTGACACTGGATATGTGTCGCTATCGGATTGATGGGGGGCAAGTAGAAGGTCCTATATCAGTCATAGCACTGCAGAAAAAACTGATGGATTTACAAGGGCCATGCCTGATTGATATGTTCTTTGAAGTGGATATTCATACAGAAATGCAAATGATTCAATCCATTGAATTGGTTGTTGAAGATATTATAAAATATGACATCATTATTAATGAAATGGCTGTTCAAGTCGAGGATCAGGGATACTGGAAAGATACTTCTTTTAGAAAAATGCAGATAAACCCCTATTTATGCCAAGGAAAAAACACCATTCAATTATCAACACACTTTAAACAGCCACAAAAAGTCTATGACGTTTTGTATGGTGAAGGTGTCTATGAAACAGAAAAAAATAAAATTACCTATGATGTTGAACTGGAAAATATATATTTAGTAGGTGATTTTGGTGTATTTAGTGATGATGATTTTATCGAGGGCCAACGCCATGTTTTGACCACATCCGGTCCTTTTTATATCAGTAAGTTGCCTTCAACCCTGCATACACTTGAGTTGACACAACAAGGGTTTCTGTTTTTTGCAGGAATCATGACACTTGAACAAGATCTTGAAATAGGGAAAGTGGATTCGAGCCGGTATTTACTTGATTTATCCGGTCAAAAGGCACCAATGATTCATGTCTATATGAATGGTCAATTGGTCAAAAAATCCTATTGGGCACCTTATCAAATCGATGTTACTGACTATATACACGAGGGCAAGAATAAACTTGAACTTAAATTTTATGCATCCAACCGAAATCTTTTTGGTCCTCATCATCATATTCACGGTGAATGCTATAATGTCGGACCGGAAAGCTTTACCGGAAGATGGAGCTGGGTCGAGCGGAAATCGGAAGCCGATGCAACAGAAATTTTTGATCGTGACAAAAACTACTGGACAGACCAATATAATTTTGTCTCGTTTGGTATCAGTAAAGAAAGGAGTCAATGATGAAAGTAGCTTTAGTATACACAAGTACAACCCCTGAACTTATTGAAACGGTTGAAACAGAAATCCGCAAGCAAATTGGTGAGGGTATTGAGTTAATAAGGTATGAAGACGCTTCCATATTAAAGGATGCGATTGATGCTGGAAAGGTTCCGGCAAAAGCAGCCGCTAGACTCATAAGCATCTATATGCAGGCGGTAGAAGAGGATGCAGAAGCAATTATAAATCTTTGCTCTTCTGTGGGAGAAGTTGCCGATGCTGCACAAGATATTTCAAAATATATAGGGGTTCCCATTGTTCGGGTTGACGAAGAAATGTGTCGGGAGGCAGTTCGAAGCGGAAAGCGGATTGGTGTCATGGCCACACTTTCGTCAACGCTTAATCCGACAAAAAATACACTATGCCGGGTTGCAAGAGAAATAGGCGCGGATATAGAATTAGTCGATGGTCTGATTGAAGGTGCATTTGGACTTGACCAGACAAGCTTTAAGGCAAAAATGCTAGAGAAAGCAAATGCCATGAAATCTGAGGTTGACGTCCTTTTATTTGCACAAGGATCCATGGCATACTGTGAAGAATATGTTGCAAAACAATGTGATATGAAGGTTTTATCCAGTCCAAGGTTTGGAGCAAAAGCACTAAGAGATGCCTTAAAATCAAAAGGAGTTCTTTAACATGAAGGATATGAAAATTATCGTTTTAGATGATGATCCTACCGGTATTCAAACGGTTCATGATGTCTATGTGTATACAGATTGGTGTCTTGAAACAATTCGAAAGGCGTTTCATGATACGAATGACCTGTTTTTTATTTTGACAAATTCACGAAGTTTTAGTGAAGATAAAACGGTTCAAGTGCATCGAGAAATTGGTGAGATGATTAAGCAAGTCGCTCAAGAATCCGAAAAAGAATATATTGTGATCTCTCGAGGAGATTCTACCTTGCGTGGTCATTATCCCATTGAGACAGAAGTTCTTCGAGATGCATTAGAAGAAAAAAATAAGCTTTTTGATGGAGAAATCTTCTGCCCTTTTTTTCTTGAAGGAGGCCGTGTAACCATTCGTGGTGTACATTACATCAAAAATGGTGAGGCGCTGATGCCGGTTGCAGAATCGGAGTTTGCAAAAGACAAAACGTTTGGATATCATCACTCAGATCTTGGCGAGTTTATTGAGGAAAAAACAAAGGGGCGTTATCTTTCACATGAGTGTATTCGTATTGACATTGATTTGCTAAGAGAAAAGCGAATGGATGAAATATGCCAAATTCTATTAAAAGTGGAGAACTTTAACAAAGTTATTGTGGATAGTACGAATTATGAAGAACTCGAAATCTTTGTCCTTGCGCTTAAACAAGCATTAAAAGCCGGAAAACATTTTTTGATACGATCGGCGGCGGGATTTCCGAAGGTTCTAGGTGGTATCTCAGATCAAGAATTATTAAGGCGATCATCGATTAAAAAACAAAAAGTGCAAGCCGGAGGGATTGTTTTGATTGGCTCTCATGTCCATAAGACAACAGAGCAACTTGAATGTCTTAAAGCGTCAGATCTCGATTTGGATTATATTGAATTTTACGCAGACCAAGTTAAGGTTGAGAATGGTCTTAGAAAAGAAGTGAACCGAGTTATTCATCAGGTGGAACAAAATATTTTTAAAGGTCGTACGTCGGTTGTATATACAAGTAGAAAAGTGGTAGATCTTAAGACAACGGATCGAGAAAAAATACTTGAAGCCTCGGTGAAAATATCTGAAGCACTAACAAGTATTATTTGCTTGCTAAAGGTTAAGCCCAGTTTTATTTTAGCGAAGGGCGGAATAACGTCTAGTGACGTGGGGATGAAGGCATTAAGAGTGAAGAAAGCTTTGGTCATGGGTCAAATTAAACCCGGGGTTCCGGTCTGGAAGACCGATGCTGAGAGTAAGTTTCCAAACATGCCCTATATTATTTTTCCGGGAAATGTTGGAGAACGTGAAACCCTAAAAGAAATTATTGAAACCCTTATGTAAAGGAGGAGACCCATGAAGAAGAAAATAATAATATCTCTGGCACCGGTAAAGTCAGGTGATCCTATTCATAAAGTTGCATTGGCGGAGGATGTAGAAAAAAGTGTTCAAACAGGTGCATCGATGTGCCATTTGCATTCAAGATTAAGTAATGGAGACTTATCGGCAGATACGTCTTTTTTTGCCGAATGTTTTGATAAGATTCTAAGGCGGACGGATGTGGTTGTACAGGCGTCAACCGGAGGAATTTCGGAGATGACCATTGAAGAGCGATGCCTACCTTTAACCTATGATCGTGTGGAGACGGCATCATTAAACGGTGGTTCAACCAATCTAGGGGAATTTATTTATAAAAATACATTCGAAGATATTCGCTACTGTGCAAACGCCGCATATAATCGAGATATATATCCTGAAGTTGAGGTGTTTGACATCGGAATGATTCATTCGATTGAGGAATTGAGTCAAGAAGCCCATACCCATTTTAGAACACCAATTATGTATAATCTTGTTTTCGGACACAAAGGTGGAATGAAAGCTACAATCGAAAATCTTTATTCCTTTC
Organism: uncultured Eubacteriales bacterium; assembly: GCA_964627665.1. GTDB lineage: Bacteria > Bacillota > Clostridia > Lachnospirales > Vallitaleaceae > UBA1351. The sequence continues at coordinate 46,419 of CAZVKG010000005.1, read as the reverse complement.
GTTCCTTCGTGCCGAAAGAAGCGATTTGGGGAGTAACACATTATGGAAGAAAAGACTGGCAATTTATCACAGTAGCGTTAGCTATGGGAGCGTCTCTTGTAAGAATCGGATTTGAGGATAGTAATTATTTAGACGAAAACAAGCCGGCTAGCTACAATTACGAACTGGTTAAAAAACTAGTGGACATAATTCGATTACTCGATTTAGATGTGGCAACACCGGATGAAGCACGGGAGATTATGGGAATAAAATAGGGAATGTACATACCCCTTGATTGTGATATAATCAAATCGGACGATATCAAATCGACTGGAGGATTCTTATGATTGAACGTGCAGCAATTCAAAATATGACCAATTTTAGAAGTTATGCTAGAGGTATTAATTTATATAATCAAAGTAATGTTATAGAACTTGAAGTGAATGGGAAGAAGGGGGCTACTTTAACACAGGTGACCGCATTGGTTCAAGGCAGTGGACGCAAACGTTATTACGTTGAGTTTTATTATGACCATAATGTAGACGAAGTTGATGATATCTACTGTGAATGTCCGGCTTTTCATAGCTATGAAGGGATATGTAAGCATTGTGTTGCGGCATTACTTGAATATATCGATTATGAAGAAGGGGAGTATATTCCCATGAATGCACATTTACCTTATAATCGTCATAAGCATCCGGTTCGAACAACACCTGAGATCAAAGAGTTGCTGATGGCAAAAGCAACTCCGGTTCAAGTTCCCTTATTTAGCGATAATCAAATGGGCAATATTCGATTAGAGCCATTTATTAAATGTAATCCCTATGAAATAACGATGGAGCTCAAGGTGGGAGAAGAACAATTGTATGTCGTAAAAAGTATTTCCGAGTTTGCAGAGGCGATTCAGTTAAAGCGCTATGTGCAGTATGGTAAAAAATTAAAATTTTTACATACCTTAGAGGCTTTCGACGAACAATCGCGTGCGTTGGCAAAATTTGTTGTGGAATTAAATAAAAATAAATATTTATATGCATATGACGGATATGGTGGTGGAGGAAGTAAGCGGTCGATTCACTTATCTCTTGACGACCTACTCCATGTGTTTGCATGTTTCAAAGGACAGGCCTTAAATGTTGACATTCCTGAAACAGGACTAGCAAGTTGGAGATATGTTGATGAACGTATTCAACGAAACATGAAAATTGTCGGTAAAGAAAATGGTGTAGAAATCACCATTGAATATTTAGCCGGTTATGCTGATGAAAAACAGTATATTTATTTTCATGAAGGAAAAATATATCAAGAAAATATTCGCGATATTGAACCGATTAAAGACTTTCTTGAGTGTATGGGTCAGTTGCCGGAGCGTAAAATTTTTATTGTTAATGAAGATTTGAAGGTCTTTTGCCGTGATTTACTCCCAAAATTAAACGTTCATTATCATATAGATCGGGAGAATTTTAATGAAGAGGATTATGAATCCGATCCCGTACAATTCGAAATCTATCTCGATACTCCCAATCGTGATAGGGTAACATGTAAAGTATTGGCTTGCTATGGTAATCATAAAGTGAATCTCTATGAACGACCAGATCATAAGATTATTCGAGAAACATATAAGGAAATCGATGTGAACCAAAAAATATCGCCGTTTTTTAATCATTTCAATACAAAGACGCAGGAATTAGAAATTATAGATGATGAAAACAGAATATATGAGCTTATTGTTCAAGGAATTGATATATTCAAGAAGCTTGGAGAAGTTTTCGTAACCGATCGACTAAAGAATATGAATGTTGTGTATAAGTCAAAAGTAGCTATTGGTGTCTCTGTTGAAAGCGACCTGTTGGAATTAACCATAGCGTCTGAAGACTTACCCAAAGAGGTATTAATTGAGGTTCTATCAAAATACAATCCGAAAAAGCGATATTATCGATTAAAGGATGGTTCATTTATTCATGTCGAAGGCGAAGAAATCGGTTCCTTGTATGAATTGAAGGAAGGATTAAAATTAACAGAGAGTCAACTACGCCAAGATAAGTTAATGCTTCCCAAATATCGTGCACTTTATTTGGATGAACAACTAAAAGAAGATCAATCGATTGCGGTTGCAAGAAACAAAGATTTTAAAGCCCTCATCAGAAACATGAAAACGGTTGAAGATAGTGATTTTGAATTACCAAGCGAAGTTGAACCGATACTTCGAGAATATCAAAAAACAGGATTCCTGTGGTTGAAAACCTTGCAGGCAAATGGATTTGGAGGTATTCTAGCCGATGACATGGGACTTGGGAAATCCGTACAGGTAATTACTTATATTTTAAGTGAGCAGCAAAAAAAAGAAGCAAATCAAAATCAAAAAATACTGATTGTAAGCCCGGCTTCCCTTGTCTATAACTGGAAAAATGAGTTTATCAAATTTGCGCCTGAGTTAACATCGACGATGGTCATCGGAACGGTGCAAGAAAGAGAACAAATACTTTCTAATTTATCCAATCAAGAAATTGCCATTACATCTTATGATTTGTTAAAACGTGATATTGTCAAATATCAAGAGCTGAACTTTCACACCATGGTTATTGACGAAGCTCAATATATTAAGAATCATAATACCCAAGCTGCAAAAGCTGTTAAACTTGTTCGAGCAGGATATAGATTGGCATTAACCGGTACACCTATCGAAAATCGACTCAGTGAATTATGGAGTATCTTTGATTACTTAATGCCCGGCTTTTTACATAGCTATACTAAGTTTAAAAAAGAGATAGAAGTACCAACAGTCCAAAGTCAGGATGAACAAACCATGAAACGTCTGCAGAAAATGATTACGCCATTTATTCTTCGGCGTTTAAAAAAGAATGTTTTATTAGACTTGCCGGCAAAAATTGAAGAGAATTTGTATGTAAAAATGGAAGGTGAACAAAAGCAAGTATATGATGCACGAGTGAACTTGATGAAGCTGATGTTAACGAATCAATCAACGGAAGAGTTTACCCAAGGCAAATTACAAATTCTAGCGGAGTTAACGAAATTAAGACAAATATGCTGTGATCCAAGTCTGCTATTAGAAGAATATAAGGCGTCATCGGCAAAAGTTGAGGCCTGTTTAGATCTTATCAGAGAAGCCGTTGATGGTGGACACAAGATTTTATTGTTCTCTCAATTTACTTCAATGTTGGATATTTTGACAAAGCGGTTAGAAGAAGAGAAGGTTAGTTACTATGTCCTAACAGGCGCGACCAGTAAATCAAAACGTTCTGAAATGGTGAATGCCTTTAATGAAGATGACACATCGGTTTTTTGTATCTCCTTAAAAGCCGGAGGAACCGGACTCAATCTTACAGCAGCAGATATTGTCATCCATTTTGACCCTTGGTGGAATGTTGCTGTTCAAAACCAGGCGACAGATCGAGCCCATCGTATCGGACAAGATAATGTTGTCAATGTCTATAAACTGATTGTGAAAGATACCATTGAAGAAAAAATTGTTGGCCTTCAAGAGAAGAAAAATGCTTTAGCCGAGCAAGTCCTAAATGGTGAGGGTATAAGTATGGCAACCTTCTCCAAGGAAGAATTGTTAGAATTGTTAAAGTGATTTATAGGTGGGAGCAAACTATTGTATCAATGGAGGGGTCATGTCAGAAAGAATATTTAACAAAAATTTTATTAGAATTTTTATTACGACTGTCCTAGTGATGACAGGAAATCAGATTATAATGGTTGTACTTCCACTATATCTAGATAATTTAGGTAAGAATCCTTCGGTTCTAGGTATTGCGACATCATTATCAGCATTAGCGGCTATGATTATGCGACCTTTCGGAGGTATCCTTGCGGACCGGTGGAGTAAGAAAATGGTGTTGATTCTTGGCGCTTTTATCATGATTCTTGGGATGATTGGTATTAATGTTATACCAGTGACCTTTGCGATAATTGCTATGCGACTTTTGCAAGGATTTGGGATTTCAAGTGCAACAACTGCGCAGATGGCTATAGCGGCAGATGTTCTTCCTAAATCAAAAATAAAAAGCGGCATGTCTTATTTTGGAATCGCTTCTGTGTTAGCAGCAGCGATTGGTCCTATTATTGGTATTGAATTAATTTATGGAGATAATTATACTTGGTCTTGGATGGGAGCTATCCTAATATTTGGGCTAGCGATTTTCTTTGTTTCTACAATTTCTTACGAAGTTGTAGAAGAATCCCCCCTTCTTATAAGCAAAAAAAATTATGAAGGCAGTATTTTTTGGAAGTTTTATGAAAAAAAAGCATTTTTACCTAGTCTTGTACAATTGATTATTATGACGGGAAATGCTGTTATTGTATTTCTTCCGTCATATGGGAGAAGTATAGGCGTTGAAAATGTGGGATGGTTCTATACAATTCAGGCCTTGACTATGTTTGTGGCCAATATATTTGTTGGGAAAATTATTGATCGGATAAAGAATCCTTTGAGTTTGCTCATTCCTGGATTATGTGTGTTTAGTTCGGCTTTATTTTTGCTTTTTGTAGCAGATAGTAGTCAAGTTTTTTTCTTTGCAGCAGTTCTTTATGGTACGGGTTTTGGAATCAATATTGCAACGATGAATGTCCTTATTATGTCTTTTGCACCATATGACAGGAGAGGGGCTGCTTCTTCTACGTTTTTTAGCTCTATAGATCTAGGCTTTAGTATAGGATCAATAATGGGGGGGATTATTATAGGAACATTTAGTTATAAAACTTTTTATGGTGTTGCGGTCTTATTTCCCGTGGTTGCAATTTTTCTTTCGCTCATTGTTTTTAGAAATATTCGTCTTGATCAAGAGTAGAATAAGAAAAGTACAAATAAGTTAAGTGTGGTCCGATTTCTGCAAGAAACTACTATTTATAAGGTAAAAAGATGACTATAATCCTCTATAATAATCATGTTATAATATAAGGTGATATGGAGGTGCTTATGAAATCGATTTACAAAATAGTGGTTTTTTTTGTTTTTCTTTTTATGGTTGGATGCAAACAAGAGGAGGCTTTGCCTCAAAAGAATGAAATCGTTGAGTTCGAATTTTTTAATACGAAAAAGGAAACTCAAGAAATCATGAATCACCTGATTAAAGAGTTTGAACACGAATATCCAAATATTCGCGTTAATCATAATACATCAGTTGGAGGTCATCAGACCTTACTGAGTCGTTTTGCCAGTAATAATGTTCCGGATGTATTCATACAGTGGCCGAATGCAACGTGGGAGAAGCAGGTTGAAGAAGGTTTTGTTCTCGAATTGACGAATCAAAAGTTTATGGATCGAATTGATTCTCAAGTGCGCCAAGAATATCAAATTAATGGTGGCGACTATATCCTTCCCCTTACCTATAATACATCAGGTGTTTTTTATAATATTAACATATATGAGGAACTGGGTTTATCTATTCCACAAGATTTTGAAAGCTTACTAAAAAATGCGGAAATCATTGAACAATCAGGTACTGCACCTTTTTCATTTATGGGAAAAGATCATTTATCCGTACACCAGCAATGGTATGCATTATTGCCATCATTGAATGACTATGATGGGTTTATTAAAGCTTCATTAGCAGGGGATGTTTCAGAGTATAGAGAAGAACTTGCGTTGTTAACGCAGCAATTTCTTCGATTAAGTAGCTATGGACAGGAAGATATGTTGCAGACAACGAATGACCAAGCCGTCTATAACTTTGCACAAGGCAAGAGTGCAATGCTTATTATGGGCAGTTGGAAAATTCCATGGATTAAACAAATCAATCAGGATATTAACTTTGCTATGTTTCCTATTCCGAAACAAAATGGAGCAGCAGAATATGTGCCGGCATTTGCAGGAGATTTTTCTTTGTGTGTGTCGTCTAAAACAGAAAAAAAAGAAGCGGCATTACTCTTTTTAGAGTTTATTTCACGTGTTGAAAATATGGAATATTTTTGCGAAAATGATGGGAGCATACCTGTAGTTACAGGTGTTGATGTTGATATTCCGGAACTTAGTCTTCATAAGAAGTATCTCAATGAAGGAAGATATAGAACAAATGCAGATGCGTATTGGTCATCTCAAACGAATGAACTTTTAGCTGAGCAGGTACAAAAGTTGTTGTTGACCAAAGACCGGGACAGCTTTGTCGATGCAATAATTCGAATATTTAAGGAAAGTCAATAGGTGATGTGTGTGTTTAAACATATTAAACAGTATAAGATGATGAAACTTCAGAGGCGGACATTAACACTTTATATCCTTGTTATAAGTTTGCCTTTTTTTATTTCATTTGGGCTATTAACCTATCGAACCAATCAAACTATTAAGAATAATAATTTGGATTATATGGGACAATTATGTGAACAGATTAATCAAAATCTAAACCAAACCATGGCAACGATTGAGCGTTTGGCTGCAATTAACTTTTCGGACCAACGCATACAGGAAATACTCACAGAACCTCAAGAATATTCGACGGCTGAGTATTTAGAAAATTATCGAAGAATTGACAGTGTTCTCAGATATTCGACATTGATTAGTCCTCAAGTCTTAGGAATAACATTGGTAAGTTTACATGGAGATACCTATAGTAATATTCGTACAATCGAAGAAAATTTGACAGACTTAGAGACTTTTATTCAACGCGTTCAAGATAAGAATGGCGAGAGCTACATCTCAAATGTCTATACAGGATTTGTAAACGGAAGACAAGAAGAGGAATTAATTACACTAACTCGAGTGCTGTTAAATCCGAGTGATTATCGTGAAAATGGGTATATCTGTATTGATTTGGACTATAATATGATACAAGAAAATTTTGACAAAACGTTAGAAGAAGAAAGTCTTCAAAACTTGGTTATCCTTCAAGGAAATCAGATGATCTATCAATCCGGTTTGAACGAAATTTATTTTGACCAAGACGGTTCAGAATATATGGTTGAAAAGATTAATGCACAATGGAGCAACTCAGGTATCAATCATATTGAATTTGAATATGACAATAATCTTATTTCATTAGTTGGTGTGGAAAATGCCGCCACCGGATTTAAGATTATCTTATTTTTGCCTAGGTACAGTATGCAATCCCATGTGGTTGATAATTTGGAATTTGTTATGTGGACATTTGTCACTATATTACTCGTGACTATTTTAACCGGATATTTTTTATCAGCAAAATTGACAAAACCGGTTAATCAACTACACCACGCAATGAAACGACTTGAAAAAGACGGAGAATTTTCTGTTATTGAGAAAGATGTAAAAAATGATGATGAAATCAATATGCTGATTGATAGTTTTAACAGTATGTCTATTCAACTTGAAGACAGTATAAAAAAAGAATATCGAATACTCGAAAATAATAAACGGATTGAAATTAAGATGCTTCAATTTCAAATCAATCCTCATTTTTTATATAATACACTCAATATGATTAGTTCAATTGCCAGCTTATATGATGTGCCGGAAATAACGGATGCAACGACGGCTTTATCAGACATGTTTCGCTACAATGTTAAAGGCAAAAACATTGTGACGCTGAAAGAGGAATTGCTGCAAGTTGAAAACTATCTTTGTATACAAAGATTGCGATTTCCAAATAGGATTCAGTACCAATTTTCTATTGATGAGAGGATGCAAAACTATGAAATTTTAAAATTTCTCCTGCAACCTTTGGTTGAAAATGCGATTTATCATGGGATTGAACCTCGAAGCGGTCAAGGAAAAATCAAGATATCGGCTTATGATTTAAATGATACAGATTTTATTATTATGATTGAAGATGATGGAATAGGGATGAGTCAAGAGGAAATCAATCGAATGCATCAAGATCTTGAATATGAGACGATGCATGATATTGTTGATGACGATTTGAATCGATTGGGTGTGAAAAATGTTCACTATCGTATTAAAAAATACTATGGTCAGCAATATGGTTTGACCATGAAAGTACGACAACCTCAAGGGTTAATTGTTGAACTTCGATTACCAAGATCAATTGAAAAGGAGGCGAAAACATGAAGATTCTTGTTGTCGACGATGAATACTATGCACGAAAAGTAACGCTTAAATATATTCTCGAATGGAATCAGCAGATCGATACATTTGAGGCAGAAAATGGTTTGGAGGCATTAGAAATATTAGAAGAAGAACATATTGATATCGTGTTGGCGGATATTCGAATGCCGCAAATGGATGGGATTGAATTAAGCAAAAGGATTTCTGAGTTATATCCAGGGATCAGAATAATTCTTATTACCGGATTTGCAGATTTTCATTATGCCAAAGATGCGATACGATATAAAGTGAAACAATATCTTTTAAAGCCTTTAAAACGACTTGAACTACAGCAAAGTTTAGAAGAATGCAGTCAAGAAATACAAAAACAGACATATGCAGAACAACAATATGAACATGATATCCTTAATCAAGTTGTTCTCAATAAAATCAAACGCCCCTTAACAGATCAAGATCGAATGACGAGACAACTTAAAAGCTTAAGTTATTTTTTTCTTGGAATCATCCGTTTAAATAATGAAGTGGATGGCATGGAAGTTTATATGAATCAATTAATGATAGACACCAAGCAAAGTATTATTTTTAAGTCAAATCAGGTTCCTAATCAATGGAATGTGATTTTTCGATTGTCAGATTATAATTTCTTGTCAGAAGAGGAACAGCGACAGAAAATAATGACTCAGCTGAAAAAATTTATATCCTTCATGCAAAAAAGCACTGAAGTGGACCTATGCATAGCTGTCAGTAGTGTGAAAAATTGTTTTACCGATCTTCCGATAGCGTATTCAGAAGCTGATGAGGCGCTTAAATATCGGTTGGTTCAAGGTGTAGGAAAGCTATATGATTTTACTGAAGTCATGCAATATAATTATTCATCGTCCTTATTGGATGCAGATACGAGAAAATTGCTCTTTGAGTATTTATCACAAGGAAACTTCGATTGGATCAAGCAATATGTAAAACGTATCTTTCATCAAGTGAAAATTCAAGAAAAAACACCGTTTTCTGTACTCAATGATTTTTGTGTTGAACTTATGAATGTTATGAATACAAAGATTAAACAAATTCATTCAACACATATGGACGAACTTTTACATTGGCAAATTGAGTATATGTCTTTTTTTTCTCAAAATGAACTTCTTGAATTTTTAATTCATAGAATTGAAATAATCTGTCATGAAATCATCGAAATGAAAAAAGAAATTAATCCATCATTGATTGATGATTTAAAAGCTTTTATTGATAAGAACTATGTAGGCGAGATTTCATTAGAGGGGGTAGCTAAACATCGTTATTTTGTCAACGCATCATACTTAAGTCGCTTGTTTAAAGAAGAAACCGGTGAAAGTTTTAGTCGCTATTTAACATCGGTACGTATGAAAAATGCAAAAGATTTAGTGAGCAATCATGACATTCCATTATCGGAAATTGGTGCTATCGTAGGATATACAGATTACTCCTATTTTATTAAAGTATTCAAAAAATATTATGGAATTACACCAAAACAAATGCGAGAAAAATGAAACCATACTTAAAATTACCATAAAATATGTAATAAAATTCCTATAGTTTAGTAAAATTAAGTTGATATAATGTACATGTCACTCGTTAACAAAATACAATTTATGAGGTGAATGTATGTTAAAGAAAATGTTTAGCGTCGTACTTTTGGTGGTGGTTTTCGTTGTAAGCACAGTGGGATGTGTAAATAACACTAATGATTCAACAGAGGGAACACAAGGGGATAGTTCTCAAACAGAGAACGATCAAAAAGATAATAATTCAACATCGGAGGAAGATTATTATCAATTAACAATGGCCTTTATTGCCAATGAACAAGAAGACTTAGAATTAGTGGAAGAAGCGATTAATGAATTAACACGTGAAGAACTTGGTATTGAAGTGGATCTACTGCAACTTGGATTTGGAGACTACGCAGACAGGCTTCGACTTATGTTATCAGGTAGTGATTCACTTGATGTGTTCCCGATTTTCTTTCAACAAGCCGGTACTTATGTGAACGCAGGACAGCTTGTTGATATGTCGGATTTACTTGAATCACATGGGCAAGGGATTATTGATGTCCTTGGAGAAGATCTTGCACGCGTAGGAACGGTCAATGGATTTCTCTATGGATTCCCGGCACAAAAAGAAAGTGGTTCACCTAAAGCGGTTGTTATGCGCAAAGACTTAGTGGATAAGTATAATATTGATGTGGAGTCAATTAACAGCCTCTCAGATATGACGGATGTATATGCAACGATTAAAGCAGGAGAACCCGGTATGGATATGCTTGTAGGTCCGGACACAATTGATCGACTTCAACTTGTTGATAACTTATATGACTACTTTGGTGTATTAGCGGATTTTGGTCAAACAACTGAAGTGACGAACTGGTTTGAAGACGATGTTTTTATTGAATATGCACGTCTACTCAGAGAATGGTATGTAGATGGTTATGTGATGCCTGATGCTGCAACATCAACTGAATCAGCGAGCAATCTGGTTAAAGCAGGTAATGCCTTTTCTTATGTTTCTCAAACGAAACCTGGATTCTTGGTTCAAGAGGAACGCGTAACAGGATATGAGCTTGAAATTGCACAAATTGAAGAAGGGTTATTAATGTCAAGTGGTGTGAACTTCTTTAACTGGGGAATTGCAAATAACTCAGAAAACCCTGAAAAAGCAATGGAATTTTTAAATTTTGCATATACCAATGCCGATTTTATGAATCTCATCAATTGGGGTATTGAAGGTGTTCATTATGAATTTAACGATGATGGAACTATTGGACATCCTGAAGGTATTGATGCAACGTCTTCAACTTATAACCTAAATATCGGATGGCAGTTGCCAAACCAATATTTATGTCACGTATGGGAAGGAAATCCGACTGATATTTGGGAACGTACGCAAGCACAAAATGATGAAGCCGTTCCGTCAATGGGCTTAGGATTTGTTCCGGATACATCAACAGTAGCCAATGAAATTACGGCTTTGTCGAATGTACGTAATCAATACATTACAGCATTAAATACAGGCTCGGTTGACGTGGATAGTGTATTGGAAGATTTTAATTCTGCTTTATATTCTGCCGGATTACAAAAAGTTATTGATGAGAAACAACGCCAACTTGATGAATGGTTAATGTCAAACCAATAACTGCGAGGAGATAGAAATGAAAAAATGGTTGCCTCTATATATAATGATGTTACCCGGTACATTATACTTTATTATTAACAATTATATTCCAATGTTCGGGTTAATCATAGCATTCAAGAAAATGGACTTTAGTAAAGGCATCTTTGGCAGTGAGTGGGTTGGATTCAGGAACTTCGAGTTCCTGTTTTCAACTTCGGATGCTTTTGTCATAACACGAAATACACTCTTATATAACATAGCCTTTATCATTATCAATATGGTTTTAGGGATAACATTAGCTATATTTATTGCGGACGTCACACAAAGACATTTGAAGAAGATATATCAAAGTGCTATACTCTTACCTTTTTTGATGTCAATGGTAATCTTAGGTTATATTGTATATGCGTTTTTAAGCATGCAAAATGGTATCGTGAACAATTCTATTCTACCGATTTTTGGAAAAGACCCCATTTTTTGGTATAACGAAGCCAAGCATTGGCCGTATATATTAATCATAGCGAATACGTGGAAAACGATAGGGTATGGTTGTTTGATCTATATTGCGGCAATTAATGGAATTGATCCATCCTTATTTGAAGCAGCACGTATTGATGGAGCCAATAAGATTAAACAAATTTTTTATATTACTATTCCATCCTTGGTCCCTACAATTGTTACATTACTCATTATGAGTATTGGTCGTATATTTTATTCTGATTTTGGTTTGTTCTATCAAGTACCGAGAAATGCCGGATTGCTATACCCAACAACGAATGTTGTAGATACCTATGTATATCGAGGATTAATGGAACTAGGGAATGTAGGCATGGCCTCAGCGGCAGGTTTTTATCAATCTATCGTTGGATTTATCCTTGTGCTGTCAGCCAATATGATTATTCGAAAAGTAAGCAAAGAAAATGCATTATTTTAGAAAGGAGGAATTATTATGTACAAAAAGAAAATACCTAGTTTTCAATTAATTGCTCATACTGTTTTAATTCTATTTACTATCGCAGTAATTCTTCCTTTTATATTACTGTTTATGTCATCAATAACGGAGGAGAGCACATTACTTGTTAATGGATATTCTTTTTTTCCAGAAAAATTTAGTTTGGAGGCATATAAATTTATATTCATGTCAAGCAACAAGATTATTAGGGCATATGGTGTGACTATTTTTGTCGCAGTGGTAGGTACAACAATGTATTTATCATTAGCATCCTTGATGGCCTATCCCTTATCTTTATCCAAACTGCCTTTCCGTCGACAGATTATGTTCTTTGTATTTTTTACAATGTTATTTAATGGTGGACTAGTACCGACATATATCTCTTATACAACGATTTTTAATATTAAAGATACGATACAAGCGCTGATTATTCCGACATTTATGTTGAATGCTTTTGGTATTATTATTATTCGAACATATTTTGCCAGCAATATACCGGAGACACTTTATGAAGCGGCACAAATTGATGGCGCAAGTCATTTTAGAATTTTCTTCACCATTGTATTACCTTTAGGTAAACCCATCTTAGTAACCATGGGAACATTTACAGGAATTACTTATTGGAATGATTGGACAAATGGTTTGTATTATTTGAACAAAAGAACGGATTTTTACAGTATTCAAAACTTATTAAATGCAATGATTCGTGATCTACAGTTTTTAACATCCGGTCCAATGGCTTCTTATGCAGGAGAAGAGATGTTAAGAGTACCTGCAGTGGGTGTTCAAATGGCGATTGCATTTGTTGCAATATTACCGATTTTGATGCTATTCCCCTTCTTGCAAAAATATTATCAAAAAGGAATTTCACTTGGGGCGGTCAAAGGTTAGCTATATTAGAAGTACAATTTCAGAGTGAGGAAAGGATTTTATATGAACAAATATGATTTTAGTGTGCCGGACAACAAAAAAATACGGGTTATTGTACATACGGACTGTAAAAATGAAGCAGATGACCAATTTGCACTTGCACATCACTTAATGACACCTAAATTTGATGTTAAAGGAATTATAGCCGGCCATTTCGATGGAAATGCCCAAGAATATGGCAAAGGCAATACAGTCGATGCAAGTTATGATGAAATTGAAAAAGTATTAGATTTAATGGAATTATCAGGTAAGTATCCAATAATCAAAGGAGCGAGTGAACCACTCGTAGATGAAGAAAGCCCAAATCCTTCAAAAGGGTCAAGATTTATCATTGAGGAAGCTTTACGTGAAGATGAGCATCCGCTTTTCGTTGTCTTTCAAGGGTGTTTAACCGATTTGGCGAGTGCAATTTTGGAAGAACCTGAGATTTGTAAACATATGACAGCCATATGGATTGGTGGAGGGAAATGGCCGGTAGGATGTCCTGAGTTTAACCTATGGCAAGATATTCATGCGGCGAATGTAGTATTTAAATCAACAATGCCATTATGGCAAGTTCCGATTAATGTATATAAGCAAATGGCAGTATCTTTAGCAGAACTTCAATACCGTGTAAAACCATGCGGAAGAATCGGGAAATATTTATTTGAACAAATGGTTGAATTTAATAATAAGATGGCAACGTATCAACCATGGCCACACGGAGAAAGCTGGGGACTAGGTGATCAGGGAACAGTGACTGTTTTATTGGAAGAGTTAGAGCGTATGAATTACGATTGGCAACCGGCACCGATATTTACGCAAGATATGCATTATATTCATGAGCAAAATAATCGGCCAATACGGGTATATCACACACTCGATGCACGTTTAACATTAGAAGATTTTTATGCGAAATTAGCAATAAATTATAAAGAAAATGAGTGAATATTAAACGGTTAGGTTTTCATCTTATCATTTCTCATCATTTATAGTATAATGATTTTATGTATGTTTTTACAAGCCAAAGAGAGATGGGATGTTGTTATATGGATGAGAAAATTAATAGTTATCTCAAGGAACGGGACTTTTTACGCAGTGTTATTGATCTGATTCCGGCCTTCATTTCAATTAAGAATGAAGACGGCCGATTTGAGTTAGTTAATGATGCCTTGAGCAAGGCTTATGGAACAACGGTTCAAGAGCTTGAAGGGCTTAGAGATAGTGACTTTAGTGCAACAAAAGAAGAGGTGGATTTTTTTCGCGAAAAAGACCTTCAAGCCATTCGCAGTAAGGAACCGGTACTGATTGAAGAAGAGCCACTGACAGGTGCAGATGGGAAAGTCCTTTGGTTGTCAACAAAAAAAGTGCCGATTATCGAGGAGGACGGAAGTTGCCATCGTATTTTAGTTGTCTCGAATGATATCACGGAGCAAAGAAAACTTGAAGAACGGTTGCGACTCTATGCCTATCATGATGATTATACGCCCATACTTAATCGAAATGGATTTAGAGAATATGTGGAGCCCGAGATTGCACATGCTCGAGAAGGGGCCTGCTTAGTTATCATTGAAGTGCGCCACTTAAATGCCATTCATTCCGTATATGGCACAGAATTTGGTGATCGAATTCTCAGAGAAATTGGAGAAACTTTTTTAGAAAGACAAGATCAAGACTTCTATGGGCGAATCGCCAGTGATAAGTTTGGGATTTGGATGCATCAGGGTGATATAGATAAAATTCGTGGACTTGTCAGCGATTTAAAGAAGGCCCTAGATAAGTTCATAGAAGAAGAAGGTCGATATCATCAGATTGAGTTTGCAATTGGCTATACACAAGATATTCACAAGGAACAAAATTATGAGCAATTAATTCAACAGGTTAATGCAACAATCGAGTTTGGAAAAAAAGAAAAGATAACAGAAATTCTATGTTTTGAAGAATCCATATATGAAAAATTAGAGCGTAATGAGCTTTTAAAGAGTTATGTTCGAAGAGCAATAACTGAAGATGAACTTCTTCTATATTATCAAGAAAAGAGAGATGTCAATACAGGAAAAGTTATTGGTGTCGAGGCATTGGCGAGGTGGTTTTCAAAACAACTAGGCTATGTATCTCCAGTAGAATTCATTCCTGTATTTAGCCAGTCAAAGCTTATTTTTGACTTTACAATTTGGTCTTTAGAAAAAGCGCTACAAGATTATCCCAAGTTAAAAAAAAAATACCATGAAGATATTAGCGTATCAGTGAATATTTCCCCTCTGGTAATTCACACAGAGGAGTTTTATAATCGATTGATAAGCTTAACGAAACACTATCATGTGGATCCGCACAATATTACCTTAGAGATTACTGAAGATATTTTTATTAACGACTTAGGAATAATTATTGATATAATTTCACGTATTCGTATGTTGGGTTTTAAAATTTCTATGGATGATTTTGGGAGCGGATATGCTTCAATAAATCATCTCATTAATTTACCCTTCGATGAAGTGAAAATCGATAAGTCGATTATCGATCTCATTGAAACAACAGTAGGTAAAATTTTTGTGGAAAATATTATTATTATAACGAAAGAACTTGGGGCTCTTGTTGTGGCCGAGGGCGTAGAAAGTGAAAGCCAAATTGCAATACTTAAACAACAAAAATGTGATTGTATACAAGGCTATTATTATTCCAAGCCCACATCCCTTGATTAGTCAATCTTATTAAGTAAGCGAGGATGTAATCGATCAATACCGATGGCACCGATTGGTGCTGTAATCATAATGGAGAGAACAGCAATTGTTAATATAAGGTTACCTGAAGCAACCCCTGCAGTAAGTGGAATCGATCCGATTGCTGCTTGGACGGTTGCTTTTGGCATATAGGCAATGGAACAAAAAAGTCGTTCCTTCATATTCAGGGGTGTTTTGATTAAACTCATGTTGACGGCGATGATTCGACCGATGAGAGCGATGACAATAATAGCTACTGAGCCAATACCGGCATGAGCTAAATAACGTATATCCACAGCGGCACCAACGAGGATAAATAGCAAAAGTTCAGCACCAACCCATATTTTAGAAAATTTTCCGATAATACGACGGGCCAACAATCCATAGGCTTCTAGAATTGTGCCGCCCAGAGCCATGACGCCCAGAAGTCCGGACATTGGAATATAGTCTTGAATGTAAGTTTCCAAAGAAACAATTAAAAAAGATAGACTTAAAATAATAAATACCTTAACGGTATCTCGCATATGTATTTTTTTGAAGATATAAACGAGAATAAGTCCAACAATTATTCCGATAACAAGGCCCAGAATAATTGAAATGGGAACGGTAATTAAGCTTTTAGTGTCGAATGCGGCACCTTTATACATTCCCATAAATGCCGTAAATAGTATAATAACATAAATATCATCAACAGAGGCCCCGGCTAAAATAAGCTGGGGTATACTTTTATCCTTGCCATGCCCGCTTTCTATAAGCTTAATCATTCGTGGGACAACCACAGCAGGAGATACGGCAGCTAAAACTGCCCCCATAATGGCAGCTTCTATATAGGAAATATTAAAAATAATAGGTGCTAACAAGACGACGGTTAAAATCTCGATTGTTGCTGGAACAAAGCACATAAGTATGGCCGGACGACCGACTTTTTTTAGGTCGCGTAGATCCAATGATAAACCGGCACGTATGAGAATGACGATTAATGCAATTTCGCGCAAGTCTTTTGAAATATTAAGAAGATCAGAGGCGATTAGATTCAGTACATATGGTCCCAATATAATTCCTGTTATAATCATACCGAGTAGTCCGGGAAGCTTTAACCGATTAAAAATACCACTCAGTAGAAATCCAATAATCATCATTAATGCAATACTAAATAACATATCTATCTCCAATCTTTATTTCGTAGGGTGTGACATTACTATTTTAGATAATAATCTATATTATGTAAAGTGTTTTATTTCTATAAAATATATTGTATAATGGGCATATACTGAAGTGGCTTTATATAGTTATGACTGAATGGAGGAAAAGAATGAAAAAAGCAGATATAGGTTTAATAGGTTTAGCGGTTATGGGCGAAAACCTGGTTATGAATATGGAACGAAATGGCTTTACCGTTGCGGTTTTTAATCGTACAACTGAAAAAGTGACCGATTTTGTAGAAGGTCGCGCAAAAGGAAAGAACATTATCGGTACTTATTCAATAGAAGAATTTGTGAATCAATTAGAAAAACCGAGAAAAGTGATGTTAATGGTAAAAGCCGGAAATCCGGTAGATATTTTTATTGATAAAGTTATTCCGTATTTAGAAGAAGGGGATATTATTATTGATGGGGGTAACTCCAACTATGAAGACTCAATACGACGTACAAAGTATATTGAAGACAAAGGCCTATTATATGTCGGAACCGGCGTTAGTGGTGGCGAAGAAGGCGCTTTGAATGGTCCAAGTATTATGCCGGGTGGTTCAGCTCAAGCCTGGCAGCATATTCAACCTATTTTTCAAACGATTGCAGCTAAAGCAGATGATGGTACACCCTGTTGTGATTGGGTTGGGGCTGATGGAGCCGGCCATTATGTAAAAATGGTCCATAATGGAATTGAGTATGGCGATATGCAGTTGATTTCTGAAGCGTATCAATTAATGAAAGACCTGTTAGGAATGTCAAATAATGAGATGCATGAAGTGTTTAAAGTGTGGAATGAAGATATTCTAGATAGCTATCTTATTGAGATTACGCGAGACATTTTAGACTATAAAGACGACGATGGAAATTATGTTGTGGATTATATTTTAGATACGGCAGGTCAAAAAGGTACAGGCAAATGGACCGGCATTTCGTCCCTTCATGAAGGGGTTCCATTAACATTGATTAGTGAGTCCGTTTATGCCAGATGTTTGTCAGCGATAAAAGAAGAACGTGTTAAAGCATCGAAGGTACTTACAGGTCCAGCGATGACATTTGAAGGAGAAAAGGTGGCTTTTATTGAGCAAATGAAGCATGCTTTATATATGGCAAAAATTATTTCCTATACGCAAGGATATATGTTAATGCGTGAAGCAGCCAATACATATGGATGGGATTTAAATTATAGTGGTATTGCAGCAATGTGGCGTGGTGGATGTATTATTCGAAGTGTATTTTTAGATAATATAAAAAATGCTTACGAGAACGACGCATCGCTCAGTAATCTCTTGTTGGATGATTTTTTCACGAAAGCAGTAACAGAGTCTGAACAGGATTTACGAAGTGTTGTTGCAACAGCGATTACAAAAGGAATCTCAGTTCCGACATTATCGGCAGCAATTACCTTTTATGATGGCTTTAGAAGTGAACGACTTCCTGCTAATCTTTTGCAGGCACAAAGAGATTACTTTGGCGCCCACACCTATGAGCGTGTTGATAAGCCGAGAGGCGAATTTTTCCATACGAACTGGACAGGTGCAGGTGGAAGTACAGCATCATCAACATATCAAGTTTAAAGGAGACTATAATGGCATTTTTATGGACAACAGTGCATGTGAATAATTTAGAGGAATCAATTAAGTTTTACGAAAAATATGTTGGCTTAAGGGTATCTAGACGTTTTGAATCTAGGCCCGGCGTTGAAATAGCATTTCTTGGAGATGGGGAAACAGAACTAGAACTTATTGGCGGCGGCGAGGATTATCCGGAGTCGGATCAGATTTCGCTTGGATTTTCTGTAGATTCAATGGACAAGAAGATGGATGAAATGAAGCAAGCCGGTATCGGAATATATAAAGGTCCAATACAACCCAATCCCCATATAAAGTTTTTCTATGTCAAAGACCCGAACGGTATTTCTGTGCAATTTGCTGAACAGATGAAATAAAGGTGTATATTTAATGAAAATAAAAATAGTTTTGTGGATACTTATTTCTATGTTTCTATTAGGAAGTTGTGAAATAAAACCACATAACTCTTCCGGTAGTAATGATAGTGATGATAGTATTGAAGAGGATGTATCCGTGGAAGCTGAGGTGCCAATAGCGAGAGGTCAAGGTGGATTTGCCGGTGATGCAGAAGAACTGACTGAAGAAGAAAAAAACACTATTCTAGCATTTATGAATGCCTATTTTGAATCATTAGCGACGACAGAAGTTATGGACACCGCATCACTTTATAAGGATTCTGAAGGTATAAATGCAGAGCTCAATCGTGCTGCATGGGAATTTATGGTGGAAGTAAGAAATAAACAAGTGAATGATTTAACGTTACAAGAATATGAATATTTTTTAAGGGTCGACAATGTTGAAGACCTTGAAGAAGGAACTCGAATCACAATCAGTGAAGATTCAATTACGAATTTTAGTGAGTATCCGGATGTGGATGCCGAACAGTATGATATCATCCATTATTTTGTGCTCGATGAAACGGCTGATGGCATAAAAATCTTGAGTCATTTACAACGAGGAACCTTATATTGGGCATTAATTGGAGAAAATCGTGAATATATTAAAACGGATGAATCTATTGATATTGATGAGAATGCGGAAGCGGATATGACGATTGAAACAGATAATGTTCCTGTACTTACTGATGCACAAGTAATTGAATATATCCATGCCCAAAAAGACGAATTATTTCGGAAAGCAGATAGTAATCTTCAGTTACGTAATCAAGTAATTGACGAGGACAAAGAATTTGTTTATGATCATCCATATAATCGGGATGAAGCGATCCGTTATGCGAATAATTGGATCAATCGACGAAACACAGAATGGTTAGACTATAGTAATCTAGGTGGAAACTGTCAAAACTTTGCTTCTCAAAGTATGGTTGCAGGTGGTATTCCAATGGATACTCAAGGAGATCATGTATGGAAATGGTTTGATGCAACGCTGAACAATACAACAGCGACGCAGGGGAGAACATCTTCGTGGACAGGTGTTGATGAGTTTTATGCTTATGCCCAGTTAAATGATGGTTTTGGACTTGTAGCCGATGCAGACGCCAACTTTGATCAAGGAGAGATAGGGGATATCATTATTCTAGGATTTGATGAAAATTGGCGGCATACGGTAATGATCACTGAAGTTTTATACGATGCGGATGGAAATGTTATTGAGTATTTGGTTGCATCAAATACAAAAGATCAAAAAAACTATCCAATAAGTGCATACCTATATACGCGACAGCAACTGATTAAGATTTATGGATGGAATGAATAAAAACAATGGTTCATAAATAAAAACAATGTTTCGATAAATCCTTGACAAAAATTCAATATGACGATATAATAATCATGAAAATGATAATCCTTATCAGAAAGGTTGATGATTATGCCATTATCAAAAGCAAGAGTAGGACACACTGGACTTATCGGAACAATTTCAGGGAATGATAAAATACGGCAGTTTTTATTTTCTCTAGGATGCAGTGAAGGTGAAGAAATTACCTTGATTTCAGTTCTAGCAGGAAATTATATTATAAATGTTAAAGATAGTCGTTATGCTATTGATAAAAAAATGGCTAAAGCGATACAGCTCATTTAATTGGGTTGATGTAAAGATACACATGCGGGCAACCGCCTTTTTTATACACTTCACATGAGAATGATTATCAATAATAATTAGAACTAAGGAGGAACATTATGAAAATAGCATTGGCGGGGAACCCGAACTCGGGGAAAACCACTTTATTCAATGCCATTACGGGAAAAACCGAGTATGTCGGAAATTGGCCAGGGGTAACGGTTGAAAAGAAGGAAGCGAATCTAAGATCCAAATATAATAAAATGATTAAGAATGGACGGGTCATCGATTTGCCGGGAGCTTATTCAATAGCGCCTTACACCAATGAAGAAGCTATTACACGAGATTTTGTACTTGGAGAATCTCCGGATGTATTGATTAACATTATTGATGCAAGCAGTTTAGAACGGAGTCTATATTTTACAACCCAACTTTTAGAGTTAGGAATTCCTGTTGTTATTGCACTGAATAAACAAGATATTGTTAAACGACGGGGAAATACAATTAATATTGAATTATTGAAAAGTAAACTTAAGTGTCCGGTTGTCGAGACGGTTGCGAGTGAAGCAGAAGGCTTAAAAGAATTAATAGAAGCTGTCAATATCACAGCAGAAAAGAATACACAAATTGCGCCAGATTTTGAAGGTAAAGGCTTAGAAGAAGAAAACAAGGCACGTCAAAAGTACATAAAAACGATTATAAATGATGTATTAGTGAAGAAACGTGCTTCAAATGAAGTGACTTTAAGCGATAAAATTGATCGAGTTGTAGCCAACCCTTTACTTGGATTACCAATATTTGGACTTATTATGTGGGCAGTATATTCGTTTTCGATTAATGGTTTAGGTGGATATTTATCAGAATGGTTTAACGAAACAGTCTTTGGAGAAATTCTTCCCAATAACTTGAATGGATTTTTTGAAAGCCTTGGTGTCAATCCATTATTACAAGCGCTAATTGTTGATGGAGCTATTGGTGGTGTTGGAGCAGTTATTGGATTTTTACCATTAATTATGATTTTGTTTTTCTGTTTAGCACTCTTAGAAGATAGTGGATACATGGCGAGAGTTGCAGTGGTTATGGATCGATATTTCAAAAAAATCGGCTTATCCGGCAAGTCAATTATTCCGATGATTGTTGGTTCGGGTTGTGCGATTCCAGGAGTTATGGCGACGCGTACGATTGAAGATGAAAATGAACGACGAATGACAACGATACTTACACCGTTCGTCCCTTGTGGTGCAAAGTTACCGATTATAGCTTTGTTTTCAGTTGTTTTCTTTCCTGGAGCAGCATGGGTATTGCCGGTTATATATTTGTTGGCCGGCCTAATGATTATCATTGGTGGTTTGCTTCTGCAACGAATTTTCAAATGGGAGAACACATCAAGCTTCATTATTGAATTACCGGAATATAAACTACCAAGTTTAAAACATGCGTTTCGTCAAATGTTTAAACAAGCAAAAGCATTTATTATAAAAGCTTCAACAATTATTCTGGTTATGAATACACTTGTATGGTTCATGCAAACATATGGTTGGAGACTTCAAGTGGTTGAAAATCAATCAGATAGTATGTTGGCTTCCGTAGGTGGTGTGATTGCACCCTTATTAATTCCACTGGGCTTCTTTGGATGGCAAATGGCAGCAGCAACTTTGACAGGATTTATAGCCAAAGAAAATGTTGTTGCCACCTTCGCGATTATACTCGCAGTAGCTTCAGAAGATGCTCTTCATGTTGCGGGAGGTCCCTTGAGTGAGTTTTTCACTCCGGTAACAGGGTTTGCATTCTTAGCATTTAACCTTTTTACACCACCATGTTTTGCTGCAATTGGTGCAATGAATGCAGAGTTTAAAGATAAACGGTGGTTAGCTAAAGCGATTCTTTTCCAATTAAGTGTTGGATATATGGTTGCTATGATGATTACACAAATAGGAACGATCATCGTTTATGGTGAATTAGCAGCTGGATTTGTTCCGGCAGTATTTATTACCGTTATAGTGATAGGAATTACAAGGTATCTGATTAAACGAACAAAGCAAAGTGTTAAGGAAGGAAAACCTTTAACAGAATAGGAAGTGATTCTATGTTACCAACAGTGATTATAGGTGCAATATTTTTTGGAATTGTTATTCTTGCCGGAGTTAAATCGTATAAGAGTATGAAAAACAATTCGTGTCCGGGTTGTTCCGGTGGATGTAGTGTACAAGAACGTAAAAGTTGTGGACATTAGTTAACAAGGTTTAGCAGCCTCATTATATAAAAGAGTCGTTTCAGAAAATGAAACGGCTCTTTTTTCTTTTTTTGACATGAAAGTTAACTTCATGTAGTCTGTTTTGGAAATGTTTTTGGGAAATATGTTAAGAAATGGTATAATTGAATAAGAGAGTAATTATAATCACGGTGAATTATTATTAGGAAAGGATGACTTCAATGGAATATGTAAAATTTGGTAACACAGGTATGGATGTTTCAAAACTTTGTTTGGGATGTATGAGTTTTGGTGATGTATCAAAAGGAATTCACAAATGGGTATTAGGCGAAGATGATACAGATCGGATGATTAAATTAGCCTTGGATCAAGGAATTAACTTTTTTGATACAGCAAATGTATATTCAGAGGGAACAAGCGAAGAATATGTGGGGAAAGCTTTAAAAAAATATGCCAATCGTGATGAGATTGTCCTTGCTACAAAAGTATGGGGAGAGATGCATAAAGGCCCTAATGGGAAAGGCTTATCAAGAAAAGCAATTATGAGTGAGATGGATAAGAGTTTGAAACGATTAGGAACAGACTTTGTTGATTTATATATTATTCATCGTTGGGATTATAACACACCAATCGAAGAGACAATGGAAGCATTACATGATATTGTCAAAGCTGGAAAGACAAGGTACATCGGAGCTTCCGCCATGTATGCATGGCAATTTCAAAAGGCACTGCATGTCGCAGAGAAACAGAACTTGACTCGATTTGTTTCCATGCAAAATCATTTGAAGTTAATTTATAGAGAAGAAGAACGAGAAATGCTTCCCTTATGTAAAGATGAAGAAATAGCGGTGACACCATATAGTCCTTTGGCAGGTGGAAAGTTAACACGGGATTTGTCAGAAACAACATTTAGAAATGATACTGATGCAATTTTAAAGATGAAATATGGTCATGCAGAAGACCAAGATCGAATTATTATTGAACGGGTTGCGGAGTTAGCTGAAAAGTATGATGTAAAAAGGGCACAGTTGGCCTTGGCATGGGTCTTACACAAAGACGAAGTTACGTCGCCGATTATAGGCTCAACAAAAGAAGAACATATAACAGATGCTATCAAAGCCTTGGCCATTCAGCTTAGTCAAGAAGATATGAACTATCTTGAAGAGGCTTATGTACCGCATCGTGTTATCGGTGCACAATAAATATAAAAGAGTTACTTTGGTAACATGTTTTTAGATGAAAATCTTGTATAATAAGTTATGAAGTGAAAAATACAAATCGTGAAAGTGAGGATTAAAGATGTTAGAAACAGTATATACCTATAGTACGACCGACGATCAAGCGGTTGAGAAATTAATTATGGATGATAATGTCAATTATATTCATATGGTATTTAATAATGGAGAAGGCCTTCCGGAACATTATTCCAATTCGAATGTGTATATGAATGTTATTCGAGGCAAGTTGTCAATAACGTTAGATGACCAAGACACACATGAGTATGCTAAGGGAACATTGATTGAGATTCCCTATAACGTAAAGATGCATGTTAGAAATATGAATGATGAGACATTAGAGCTGATTGTAGTAAAAGCACCCGCACCACAAAACTATAAAGTTTAACATATGAAAAAACGTTGACCTGAGTGCTCAGGTCAACGTTTTTTCATATGTTATTAGGAAGTCCTACTTAAGCTTACATTTTTTCAGGAACAATAATTCCGAGCAAATCAAGACATGTGGTTTGCACATCGAGAGTTAAGCTTAATAATGAGAACCAAGATTTTTTTTGTTCAATATTGGACTCGTTGATAATGTGATGCTGATGATAAAAACTACTAACCATTGTTGCAAGCTCATAAACATATTCAGCGATAATATTTGGCGAGCGATCTCTTGCTGCAATAGTAAGAATGCTTTCTAACTGGTCAATTTTTAACATGAGATTGCGTTCGACTTCACTTCTAGGTGCTAGTAATTCGCCTTTTTCGAAATCAGCAGCTTCTAGCTTACGAATGATATTCTTGATTCTTACCGTTGAATAGAGAATATATGGACCGGTTTTTCCTTCAAAAGAAGAAAACTTGTCTAAGTCAAAGACATAATCTTTCATACGATAATTGGATAAATCGGCATATTTTAGGGTGGCTAATCCTACGATGTGTGAAATGCTGTCGATATCATCAGAAGAGGTATCAATTCCCTTATCTTCAATGTTTTTTACGATTTTTTCTTTAGCATTATTTTCGACCATTTCAATAAGATCGGATAAGCGTAATACACCTCCGGCTCTTGTTTTAAATGGTTTTCCGTCTTTACCGTTCATGGTACCGAACCCGATATGCTCTAGAGATACATCTTCAGTGACAATACCGTTATCGATGGCACAACGAAATACTTGGGTAAAGTGCGTCGCTTGACGTGAATCAACGACATAGAGTATATGCGTTGGATCAAAGTCTTTGACACGTTGATAAATTGTAGCGAGATCGGTGGTGCCATAGATAACAGAACCGTCGGATTTGAATAAAATAATAGGTGGTATGTCCTTTTTATCCTCGGGACGTGTGACATCTACGACCAATGCTCCATCGCTTTCGCGCAAAACATTTTTTTCCTTAAGCACAGCGATTGCATCATCAATATATTCTTGACTATTGCTTTCACCGTACCACAAATCAAAATCAACATTTAAGCGTTCATAGTTTTTCTTAATATCAGTAATTGAAATATTTACAATATGTTTCCAAAGAGCTATGTATCCCGGATGTCCTTTTTGTAATTTGTATGTTGCTTCTTTAGCTGCATTATACATATCTTCATTTTCTTTGCAGAGTGCACTAACACGTGGATATATATCTTCAAGGTTTTCTAATGTAAAGGGTGCTTCACTAGGATAGTCACCGGTGTGGTTTGGATCAAAATAGGAGAGAGTAGGTTGAGTGCGCTCAATTTCAGAGATAATCATACCCATTTGAAGGCCCCAGTCACCCAGGTGAATATCTCCGATAACATTATGTCCGAGGTACTTTAACAATCGCTTAAGAGATTCTCCGATAATAGCGGTACGCAAATGACCGACATGTAATGGCTTTGCAATGTTGGGGCCACCATAATCGATAACAATGGTATCTGGATTATCGGTAAGGGAAATGCCAAAGCGTTCATCATTCATGATGGATATTGTGTTTTGGGAAATATAGTCATTGATTAAGGTAATATTTATAAATCCTGGTCTTACAGTGACAGCTTCTTCAATTATTGTGCCGTATTCATCATACGTTTTTAATATGTCAATAACTTCGTCACTAATCATAAATGGTGCTTTTTTGTATTCTTTTGCAGCTGGCATGGCGCCATTACATTGGAATTGACATAGGTCCGGGCGGGCTGATACAACAACTTCCCCATAAGAAGGATTGTATCCGGCATCGCCAAAAGCACGAGATAATAGTTCAGTTAATTTTGTGGTTAACATTTAATCGACTCCTTTTTCTTCAATACATTCTGTTTATTATAATATAAATGAGGTCAGATTACAATTGCATCAATTGAAATAAAGAAAAAAGTAATATATAATGGAAGAAATACAATAAAAGATAAGGGGCGATGAGATGATGAAAAATATAAAAGTACGTATTATGGTTGTCGATGATTCAATGTTGATGCGCAATAAATTAATTAAGGTACTTGAAGGATTGCGCTATGAAGTTGTTGAAACTGCAGGCGATGGCGTCGAGGCGGTAGAGAAGTTTAGGGAATGTCTGCCGGACATTGTTACAATGGATATTTCAATGCCGAATATGAATGGAATTAAAGCGGTAGAAGAGATTATCAAAGAGTTTCCAAAAGCTAAAATTATAATGCTTTCGGCCATTAATCAAAAAGCTTTAGTGGTTGAAGCTATTGAAAAAGGAGCTAAACATTATATTGTAAAGCCATTTTCTGAAGAAAAGATTCGTTCAGTCATTGATCAAGTTATGTGGGAGATGTAATATGAAAGTGTTACCATTAAAAATTGTTACAACTATTTTACTGAGTATTGCAGTATTTCTTATAGGAATTGAAATGTTCTTGGTCTATAAAGTTCCCAACATCACAGCAGATATCAATGGGACATTGCGAAATATAATGTATGTTAGATACTACTTAAAAAGTTTTGTTTTTTTTGCGTCTATTGTATTAGCGTTTGGTTTTATCCTGTTTTCACATATGATAATAAAGCCGGAGAGCATAGAAAAAGCAAAAGCGTACGGGGCGATTGCTATTTCGTTTTTGTTTTTTTCAGTATATAGTACATCATTAATTGATGAGTTCTTATGGTATCCTCTATTCACACCGAATCCTTTACTATTAGAAAGTGCATATTTATTTGCAATCACTTTATTAGTTGTAGCTATGTTTTATAAAACAAAGCAATTGGATTATCTTACCATTGTTTTTTTTCAGATAGGAATTATAACGGCATTTATAATATTGAGAATAGTTTGGTTTGAAGACAAGATTATTATTGTGTTTGTAGAACTCATGATGGTGATTGTTGCTTTTTTGGGTATGTACTACATTCACTCCTCAAAGGAAAGCGTCACAATAGACCCCATAGATATCCACTCATATAAAAGAATTTTTATGATTATTGGTATTGGAAAAATAATCGAATTAATAAGTGTTACCTTTGTTGACATACCTCAAAGTTTATTGGATATGTTGATTAAAGGTGTGCCGTTAATTGTTGCATTGAGTATGATGTTTGAACGTGTTTTTGATGAGATGCTTATCATTCGTTTGCGCCATGAAAAAGAACGTGGAGCACTTGAAGCGAAAAACATAAATATATATGAGTATGTTTCAGAAGGTGTATTTTCTGTATCGAATAATTACCTTGTTAATGATACTTATACAAAAGCATGTTATTCGATTTTTGGGACGGATATTTCGAACCTACCGATGTCAGAATTGATTTATGATGAAGATACATCTTCGGAGCTCGTTCAACGGATTTTAGAAAATATTTTTACGGGTAAGATGTTATGGGAGGTAGGAAGTGAACTCTTGCCTCAACAAATTATTGTCGATGACCGGTATTATCAAGTTCAGTATCAAAAAATGTTGTATCATGATGAAAATAGAATCAATGAAATTATTGTAAAGTTGCATGATATTTCAGATACTATTTTGTTAGAGTCTCAGCTGATTTTTGAGCGAGACAAGTTAGCGTTATCGATGACATCGATGATGAACAGAGAAGAACTACTAACCTTAGTCAGTGAATTTATGGAATATATGAACAGTATTAACATTAACACTATTGACGTTGAAGAGATATTAACGATCATCCATACATTTAAAGGTAATTTTGGGGTCTTTAATTTTATACATATCGTATCAAGTTTACATCGTTTTGAGTCAAAAGTAATCATTAATTCTCGAATAAGGCAAGAAGATATTGAGGAAGTACTTCATGACTTATATACAGACCTAGAAATAATTACAGAAGTGACAGGAAGTTCTTTCTTTGAAGACAAAGTTTATCTTCAAGCCAATATTAATAATTTGGAAACTGTGTACAATGAAGTGAAAAAATATTTTTACGATACGGAAGCTTCCTTGATTATTTATATTATTCAAAAGATTTTCAATAAATCGGTACGTGATATTTTGTTGTTCTATGGACGGGAATCAAGAAAGAAAGCTATGGAGAGTGGAAAAAAGATAAAAACAATACAGGTCACCGGAGATGACGTATTTATTGATTATAACCATTATAAGTTTGTTTTAAGATCTCTAGTTCATGTGTTTAACAATTGTATTGATCATGGAATTGAAGATGAAGAGGAACGCATGTTGATCGGAAAACCAAGATATGGAGAAATACAGTGTCAAATACATGATTATGGGAATTTTTTTGAAATAAGTATTAAAGATGATGGCAGAGGGATTGATACAGTAAAGGTGAAGGATCAGTTATTAAAAGCAAAAAACATTTCGATTGATGAAGTTGAGTCTATGACCGAGTATGAGCTTATCGACCATATATTTGATCAAGAGGTTTCGACGATGGAAGATGTTTCTGTGACTAGCGGTCGAGGTGTTGGTTTGGCTTCTGTAAAAGTGGAAGTGGAAAAGATGGGGGGAGAAATTCGTGTGGTTTCCTTTATGGATTTTGGAACGGAAGTTAAGGTTATGCTACCGAAAGAAAGCGAAGCGCTTATCAGTTATTTTTCATTTCCTCTACTTATGGATTTGTATGTAGAAGCTTTCAAGATATATTTTAAGTCTAATAATATAATTACATTGCCGGTCAATATAGTAGGGCTTGAATCGATTGAGTACATCTATGAATATAGTGTGCGAATTCCATTTAAAGGACCGGAAGAAGGGTATTTCTTTATGTCGTGTAATAGAGAGACTGTTTGGCAGATGGCCAAATATTTTACGGAAGACAAGTACTTAACGGATGAAACTTTTGAAGAAATTAAGTATGAAGTCTTAAAGGAATCGTGTAATATTATAGCCGGGAATTCCACATCAATATTTGATTTGAATCAAAAATATATCGATATTGATAGTCCGGAATTAATTGAGTTCGATTCTTTTGATGTAAGAGAAATCTTCTATAAGTGGCATATGCATTATGAAAATTATGATGTGATATTAGGATTAATCGTTGAATAAGAAAAGCTCTTGTGCCGGCAAAATTATTTGCAGACACAAGAGCTTTTTTAGATGTTTCTTAGTTGTTATTACCGTTACCATTATTATTAGCTGGATTCTCATTATTAGGTAACTGAGGGTCAAATGGTGAGTTTGGATCATTTGGATCAAAGATGCCCGAAGTGTCTTGTTGGTCTTCAGTTTCATCATCTTGATGAATGGTATTTGGACCATGTAGGTTACAGTATTCGCCAATCATTGAATAAGGGATTTCATATTTATAATCAGCAATTGAATTTAATACGCCAGGTGATAATTCCTCGACATTGAGAGGATTAACGCGTTGTATCATGATACGTCGTTCAACGAGTTCTTCAGGACAATATTCAGTTGCAAATAATCCTGAGGAGATGTCAATAAACACTTCTTTATGAACATCGCAAGTCTCAGTAGGAACGGTTCCGGGAGCGAAATATTCATAACGTGCAGTACTTCCTCTTGGATCATCGGTACATAAGCCTTGGACAGCCAATTTGCCGGATTCTTTACAAATCAATGCAGATGTAATACTTGCCGGTTTGTTAAAATCTTTATAAGGTAAGCCCTCGTGGGCAATTTCCATTACGTCACGCCACATGTATTTATGGTAGTTCCTTATATAGGCCATTTGCTGTGGGTCGTCATATCCCATCCAAAGCGCACCGGCGTAGTATGGAGTATAGCCGGCGAACCATAAGTCTTTCGTTGCAGATGTTGTTCCTGTTTTACCGGCAGTTGGTATATCAATATTTCGAAGTCTTGATGCAGTACCTGTCCCGTAGTCGATAACATCAATCATAGCATCTGTGAGTAAGAAAGCGGTAGTGTCTTTCATGACAGTACGTGTTATAGGATCTTTATCAATTAAGATATTACCGTCATGGTCTAGTACGCGAGTGTAAAAAATAGGCTCTACATAAACACCGTCATTTGCAATCGCGCCATATGAAGCAGTTAATTCTAATGGAGTAACACCATCGGTTAGACCACCTAATGGGAGGGTCAATGTTTTATCGGTAAAGGTTTGCCCATTACGAGTTAGTGATTCGTGTAATGTAGTAAAGCCCAAATCAAGTAAATAGTCAAAAGCTAAATCAACGCCGATATCAAATGTTGTCTTGACAGCGAGAATGTTCATGGAATCAACAATACCTTCTCGGACAGTAGATAACCCGCGATAACCACTGTACCAGTTGCCCGGACTATAACTGCTTCCATTAGGCATTGATACTCTAAATGGTGCATCATCAATGGCAGTAGCAAGAGTATATTTTCCGGTGTCTATCGCCGGTAAGTATGCAGCTACAACTTTAAATGTCGAACCGGGCTGGCGCTTTGCTTGTGTAGCACGATTAAACGTTTGATTTCCTATTTTTATACCACGTCCACCTGCAATGGCTTTGACGTGGCCGTTATGAAAGTCCAGTAAAACCATTGCGGCTTGAGGCTGAGGTATGAATAAAGGGTTCTCTTTAGCAAGGCCATTGTCAAAATCGGCTTGGCTAAGTCCATATTCGTCCCAGACAGACTGTATATATGCTTCGGCTTCTTCGCGATTGGCAAATTGTTCTTCATGATAGAAGTGTTCAGCTACTTCTTCTTTAAGAATGGACAAACTGTATAATAGTTTCATCCCGTAATCTTCATATTCCGGTGGATAATTTTCTTCATTATTAAAAACGTTGTCCATACCTTCTTGGATCTTACCATCTTGGGTAATATAGATGTTAAGTCCACCACGATAGACTAAGTTATATGCTTGTGCTTCAGAATATCCTTTTTGAATTGTTAGGTCATCGACGAGGCGGTTGATTGCCTCATCAACAAAATATGAATAACTTGAAGCGTTTTCGGCCCGGATTTGTGAATTAATCTGGATTTGACTGTACACATCTGTATTGTAGGCTTCGTCGTACTCCGCTTGTGTTATGTATTCTTGTTCTAACAATTTGTCTAAAACACGTTCGGCACGATCGCGGTTATTTTCTGGGTTAGATACAGGATCAAACCGTGTTGGTTTGTTTGTAATTGATGCTAGTACAGCAGCTTCTGCAATTGAAATATCCCAGACATCCTTATTGAAGTAGAGTTGAGAAGCTGTCTGGACGCCATTTGTTCCTCGTCCGCTTGCTACTGTATTCATATATAGTTCAAGAATATCTTCTTTGGAGAGATGCTTTTCTAATTCAACGGCAAGATACATTTCTTGAAGCTTACGTTCAATAGTAACATCTGTTGTTAAAACGTTGTTTTTAATAATTTGTTGTGTTATGGTGCTGGCACCTTCGGAAAAACTGCGTGTTCTGATATTGGTAAAAATTGCTCGCATAAATCCTTGTAAATCGACGCCGTTATGACGCCAGAATCGCTCATCTTCAATTGCAACAAAGGCCTCTCCTAAAAAAGAGGGGATCTGGTCGTACTCAACATAGATTCGATTAGCATCGGCCCCATGAAGTTTCTGAACTTCATTGCCTTGTAGATCATAAATGATTGTCGTATATCCTTCAGGTTGAATTTTTTCTAATAAATGATCTATACTTGGTGATGCATCAATAATCGCTTTAAATGTGCCAAGCCCTGCAGAAAAGGCTATAATACCTGCAACTAATATAAAAAATACCAAAAGCTTGAAAAAAGTTGAACTGACTAAGTTCTTAATCTTGCTGGATTTAGAATTAATCTGTTTGATTTTCTTATTCCGAGCATATTTCCCAAAATTCATAATGTGAATCCTCCTTTTAATCTTCATCATTATATCAAATTTATGACCAATAAGAAAGAAATTTAATAAGCTTAATCAAAAATTAATAATTTGTTTCCTTCAGATATTGCATTTTTCTCAAATTTCTTGTATACTTAAATAGTGTTATTAAATAGTACTACTAACTTTTGAATAGATTAAATTTATTGAGGTGAATTATGAATTTTACAAAAATGCACGGCTGCGGAAATGATTATATCTATATAAATGGATTTTCAGAAGAGGTTGATGATCCTAAAGATTTAGCGATTCAAATGAGTGATCGTCACTTTGGTATTGGTGGAGATGGTATTGTATTAATACTTCCTTCAGAAATAGCAGATTTTAGAATGCGTATGTTTAATGCAGATGGATCAGAGGCAGAAATGTGTGGTAATGCAATTCGCTGTGTTGGCAAATATGTATATGATAAAAATATGACCGGAAAAGAAGTTATTACGGTTGAAACACTTGCAGGAATAAAAACATTAGAACTGTTTATTGAAAGTCAAGTTGTAAAAACGGTTCGAGTTGATATGGGGGAACCTATATTAGAAGCAGAAAAGATTCCGGTGATTGCAGAAAAATCTCCGGTGATGGATTTATTAATGACAGCAGAGGATAAACAGTTTATAATGACATGTGTATCCATGGGGAATCCCCATGCAATTACATATATAAATGAAACAGATGGTTTTGCCGTTGAAAAATATGGTAAAATATTAGAAGTGGATTCGCAGTTCCCTAAAAAAGCGAATATTGAATTTGTTCAAGTTATTAATAAGAATGAAATCAATATGCGTGTTTGGGAGCGAGGTAGCGGAGAAACCTTGGCATGCGGAACCGGCGCGTGTGCAACACTAGTAGCATGTGTTCTAAATGGAAAGACAGACAGACGGGCTACAGTGCATTTACTCGGAGGCGATTTAGACATCGAGTGGAATGAAGAAACGAATCATGTGTTTCTAACAGGTCCGGCGGAATTTGTTTTTAAAGGCGTATGGTTTAAATAGGAGGAAATTATGGCAGAAAGTTATATTCAAAATTTAATTGCAGAACGAATAGGTGGTAAACAATTTGGAAAAAGCACGGTGATTTATAAGTTTGAAAAGATTAAACGTGCGAAAGGCGAAGCAATGAAAGCCCACCCTGAACTTGAACTTATTGATATGGGCGTTGGTGAACCGGATGCAAAAGCAGATCAAGGTGTCATAGATACTTTGGCATATGAAGCAAATCAGTGGGAAAATCGGAATTATGCAGATAACGGAATTCAAGAATTCAAAGAAGCTGTCGTCAGATATATGGATCGTATTTATGGTGTGACAGGACTTGACCCTGAAACAGAGGTCAACCATTCCATTGGTTCAAAACCTGCTCTTGCCATGATGGCTCAGGCATTTATTAATCCGGGAGATGTTACATTAATGACAGTACCGGGGTATCCAATTATGGGGACGATGACAAAATGGCTCGGTGGCGATGTGTATAATATGCCCCTTCTTGAAGAGAATAAATTTCTTCCGGATTTTGAAGAGATCCCCAAGGATGTTGTTAAAAAAGCTAAGTTGCTTTACTTGAACTATCCGAATAATCCAACCGGAGCGGTGGCGACAAAAGCATTTTTTAAGCGAGCAATAAAATTTGCAAAAGAAAATGATTTAATTATTATTCATGATGCGGCTTATGCCGGATTAACATTTGACGGAAATCAACCTTTAAGCTTTTTAAGCCTACCGGGTGCAAAAAAAGTCGGCGTTGAAATTCATTCCCTGTCAAAAGCATATAATATGACGGGATGGAGAATGGCCTACGTTGTGGGTAATAAAAAAGTCGTTGCAGCGTTTGCATCTGTAAAAGATAATAATGATTCGGGACAGTTCAAGGCAATACAAAAGGCAGCAGTCTATGCGTTAGATCATCCTGAAATCACGGAAGAGACGGCAGCAAAATATTCCAGACGACATGATTTGCTCGTCGAAGTTTTGTCAAATCTTGGCTTTAAGGTTAAAAAGCCAAAAGGCTCATTTTATCTTTATGTAGCTATACCAAAAGGCGTAAAAGGTGGAACGAAGTTTAAAACAGCGGAAGACTTTTCTCAGTATTTGATTAAAGAAAAGTTGATATCAACAGTTCCATGGGACGATGCAGGTGCTTATGTAAGATTTTCAGTAACCTTCTTGTCGGTTAACGAACATGAAGAACGCCTTGTTATGGATGAGATTTATCGTCGTCTATCGGATGTCGAATTTATATTTTAAATGAAGCAATGCTAAAGGAGGAGAATAATGAGTGCTAAGATGTATTCTAATGAAGAAATTCGTCGAATTGTATTTGATGAAGATGTGAAGTTTATTCGATTACAATTTGTGGATATCTTCGGAACTCTAAAAAATGTTGCTATTACTGTTGAACAACTTGAAAGAGCCCTAGCAGGTGAAATAATGTTTGACGGTTCATCAATTGAAGGTCTATATCGTGTTGAAGAAGCGGATATGTATCTTCGCCCGGATTTATCGACCTTTCAAATCTTTCCATGGAGACCACATCAAGGAAAAGTGGCGAGATTAATCTGTGATATTGTTAAAGCAGACGGACAACCCTTTACCGGTGATCCCCGATATGTACTGAAAAAGACGGTTGAAAAAGCAGACGCGATGGGATACCGGGTAAAAGTAGGGCCAGAATTTGAATTTTTCTTATTCCATACGGATGAAAATGGGGATCCGACAACAACGACGCATGATAAGGCAGGATACTTTGATTTAGGGCCAATAGACTTAGGCGAAAATGTTCGAAGAGATATTGTCCTTACCTTACAAGATATGGATTTTAAAATAGCTGCGTCCCATCATGAGGTTGCTCCCGGTCAACATGAGATTGATTTTGAAATGGGTGATTTGCTCGAAACAGTCGATAATATCGTGACGTTCAAATTGGTCGTGAAAGTTGTCGCGCAAAAACACGGTCTTCATGCAACGTTTATGCCTAAACCATTACATAATATAAATGGTTCAGGAATGCATACGCTTATGACATTAGAGCATAAGGATTCTGGTGAAAATGTTTTTTACGATGCTAAGGAAACTTATAATTTGTCTAAAGACGGTCATGCATTCATTGGAGGTCTGCTTAAGCATGCAAAAGGTATCACTGCAGTGACAAATCCAACAATCAACTCTTACAAACGATTGGTTACAGGTTTTGAAGCGCCCATACGGATTGGATGGTCGAGGTCTAATAATAGTCCATTAGTTCGCATTCCGGCAGCACGTGGGAATAGGACGTCCATTGAGTATCGAAGCCCAGATCCATCGTGTAATCCCTATCTCGCAATTGCTGCCATGGTTGAAGCCGGTTTAGAAGGCATACGAAATAATCTGAAGTCTGATGAACCTATGTCGGCTCAAGACTTGTCAGAAGCTGTTCACCCCTTTGATTTTGAGAACACCTTGCCAAAAACGCTGAAAGATGCAGTTGTTGAAATGGATAAGGACGCCCTAGTTAAAAATGTTTTGGGTGATGTTTATGAAAACTATAAACGTGCAAAGATTAATGAATGGACAGATTATATATCTATTGTTCATGATTGGGAAGTTGAACGTTATATATCAAGATACTAGTCGTATTCATCAAGTTTCTTCATAAGTAGGTGAGATATATGGGGATAAGAGTCATGATTGGCTCAAGTAACAATAAAATAATAACGCAGCTGACCCAATTTTTACAAGAAAATGGTATGCAAGTTGTTGGGGAAACAACAGATGCTTATGATCTATTGCGAAAGATTCATACGGTTTATCCGGATATTGCTATTATCGATGACCGAATGAAGGGGATGAAAGGTTACGAAATTTCTGAGACGATTTTGGCAGAAAAAGTGTGTCCGGTTGTCGCTCTTATTCATGCAACAGATGTTGAACACTATGTTAATTTGAATCAGGAGCCAATTTTTACGAGTATTGTAAAACCCTGTGGACGAGAAGTTTTGATGAATACAATTTCTCTACTTGCAAAAACATCAAAAAGCATTCTTTCTTTAGAGCAAGAAGTTGTACAAATCAAGGAAAAAAAGAACCAACAAGAAGTTATTGATGAAGCAAAAAGATATTTAATGAAGTATCTTGATTTAACCGAAGAAGAAGCGCACCGAAAGATTCAGAAAAAAAGCATGGACAAAGGATTATCGAAAGTTAAAGTGGCAGAGATAATTATCAGAATATACAAGGAATAAACGAAAAATGACAGATAAATAATTTTTTAAATTTTGAACTTGCATTAAGAGACGTTGTATGTTATTATATTTACTAGTAAGAGGGCGAATTGCCCAAGTCATATTTGTGTTTTGTTTTGGAACAATGGCGTTCTCAAGGCTTTCTTGAGCACGCCTTTTTTGTTATAGTTTATGAATGTAGGAATCGCAAG
This sequence comes from uncultured Eubacteriales bacterium, assembly GCA_964627665.1. Classification (GTDB taxonomy): domain Bacteria; phylum Bacillota; class Clostridia; order Lachnospirales; family Vallitaleaceae; genus UBA1351. The sequence goes on along the minus strand of CAZVKG010000005.1, from coordinate 9,872 downwards.
GAGGATATTATGAATGTAACTGAAATTTTTGGGAAAAATGTATTTAATGATGTAGTAATGAGAGAGCGTCTTCCAAAGGATACATACAAGGCGTTAAAAAGAACAATGGACTTAGGTGAATCACTATCTGAGGATGTCGCGGATGTCGTTGCAAATGCAATGAAAGATTGGGCAATTGAAAAAGGCGCAACACATTACACACATTGGTTTCAACCAATGACCGGAAAAACAGCAGAAAAACATGATTCATTTATTGAACCAACCGGAGATGGCTCAGTGATTATGGAGTTTTCAGGAAAGCAATTGATTCAAGGTGAGCCGGATGCATCGTCGTTCCCGAATGGTGGACTTCGAGCAACGTTTGAAGCGAGAGGATATACTGCTTGGGATGCTACATCACCTGCATTTCTAAAAGATGATACCTTGTGTATTCCAACCGCGTTTTGTTCATATAGTGGTGAAGCGTTAGATAAGAAGACGCCGTTACTACGTTCAATGGAGGCCATTGACAAACAAGCGTTAAGAATATTAAAATTATTTGGTGATAAAGAAACAACGAAGGTTATGACGACTCTCGGACCGGAACAAGAGTATTTTTTAATTGACAAACGTCTATATCAGCAACGTAAAGACTTGATTTTTACAGGAAGAACATTATTTGGTGCAATGCCACCAAAAGGTCAAGAGTTGGATGATCACTATTTCGGTAGTATCAAAGAACGTATTTCCGCATTTATGAAGGAAATTGATGTTGAATTGTGGAAGTTAGGGATTACTTCAAAAACAAAGCATAATGAAGTGGCGCCGGCTCAACATGAGATGGCTCCGATTTTTACAACAGCTAACATTGCAACGGATCATAATCAGTTAGTTATGGATACGATAACTAAAGTGGCACAACACCATGAATTGGCATGTTTGTTACATGAAAAGCCATTTGCAGGAGTGAACGGTTCAGGTAAACATAATAACTGGTCCATTAGTACTCCGAATGCGAACTTGTTATCACCTGGAAAAACACCGCACTCAAACGCTCAATTTTTAACGTTTTTAGTAGCGATTATAGCAGCTGTTGATGAATATGCACCATTATTAAGACTGTCTGCTGCGAATGCAGGAAACGAACATCGATTAGGCGCAAATGAAGCACCTCCTGCGATTATTTCTATATTCTTAGGCGAACAATTAACAGATATTATTGAACAAATCAAAGCAGGAGCATTGACGTCAAGTAAAGAAGCTGAAACAATGAAGTTGGGTGTTACGACATTACCTGATTTTCCAAAGGATGTTACCGATCGTAATAGAACTTCACCCTTTGCTTTTACGGGTAATCGTTTTGAGTTTAGAATGGTTGGTTCAAATCAGTCAATTTCAGGACCGAGTATCGTTTTAAATACGATTCTAGCTGAGGTTTTATCTCGAATTGCGGACCGATTAGAAGGTGTGGATGAGTTTGAACTTGAGTTAAGCCATATACTCGAAGAATTGGTTAAAGATCATTATGATGTTATCTTTAACGGTGATGGTTATTCAGAAGATTGGGTAGAAGAAGCAGAACGTCGCGGTCTTCCGAATATCAAGACAACACCGGAAGCGATTAGTGTCTTTAATCGACCGGAATATGTTGAAATGTTCGCGAAACATTGTGTATTTAGTCAACAAGAAGTGACTGCTCGACAAGAGATTATGTTTGAGGAGTATTCAAAGAACATTAATATCGAAGCATTAACAATGGTTGAGATTGCAAAACGTGAGATTTTACCGGCAGTTATGGAATACATGGGTGCCTTATCAAATACGATTCTATCTGTAAAGTCGGCAGTACCTAGTGCGGATGTATCTGTTCAAGCAGCATTGGTTGAGAGAATGTCAAAGTTAGTCAAAGAAGCAAATGATAAAGTCGATGAACTGGATGCCGTGGTAAATCGTGTTCATCACGAAATCGAAGATTTTGAAAAACAGGCATATGCCTATAAATTTGAAGTTTTCCCGGCAATGGAAGCGTTGCGTAAACCATGTGATGAGTTAGAGACAATTGTTTCTGAAGAATTCTGGCCATTCCCAACGTATTCAGATTTATTATTTAGAGTATAATATACGTATTTAAAAAATCATAAAAAAGAAGGGGCTTTCGCACTAATGAGTTAGTGCGTAGCCCTTTTTTTTCGTCGAAAAAATCATTGAAAATTAGTTTCTCTCTGCCGGAATGAGTAAAACTGAGGCAGATGAATGACGTGCAATGTTATGACTTAAACTTCCTAAATAAATTTCTCGGATAAAGCCTCTACCTTGACTACCCATGATGACCAAGGAAATATTTAAAGCCTTGATTAATGTGAGTAATTCTGAAGCAGGAGACCCATAGAGAAGTTCTATATTTACTTCAAGATCATTCGTATTAATAAGTTCTTGCTTTAGATGTTCAAGGCGCTTCATATCGGTTTTATTAAAATCTTCTAATTGGTCTAATAAATGAGGCTCAAACTTAGATTTGTCCTGTATGTGAACTAGGGTGACTTTTTTTGCGCCTTTTTTGACCATGTCTTTTATATAATGAAAGGCAGTAGACGCATTGTTAGAAAAATCCGTAGGAAATAGAATGTGCTCAGCTATATCATAATCTTTAGCTTTATCTAAAGTATGGTCAGCTTGATCGGATACGCGAACCAATAAGACAGGCTTTGTTGCCTTGTGAATCACATCATGGGCCACACCGGCAAAGAACATTTCACCAATCATTGTGTGTTCAGAAGCTCCGGCAACAATGAGAGAACCATTTTCTTCCTCAGCGATTTTGTTTATTTCGTGTTTCATATCATCTGAGATTCTTCGTGTCTCAACGGCGAATCCTAACTCGGTTAAGAGGGTTTTTTGTTTATTTAACTTATCATCTAAAATATCTGTAACAAAGGACGAAACAGTTGATTTGGCTTCATTTGGGTTTAAATATTGGACAAGTAGGCACTCTTTGGTACCAAATTTTTTGAACCCTTGAATCCGTTGAATAATGTCAAATTCACCTTTTGAAATCTCTGATGCAATAATCATTTTTTTAAACATAAATTTCACTCCTCTTCATAAATTATTTTGATATCATTATCAGAAACCAATCGATTTAGAACTAATGCAATAATGATAATACCGGGGATGTTTATGATAAGTCGTGTAATGGCAAATGTGGAGCCGAGTGATGTAAGTTCAAATAAAAACATGGGAATCTTTGTTGTTGACCATGCGCCAATAAAAATGAGATTTTTTTTCATAACTAGGATTTTCAATAATATATTTATATATAAGGATGTATAAACATTACTCCTATGATTTTATTTTGTCAAGAATATTCAGGCGAGTAATAGAGTAAAGTTTTGTAATACACATTGACAACTATCGATGTGTGTGTTAATATATCGATAATGATAGATACGAAAGGGGTTGCCTATGGAAGATTTTAAACGAATAGAAGAAATATTCAAAGCGTTTTGCGATGAAAGTAGATTACGCATCATTAACTCGCTTAGAACAGGTGAAAAGTGTGCTTGTACATTACTTGAAGAAGTTCCGGTTGCACAATCAACCTTATCACATCATATGAAAATCTTATTAGATAGCGGCATTGTCAGCAGTCGAAAGGACGGCAAATGGACGTATTATAGCTTGTCAGAATCCGGCTGTGGAATGGCCAAAAATCTATTAGATGATATGTTAGAAAAATCAAAAGATTATAAAATATATACTATGTGTACATAAAATTTGGAGGTCATAATGAAAACAATGAAAATATTTGAACCGGCAATGTGTTGCTCAACAGGTGTATGCGGACCCAGTGTTGATGTAGACTTATTAAGAATAACCGCAGTTATGAATCAACTGAATAAAGAAGAAAAACGAATTGAACGATTGAATTTAACCGATCATCCCCTTGCCTTTGTAGAGAATGCTAAAGTGAATCAACTGCTTAATGAAAGCGATGTAGAAATTCTCCCAATCACGTTGGTTAATAATGAAATTGTTATTAGCGGTAGATATCCATCAAATGAAGAGATTGAAAAATATCTTGAAGTTAAGTTGGCAGAAGATGTAACAGAAGATGTGAAAGAAGATTCCTGTGGTTGTGGTGATGGTTGTTGTTAATGAAAGGTGATTAAATGTATAATAATTTTGATATTCAAAAAATAGATCTAACCAAGTATTTATTTTTCACAGGCAAAGGTGGTGTAGGCAAGACCTCTACGGCCTGTGCGATTTCAGTTGCGTTAGCGGACCAAGGCAGGCGGGTCATGCTCGTTAGTACGGATCCGGCATCAAATTTGCAAGATGTCTTTGATACGGAGCTTGATAATAAAGGCATTGTAATCGACGAAGTGCCTAATCTTACGATTGCAAACTTTGAACCGGAAGTAGCAGCTAAAGAATATAAGGAGAGCGTTGTAGCTCCTTTTCGTGGAAAACTTCCGGAATCGGTAATAAAAAATATGGAGGAGCAATTATCAGGGTCTTGTACTGTAGAGATTGCCGCCTTTAACGAATTCACACATTTTATTACCAATGAAGACATCTCAAAAAACTATGATCATATCATATTCGATACAGCACCAACAGGACATACGTTAAGAATGCTTCAATTGCCATCGGCGTGGACGGATTTTATTGATAATAATAAAACAGGGGCTTCTTGTTTGGGGCAATTATCCGGCCTTGGCGACAAAAAAGAAATCTATAAAAAAGCGGTTGACGTTTTGGCGAACGCCGAACAGACAAGGTTAATGTTGATTACACGTCCGGAAGAATCGCCTATTCTTGAAGCCGCTAGAGCTTCAAGAGAGCTAAAAGCAATCGGTATTAAAAATCAAATGTTAATCATCAATGGTGTTTTGAGTGAAGCGGATGATACCTTATCAAAAGCTATTGTCGAAAAACAAACAAAAGCAATGATGAATATTCCGGAAGAGATGATTCATCTTGATATTTTCAGTCTAGCATTAAAACCATTTAATATTATTGGACTTGGAGGATTACGCCATTTATTAGACGAGACAACCATTCATGAAAAACACGATAAACCATTCATCAAGGATGTCAAGCAACTTGATCATATTGTTGAAGATATATACCGGACCAATAAGAAAGTCATCTTTACGATGGGAAAAGGCGGCGTCGGAAAAACAACAATGGCAGCGGCCATAGCAATGAAGTTAGCAGAAAAAGGAGAAAAAGTTCACTTGACAACAACGGACCCGGCGGCTCATATCAATATGGTTTTAGATGGAAACGAAAAGATTACAATAAGTCATATCGATGAAGAAGTAGAATTAGAAAAATACAAAAATGAAGTGATACGTGAAGCTGAGAAAAGTATGTCGAAAGAAGATCTTGAATATATTATGGAAGACTTGCGATCCCCATGTACTCAAGAAATCGCTGTGTTTAGAGCGTTTGCAGAAGTGATTAATCGTTCGGATGATGAGATTGTTGTTGTAGATACAGCGCCAACAGGACATACCTTGTTATTATTAGATTCAACACAAAGTTATCATAAAGAAATTGAACGTTCGAACGGAACCATACCGGAATCAGTAAAAAAACTTCTGCCCAAGTTAAGAGATAAGAAACATACAGAAGTTATTATACTTACTCTACCGGAAGCAACACCGGTTCATGAAGCCAAACGACTTCAAGAAGATCTTGAACGTGCAGGATTACATAGCAAATGGTGGTTGATTAATAATAGTTTATACCAAGCAGAATCTGATAATCAAATTTTGCATGCAAAAGGGTGCCAAGAGGCAACGTGGATTAATGCTGTTCATCGCTATGCAGATGGAAATGTAGGTCTAATCCCATATATCGGAGATGCACTCAAAGGACGTCGATTAGTAACCCTATGATAAAAATAAAAGAAAAGAGGATGATTTATGAGTAAACAAAAATTAGAAGGCATCAGTTTTTTTGAGCGATATTTAACATTATGGGTTGCACTTTGTATGGTTATAGGTGTACTCATTGGTAGGTATCTACCCATTATACCTGAATTTTTAGGCCGATTTGAATTTGCCAATGTATCTATTCCAATCGCAATATTAATCTGGTTAATGATTTATCCAATGATGATGAAGGTTGATTTTAAGAGCGTTAAAAATGTCGGAAAAAATCCAAAAGGATTATTCGTTACATGGGTAGTGAACTGGTTAATTAAACCGTTTACCATGTTTGGTATAGCTTACCTATTCTTCAATGTTATTTTTAGCGGGATTATTCCCAGTAATCTGGCATCAGATTATTTGGCCGGTGCAGTACTTTTAGGAGCAGCTCCTTGTACAGCCATGGTTTTTGTTTGGAGCCATTTAACCAAAGGAAATGCCGCTTACACTGTAGTTCAAGTGGCGACAAATGATTTGATTATCCTTGTAGCATTTACACCGATTGTAGCGTTTTTACTTGGCGTTAGTGGATTTGAAGTTCCTTGGGCGACATTAATTCTTTCCGTTGTACTTTTTGTCGTCATTCCTCTTGCAGGCGGAGTTATTACCCGAAATACAATGATTAAAAATAAAGGCGAAGCCTATTTTACAAATACCTTTTTGCCAAAATTTAACAATGTGACGATCGGTGGATTACTTGTTACCCTTATTCTCATCTTTTCATTTCAAGGGCATGTCATCTTAGAAAACCCATTACATATTCTTCTTATAGCAATACCCTTATCTATTCAGACTGTGCTCATTTTTGGTATTGCCTATGGAGCAAGTCGTGCCTTAAGATTATCCCATGATATTGCAGCACCGGCAGGAATGATTGGAGCATCAAACTTTTTTGAGTTAGCGGTTGCAGTAGCCATTGCTCTCTTTGGTGCCGATAGTCCGGTAGCATTAGCGACAATTGTTGGTGTACTTGTTGAAGTGCCTGTTATGTTAATGCTAGTGAAGTTTGCCAATAGTACACGAGGATGGTTTCCTCAAAAAGCATAAGGAGGAGTGGTTTAATTGAAAATTGCAGTGATTAGTGATATCCATAGTAATCACCACGCCTTAAAAGCTGTTCTAAAGGAGATCGATCAAGAAGAGATTGATGCAATTGTTTGTACAGGTGATATCGTGGGATATCTACCGAATCCAAATGAAGTCATTGATTTGATAAGGCAGCGGCATATTTTAGCCATTCAAGGCAATCATGATCAACATGTCTCAACATTAAAAACACTGAGCCAAAATGAATTTGAAGCACTAGAAGTAAGTCGAATTCAAGAGTCAGCATCTGCAATTTATACGAACTATGTATTAGATGATATAAAGCGAAAGTATTTGAAAAATTTACCCAAAAGAATTGAAATAACCATCAATCAATTTAAAATTTTGTTTGTGCATGGGAGTCCGAGAGCTATCGATGAGTATATGCTTGAAGATGCTGAGAATCTAGAAGAAATATTGAATGTGGTCGACCATAATGTCGTAGTGTCCGGACATTCACATATTCCTTTTTGGAAAGAAGTCGGCGGAAAGCATGCTATAAATGCAGGGTCTGTTGGAAAACCTAAACATGGAAATTCCAACGCAACCTATATCATTATTCATATTTTCGATGATATATTAAATGTTGAAATCAAAGAAGTTGAATATGAGGTTGCGCTGATGAGGCAAGATATTTTGGATAATAAATATATACCCAATGAACTTGTTCAGAGTATTGACCCAAAAAGTAGTTAATCACTAAATGTTTTAGCAATTTGACGTAAAGCTTGTTCTAGTATTGCTCTGGGACAAGCTATATTTATGCGTTGAAATCCGAAACCTCCTTGGCCGAACATGGTGCCGTCATCTAACCAAACTTTGGCTTCGTATAGCATCTTTTGTTTAATCTCTTCGTCGGAAAGTCCAAGTGAAGAAAAATCAATCCATATTAAGTAAGTGCCTTCAGGTTCAATGAGATGAACGTTGGGTAAGTGGTCTTTCAAGAAATCTCGAGTAAAGACTAAATTTTCATATAAGTAATGGTTAAGTTGTGTAAGCCACTCATGTCCTTGTTCATAGGCGGCTTGGCACGAGACTAATCCCATAACATTTGGTTGACTATATCCGGAACGCGTAAGCGCATTTATAAATGCTTTTCTCAAACCTATATTGGGTATAAAAACATTGGATAACTGAAGTCCCGCCAAGTTAAAGGTTTTTGAGGGAGAAGTGCAGGTAATGGAGTTTTGTGCAAAAGCATCATTAATATTGGCAAAGACGGTATGTTGATAACCCGGATATATAAAATCTTGATGAATTTCATCGGATACAACAATTACATTATGTTTCAAACAAATATTACCTAACTGTATTAACTCATCTTGCGTAAAAACACGTCCAACAGGGTTGTGAGGATTGCTTAGAATAAAAAGCTTCACATGATGTTGCTGTATTTTCCTTTCAAAATCATCAAAGTCAATGAAATAGGTACCTTCTGTCGTATAAATCAATTCATTAACGACAACCTTTCGATTGTTTTTTTCTATAGAATCCCTAAAAGGGTAATATACAGGCTCTTGAATAAGGATATTATCATTTTCTTCGGTATATGCTTGAATGGCCATATTAATCGCGAAAACAACACCAGGCGTTTTAACTAACCACTTAGGGTTAATCGTCCATCCATATTGAGAGGAAAACCAGCTTTTAAGTACTTGGTTATAATCTTCCATACTATCTGAGTAGCCAAAAATTCCGTGCTTGGACTTTTCAATCAGTGCGTCGATCACCGGCTGTGGTGATTTGAAGTCCATATCGGCGACCCATAGGGGAATGAGGTCTTGTGGAAGGCCTCTTTTTTTTGCATAATCATATTTAAGAGAATTGGTGTCTTTTCGTGGAATAATTTCATCAAAATTATACTTCATTAATGCGCCTCCTTAAGAATAGTGTCAAATTCGTGAATAAGGTCGTCAATAGATTCAATACCTACGGATAAGCGAAGTAAGCAGTCATTGATGCCTTTTTTGTTTCGTTCTTCCTCCGGAATATCTGCGTGCGTTTGTAACATTGGATAAGTAATTAAAGTCTCAACACCGCCTAAGCTTTCAGCATAATGAATCATGCTTGTATGATTCAAAATGTATCTTGCAATGGATGCAGAAGCGCATTCGATAGAAATCATAGACCCAAATCCGGAAGCTTGTTTTTTCATAATAGCATAACCGGGATGGTCAGGTAAACCGGCATAGAAAACTTTATTTATTTTTGGATGTTCCTTAAGCCACTTGGCTAATTGGAGTGCACTTTTTTCTTGTTCACGCATACGAATGGCCAATGTTTTAATCCCCCGAATCATGAGCCAACTGTCAAATGGAGATAAACCGGAGCCGACCGTTTTAATCAAGTAACGTAACTGTTCGGACAGTTGGATAGAGTCGACAACGACAAAACCGGACAATGTATCATTATGTCCGCTTAAAAATTTAGTTCCGCTATGAACAATGATGTTGGCTCCAAAGAGGAAGGGTTTTTGGAAATAAGGAGTTAAAAAAGTATTATCAACAATAAATAAGAGTTTGTCTTTTTTTGCAATTGTAGAAATTGCTTGAAGATCAGTGATGTGCATCATTGGATTTGAAGGAGTTTCGACATATATTGCTTTTGTATTTGAAGTAATCGCTGAAGCAACGCAGGATGCATCGGTTGTATCAACATAAGTGAAGTGTAAATCATAGTGTGAGCTTAGATAGTCAAAAAGTCGATGTGAACCTCCATATAAATCGAGAGAAGTTACAATATGATCACCAGGTTTGAAAAGTTGAAATACGGTGGTTATTGCGGCCATTCCGGAAGAAAAGGCAAGGGCATCTTGCCAGATTGTGTCATAACCCGAATTTCACTGGATTATACAAGTCATTATCT
>CAZVKG010000004.1:0-89282 GCA_964627665.1 uncultured Eubacteriales bacterium | reverse complement strand
AAAAAGGAGCTTTGCGCTAGCAAAAATTATTTGCTAACGCAACAGCCCCTTTTATAGAGTTGCTTTACCGTTTCATAAGCAAGTTTTGGTCGTCGATATTCATCCACGATTCCTTTATTATTCTGGGATCGTGGTCTTTTTATGCCCCAAACTTCATCTGTAACACGACAATCACAGTATTGCCAGATAAAGGTTCCGACGATTTCCGGGCGATTTAAGTAAAGCTCTAGACAATTTTTCAGAATATCAACTTGACGTTCTTCAGACCATTTTGGGCGATAGGGGGCACGATATCCATAAATTGCACCGCCACCAAATTCGCTAATGATGATGGGCTTACCTTTTCCGTCGGTGGTTTGTATCCACGCGTACTCTTTTAGGTAGGCCTTCTCTAGTTCTTCGACTGTTTTTCCCTCATGATACCATGCATGATAAATATTAATCGAAACAAGATCAACGAAGTCCAAACATATATCATTAAAATGTTTGCATGTAGCAAAGGTTAATGGTCGACTTTGGTCGAGTGTTTTAATTTGTTCAAATTGGGTTTGGTACATTCGTAGTCCTTCTTCAGTGTCGCTGGCACATTCATTCAAGATACCCCACAGAATAATAGAAGGATGATTATAGTGATTTGTTACCATTTCATCAATACATTCTTTGCATTGCCTTTCAAAGTTGGGATTTAACATTTGTTCCAGTTCAAGACCTCTAGCATGATTTTCTTCCCATACGAGAATTCCTTTCTCATCACACATATCAAGAAAGCGTTCATCATTTGGATAGTGACTTGTTCTTACAGCGTTTGAACCAAGGTCAGTCATTATGTCCATGTCGATAGCGGCTAATTGCATGGGGATTGCAGAACCAACAATATTAAAGTCTTCATGTCGGTTAAAGCCTTGCATAAAAATGCTTGAATTGTTTAATAAAATCTCTTGTCCTTTCACTTCAATTGTTCTAAATCCGACGCGTTCAATCAAGTCATCGACAGGAGATGCATTATCTTTTTCATATAAATAGGCATGCAGTAAATATAGATAAGGATTTTTAGGAGACCATGGATGAACATTGTTAAAGGCAATGCTAGTTGTAATGGTTTTTTCTGTATTGCCAGGAAGATCAAGCCCTTGTTTTGAGATATCGGATTCAAGTAGTGTGTCGTCAAGATCTAGTTGCAATCGAACGGATTTTGTTATAGAAGAACAGTTAGATATAATGATTTTAATATCAGCATGCCAGGTGGAATGAAGTAAATAAGGAGTGAATTGGATATGCTTAATATATACATCAGGAACAATTTCCATGACGACCGGTCGTGTGATACCTCCATATGCATAATAATCATTCGGAATATGGAGGGAAGAATCCTCTGTAAAGGTATTATCAACAACAAGAACTAAAGTATGATTTCCTTTAGAGACATTTGGAATCACGGTGCTAAATTCAGTGAATGCATTATAATGGTAATCAATAAGAGTGTCATCAAAATAAATATCAACGGTATGACTGATTCCTTTAAAATTAAGTCTCAAGTTGGCATCCTTGGGCATTTGAATGGTTTTCTTATATACACCATAGCCACGATAATCACAAAGTTCAATATTACTTTCCCAGCATCCGGGTACATATAATTTTTTGTCATAAGATGAGGGAAGCGTGTTTTTAGAACTTGCTTTTGAAAAGTCCCAATACCCTTCTAATTCTTTTTGAAATCGGATGTGGTGTTGTTCAAATAATCGAATCATATAAAACAGTCCTTTCAATATAATGTTTTTAAAGTATATAATGATTGTAGCTTAAATAAAAAGCTGATAAAATAGAAAATATAAAGAGAAAGATGGATGATATCGATATGAAAAAAATAAATGATCAAGAAACAAGATATTATAGAATTCCAGAAAAAATAGTTCAAAAACACCAAAAAAATACACTATTGAAAGATTTGATGGTTGTTTCTTGTGGATATAGAAGCGGGAAGCATCCAACGATAGGTTATGATGTGCATAAAAATCCTTGTGAAGAATATTTTCTTAAGTATTGTACAGAAGGAGAAGGATGGTATGAGGTGGAAGGAACTAAGTATCGGGTTCGACCTGGCGATTTAATTATATGTAAAAACTGGCAGTCGCATAAATATGGTGCAGTAAATAAAAATCCATGGACGGTTAGTTGGGTATATTTTGTAGGAAATCATGGGACGGATTATATGAATTTGCTTCAAGGAGAAAAAACGAGTCATATAATTCATCTTGGACTCGATGCAAAAATTGAATCCTACTTTTATGAAATGTTGAAAAAGATGGAAAAGGGTTATGCATTACAATATCATCTTCATAGTGCAAACGTTCTAAAATCCTTATTGTCATATATTCATATGAAATCAGAAACGAAATTATTGAACAAGATGAATAAATTTGAGGATGTACTCATTTATATGAAGCAAAATCTCTATATGAATATTTCGCTAGATGATATGGCAGATCACTTTAGTTTGTCAAAGGATCATTTTACCAAGCTTTTTAAAAAACAGTATGGATTCACACCAGTTGATTATTTTATTCACATGAAAATGCAAAGGGCCTGTAAACTTCTAACAACGACACAAGAGCCAATAAAGGCGATTGCTCAAGAGCTAGGATATCAAGATTACTATTATTTTTCAAGACTGTTCAAAAACAAAATTGGTATTTCTCCCAAAATATTTTACCAAAGAAACCATGTTTGATGCAGTTAAGGGCTAACTATGCTATAATGGAAGAAATATTTGAAATGAAAGAGTTGAGGTAAACATGAATAATAATGATATATTGATTCGCTTAAGATACGCATTGGATATTAAAAACACGGATATGATTGAAATCTTTCGACTAGGTGAAGTTGAAGTGTCAAAAGAAGACCTGGAAAAAATACTCACAAAATCGATGGACATTTACAATTTTGATACACATAGAGAAGACGGAAGTGTAATTGAAGAAGTGGAAGCGTCCAATAACGACGATGACGCATATGAGGATATTGAAAAAAATGAACAGCACATTGAATGCACAAATCATATGTTGGAGTCTTTTTTAAACGGATTTATCATTTTCAAACGCGGCAAAAAAGAGTCGAAACCGGGAGAGAAGCCAAGACAAATACTGACGTTAAAAGCAGGCAAGAGTAGCAATAATGTCATGTTAAAAAAACTTAAAATTGCCCTTAATCTAACCAGTGATGATATGTTAGATATTTTTGACAAGGCAGGCGTCAGTGTGTCAAAAAGTGAGTTAAGTGCATTCTTTAGAAAAGAAGGACATAAACATTATCGTTCCTGTCTGGACAAATATGCACGAAGCTTTTTAAACGGTCTAACCGTGGTCTATAGAAAAGAAAAAGAATAGATAAGGGGGAGACATACGCATGATTCATGAAAAAATTCTGATTAAGATTGAAAAGGAAAAAGTGATCTTGCCATCAGGCTATGCACCTATATATTGGCAAGAGAGTTTGACAAAAGATCCGCATCAAGCGTCAATAAAAACCTATGTTATTGAAAATGCAGAGGAAATTGATTCGACAAGACAACGCCCGGCAGTTTTGATTTGTCCAGGTGGCGGATATGGATTCAAATCTAAAAGAGAGGCTGAATCAGTAGCGATTGCCATGAATGCACGCGGATTTCAAGCCTTTATATTAGACTATAGTGTAGAACCGGCAGTCTTTCCGAAAGCTTTATTACAGGTGGCAAAGGCTGTTTCGATCATTCGTGAAAATGCAAAAGAGTGGTTCCTTGACCCAGATAAAATCATCGTTGGTGGCTTTTCGGCCGGTGGTCATTTGGCAGCAAGTCATGGCGTTTATTATCATGAACAGTGGCTATCAGATTCACTTGGATTAGCGACTGAAGACATGAAGCCAAATGGTTTAATGCTATCTTATCCGGTGATTTTGTCCAATGAATTTGCACATGAAGGATCCATGATTAATCTATTCGGCAATGAGGAGAAGATTAACTGGGAGTTTGGGGCTCTTGAAGCTCGCGTAAGCGAAAAAGTACCGCCAACATTTCTATGGCATACTTTTGAAGATGCCAGTGTACCGGTGGAAAACGCTCTTGAATTTGCCAGATCCCTTCGAAAATGTAAAGTGCCTTTTGACCTACATGTGTTTCAAAAAGGGTCTCATGGTTTATCCCTGGCGACAGAAGAAACAGCACATCCCGGAAATACAAACATAGAAAAGTCCTGCCAGCCATGGATTGATTTATTTGCTACATGGGTGGCAGAACAAAATTAGAATAATTAGTATGTAATTTCAAAAGACCGGTATTCAGGTGAATTGTCAAGGTCCTCAACTTTCATGTTTTCAACGTGTGAAAAGCGAGGGCCTTTTTTGACGGACTGAATAAATGATTCTACAGGCTCTTCGCCACCTTGGGCAATAATTTCGACGCGGCCGTCGTTTCTATTTTTAACCCAACCCTTAACACCGATAGACTGTGCTTGGGTTAATGTATAATAGCGAAAGCCCACGGCTTGGACTTGGCCTTCGACAAAAATATGTACAGTTCGCATAATTCGCCTCCTTTTTTAACGGAATTGATTGGTCTGTTTGTCGTAGTGATAATTTGCATTGGCTAAGGTTTCTTTGATTTTTGAAGGCTCATAGTTATGATGATTTATTGAGAAAACAATTATAACACGATATGATAATTTTGACCAATATCCATACTAGCAGAGAGTAGAGTATCTAAGCCTTTTTTGTTTTTGTGAGTTGTATATAATCTCTAGGCGACATCCGAATCAGTTTTTTGAAGGTTTTATAAAAATTTGAATAATCATTATACCCGCATTTTTGACTCACTTCCTCTAAAGTAAGTTTTTTAGAGACAATCAAATTCTTGGCATACATCATTCGGCGGGATTGAATATATTCCATAATGGTGAATCCGGTTTCGTTCTTAAAGAGATGAGACATATAATATTTATCCATGTAATGTTTCTTAGCAAGGACTTCAAGGTCAAACGCCGCGCAAAAATTTTCGTTTAAATCATCTAGAACCTTTTGGATACGTGTGTCAATGGTGCCTTCTTCGCTTTGAACCAAACTGTTTACATAACAATACTTATAGATGGTATCTATTTTTAAAAAGAGTTCCAAGGCATAGACATAAGAGGCAAGTTTTGACTTTGCATCTTTTTCCGGATGAATCAAATAGAGTTTATCAAGTAAGGCGTCAACTTCAATTTGATCTTTCTTAAGAGGGCGTAGGTGGTTTGCATGCCCTTTTTTTCTTCGGGTAAAAGCATCGAATAATGGATACTGATAATGAATATAGGACAAAAAGCTACTGGGATTAAATAGTATAAATTTTCGTCCATAAGAGGAGGTATCCGTAAGTGTTGGACGATGAATTTCTGAATTGTTTGTGATAATGATATCACCACGCTGCAAATCATAAGTACGTCCTTCTATGTGATAGCGTATATTATCCGTAGTTGCCATAAAAATTTCGTAAGCACTATGAAGGTGAATATCCACATTACATGTGTCCGTTAAATAGATGCCGACAAAGAAAGGCTCTGTGTTTTGGTATAGTGCTGCCTCATTTTTCATAATAACCTCCATTATCACAATATTTGCAAAGTAATTCACAAGATATACCATGGGAAAAGTATTTGAATCCTTATACCATAGTATATATGAATACGGCTTACAAGAAAAGGAGAAAATGATGGATAAATTACGTATAGGTATTGTTGGCGTCGGAAATATGGGTTCAAGCCATGCAAGACATCTAATGGAAGGGCATGTAGACCGCTGTGAACTTGTGGCTGTCTGCGATATAAATGAAACAAGACTAGACAAAATTCAAAAAGAATATGATGAAAAACTGACCTATTATACGGAATATATTGAGTTTTTAAATCACGATATGGAGGCTGTTTTAATAGCGACCCCCCATTATGACCATCCGGTGATGGGAATGGCAGCAATCGACAAAGGTCTTCATATTCTTGTGGAAAAACCCATTGGTGTTTATACAAAGGCGGTTGAAGAACTCAATCAAAAGGCACAAGCATCAAGCAAAGTGTTTGGTATCATGTATAATCAGCGCACCAATCCGATTTATCAAAAAGCGAGAGATTTGGTGCAATCTGGGGAACTTGGAGAACTTGTTCGCGTCAACTGGACTATTACAAATTGGTTCCGGTCTCAACGGTATTATGATTCCGGTGGATGGCGTGCAACTTGGGAAGGTGAAGGTGGCGGTGTCCTTCTTAACCAATGTCCTCATCAGCTTGATATGATTCAATGGATATGCGGGATGCCAAAACGCATTCGTGGATTTTGTGATTATGGCAAATTTCATAATATTGAAGTGGAAGATGATGTGACTGCATTCTTTGAATATGCAAATGGCGCGACTGGTCTTTTTATAACATCAACAGGTGAGGCCCCGGGAACCAACCGACTGGAAATATCCGGAGATATGGGAAAGCTCCTTATTGAGGATAATGCTATGACCTTTTATCGCAATAGAGTGGGCACTCGTGAACATAGTGATACAACGCCGGAAGGATTTAAGCCACCGGAAAATTGGACATGTCAGATACCGATTGAAGGATTGGCGACAGAACATGTAGGTATTATGCAGAATTTTACTGATGCGATCCTAGATGGAACGGAGTTATTGGCACCTGGAAGTGAAGGTATTTATGGATTAACGATTAGTAATGCCATTCATCTGTCAGACTGGATGGATGATTGGGTAGAGCTTCCCATAGATGGAAATCTATTTTATGACCGTCTTCAAGAAAAGATTAAGAAATCTACCTATACAAAAAAAGTGGAAGAAGTTGTTTTTGACCTAAAAGGTAGCCATTAGAAATGATAAAATCAAGGAGGAATGCGAATGAAAACACTAAAAATTTCGGGATTTGCCGATGAAATATCGAGTGATTTTTCTAAGCAAATTCAAGAACTCAATAAATTAGGTATTGGCTATATGTCCATCCGAGGAGTTGATGGTAAAAACATTGGCCACTATACACTTGAAGAGATTAGGCAAACCATTGTGCCTCGTCTTGAAGCAGGCAAAATTAAAATTTCTTCGATTGGTTCTCCCATTGGAAAGATTGATATTGAAGATGAGGATGCATTTGATAGCCAAAAAAAGATGCTAGAGACGCTTTGTCAAGCATGTAAGCTCTTTGGATGTGATTATATTCGCGTATTTAGTTTTTATATTCAGGAGGGAAAAGACCCGGATGCATACAAGGATGTAGTGATCGACAAGATGCAAGTTTTTGTAGACATAGCCAAAAAACATCAAGTGATTTTACTCCATGAAAATGAAAAGGACATTTATGGTGATATCGCAAGACGGTGTAAAACCTTAATCGACGCCATTGATTCACCCAATTTCAAAGGAATTTTCGACTTTGCAAACTTTGTTCAGTGCCAAGAAGATACAAGGGCTTGTTATGAATTATTAAAAGATGATACTGTCTATATTCATATCAAGGATGCGGTCTATACAAATGGAGATAACGTCTTATGCGGGACAGGTGACGGAAAGATTCAAGAACTGTTGGCAGATTTTATTGCAGAAGGTTATGAAGGTTTTTTGACCCTTGAACCCCACTTAGTGCTTTTTGATTCACTCAAGGACCTTGAGAATAAGGATTCTGCAGAGGTCATAAAAAATAACAAAGCTATGTCGGGCGAAGAAGGTTTTGCAATGCAATATAGAGCGCTTCAAGATATTCTAAAGACCATACAAGGAGATGTATGATGATGCGTGTTGGAGTGATTGGCTTAGGAGATATATCAAAAGTTCATATTCCCATTATCGAGACAAGTGAAAACATTCAGCTAGTAGCAGTCAGTGATAAAGACCTAAATCAGTGGTTCGAAAATCCGGATATTCATTTTTATGAAGATTATAAAGAGATGCTAGATCAGGAAGACCTTGACAGTGTCCATATATGTTTGCCACATCACTTGCATGCTCCGGTTACTGTGGAGTGTATTCAAAGAGGCATTCATGTTTTCTTAGAAAAGCCAATGGGAATTAATTTAAAAGAAGTCGAAGAATTGGTGGACCTAGAGAAGAAACACCCTCAGATTAAGATGAATCTATGTCTACAAAATCGGCTCAATAATACATCGATTCACATGAAAAAGCTTGTTGAGTCTGGTGATTATGGCCGAATTATAGGTGTGAAAGGTTTGGTAGCTTGGCACCGAACACGTGAATACTATGACCAAAAGCCTTGGAGAGGACGGATGGATTTATCCGGTGGTGGTGTAATGATTAATCAAAGCATTCATACGCTGGACCTCATGCAGTGGATTGGTGGAGAAATCAAAAGTATTCAAGGAAGCCTAAGCCAGCTTCTTGACTATGGCATTGAGGTTGAAGATACGGCAAGTGCCCGATTGGAATTTACGGATGGATTCAGCGGATTGTTTTATGCGACCAATGCCAATCCATATAATTCAAGTGTTGAATTGGAAGTGGTTCTTGAAAAAGCGCGTTTGGTGATTCGAGATAATATCCTTTATCGTTGGGATGAAGAAGGACAACACATACTCGTAGAAGATGAAAAAGTTGAAGGAACAAAGTTCTATTATGGGGCTAGTCATAAAAAATTAATACACACCTTTTATAAGGAATTAGAATCAGATGTAGGTGACTATATACCCGTGTCTCAGGGCCTTCAATCGATGCGAATGATTGATGCCATAAGGCGATCGTCAGAAACAAAAAAAATAATTAATATGGAGGAATATAATGGATAAAAAAGGATTAATTGGCGTACAAATGATGATGCTCAAGGATAAGGTAGCCGAAGTTGGTGTATATGAAGTTTTTAAAACATTGAATGCGATGGGCTATCACTGTGTTGAAGCTTCTCAAATTCCAATGACACAAGAAAATGTCAGTCAGATGAAACAAGGAGCCAAAGATTTTAATATAAAAATAGCGGCCATGTCGGCAGCAGTAGAACCTATGATGCCCGGATTACCCGGAGAATATTTAAGCAGCGATTTTGATAAAATTGTCCAGGACTGTAAAACCCTTGGCTGCAATTACCTTCGTATCGGCATGCTTCCCATGACGCGAATGGGAGACTATGAAAAATCCGTTGAATTTGCAAAACTTGCCGATCACTATGCTGAAAAACTCGCTGAACATGACATCAAACTTTACTATCATAATCATCATATTGAATTTACAAAATATAATGGTGAAACTTTGCTTGATATCATTAAAAACAATACAAAGCATATCGGCTTTGAACTGGATGTACACTGGATACAACGTGGAGGTATGAATCCTGTAGATGTGATTCATCGTTTTGCAGGACGGGTATCCTTGATTCATTTAAAGGATTATCGTATCGGTGAAATCGATCTTGATTTTTCAAAAGAATTTGATCCCGGTGAATTTAAAACAGCCTTTACATCGGTTGTCCAATTTGCAGAAGTCGGCGAAGGAACTCTAGATATGCCGGCCATCATTGAAGCCGGCCTTCAAAGCGGCGGTCAATACTTCTTCATTGAACAAGATGACCAATATGGCAAAGATCCTTATGAATGCTTGGAAATCTCAAGAGATAACCTCTATGCCATGGGATATAAGGCCTGGTTTGAGTAAAAGCAACTATTGCAAAACATTTGATGAAGTGATACAATGTAGATACATATAAGGAGGCGATATCATGTTGGTCACTTTAAATAAATGGGGAAATAGTGAAGCGATTAGAATACCTAAACAACTTGCTGAGACTTTAAAAATTCATCGTGGAGATAAGTTAGATATCCGTATTGAAAATGATGCTTTGGTCATAAAGAAAGCAGAACTAAAAGGAAGAGATTTAGTCGAGTTTTTGTTGAAAGATTTTGAAGCAACAGATTCACGATGGACAAATGAAGCAGAAGATTGGGATTTAGTTGGCGAGGAGTCTTGGGAGTATGGAGAAGATTAATGGAAGACAGGTGCGACAAGGAGATATCTACTGGGTTTCATTAAATCCAACAAAAGGCCATGAACAACAAGGAAGGCGTCCGGTTGTTGTAGTGAGTAACGACATAGTTAATAATAAACTAGTGTTAGCACTAGTCGTTCCAATTACAAATACGGATAAAGGTCATCCCTTACATGTATCAATCAGAGAGGGGCTCCCGGTAGTTGGTTATATAAAATGCGAAGAAGTAAGAGCCGTTGATTTAATGCAAAGAAAGGCTGAGTTTATTACAAATTGTTCCCAAGAAGAGTTCTTTCAAAGTTGTATGAAAATTGTCGAGGGTTTATTTTAATAATTGTTAGGTTACCGGAGAGCGTTTTTCGCTCTCCGGTTTTTATAATTTAATAAAAAACACGTCGTTCGTGTATTATATCACGTCGTTCAGGTAGAGTTGCCTTATTTTAATAATAAGTATGCTATAATCATCACATAGAAAAAACATGTTTTTTGAGAAGGGTAACTTTGTTGTTTAGCGTACGATAAACAACAATAGTTATAGAAATGCAATATGAAAGGGAAGCTTAGAGGAATAGAACTTTGTGAAAAAACTCAATGTAGAAAAAAACATTATTTTGAAAAGGAGAAAAACATGAAAAAAATCATTGCAATACTGTTATGTATGACTATAATATTAGGTTCATTTAACCATCAGATTAGTGCAAAAGACTATAGGGAAGATGACTTTACCTTATATGAAAATTATGATCAATATGCTGATGAAATGTCAAAAATCGAAAACTATGTTACAATAGAAAATGGAAAGTACGCTCTTAAACTGACGAAAGAAGCCGAGAAATTATTTAGTAGAGATAGCATTAATTATGCTCAAAATCATATAAATGCACTTAATTATGTAATAAAAAGAAATTCTGTTTCGGGCGTTTCATTTCCGCCAATGGTTTATAAATATAGAGGAGCATTGAGTGATCAAGTGGCATGCCAAACAGAAAACGGTGGGCACACACCTTTCATTAATTTGCCGTAAAGGAGAAGAGGAATGAAAATGCTTCATTTTTTATTTGACTGGATATTTATTGTAATAACAATTTTAGTTATGACCAATTTAGAAATCAATAAATGGATTTATTATATTATAACATCTGCTTTAATATATATTATTATTAGAGCTGGTGATAAGTTGTTTAAGGCGAAATAGTTATATGCCCCTATTACTCCGGAGAGCTTTTTTCGCTCTCCGGTTTTTGTGTTACAATATGTTTAATGGTGACATAATTAAAGATGGAGGCAAAGATGAAAAAATACTTTTGGATTTTTTGTGTAATTTTATTGGGCATATTGTTGAGTGGTTGTGAATCATCGTATATTAACACAAGCGATAGTATTAATGATAAGCATGAAAAAGTTATCAAAAACATGCTTTCAAAAAATGGATATACTGATGAATATCTTTCAACGATGTATCTAAAATACCTAGGAAGTATTAATGGTTACTCCTTGTATGAATATGAATCAAATAAAGAAGATGTATATAAGTATAAAGTAGAATTTGAAGGTGAACTATATCCTACTGACACAAATAAAGTTATTTGCACAATAAATGAACATGATAACAAATACTGGCCTCTTGAAGGGGCCTTAAATGCTGATTTATATGATTATTCGGATCAAATTTATCAATTAATAATTGAAAATGAAGAAGAATAATCGCACCATACTTGATGACATGTCATCAAGTATGGCTAAATGGTTCCTTTAAATCATAAGCAATCCCAATCGCACCGGGACCTACATGTGTTCCAATAACCGGGCCGATATCCACAACTAAAACGTCAACACCAAGAGCATCTTGAAGGTCTTGAGCCAAAGCTAGGCCTTCTTCATATGCCTCGATATGGTGGACGACAACGTGTTTTAATCCGTATTTTCTTATATCGTCCAAGGCAATTTGCAATAGGGTCGACACAGCCTTCTTCTTTGTTCGTACCTTTTGAAGTACCTCTGTTCGTCCATCTTTGACAGTGAGAATAGGCAGAAGTTTCATGATGTTACCTATAAGTGCTTGCGCACCACCGATACGTCCACCCATTTTTAAGTAGTCCAAAGTTTCGGGTAAAAAAATAAATCGACTTTGATGGACATAGTTACGCATGGCTTGAGCGACAAATTCTATGGGCTTGCCTTGATCAGCTAACTCAGCGCCATAAAGTACACAAAATCCTAATTGCATACAATTCGTTTTTGAGTCAACAAGCTCAATCTTTGCTTTCGGGTACTTCTCCAAAAGTTGTTCTTTAATCATGCATGCTGTTTGGTAAGTGCCACTCATTTCAGATGACAGAAATGTTCCGATAAGATCGTCTCCTTCAGACACGATGTCCTCAAAAATCTGCATCATTTCATCTAAGCTCGGCTGGGAAGACTTTGGGAAGTTATTGCTTTGTGCAAGATGAGCATAGAATTCCTTATTATTTGTTTCGGTTTCTATAAAAATATCTTCATCAATTAGAGCGCTCAAGGAAACGATTTGTATGGGATAATCTCCAATCAGTTCCTTTGGCAAGTAAGATGTACTATCTGTAACCAATTTTATCATATCAATGACTCCATTCTTTAATATTCTATATTCAACTAAGTTCGCGTATATCTAATACACTACCGTTTGGATATACATCAAATTCATCCTTCATAAATTGTATAATGCGTTTGGCAACGTCATCCGGCGATGTCAGCGCATTATTTGCTTTTAAATCCAAAAAGCGTTCAAGATTTGGGAATTCTTCTTTGGACGCCCCGCGAATGGTTTCCTGCATGGGTGTGTCGATGACTCCTGGTGCCATGGAGATGACTTGGATCCCTTCTTCTACAGAAGACTGTTCTTTTCCAAGGCATTGGGTAAACATATTTAAACCGGCCTTTGAAGTGCAGTAGCTACTCCAACCTTCAATGGGTTTTGTGGCGGCGCCGGAGGAAATATTTAGGATGCGTTTGGCACCGGTATAGAGTCGTAGATGTTTTGCAAATTCGGCGGCTAGAATCATCGGAGCGAGTAGATTTATCGTGATGTTTTCAAAAAAATCATTGGCTTCACAGTTATCAACGCTATTAATGGGTTCAATAATACCGGCATTATTAATGAGTGTTATTGAAGCGTATTCGGTTTGCTCCAAGGAAAAAAAGATATCAACAACAAGGCCGGGAAGACTTCCGTAATCCACTAAATCAAAGTACTTCTGCTCGACGCGCTCTGAGAATATTGGATTTGTTGTCCGTGAAATTCCAATGATATGATTGGAGGCTGAATCTAAATTCTTCGCAAGCGCCTCTCCGATTCCTTTTGATGTTCCGGTGATAATATATAAATGTTTGTCTGCCATAAGTAGACTCCTTTCGATTGTGTTATCAAATATAAATTAGTAATCTTGTTTAGATATATTATAGCATATTTGTGAGCGCGTATACATGTTATCGTAGGGCATGAATTTCGATGAATCGAACTTCGTGTGGTTGTAATTCTCGAGAGATGGTCAAATAATCTTTTTCAACATTGAGGCGTTGCTTAGTGATTCTGGGAATAGAGATGGATTTAAGGTAATTGCTTTCGTCTTGAGTTTCGAGATTTAATGCACCGAGTTCAACCCATTTGTCAAAGGAGCTGCCATGATCTTTGTTTAAAATAGTATCGGTGAGTATATACTCTTCATCGGTTAAATCAGAGAGAGGGATAACAAATTTTTTGACCGTTGGATTGGGGAAAGGGGTATATCGACTGGTAAAGGTCATGTCAAAAAGTTCGCCGGCAGCATAAAGGGGAGAAAAATGTTGGTAGTTATAAAGAATGATTTGATATTTTGATTTATGCTTCGTGATAAAATAGCCCTCGCCGCGTCCGATAAGAGTATCTCCAAGTTTGTTAAGCAAAACGAAGGCGTAATAGGAAGATTTTTTGATTCCATTATAGGTATACAAGCCCATACCGCCATGAAAGAGTTCTTCGGACATTTTTACTTCTTCAATAAAATCACTAATCATCCAATAGCCAAAGCTATCAAGTGCATCATAATTTTCCAAAATATTTTTAATAATATAGGTTGCTTTAAAAGCAGTGTCATTTAATAAATCGCGCTGTGAAATCGTTGAGTTCCACTCTGTGACATAAAGCGCTTTATTATCTAAAGCTAGATTTTTCAGCGTTTTCTTAACGGAATATATATTGTTCTTAAAGGCATCGGGGTCAGAGTCAATAACAATATTACTGTGTATGATAAGGTCAGAAGTAAGGTCGTTTTCATGACCAACGGGGTAAAAATGATAGTGAATAAAGTCGGGTAGACATTCCTGGTTTCGCCCATAAGTGATGAAGGCTTTAAACCAATCTTTTTCAACAATGGTATCCGTCATCATCGATGGAGAACCAAAAGAAATGTTTGGGTGGATGGCTTTAATCGTATCGTAGGTTATTTTATAAAAATGAAAAAAAGCAGCGGAATCATCAAAGCCAAACATACTCTCAGGACTCTCAGGCTCATTCCACAAGAAAAAATGCCAAGAAAGTATTTCTTCTAAACCATAGCGGTTGATTAGGTGGAGGAGGAATTGGTGGATCAGTAATGTCCATTTTTCATCATCTTTTGGCAAACTAAGTATTGACTCTAAATAAAAAATCTTGCGATCGTGATTTTGTGCTAAGTCTTTTGGCATAAAAGAAAGTTCTAAAAATGGTTTTAGATGAATGGAAAGTAAAAAATCGAAAACCATATCAACATAAGTAAAATCAATTTGTGGTTGACCCATGGCATTTTCGGAATAGACCATCATATCATCATCAAAAATTCCATGAAACTTAATATAGTCAAAGCCGATATCGTCTTGAAGCTGATCAAGCATGCCTTGATTTTGAGCATAGAGAATCTGCTTGGCTTTACCAATCGCTGTGGTTTTCTTAAAAGAATGTTGGAGAGGAAACCCTTTTTGAATGACGGAAATTGGTGAAATTTCTTGTATTTGTAAAGAGGTTTGTCTCTTTTCTGGATTAAACTCCGAACGATGTAAATATTTTGCAAGGCTATCTAAATCGTTGTGATGCTGAAACCCTAAATTTAAATCATGATTTATTGTAGCTCGTGTTGTGTTTTTATTTGTTGGATTTGACTGTTGATTTCTATAGTCGCTGGGCAAACAATGGTTTTTTTCTTTGAAAATGTGGCTGAAAGACCGAGCGCTTGTGAATCCGTTTTTGTCGGCAATAAAATCTAAGGACCAATTTGGATTCGATAAATCAGCCGTCGCATGATTAAGACGGATTGTGTTGAGGTAATCTTTAAATCCGGTGCCCATATATTTTTTGAAAACATTTGAAAGATAGGGTGGTGTAATATAGAATTTTTCAGCTAAGTCTTTGAGTGTAATTGATTCGGTATAATGGCTATTTAGATAATGAATAATTTTTTCTAGACGTTGAAGATGGGATAAATAGTTTTTATCCTGTGTGTCAACGCGTTTTACATGGAATCGATTTAACAGAATATGTAGAAGTTGGTAAGCGTGGGCATAATTTAAAAAGCGCATCTCTTTTGATTGGGTTGAGGTGTGCTTTACAATTTGAGCTAAAATTTCTTTGATGGGTGTCAAGTCGTCTTCGCTAATGGCAGTCATTGAATTACAGTCAAAGTGTAATAATTCTTCTTGGGCCATGAGGTTATTAAATCTTGAGGGATAGATGTGAAAGGAAGCGATTTTGCATTGGCTAGCAGAAAGCTCGTAAGGACTAAAATGATTAATGAGGATGAGCTGGTCATCGCTTAAGTCGTAGCGTTGGTCGTTAATCATTACGGTCAATTGCCCGGATAAGACATAAATGATCTCGATATAATCATGCCATTGCTTGGGCTCGGAGTCAATAAGCTTAAATTGATAAGTGATTGGAAAATCCATAACAAACATCCTTTCGAAAACAAAGTTATATAAATAGTATACCACAAAAAAAGTATGTGTAAAAAATTAATATAGACATGTAAAAAATTAATTTGTTAAAAAAATAGTTTTTCTAGGAAACGTTTTTTTAAAAGAAATAGCAGACAAGGTCATAAGTAATGGTCTTATTAAGAAAGGAAGCCAATAGTATACTAAGGATAGAAAAAATAAAGTAGGAGGATGTATACGTTGGAAAAACATCAGATACTCTTTGAGGCAAAAAAAATTAGAAAAGTATTTGGCCCTACCGTTGCAGTTGATGACGTAGACTTGACTATTTATGCCGGCGAAGTACGAGGCCTTATTGGAGAGAATGGATCCGGAAAGTCAACAATCTCGTCAATTATTGCCGGAATGCAAAAACCGAATTCAGGTAGCATGCAATTTAAAGGAAAGACTTATAATCCGGTTAATATGATTGAAGGTGGACAGCTAGGAATCGGGATGATTGTTCAAGAAAAAGGAACAGTGCCGGGAATAACAATTGCTCAGAACATCTTTTTAGGGTCAGAAAATCAATTTAAAAAATACGGACTCATTAATAAAAAAGCTATGAATCAAGCAGCAAAACAAGTACTTGAAAATATTGGCATCAACGATGTCGATCCGAATCAAGTGATTGATATCTTAGATATGCAAGATCAAAAACTTGTTGAAGTGGCAAAAGTGATGAATCAGAATCCGGATATTTTGATTGTTGATGAAACAACAACAGCATTATCCCATCGAGGGCGTGATATTATCTATGGAATTTTAGAACGCATGCGCAAGGAAGGAAAGTCGGTCGTGTTTATATCCCATGACTTGCAAGAAACCATGGAACACTGTGATGCACTTACAGTGTTAAGAGATGGAAAACTTATTGCAACGGTGGAAAAAGAAGATATGGAAGAAAATCAGATAAAGCAATATATGGTGGGACGAGAAGTAAGTGGTCACTATTATCGTGCTGATAATAAAGCGTCCTATGAGGACCAGGTTATATTAGATATTGACAAACTTACAACAGGAAAAGGCCTACTTCTAAACTTTTCGGCACAGTTACATAAAGGTGAAATACTAGGGATTGGCGGATTATCCCACTGTGGAATGCATGAATTAGGACGAGCTGTGTTTGGTGAAGAACATATAGTCACCGGAAGTGTTACCCATGTACCTTCGGGAGAAAAAATTGAAAATGCACAAGTGGCCGTCAAGCATCAGATGGGATATGTATCAAAGAATCGTGATTCAGAAGCCTTAGTTTTAACAGCAAATATTCGCGACAATATAGTCGGCGCCGGATATGATCAGGTGTCACAAAAGTTTGGTTACATATCACCAAAGGATGAAGCCGAATATGTCAATCGGATGGTGGAGGCATTAGATATTAAATGTGCGTCCATTGATCAAGACGTTAAATATCTCTCGGGCGGAAACAAACAAAAAGTTGTCTTTGGAAAATGGCTAGGTCGAGATTCTAAAATACTTATTCTGGACTGTCCAACGCGTGGTGTTGATATTGGTGTCAAAGCTGCAATGTATCAATTGATGGAAGAGATGAAAGCAAAAGGGGCGTCCATATTACTCATTTCCGAGGAATTGACTGAATTAATCGGTATGAGTGATCGCTTAATCATTATTAAGGATGGAAAAATCTCGGGAGAAATCACACGTGGGGAAGAAATGACAGAAAATAATGTCATTGACTTGTTAATCTAATGGAGGCGAATATGAAGAAAAAGAAATCAATCAACATAACAAGCTATGTGCCATACATAGGTCTTGCATTAACCGTAATCGTCTTTGCCATCATAACAGAAGGAAAGACAATTAGTGGAATCAACTTGAAAATACTTACAAATCAAATTATTGTAACGGCATTAGTTGCTATTGGGGCCGTATATGCATTTGCAAGTGGAGCGTTGGATTTATCCTTAAGTGGTTCAGTGGCTTTATCGGCAATAGCAGGGGTGGTAATCGGATTACGTTATGAATCTTTTATGGTGATGATTGTGACAACCATCATTGTATCCTTTTTAATTGCTTTATTTAAAGGCGTCGTAGCAGCTTATTTGAAACTACCCATCTTTATCGTGACCATTGTCTTTGGAGGTATTTTATCAGCAATCGGTCTTGTATTACTAGGTAAAGAAACAACCTTATCCGTTCGAAGTTTAGTCAATGTAAGTAATATGACATGGATTAACATTACTTTTGTCGCTGTATTTTATTTATTTGCCCTTTACATCTTTAATTATACAAAAATTGGAAAAAGCTGTAAATTGCAAGGAGGAAACCTACTTGCAGCCAGTCAATTAGGAATTAATGCAAAGAAAAACATTATTATTGCCTTTCTCGTTGGAGGTATTGGCGTTGCCTTAGCTGCCATTATTATCCTGCTTCAAACAAAAACAGCGACAGCAACAACCGGAGGTAGTGTCGGAATCAATATTATGATCGCTATCGTATTAGGTGGAATGCCCCTATCCGGTGGACCAAGGTCAAAAATGAGCGCAGCTATTATTGGAGCGGTTACAATTTCAGTATTAAATAACGGATTGGCAGTAATCGGTGTTGGAACTGGTGTTGTTCAAATTGTACGTAGTGTTGTGTTTTTGGTGGTTGTGTTCATAACGAGTCTCTCGTATCGAACGAAATTACTGCCAAGATAAAAATAAAAATCAACAATAAAAACAAACAATAAGGAGGATTATGTTATGAAACGTGTATTAAGTTTATTATTCGTCATGGTATTTGTAGTAGTCGGTTGTCAAAGTGAGGGAAATGATTCGGCAGAAAACTCGAACACTTCAGCTCAAACAGAGGTTCAAGAAGAAACATCGGAGGACTCAACATCAGATTCAGGAGAAGAAAATCCATCAACAGAAGTGTCACTACCTTATCCAGAAGAGACCATTAAGATTGCGGTTGAAATCTATGACCCAACAGATGGAGAGTTCTTAGCGATGAAAGATTATTTTGACTACTTAACGGAGACATTTAATGTTGAGTTTACCTATTCTGAAGCAATTACATCAGCAGAGCATGAATTAGAATTTATTGAAAATAGTGCTATTGCAGGTGCTGATGCGCTTCTTGCCTATTACAATGTGTCTGGTGTTGAACAAGTTGCAAAAACGCTTGAATATGACATGTATTATTGGGGAATGGGCGATGATCCGGAAATTTCTGAAGAGTTTAAAAATGACCCAATGTATCTAGGATCTATTAATTATGGTGATGGAGAATTCATTGGTGGATATGAACTGGGTAAATACGTTATTGAAGAAGGTGCAAGAAGCATTGTATATTCCAGTGGTGGTGCAGATTTTGGTGCAGAAATGTTTGTTAAGCGTCGTGATGGATTTATGACAGCGGTCGAAGAAGCCAGAGAAGAAGGTATAGAACTTGAAATTATCGATGTTAGCGGATTTCCTGGGGATGCTTTCTTCGCTGATCAAGCCAGTGCCCTAACGCAAGATATTGATGCAGTATGTGCAAGCTTTAACGGATTAGATTTCTGGGCACAACCCATTAATGCAGCGGGCAAGCAAGACAGTGTTTTATTGGCAACCATAGGTAGTGTTAATGAGAATTATGTGGAAGCTTTTAAAAATGGATCGGTTGACTTTTTAGCCGCTAAAAATATTCAAATGTTTGGTTTTGCAGTTCCCATGATTGTTAATGCCGTTGAAGGAAATGCGGAGGCATTGAAAGAAAATAATACAGCAACAAATTTGCAACAAAGCTTTTGGTTACTTTCTAACGTCGAGGACATTGAAAGAATTCACGAAATTTCTCAAAACGAGAAAACCTATACAGGTGCAGAATTGTTAACGCTTGTAAAAAGTGTGAATCCAGATGCAAATGCAAGTACATTAAAAGCTCTTGTAAGTTCAGATTCAACGGAAGAAATAATTATGAGGAGATCAATGGATGAATAGTCAAATTTTAAAAAGAGGCATAAATTTACTTAAAATGATTATATTACCCGTCGCTGTTTATATCTTTTTCTTTTTGCTAACCAAGGCTTTTGGCGTAGAAAATTTCGGCGTGGGTTCAGATTTAGTTGTTATTTTTCGTAATGCAATATATACAGGCTTTATTGCCTTGGCAGTCTCTTATAATTTGACTTCAGGACGTATTGATTTTAGCGTCGGTTCAACTCTTATTTTATCCACCATATTAGGAGCGTCATTGGCGCTCCGGTATGGACTTGGACCGATTGAATTATTGTTGCTGTCAATACTTTTTGGAGTGATTTTAGGTAGCATAGGCGGTCTAGTATATATTATTCTTCGTATCCCTCCAATGGTTGTATCTCTTGGGGTGGCCATGACATATGAAGCCTTAGGATATATTGTTAGTGGTGGAGCCGGTGTTAAACTTATCGGAAATCAGAGACTTCTTGTTTGGGCAACGAACCCCCACATTTATATCATGTGTGCGGTGATTGTATTTATTTTATATATCATCCTTAATTTCACAACATTTGGTTATAATACGAACGCATTACGCTCAGGTCAAGAATTAGCAGTAAACGTAGGTATCAATGAGAAGGTGAATACAGTATTATGTTATGCCATCGCAGGTGGATTGTTGGCAGCGGCCGGAGTGGTTAATATGTCTGTATTAGGGACCATTTCTCCTGACCTTGGATTGACAAGTATGGCCTATATCCAAAGCGCGTTCCTTCCTATGTTTATTGGAGTGACGTTGTCGAAATATGGGGATCGAAATGTTGGTGTTATTATTGGCGCTCTAACCCAAGCCATTATTACAGCGGCATTTGGAAAGCTAGGTGTATCAACATCATGGCAAACCATACTAAATGGAATGATTGTTTTAGCTTTTTTCGCATATTCATTTAATCATTATAAAATTGTAGAATGGCAAATGTTCAAAGAGAAAAAACAAGAAGCCGAATTAGAACAACTTGAGCAGAGCTAGAAGAGGAGTAGATCATGGAGATATTAAAACAAAAGCCCTTTGATTTAACGGAAGAGCAAATTAAGTGGGTAACAGAGACAATGAATCAAATGTCGATAGAAGATCGGATTCGTCAGCTATTTTGTCCCATAGTATTTACAAAAGACGAAAAAGAATTACGGGAACTTGTTGAAAACAAAAAACCAGGAGGTATTCTTTTTCGCGAAGGCCAAGCAGCAGACATTCGGCGAGCCCATGAAGTGCTACAATCCTTCTCAGATATACCGCTACTAACGGCGTCAAATCTTGAACGAGGTGGTATCGGGTCGGCAGTTGAAGGTACATATTATGGTAGTCCCATGTTAGTTGCAGCAACGAATAATAATGTCCACGGTTATCAATTAGGAAAAGTTGCTTGCAGTGAAGGAAAAGCGGTAGGTGCAAACTGGGCATTTGCTCCCATAGTAGATATAGATATGAATTTTCGCAACCCTATTACCAATGTACGAACATTTGGCTCAGATCCCAAGCGGATTATTGAATTCGCCCGCGGATACAATCAGGCGGCAAAAGAGGAAGGCGTCGCGACAGCCATTAAACATTTCCCCGGCGACGGCGTCGATGAGCGAGACCAACATTTATTAACGAGTGTGAACACACTTTCAAAAAAAGCCTGGGACGATAGTTACGGAAAGATATATCAAGAATTGATTGATGACGGAGCATTAACAGTTATGGTAGGACATATTGCGCTACCGGCATATGAAGCAAAAGAAAAGAAAAACACCCCGGCCACATTATCAAAAACCTTATTGCAAGGGCTCCTTCGAGAACAACTTGGATTTAATGGCTTGATTGTAACCGATGCAACACCTATGGTAGGATTCACCAGCGCCATGGCTCGTCATCAAGCAGTTCCATGGTCGATTGAAGCAGGATGTGATATGTTTTTATTTAACAAAAATTATGATGAAGATTATGAGTATATGTTGCAAGGCTATCAAAAGGGAATACTTTCTGAAGCGCGATTAGAAGAAGCGGTACTTCGCATTCTTGGAACAAAAGCAGCATTAAATTTACATATAAAGCAACAAGAAAAAACCTTAGTGCCTTCGGAAGACGCCTTATCAACACTTAATAATAGTCAAAATGCAAAGTGGGCAAAAGAATGTGCCGATGAAGGAGTAACCTTAGTCAAAGATTCCCAACAATTATTGCCGATTAGCCCTAAAGCAACACCAAAAGTGTTATTACAGATTTTAGGTGATTTTACATCGAATACCCAGGTTGAAGGGTTTTTCAAAGGTGCATTAGAAGGTGAAGGATTTCAAGTAACCTGTTATGAAAAAGAAGATTTTAGTTCCTTAGTGAGTGAAGTAGAGGGTTTTAAAGCGACGTATGATCTGGTCATATATATTGGAAATGTCGAAACAGCAAGCAATAAAACAGTATCTCGATTAAATTGGTATACCTTCTTTGGGCAAGGGAACAATATTCCCTGGTTTGTTCATGAAGTGCCGACCATGTTTATTAGTGTGGGAAACCCATATCATCTCTTTGATGCACCCATGATCGAGACCTATATCAACGGATATTGCCATTCAGAGTATGTCATGCAAGCCATAATTGAAAAAATCATGGGACGTAGCACCTTTAAAGGAGTCAATCCTTTTAATCATGAAATAATAAATGACATCATTAAGGAGAAGCATTATGCAAACGATTAAATGGAATGATGGTTGGAAATACTGGGAAGATAAGAATGCCTTTGCCTTGGTTTGGAATATTCCGGATCATGCACAAGCCATTGAATTACCACATGATGCTATGGTCCAAAATCAGCCGAATCCTAAAAGCCTAAACGGAGGCAACACAGGATATCGTGACGGAGGAAACTATCATTATGTTAAGCATATGAAGGTGGCTGAAGCAGAACGTGACCAACGCTTGATTTTAAAATTTGAAGGGGTTTACATGAATGCATTTGTTTATGTAAACGAACAGCTGGCAGGAAAAAGTCCCTTCGGTTATTCGACCTTTCACGTTCCCTTAAACGACTATTTGCGTTATGGAGACACCAATGAAATTCGGGTCATTGTTCGTAACGGAGCCATGACCAATAGCCGTTGGTATACAGGAAGTGGAATTTATCGAGACGTATATTTGTTGAAATCCGACTTGTGCCATATAAAACCTGAAGGTGTTCAGGTTTCAACAGAATCCATTGATTCGGAGTATGCAGTGGTTCAAATTGCTTCGGAGGTCGTCAATGAAAATTCAAGGTCTACCGCTATGCAACTAGAAACCTGTATATATGATGAAGATGGAAAATGTGTTTCCGAGACATACACACCGATTACATTATTTGCAGGGGAAGAACGAAAAATTTCTGAACGTCTTATTATTGAGAATCCCAAGTTATGGTCCGATGAAAGTCCAAGTATGTATTCGTGTACATCCAAACTTATTAAGAAAAAGGTACCAGATGAAAGAGTGCTGGATGAAAGTAGAACAAGCTTTGGTATTCGCACCCTTCACTTAGATGCAAGACAAGGCTTAAGAGTCAATGGTTGCTCAGTTAAACTACGAGGAGCTTGTATTCATCACGATAGCGGATTGTTAGGTGCTGCAACCTATGAAGAAGATCAATATCGACAAATAAAAAAGCTCAAAGAAGCCGGATTTAATGCAATTCGAATGGCCCACCATCCTATGGCACCGGCAATGCTTCGCGCATGCGATGCCCTAGGTATGTATGTTATGGATGAAACCTTTGATATGTGGATTCGAGGAAAATCTGATTTTGATTACAGTATGTTTTTTGATGAATGGTGGGAACGTGATGTGGAGGCTATGGTTAGAAAAGATTATAACCATCCATCGGTAATCATGTACTCTATTGGAAACGAAATACCAGAGATAGCAACAGATCAAGGCATAGCCATCGGTCAAAAAATCGTAAATAAAATTAAAACATTAGATGCATCACGCTATACATTGGCATCCATTAATGGTGTCTTTGCGGCAGGTGACGTTGTTAATCAAATAACACGTGATGTTGTGGAAGGCTTAGCGGAAGATGAAAAGCCGGAAGGCAATGTCAATGATTTTATGGCGCTGATGGAAAAACATATGGATAAGATTGTCGTACACGATGAAATCGGAAAGCGTTTAGATAAAGCATGCGCAACAACCGATATTGCCGGTTATAACTATATGACAGCAAGATATGAAATGGATCATGACTCGCATCCGAATCGCATCATTGTTGGCAGTGAAACCTACCCACCAGAGATTGGTCGAAACTGGGACATTGTTAAAAATAGCTCTCATGTCATTGGCGATTTTACCTGGACGGGTTGGGATTATATTGGTGAGGCAGGGGTTGGTATACCTGCATACAATTTTGGTGAAGGCGGTTTTGGAGCGCAATTTCCGTGTCATCTTGCCTATGCAGGGGACTTTGACCTTATCGGAAACCGTCGTCCATTGTCTTATTATCGTGAGATTGTCTTTGGCTTAAGAAAAGATCCCTACATTGCCGTTCAAGATCCGAATCATTTTGGACAAACGCTTATAAAAACACCATGGATTATGAGTGACTCCTTATCGACTTGGACTTGGCACGACTGCCTTGATCAACCGGTTATTGTTGAAGTCTATAGCCATTGTGAAGAAGTGGAATTAATCCAAGACGGGAAGTCCCTTGGTAAAAACCAAGCAGGTTCAGCCGTCGGATATGTGACGTATTTTGAAACGACCTATAGGCCGGGGCAAGTAGTTGCAATAAATTATATGAATGATCAAGAAGTTGGTCGCATGGAACTTAAGTCAGCCAAAACGTCGGGGCATATAGTAGTCCATCAAGAAGAATATAATAAACTTATGTATATGGCCATTCGTTATGTTGATGATGAAGGCCAGTTAATCACAGACCAAGATATCACATTTGAAGTTGAAGTCGATGGAGCTGCGAACTTAATTGGATTAGGAAGCGGACGGCCTAAATATGATTATCCATATGACGGAAATATCGGGCAAACCTATCATGGCTGCGCACTAGCTATTTTGAAGAAAGAAAAGCAAGAAAAGCAACAGTAAACGTGTCAAAAAACCTGAGCTCGAATGAACGGAATAGCTCAGGTTTTTGATGCATATTATTGCAATTTTGAAAGGATGATGATATGCTTAGTTAAATACTTTAACAAAGACGAGGTAATTATAATGCGTAAGGCGAATAATTCGGAAGTAAAAAAAATTAATAAAAATAATGTGTTTAGATATATAAATTGTCGAGAACATGCTAGTAAGCCAGATATTGCCAATGCACTGGACTTAAGCACACCTACAATTTTACAAATTGTAAATGAACTTATTGCAGAAGGATATGTTATTGAGGTAGGTGAATATGCATCAACTGGTGGAAGAAAAGCAACTGCTATAGCTACAGTGAAAGAAATATCAAAAGCTTTAGGTATAGATATTACTCAAAATCATATTAGTTTAGTATTAACTGATTTATCAGGAGAAGTCCTTAATCATAAACGAATATATTATCCTTTTTATGATGAAGAAGATTATTATAAAGAATTAGGAATGTTTGTTAATGAATATCTTCATAAGAATAAAGCTGAAGATAAAATTTGTGGGATAGGAATCTCTTTGCCAGGTATAATTGATAAAAACGCAAATAAAATTGTCTATTCTCATGCATTAAAATTATATAATTCCGACTTGTCAAAATTTACAATGGCCCTCAATCATAATTGTGAATTTATTAACGACGCAAATGCCGCAGGAATTTCGGAAGTATATAACATGATTAATAAAAAAAAGATGGTATATCTATCATTAAGTAATAGTGTTGGAGGAACAATCATTAATATAGATGTGAAAAATTATGGTTTTCAGAATATTGATGATGTTATATACAATGGAATAAATGGAAGAGCCGGAGAATTTGGGCATATGACATTAGTTCCGGAAGGAGAAAAGTGTTATTGTGGAAAGCAAGGTTGTTCGGATGCATATATAAATGCAAAAGTATTAGCTAAAAATACGGATAATCGATTAGAGACTTTTTTTGAAGAGTTGAAATCAGGAAATAAAGCAATGATTCAACGATTTGATTCTTATCTAGAATACTTGTCAATTGTTATTAATAATATTCGCATGTGTTTTGACTGTGAGGTTATCGTAGGTGGATACGTAGGGAGTCACATTGAACCTTATATCAATAAACTTCGGTTCAAAGCTGAAATGAGGAACACATTTGATTTTGATGCCAGCTATATTATACCATGTAAATATAAAATTGAAGCATCTGCATTAGGGGCGGCAATATTACAAATTGATCGAGTTATTAGCAAGATATAAAATATTTAATCACAACAAATAAATTTCTTTGTTGAATGTGCTTATAATATTTAGCAAAAATACTTGACATTTAGTAAAGATGGTGATAACATCTGTATATACTTTATTAAACACAATAATAAAGTATATACAATACTATTTAATAGCTAAATAAAAGGAGGATTTTTATGAAAAAGTTTTTAGGTGTAGCGCTAATGGTAGTAATGATGGTTTCTTTACTAGGGGGATGTACAAAGGAAGACCCGATATCAAGTGACACAACCACCCCTGCAACGTCAAATGAAGATAAGGTCACAGACGTGAGTTCGGAAAGTACTGACGATGACATGGAAGAGACAATGACATCGGGGCTTAAAGTAGGTATGGCTGTTCAAGATTTAAGTAATCCTATATGGTCAGGTTCCGCACAAGCTCTTAAAAAAATTGTCGAAGAAAATGGCGGAGAGATGAGTTATGTATCCTGTGATAGTAATGTGTCTCAACAAATTGAGCAAGTAGAAAACTATATTGCTAGTGGAATTGATGCATTGGTTATTCATCCAGCAGATCCGGCAGGTATTGAAGCGGTTTTAGCAGATGCACAAGAGGCAGGAATTAAAGTATATTCATGGGATGATAATTTAGAGAATGCGGATCTAGCTTGGTTAATTGATAACTATGAATTAGGTTATATGATTGGTGAACAGGCAGCTAAGTGGATTAATGAAAAACATGATGGATCTGCGCAAGTTGCAGTGTTAGATTATCCGCAATTACCAATATTATTAGAAAGAGGTAATGGAATCGTGGACGCAATCACAGAATTAGCACCGGACGCAGAAATTGTTGCCCAAACAAGTGCGATTAATGTTGCTGAAGGTATTACAAAAATGGAAACGATTTTCCAAGGGTATCCAGATGTCAAAGTTGTAGCCGCTATTGGTGGAGGTGGCGCAGTTGGCGCTAATGAAGCAGCAAATGCAGCAGGTAAGATTACAGATGATTTTGGAATTTTTGCAGCAGACGCAACAGATCCTGAATTAGAAGCAATTAAAAATGATGAAGGAAATAGAATGTCAGTTTTAATTACAGGTGGACCTAATGAAATAGCTGAAACAATTTATGGATTATTAGAGAAGTTAGTTGCAGGTGAAGAAATGGATAAAGAAGTCTTTAGAACGTTGATTCCGGTTACTAAAGATAATATTGATCAATATTACCAATAAAATTTCAATCAAATGAATAGATTATTATAATCTATTCATTTGATTTTCAAGAAAAAATGAGAGGTGAATCATGAATAGTTCACAAATATTATTAGAGTTGAAAAATATTGTAAAAACATATCCAGGTGTAAAAGCTTTAGATGACGTGACTTTGAAGGTTCAAAAAGGTGAAGTTCATGGCTTAGTCGGAGAAAATGGAGCAGGAAAATCGACATTAATAAAAACATGTA
This sequence comes from uncultured Eubacteriales bacterium, assembly GCA_964627665.1. Classification (GTDB taxonomy): domain Bacteria; phylum Bacillota; class Clostridia; order Lachnospirales; family Vallitaleaceae; genus UBA1351. The sequence continues at coordinate 61,610 of CAZVKG010000004.1, read as the reverse complement.
CAGGTGCAGTGATTCCTGATTCTGGTAAAATTATTATTGATGGCGAAGCGTTTTCTTCTATGACCCCTAAATTAGCTGAAGATAAAGGTCTTGCCGTAATTTATCAAGAATTTAATTTGGTTGGAGAATTATCAGTTGCAGAAAACATTTTTTTAGGAAGAGCAATACGTAAAGGAACGTCCATTGACAATAAGGCGATGGAAGCTGAATCCAGAAAAATATTTGAACAGTTTAATATCGATATTGATCCTAGAAAGTTAGTTAGTGAATTAACCGTTGGATATCAACAACTTGTAGAAATTGCAAAGGCGATATCTCAAAATGCCAATCTTCTTATAATGGATGAACCTTCTGCGCCTTTGACAAAAAAAGAAGCGGATCGATTATATTCACTTGTCAAGAAATTACAAGAATCAGGAGTTACAATAATTTATATTTCACACCGCATGGAAGAAATATTTAAATTGTCAGATCGAGTGACCGTTATGAGAGATGGAATGAAAGTAGATACATTAAAAACTTCGGAAACGAACATGAATGCATTAGTTAAATTAATGGTAGGACGAGAATTAAAAGAGACATATCCTAAAAGAGAAAAATGTATAAGAGATGATATAGTGCTTGAATTAGAAAATGTCAGTGGTAATGGTGTCAAGAATATAAGCTTATCAATAAAAAAAGGTGAAGTTTTAGGTCTAGCTGGTTTAATTGGTGCAGGGAGAACAGAATTAGCGGAAGTTATTTTTGGTGCAAAACCTATTGTAAAAGGTACAATGAAGTTAAATGGTAAAGTGATTGTACCTAAAACACCACGCGATGCTATTGATGCAGGAGTAGCTTTAGTACCAGAAGATAGAAAAAAACAAGGACTACTTTTAGAAGTTGACATAAAAGGAAATATTAGCATTTCTATTCTAAATAGAATATCAAAATGGTTTACGGTGAATAAATCAAAAGAAAAAGAGATCGCTAATCATTATAAAGAAGCAATTAGGATAAAAACACCAAATTTAGAGCAAAAAATCAAGAACTTAAGTGGTGGAAATCAACAAAAAGCTATAATTGCAAAGTGGCTGGCATCTGAACCGGATCTCATTATTTTAGATGAGCCGACAAGGGGTATTGATGTTGGAGCAAAATATGAAATTTATAAGCTTATTAATACTCTTGTCGAAGAAGGAAAGGCGATATTGATGATTTCATCTGAAATGGAGGAAGTTATGGGAATGTCAGACCGAATTATTGTTCTATCAGAAGGAAAAATACGCGGTGAATTACCTAGAGAACAATTTGATCAAGAAGCTATAATGAGCTATGCATCAATTATACAAATGGAGGAATAAAATGAATAAATATATAGAAGGTTTTAAAAGATACGGTATATATGCAGTGTTAGCCTTGCTGGTTGTGTTTTTTTCAATAATGTCGGATACATTTTTAGTTCCTAATAATCTATTTAACGTAGCTCGACAAGTATCGATGTTAGGTATTGCAGCTGTCGGAATGGCATTTGTTCTTTTACTAGGTGGAATTGATTTATCGATAGGTTCGCAAATTACATTAGTAAATATTGTTGCAGCATATTTGATGGTTAATTCAGGATGGAATCCAATAATAGCGAGTATTGTTGCCATACTTATGAGCACCACTATTGGACTTTTTAATGGTTGGATTATCGCAAATTTAAAAATGCCTCCAATTATTGTTACGCTCAGTATGCTGATTATGATTGAAGGAGTGGCCTATGTGATTTCTAAAGGACTCCCAATATTTGGTTTTCCGGAAAGTTTTTCATATTTAGGACAAGGATATATTGGTGTGATACCAATTCCAGTAATTATTATGATTATTATATTACTTATAGGTATGTACATTTTGAATTATTCCTATTTCGGACGTTATTTTTACGCAGTTGGAGGTAATGAAGAAGCTTCGAATTTATCAGGAATAAATGTAAAGCGGGTTAAATATTTGGTGTATTCATTTTCCGGTTTATTTGCAGGAATAGCAGGGATTGTAATGTTATCAAGAACAAATTCAGGACAGGTACTTTCGGGTAAAGGTTTTGAATTAGATGTATTGACAGCCTGTGTCCTTGGAGGGGTCAGTGTAACAGGTGGATATGGGCGTATATCTAATGTTGTTGCAGGTGTTCTGATTTTAGGTGTCTTAAGCAATGGGCTAGTTCTGATGAATGTTAGCCAATTTACACAAATGATTATAAAAGGAGCAGTTCTTATGTTAGCTGTTGCTTTTGATAGCATACAAAAAAACAAGAAAGCAGTAACGACGTTATAAATAGGAGGAACAAATTATGGATGGAAAAATGAAAGTGGCAGTAATGACAGACATTGAAAAAATAGGTTATGAAGAGAGAGAAATTCCGGCATGCTCTTCTGATGAAGTGCTAGTAAAAGTTGAATATGTAGGTATATGTGGATCGGACATGCATTATTATGAAACAGGAGCAATTGGTCCTTATGTTGTAGAGCCGCCCTTTGTTTTGGGACATGAGACAGGTGGTACAGTTGTTGAAATTGGCGAAGAAGTGACACACCTCAAAGTAGGAGATCGCGTTGCCTTAGAACCGGGAGTTACCTGTGGTCAATGTGAATTTTGTAGAACGGGCAGATACAATTTATGCTCTGATGTTGAGTTTTTTGCCACGCCACCATTTGACGGAACATTTCAAGAATATGTAGCACATAAAGCAAATATGAGCTTTAAATTACCGGAAAATGTTTCTACATTAGCCGGGGCCATGATTGAACCGCTAGCCGTTGGACTGCACGCAGCGAATCTAGGTGAAGCAGAGTTAGGTAAAACAGCTGTAGTTTTAGGAGCCGGAGCCATTGGTTTAGTTTCTATGATGGCATTAAAAGCAAAAGGTGTAAATACTGTTTATGTGGTCGATATTATGCCAAAGCGATTAGAAAAAGCTATGGAATTGGGTGCAACTGGTGTCATCAATGGGAAAGAAGTTGATGCAGTTGAAGAACTATTCAAATTAACGGATGGCAAAGGTGTGGATATTGCGATAGAAACAGCAGGAACAGAAATAACAACCAATCAGGCAATCTATATGGTGAAAAGAGGGTCAAATATTGTTTTAGTAGGATATTCAAGTACCGGGAAAATGAATCTTGAAATGAATTTTGCACTAGATAAAGAGGTGACATTCAAAACAGTATTTAGATATCGACATATTTACCCAATGGCAATTGAAGCGGCAGCTACAGGGAAAGTAGATTTAGAAAATCTTGTTACCAATATTTTTGATTTTAATGATGTGCAATATGCAATGGATACAAGTGTTCATAATAAAGCTGATATTGTCAAAGCCGCAGTGAAAATTGGTTAAGAAAGAAGGTGGATTTTTGATTGGAGGAATTGAAGCAGGCGGAACAAAATATGTATGTGCGGTTGCAGATGATCATTATAATATTATTGAGCGTATAACGATATCATCAGCAGATCCAGAAAAAGCCTTGAAACATAGCATTGAGTTTTTTCAAGAATATAAGATTGATAAATTAGGAATTGGAACGTTTGGTCCGGTAGATATTAATCCAAAGAGTAAGTCATATGGTACAATTCAAAACACACCCAAGATAAAGTGGCAAAATGTAAATTTGTCTCAAATATATAAAGAAGCACTTGAAGTTCCCGTAACAATAGACACAGACGTCAATGCTGCGGCATTGGGAGAATATCATAGTGGATTTGGGATTGGGAAAAAAAGCGTATTGTATATAACCATTGGTACAGGAGTTGGTGCAGGATTGGTTGTTAATGGCAAAACATTCAATGGACTAACACATCCTGAAATGGGACATATTAGTATTCGACAAAGACAAGATGATAATTTTGAAGGGGTTTGTCCTTTTCATCAATCGTGTTTTGAAGGACTGGTATCCGGACCGGCAATAGAAAAAAGAATGGGAATACAAGGTCAATTGATTGAAGAAGATGCATATGTATGGGACCTTAATGCTGAGTATATAGGCCAAGCATTAGCGAATTACAACTTGATTCTTTCTCCTGAGATTATTTTAATCGGTGGAGGAGTATCTAAGCAAGAGCATATGTTTCCAAAGATAAGAGCAGCATTCAAAAAGTATTTGAATGGATATATTGTTCATGAGAGATTGGAAAACTTAGATGAGTATATTAAGTACCCTAAGTTAGGCCAAGATGCCGGCCTTATCGGATCATTATATTTGCACAAATGAAACAAAATATGATAAAATTTATAGGGGGAAAGAAAGTATAATGGAGGTAAATTGATATGAAAAAAACAATATCCGTTGATATTCAACGGACAGGTCTATGGCTTGATGCCGAGGTGACTTTTGCACAGGTTGGTAATTGGTTTGGACACACGTCGAGAGATTTGAAAATGGATGTTATTGCGCCATTTGAAAATCAAGATAAGAAGTGGCCATGTATCGTTTGGATATGTGGCGGAGCTTGGATACAGATGGATTACCATGCGCATTTGCCAAACTTCATTGAGCTTGCTAGATCAGGTTTTGTTATTGCGAGTGTCGAATACCGTGATAGTAATGCTGTGACATTCCCGGGCCAACTCGAAGACGTTAAGGCTGCCATTCGGTATTTGCGCGCCAATGCAGATCGGTATAACATTGATCCCAATCGCATAGGGGTTATGGGAGAATCGGCAGGTGGTCATTTAGCGGCTATGGTTGGAGTCACCGGAGAGACAGAAGAGTTTGATAAAGGTGCATATTTAGAATATAGTAGCTCAGTTCAGGCAGCGTGTCCATGGTATGTTCCCTCAAGCTTTGATAAAATGATGCATGTAGACGTAGATACTGGGTTATTACCAGAATCTCGATTAATAGGTAAAGATGCATCGAAAAATCCAGATTTAGTACGTTTTGCAAGTCCAATAAGTTATATTTCGAAAAATACGCCTCCATTTTTACTCTTGCATGGAACAAAAGATGACCTTGTTCCCTTTAGTCAAAGTGAATATTTATATGACGCACTTGAAAAGCAGGATGTGCCGGTTGACTTAATTGCAATTGAAGGCGCAAATCACGCAGACATTCATTTTTTTCAAGCAAAAATCATAGAAATCATAAAAGATTTTTTTAAAAAAAACTTATAAGCAGAAAAACCTTAAACAAATCGAACAGAAGTTAAAAATCTGTTACGATTTGTTTTTTTAGTTTATTTTTTATCAATAAAATGCTATAATCTAGCAGTTGAACAAAATATTATAACCTTGAGGGAGGTATAACAATGAAAAGTATTAAAACGAAACTTATCGTCTTTTTTTCCGCTATTTTATTAATTACATCAAGTGTTATTGGCCTAGTGGCTTTTGTGGTGGCGGAAAGATCCCTAACCAAGGAAGCAGAAGAAGGTCTTCAGGCAATTGCTCATGAAGGTGCGCGATTAACTGAAAGTCGTATTCAAACCCAATTACAGGCATTACATATTATTGCAGGAATGGAAGATATTGAAAGCATGACGTGGTCAAGGCAAGAAGAGGTCCTAAAACGCCAAGTAGACAATACCGGATTTGAGGCATTAGCTATTATTGATTTAAACGGGACGGCTCAATTTGATGATGGAACAAGAGCAGATTTGGGCGACCAAGAACACATACAGAAAGCACTTCAAGGTGAAGACAGTGTGTCTGATGTTATCGTCAGTGAATTATCCGGTGAGCTGGTTTTGATTTATTCAGCTCCCATAAAAGTGAATGATCAAGTGGTTGGAGCGATTATGGGACGCCGAGACGGAACTGCACTTAGCAATATCACCAATACAATGGGTTTTGGAAAAGATGGATATGCCTATATGATTAATGACCAAGGAACTGTAGTTGCTCATCCGACGATTGACCGAGTGATGAACCGATTTAATCCGATTAATGAAGTTGCAGAAGATGCATCGTTAGAGTCAGTTGCCAATCTATTCCAACGTATTTTAGAAGAAGAACATGGTGTTTCAGAATACCTTTTCGGAGGACAAAATATGTATGCCGGTTATTCACCGGTAGCAGGAAGTCAGTGGATGATTGTGATTACAGCTAGTACCGATGAAGTATTAGCAGCTTTGCCGATTATGCAAGGAATTATTCTTACAGTGACAGTAGGGATCTTAGCGTTGGCAATCGTATTGACATTTTTTGTAGCATCAAGCATCGCTAATCCGATAAAAAAATTAGAAGCAAAGGCTCAAGTGATTGCAACACTTGACATTACAGAAAACATCGATCAAAAATTATTGAAAAACCGCGATGAAGTGGGACGATTAGCAAAATCATTTCAACAGATTATTGATAGTTTGCGGGATACAATCAATGAAGTCATGAAAGCGTCAGAACAAGTGGCATCGTCATCAGAAGAACTAACATCATCAGCAGAGCAATCAGCAACGGCGATTGAGAGTGTTGCTAGAACGGCCGAGCAAATTGCCGAAGGCTCAACAGCACAGGCAGAAAACACAACCACTGGCTCAAAGCAAGTGGCAGAATTAGGAAATGCCATTGAAGCGAATGAAGCAAAAATGGTAACCATGAATAAGGCGACAAAACATGTGACAGAGACCGTTGCAGAAGGCCTTGTGACTATAGATGCCTTAATGGTAATATCTGAAACAAGTTCAGTTGAAACGCAACGTATTCAACAAGGAATTATCAAAACAAATAACAGTGCGGAAAAAATTAGTGAAGCAAGTAATGTTATTGCTTCAATTGCAGATCAGACAAATTTGCTGGCCCTTAATGCAGCCATTGAAGCGGCAAGAGCAGGAGAAGCCGGTAAAGGATTTTCCGTTGTCGCTGAAGAAATTCGTAAGTTAGCCGAGCAATCAACAGAATCCACTAAGAAGATCGATTCCATTGTAGCGGAGTTACAGTTGAATTCTCAAGATGTTGTTAAGATTATGGAAAATGTTGCTACGATTATGCAAGAACAAACAGAGAAAATTCATGAAAGTAAAGACAAATATATGACCATTGAATCCTCAATGAAAGATACAGCCGGTTGCGTCGAGGTATTAAATCAAACAAGTGATCAAATGAAAAATATGCGTGAAGGCATGTTAGCAATGATTCAAAATCTCTCGGCTATTGCAGAAGAAAACTCTGCATCAACGCAAGATGTTTCAGCATCCATGGAAGAACAATCAGCATCTATGGAAGAGATTACGGCAGCAAGTGAGAGTCTAGCCTCTTTGGCGGAAGATTTGCAAACAATCATTATGCGATTTAAAGTATAATTCTTAAAGGTCGAATCAAGAAGTAGTATATATTGATTCGACTTTTTTTGTTTTTTTTCTTGACATAATGAGAATGGGTGTTATAATTAATGTCAACGGATAATAATTATCCGAAAAAGAGTGTTAACAACAATATATTTTGGATTAATAGGAGGAAATAGTATGTCATTAGTAGGAAAAGAAGTACAGCCATTTAAAGCCCAAGCATTTCAAAACGGTAAGTTTTTGACAGTAACAGACGAAGATTTAAAAGGAAAATGGAGTGTCGTAGCCTTTTATCCAGCAGATTTTACGTTTGTATGCCCAACAGAACTTGAAGATTTACAAAACAATTATGCAGCCCTAAAAGATTTAGGTGTTGAAATATATTCGGTCTCAACAGATACACATTTTGTGCATAAGGCATGGCATGATACATCAGAAGCGATTAAGAAAATAGAGTATGTTATGATAGGAGACCCATCACATCTCATTTCAAGAAATTTTGATGTATTGATTGAAGAAGATGGCGTAGCAGATCGTGGAACCTTTATTATTGACCCGGATGGAATCATCCAAGCTGTAGAGATTAATGCAGGAAATATCGGACGTGATGCATCAGCATTATTTGATAAGATTAAAGCGGCTCAATATGTAAGAAAGCATCCAAATGAAGTGTGCCCAGCAAAATGGAAAGAAGGTACGGATACGCTTAAACCCGGACTTGACCTTGTAGGAAAGATTTAAAGAGGTGTAATATGCTACTAGATGCAGATATAAAACAACAACTTGAACAATACCTGGGAATGCTGGAAAGCGATATTGTTATTCAACAAAGCATAGGTGAAGATCAAGTGTCAAAAGATATGGCTGCACTTGTAGATGAGCTAGCGCATATGTCACCTCGAATTCATATTGAAGAAGGAGTCCTTGAACGAACACCTAGTTTTAGTGTAAATCGTCAAGGCCAAGATACCGGCATTGTTTTTGCCGGTATTCCTTTAGGTCATGAATTCACATCTCTAGTGTTAGCCCTACTGCAAGTGAGTGGAAGAGCACCAAAGATTGATCAAGACTTAGTTGATCAAATTCAAGCAATTAAGGGCAAGTATGTTTTTGAAACCTATGTCAGCTTAAGTTGTCATAATTGCCCGGATGTTGTACAAGCCTTGAATATTATGAGTGTACTTAACCCTGGTATTCGTCACACCATGATTGATGGCGCCGCCTTTAAAAAAGAAGTTGAAGAGAAAGAGATTATGGCAGTGCCTGCTGTATACTTAAACGGCGAATTTCTTGAAAGTGGACGTATGGAAATCGAAGATTTACTCAAACTTATTGGAGAATCAACGGAACAAAGACCGGAGATTAGTGATGAACCTTATGATATTTTTGTCATTGGCGGAGGCCCGGCGGGCGTCAGTTCAGCCATTTATGCGGCGAGAAAAGGAATCCGTGTCGGATTACTAGCTGAACGTATCGGAGGTCAAGTATTAGATACGATGGGTATTGAAAACTTAATCTCTGTTCCTTACACAGAAGGACCAAAGCTTGCCAATAAATTATACGAACATCTCAAGCATTATGATATGGATTTGATTTTAAAACACCGCGTCAAAGATGTTCGACGCAGTGAACTTATAGAAATTGAACTAGACAATGGTTCTGTTGTAAAGAGTAAAACAGCGATTATTGCAACCGGTGCACGCTGGAGAAATGTCAATGTTCCTGGTGAACAAGAATTCAAGAACAAAGGCGTAGCCTACTGTCCCCATTGTGACGGACCATTTTTTGAAGGAAAAGATGTTGCAGTGATTGGTGGTGGAAACTCAGGTATCGAAGCTGCAATTGATTTAGCTGGACTTGCTAAACATGTCACTGTTTTAGAGTTTTTGCCGGAACTCAAAGCTGATTTGGTACTTCAAAAACGACTCTATAGTTTGCCCAATGTTACCGTCTTAAAAAACGTTGAAATAAAAGCCATTACTGGTGATACAAAAGTTAAGGGTATTGACTACATGCACAGAGATACAAAGGAATCTGAACATGTGGAGCTAGACGGTGTTTTTGTTCAAATCGGCTTGATTCCGAATACAGAATGGCTAGGAGAGGCCATCAATCAAAATCCTTTTGGAGAAATTATAACCGATGCCCGTGGGGCAACATCCCTAGACGGTGTTTATGCAGCAGGTGATTGCACCGACATTCCTTATAAACAGATTGTCATATCTATGGGTTCAGGAGCGACAGCAGCATTAGGAGCATTTGATTATCTCATGCGTCATTAATTAATTATCTTAATGGCAAGGGTGAAGGCTGGCGACAGGTGCTCTTTAGTTCATAGTGTTTACCTTCCATTGATGCGTCTTGAAAACCGTGCATTATATCTAGAACATGATAGGTCATTTCTGAATGAGCTCGATGCTCTTGTCCTGAACGAATAGCATAAGCCATATCTGAGACACCTAATCCTCGGCTGTTTTCAGTATAACCATGGCTAAGGGGAACCTCTTGCCACTCATTTTGGCCTAATCGGTTGATTTTGACGGGACCGCCAAAAGTATTGGGGTCAGGTACACTAATACTACCCTGAGTCCCGTAAATCTCAATCCTAGGTAGGCTGGATTGCCATACATCAAAGCTTGTAATAATGGATCCTATAGCACCGCTTTCAAAATCTAAGACACCAACAATATGGGTCGGTACGTCAACCTTGATTTTTGTTCCATACTTTGGTTCACTTGTAATAAGGCGTTCTTCAAACGTTTTCCCGACAGACCCGGTGACTCTTTTTACAGGTCCCATCAATGCTATAAGTGCGGTAAGATAATAAGGTCCCATATCTAACATTGGACCGCCACCTTCCTTATAGTAAAATTCCGGATCAGGATGCCAGTTTTCATGACCGTGACAAGTCATAAAAGCCGTTGCAGCAATGGGCTTACCAATCCAACCATCATCGATTAATTTACGGCAGGTTTGAATGCCGCCACCTAAGAAGGTATCAGGAGCTCCGCCGACGAGTAAGCCTTTTTCTTTAGCAGAAGCTAATACTTTTTGAGCATCTTCACGACGAATGGATAATGGTTTTTCAATATAAACATGCTTACCGGCTTCTAAGGCCAATAAGGAAACATCTGCGTGTGCCTTTGGAATGGTTAGATTAACCACGATTTCGATTTCTGAGTCAGCCAATAGTTCATCAACAGAGCAAGCCTTTGCGATACCATATTTTTCTGCTTGTAATTGTGCTCTTTCTAATATCGTATCAGAACAAGCCGTTACTTCTATATTATCAAACTTTGTGGATAGATTTTCGAGATAAATACTACTGATATTTCCACATCCTATAATACCTACTTTAACTTTTTCCATATATATCTCCTTTTAAAACATTTTCGCGTCATTTTCATAGATGGATCGATCTAGTTTTTCTTCTCGTGCAATAGATTTACTTTCTGCGGCCCATAGGAATCCTCTTCGCATTAATTCCTTAACTTGGTCGATCTCCATAATATCTGCGTGATGACCCAATGAATTATAAAACACTCTCCCAAGTCCCCAACGTTTTGTCCAAACGACAGGCATATCAACAGAACCATTAGCTGCATGATACCAATTTACAGTTGGAAAACGCGTTGAAGCGAGTACTTCAATGGCTGGGTCAACGTGTAAGTAATATTGTTCAGTGCTCACTGTGAAATCTTCGATGCCCTCTGTTATGGGACTTGAACTTTGCTTAATGTTAATTGTGTGTTCAACGTTATCACCACCAGGATGAGACACCCAGTTGCCGCCAGTCATAAATTGCCACCCGACACTGTTTCTAAAAGCATCACACATACCGCCATGACAACCGGCAATACCGACACCACTAGCAACAGCTTCAATAACGGCTTTTTCCTGTTCAGCAGTGATTTGACCCATGGTCCAAATAGGGATCATTAAATCAAGTGCATTCATTTTTTCAGGATCTAAGAAGGCATCTATAGTATCTGATATTTCTACATTAAAATGTTCTGTTTCAAGAATTTCTTTGAAGATGAGTGCCAGTTGACTCGGTTCATGACCATCCCAACCACCCCATACAATTAATGCGTTTTTTTTCATATAACCTCCTGTTTGATTTCAATATATTGCTTGATTGTTTTGTTATATATAAATATTATGCTATAATTTAAAGGAATTCAATAAAAGAAATTATTATATACTTCACAATATTATCTGATTTAGATAAAATGTAAGTATATTGAAGAGGGAGAAAGCAATGGAACTTACGCAATTAAATAAGATTAATCCGCATATTATCTCAAATATCTATATTAATGAATTAAATGCTATATCTGAAGGAAAAAGTTATGGCCAACGCCTTGTGGATAAGTATGAGTTGGAATTCATGTTATGGGGAAATGGTTATATTCTTGTCGATGGTATTAAGCACAAAGTATCCCAAGGGGATATTTTTTTTAAACAGCCGGGAATGATTAACGAAGGAATTGGGACATACCATTGTTATTATTTAATCTTTGATATGTTTCATAATGAAGAACCTTATAGATTAAAAGAATTTCCTGTCGTCATGAATATGAGACAATGGAGTCGATGTGAAATGTTATTTTCAAATATATATAAAGAATACATTTTAAACGGTAATACAAACCAGTTTATCTTAAAATCATATCTTATGGAAATATTAAGGATGGTTTATGAAGAATGGAAGGTAGAAAATTGGATGATGAATACCAGTCAATCGATTCGAAACAACTATCCAAGGATCAAAAAAATACAAACCCATATTCTAGAACATATTACACAGACGTTTACATTAGAAGAACTTGCCCAACTCGGAGGGCTAAGTCGTAACTTTTTTTGCAGGATTTTTAAAGAAATAAGTGGTGAATCACCGATTAACTACATTAATAGGAATAAAATTAATAGGGCCAAAAAAATGTTAATTGAAACAAATATGAATGTTAATGAAATTGCCTATAATTGTGGTTTTGAGAACATTACGTATTTTTATACGCTCTTTAAAAAACATGAAGAAACGACTCCCTTAGAATTTCGAAGCAGACATATGTTTCATGTAAATTCGTAATGGAATATGATATAATAATGAAGTGGATTACTATATAAAAGTGACATAGAAAAGGAGATAAATGTGGATAAAGTCAAGATAGCAATCGTTGGATGTGGATGGTTTGCAAATTTTCACCTAGACAATCTATTAAAAATGGAAAATGTGGATGTCGTGGCATTTGCCAGTGGTAATAGAGAAAAATTAGAAGCGATTGGGAAACGAGTGCCAAGTGCACGACTTTATGAAAACCATCAGTTGATGTATGAGAATGAGGAAAAGATTGATGGTGTATTCGTATGTATTACTCCAAATCGTCATGAGAGTGTTGAACGATTAGCGGCTTCTTATGGAATACATGTCTACGTTGAAAAACCCATTGAAGTATCTCTAGAAAGAGCTCGCGAGACAGCACGTATTATTCAAGAAGCAGGCATAATTACCAGTGTCGGTTATCAAGAACGATATAATGCAGAAGTGGAGTTCTTAAAAAATCATCTTCAAACAAAAAAAATTGGATTAGTACATGGGAAGTGGATTGGCGGCATGCCGGGTGTTTATTGGTGGCGTCAAAAGGAAATGTCTGGAGGACAAATCGTTGAACAAGCGACACACATATTTGATATGCTACGGTATTTGTTTGGTGAAATTGATAGTGTATATAGTGTTGCCGTCAAAGGCTTAATTGAAGACGTTGAAAACTATGATATTGAAGATGGATCAGCAACAACACTAACCTTCGCATCAGGAATTGTTGCGACGATTTCCACGGCGTGCTACGTTGATGAAATTATGGATTATGATGGTGTTGGGTTTCAGATTATCTGTTCGGATGAAGTCATTGATTATCGATGGAATCAAGATATTTCTTATAAAAAATCAAAATTAAGTGCTTGCAGAGTTTTTGATCAAGATGCACATGAACAAGCCGCAAAAGCTTTTATTCAAGCGATTCAAACAAAGGATGCTTCCCTTATTAAGTCAAATTATAGTGATGGATTAAAAACCCTCGAAGTGACATTAGCTGCAAATGAATCGTTAGCAAGCCATAAACCAATAAAATTATCGAAAAAATAGGATGGTGTGGCAATGAATATAGGAAAAGTAATGAAAGCAATGATTCGCTATTATTCCGGTGATGTTCAACGAATCAATCATTTTGTGAAAGTCTATGGTTATGCGAAAACCATCGGTGAATTAGAAGGAATCGATGAAGGGACTCAAGAGATACTTGAAATTGCAGCTATCACCCATGATATAGGAATAAAAGTGAGTGAAGAAAAGTATCAAAGCGCATCGGGCCATTATCAACAGATTGAAGGTCCTTTTGAGGCGCAAAAACTCCTTCGAACATTGGATGTGAATGAAGCGACTATTGATCGATGTTGTTGGCTCATAGCCCATCATCACACCTATAATGATATTCGAGAAATAGATCATCAGATTTTAGTCGAGGCAGATTTTCTTGTGAACATTCATGAAAGTGAAATGGGAGAAGACGCCATAAGAAACATTAAGGATACTATTTTTAAAACAGATGCAGGTAAATATTTTTTGGAGAATCTATTTTAGTGTTAAAGAAAGATTCTTGAAAAAGGAAGATGATGAAGATGCAGAATGATAATCTGAATATGACGTATCAGACCATGTATAATCAAGCTGTTTTGGAAATACAAGAGGGCAGAGTCCAGATTGATCATCGAATCGACGACTCTAGAGACAAGCGGTTCGGCATAACGCTTTTGATTCGGCCTTCTTTAGAAGTTCGGCAAAAAATAAGTGGTTTTTTGTCAAAAATAAAAGCAATCGAACCTGAACAATATTACTATCCTCCATCAGATATTCATATTACAGTATTATCCATTGTCTCGTGTTTTGAGGACTTTGATCTGGACCAATTAGATGTAGGTGCGGTCAAAGAAACTCTTAGGATATGTCTTAGGAATATTCCAAGTTTTGATATACATTTTCAGGGTATAACCGCCTCGCCTTCATGCATTTTAGTACAAGGATATCCTAAACAAGAAACTTTAGAACTTATTCGCCATCGTTTAAGAACCGGGTTTTCACAATCAAAGATTAGACTGTCCATAGATCAAAGATACAGATTGACAACGGCTCATGCAACGGTTATACGATTTAAAAATCCATTGCGTGATGGTGAAGAGTTCTTGAAAATGATGGAACATTACAAAAATTTTGATTTTGGACACTCTCATATTCAGGAAATGGAACTTGTATTTAATGATTGGTACCAACGAAAGGACCGTTGTCAAAGTCTAGAATTATATACCTTGCCGTGAACGGACAAACTGGGCAATCTGCTTAAGCTTATCTGAACTATGATGAAAAAAGATTTTATAAGATTCACAAAAATAATTGTCGTGTAAGTCTTGGTCGGATTTTGCATGCGTATCAGCAAACATTTCTTTGTGGCGCCTGCAACCGCTTCGACATAGTTGATAATAGGTACAAGAGTCACATTCCTCAGCACGCTTGCTGCCGCAATATTTGCATCCAAGATTACAATTGGATGAAGAAGGTTTTATGAGTAAAGAGATGTTTTTTCGCATATAAGTTTGCTTCCTTTCATATGGAAATAGCTTCAGAAATGCTTTACAGTTCGTTCGTAAAAAATCCGAATCCGCCTTTTCCCTTTCGTTTTACGGCATACATAGAAGCGTCTGCGTTTTTTAACAAGCTTTCACTATCTTCACCATTTTCCGGATAAATAGCAACACCAATGGAAGCATTGACATTACAATTAATTGAATCGATATGCATTAATTCATTTAAGGATTGATGAATTTTATTCACCAGAAAATCGAGATTTTTTTTGTCGTCCATGTTACGAAGAATAACGGTGAATTCATCGCCACCCATTCGCGCCACAGTATCGGATTTTCGGACACTGTGCAATAATCGACTTCCTGCGATAATCAAGACTTCATCGCCAACATCATGACCATATTGATCATTAATATCCTTAAAACCATCTAAATCAATAAAAAGAAGGGCAAACGATTTTTTGTCGCGTTTATTTTCTGCAATGATTTGCTCTAACCGTTCAAAAAACAATCGTCGATTCGGCAGTTCAGTTAATTTATCATAGTTCGCAGATCTTTCTAATTTAAGTTCTAGTTTTTTACGCTCCGTAATATCCATAGCTGAACCAACGATATATGACACAAGATTTTCTTCTATAATAGGTGTTAAGGTTGTAGACCATATGTAATTGCCCCCAGGTAAATCCAAAGATTCTTCGTAGGTAATACTTTTTCGGGCATCGACACATGCTTGGTAATTTTTCGATACGATATCACCCATCTCTTTTCCGAGCAATTCCTGAGGCGTCTTATTCATTATATAATCAAGAAGAATACCTGTTTTATTTTGATGCGCTAGATTATTTCGAATATACATAAAATTTCCGTTGTCCAAAACTTTCATTAGAAACATAGAATCTTGTGTACCATTGAAGACTTTTTCATATTCTTTCGTTAATCGTGACATCTCTTTTTCTGTTTCTTTTAAATCAGTGATATCCACATGAGCGCCTAGCATACGAATCGCTTTTCCGCTTTCATCTCGGATAGCCAGACCTCTACATCGAATCCATACTGTAGAACCATTTTTGTGTTTGTATCGTACAATTTGATCGTAGGGATAACTTGGATCACTACAATGTTTATTAAAATTCTCTGTAGCTAGCTTCAAATCTTCTTGAAAAATAATATCTTGCCATTCATTTGCTTGATGTTTTTTTTCGTCCGGATCATATCCGAGAGTTTGCCAAAATTTTGGACTCATCCATTCGTTTTGAGGATTTTCTAAATCCCAATACCAAATCCCATCCAGAGAACCAGACTGAATAAATTCAAAAATACGTGTGTCGCTATTCATTAAATCGTACAATTCACTTTTTAGATAGTTTTCTTCCACAATGACTAATTCCTCTTTTCACAAAAATCGTATTACAACAAAGGGTATCCATTACTGTAAAGTATATGATATTTTCAATTGTATTTCAATGCAAAAGAAAATAAATGTTCCTTTGGTCATGTTTTGTTTAATTGTAGAAGGGTCAAAAAGGTGCTAAAATATGGATACGATGATTTGCCTATTAAGAAGGAGGAAAACGGATGTACAAGTTAATAGTTGTAGATGATGAAGCGGTTATTCGAAAAGGACTCGTTAATGGCAACCCATGGAACGCTTGGGGATTTGAGATTGTTGGTCAAGCAGCCGATGGTATAGAAGCAATTGAAGAGATTCAAAATAAGAAGCCGGAAGTTGTGTTAACGGATATACGAATGCCCAAATATGATGGCGTTCAGCTAATGGAATATTTGAACACAAATTATCCGGAAATAAAAATCATTATATTAAGTGGCTATAGTGATTTTGAATATTTAAATAAATCCATCAAAAATAATGTGTTTGATTATCTCTTGAAACCAACATTAGAGGAAGATTTCATTGATTTGTTTTCTAGATTAAAGACCAAGCTAGATGAAGAAAAATCAGAAAAAGAATATATAAAAGAATTAGAATGGGCACAGCAACTGATGAAGTTAAATTCCTATCTAATGGGAATCTCAACATTTACGCACGAAGAAATGACATGGATTCCCAAAGAAGGTATAGTCACGCTTTGGACCATGGAGAAGGAGAATAGGGAAGAAGCCTTTGATCAATTAAAAGCGAATAACCTAAAATCTCAAACTGTATTCTATCAAATACTACCTGAAACAGTTATAGGTATTTCAGCTGAAAAACCGCGCCAATTATTTCGGCATATGCAAAAAAAATATCCATCCTTAAGTGTTGGAGCAAGTACAAAATTTGGAGATAAAAATTATTACAGCGCTTATCAGGAGGCGAAAGAAGCCTTGGAACAAACTCGATATACGGGTTCAGGAAAATGGATTGATGCGGAGTCATTATCCAATAGAAATATATCACCACTCGTACAAGAGATCTTACATATTCTATCGGAAGAATATAAAAGTAATGTGGTTTCCCTAGATTATATTGGAGAGCGCGTTGGAAAGAGTCCGTCATATATTTCAAAACTTTTTAAAAAAGAAATGGGCTATAATTTCACAGCCTATATTACAAAAAAACGCATGGAAAAAGCAAAAGAAATGCTGCAAGATATATCGTATAAGGTATATGAAGTAGGTGAAGAACTTGGGTATGCAGACCCGTCTACCTTCATTAAAGTTTTTAGAAAAACATATGGTATGAGTCCAAATGAATACAGAGAAGGCTGAGAAAGAGAGAATGTTGTATGAAAAACCCCCAAAACTCGTTGATGAAAAAAATACTCGGATTGCTCTTTATCGCATTGATTCCGATTATTATATTGGTAACAGTACTTTTTATTAATACAAATAGAACGTTACAAGAAAAAGCCATCGATAATATGGTTTTTGCTGCTAAAGAGGTTCGGTCAAAAGTTGACGATAAAATATTGAATGTTTATGGAGTAAGTGATACGTTTGCCTCTGAACAAAGGTTATTAGAATATTTAGACCAATCCTATGACGATAAACTTCAAAAGCGACAATCAACGTTACTTATCATGCGTCGAATTTTTGATGGATATAATTTATTGAAACAGAATGAACAAATAGCAGCAATTTATACATATAAAGATGAAGTGTTTAATTTTTTGGACCCAAATAATGATGGGGATGAAATCAAAACAAAATTAGTTGAAATGGATATAAATAATAATGAACGACTAGGTAAATTCTATTGGTATCCTCTAATGAAAAATTTTCTGACATTAAGCGAGTATGAAGATCTACGGAAAGAGTCTGTGATTGTTGGAACACGTCGGGTATTTTCTTCATTGAAATCTCAATATGCATATATACATATATTTGCAATTCAGGAATTAGATTTGTACGAAACATATGCCAATATGAGCCAACAGCTTGACGCAGACATCTATATTGTTAATGATCGTGGACAACTCTTGTCAACATCAGACGAAATCATCTTACAAGATGTCTTGAATTCTTCTCAAAATCAAATGGAATGGTACAATAAAATTATTGATCAAGAGGCAGAGGATGGATATATTAAAGTGACATTAAATAAACAGCCCTATTATTTAGCGTACTCATCTTCGCAAGTGAATGGATGGAAAAGCATAGTTCTTCTTCCAGAAAATTCGGTATTAGCGGAAAATCAAAAATTATATATACAGGTTATTTGGATCTTATTAGCAATAGCGACCATTTATATTGCGATCATTATTTTTATGTACCAAGGCTTTATGAATCCAATTAACCGCCTGATTTATTCTATGGAAAAAGTATATGAGGGTGATTTAGACCAAGAGATTGAGGAAAAAGGAAGAGAAGAAGTAAAGAAAATGTTAAGGAATTACAATTCCATGCTTAAAAGTATTAAGTACAATATAAAAGAGCGCTTAGAAAGTGAACAAAGGAAGACAGAATTAGAATACGAAGTCCTTATGAGTCAGGTGAATCCACATTTTCTTTACAATACACTGGAAAGTATTGTTTGGATGGCAACAGAAGCTAAACGACCTGACATACGTAGATTAGCGGCTTCATTGGGGCGACTGTATCGTTTATCGGTGGGTAATGGTGAAGAAGTCGTGTCGATTAGCAAAGAAATAGAGCATGTAACAGCTTACTGTCATATTCAGAAGAATAGATACCAAGAAAAAGTACATTTTTGTATTGACGCAGACCCTGAGATAACAGGAAAATATTATATGATTAAGATGATTCTTCAGCCTCTTGTTGAAAACAGTTTTTTATATGCAGTTGACCCAAGTGAAAAACCTGTAAATATCAGTATTCGTTTAAAAGTGTTTAAAGATAAATTACGCTTTTTCATAGCGGATGATGGTGTGGGCATAGAGAGAGACAATTTTTTGGCCTTATCGAGAGATTTGAAAAAAGATATTCGCATAGAAAAAAAGGATAGAAGAAGTACTGGTATTGGCCTGGGAAGCGTCTATAAACGTCTTGAGTTACATTATGCCAGTCAAGCGAATATAAAATTATATAGTCGTGAAGGGAAAGGAACCCTGGTTATTGTAGAAATCCCCAAAATTGACCATAAAGATAAAATCTAGACTATTTATGTATATGCGCTATGAATATATAATTTATTTATAACATATAAATTATATTTTGGGAGGAAATTATGAAGAAAAAACGTGTACTATCTATTATTCTTATTGCAGCGATGATGATGACCATGTTCGTTGGATGTCAAAATACGGATACGAATGGGAGTGGAAATTCTGCTGGGTCTCAAGGGGAAGCTCAAGTCGATTCTCAAGAGGAGTCAGAAACAAGAGAAGAAAATTCAGGAAAAGAGTTTGAAGGAATTACGCTGAAATGGGCGGTGACAGAAACAGGTGCCTCAAGTGGTGAAAATGTAGAACTCATTGAGAACATAAAAGAAGACTTAGGTATTGATATTGAGTTTACGATTGTGCCGACGCCAAAGGATGGCGAGATTGATCGAACACTAGTAAGCCTTATGGCGGGAGATGAATTAGACATTGTTTATTCAGCAACACCATCTTTAAAAATCTATCAATCTGCAGGCGTTCTAACACCTTTAGATGAAATTGCAGAGAATAATAATTATAATTTACAGGAAGTTTACGGTAAAAACCTGCCTGTTTTTGATGATGCAGTGTATGGATTACCGGCTTATAGTGATATCTGGTTGACATTTTATAATAAAAAAGTTTTCGATGACGCCGGAGTAGCTTATCCGGAAGCAGAAGGATGGACCTGGGAAAAATACATCGAAACAGCAGAACAGCTAACAGATACGGATAAAGGAATCTGGGGATCCTATATGTTAGACTATAACAATTATTACTACATGTATGCAACGCAAAAGGGCGCAGATGCCTACAAGGCAGATGGAACAGCAAATTTCGATGATCCTTTGTATGCAGAGGCATTAACTTTTTTTGCAGCTCTTGGAAATGAAGCAGAAATTCAACCGAATATGGGTATGATAGCTGCCGGTGAATATCCATGGAATGCCTTTGCCGCTAGCGATAATCTTGGAATGTTTGTCTGTGGAGGTTGGGTAACCTCCTTGTTAAAAAATGATGAAAAATATCCAAGAGAATGGAAAGCAGGAATTCTTCCAATGCCTTACCCGGAAGGAAGTCAACCATCAACATTAGTGGTTAATGGAAATTATGCAATACCGACCACAAGCGAAAATAAAGAGGCTGCATTTGAAGTAATTAAGTATATGGCAGAAAATCAATATAAACTCGGTTATGGGCGTGTACCTGCACGAGTTAATTTATCCGATGAAGAAATCACTCGATATATCGAGGAAGAATTAGGTAAAGAATTTGTGGAAGACGGTATTACAGTTGAAGACTTTAGAGCTGGTTGGTTTGATGCGGAGCGTACACCATTCCCTGAAAAAATAATTGGTACTGGGGATACGAGTATTAATCAAATCTGGTTTGAAGAAGCCCAGGAATATGGCTTAGGCGTTAAATCAATTGAAGAGACGATGGAATCTATTCAAGAACGATCGAATCGAGCAATTGAAGAAGCTAGAGAATAAGATATGACACTATACGCCGCTACAATCGTAGCGGCGTTTTCATAGAAAGAGGTGTTATTGTGAAAAAAAGGCAATTAATGGAAACATTAACAGGATATATGTTTATCCTACCCTATATATTCGTGTTTACTTTATTTACAGGAATTCCCTTTATTATTGCAATGGGATTATCCTTTGTAAATTTAAAGTACATAACAAAACTTGATAATATTCAATTTGTAGGACTTGCAAATTTCATCCGATTTTTTAATGATCCGGATGCTCTAGCGGCCTTACAGAGAACGGCAATTTATTCGTTAATCTATGTACCCATGATTATGCTTATTGGATTTACCTTAGCGATTATATTAAATAAAGGTGTTTATTTTAAGAAAACACTAAGATCCATGGTTTTCATGCCATATGTTTCCAATATGGTGGCAGTTGCCGTTGTTTTCCGATTATTACTTGGTGCACGAGGACCCATTGTTGGGATGCTATTAAAAGCAGGCATTGAAAACCCGCCGATCATGTTAACGGATTCTACGCTAGTGCTTCCAACGGTTGTGGCAATCGCAGTTTGGAAAAGTGTAGGACTTAATATGATTGTTTATTTAGCGGCTTTACAAGGTGTACCCAAAGAATTGACCGAAGCTGCAAGAATCGATGGGGCGAACAAATTTCAACAAATCATACATGTTATATTACCCGTTGTGTCGCCAACAACATTTTTCTTGTCAATTAGTTCATTGATTACATCGCTTCAAAACTTTACGGTCATTCAATCTTTGACACAAGGTGGTCCCGGACAAGCGACAACAGTTATGTCGATTAATATTGTTCGAACAGCATTCACGCGATTTGATACAAGTTATGCGAGTGCGCAAGCTATGATTATGTTTGGAATTGTAATGATAATTACCCTAGTTCAATGGCGTGGGCAAAAAAAATGGGTCACCTACTAGAAAGGAGGAAATCGCAATGGAAATGAAATCCAAAAAATTGCCTAAAATCATATTTACGATGCTTATGATCATTATCGGACTAGGTTCGGTATTTCCCTTTATATTTATGATTCTATCGACCTTTAAAATTGAAAGTGAAGTTCTTCAGGCCTCCTTTAAACTCTGGCCAAGTCAATGGATTCTTGACAATATACAAGCACTATTTGTGAGTGACTACTATGACTTTATGCAATGGTATCGCAATACAATCATTATGACCGGAACCAGTCTCTTACTTAAATTCTTTTTTGTCAGCTATACGGCATACGGATTTTCAAAGATACAATTTAAAGGGCGTGATGTAATCTTCATGGTTTTATTAGCCGCACTGATGATTCCAAGTGATATCATGATTCTACCACGCTATATTATATTCAAAAGAATAGGAATTCTGAATACAATGTGGTCAATCATTTTACCAAGCTTAGTGGACGTTTATTTTGTGTTTTTATTAAGACAGGCTTTTATTAGCATTCCGGAATCACTTTCAGAAGCAGCACGTATAGACGGATGCGGTCATTTTCAAATATATTTCAAAATCATTATGCCATTGGCAAAACCGGCAGTTGCAACCATGATGCTTTTTTCATTTGTTTGGATTTGGAATGATTATATGAGCCCTTACTTATATATATCAGATGTTAAAAAACAAATGCTTTCAGTAGGTATTCAACTGTTTGCAACCGGTCAAGTATTAAACTATGGCGTGTTAATGGCGGGAGCAACTTTGGTTCTATTACCGGTCATCCTTATTTTCATCTTCGCCCAAAATTATTTTGTTGAAGGTGTCGCTACAAGTGGGGTGAAAGGATAATGGATATAAATAAAAACCAGCAGATGTATAAACTCGCATTGGACAAAGCAAGAGACCATGCCTTACATTACTTGAACACAGACGCCCACTTGGATGAAGGACTTTTTCCATCTGCGTCATGTGAAAAGGGAAGATATAGTAAGCATGAGAATAAAGAGTGTTGGACAGAAGGTTTTTATACAGGAATATTATCATTGTGTTATGAAGTCAAGAGTGAGGAAGTGCTTAAAAAGTTAATAACTCGACATGTCGATAGCTTCGAAACAAGGCTTCGCAATAAATGGGTTCTAGACCATCATGATATAGGCTTTTTATATTCGTTATCCTGTGTGGCAGCATATAAAATACTGGGATTACAAAAAGCAAAAGACATTGCTATTGAAGCAGCACGATGGCTTCTTCACCGATATACGGATGAAGGAAAGTTCTTACAAGCCTGGGGGCCTATGAAACAAGCCGAAAGCTATCGTTTGATTATTGATGCATATATGAACATCCCTCTTTTGTTTTGGGCATATGAACAGACAGGTGAACAAAAGTTTTATGAAGTGGCATCTAATCATGCCTATACAGCTCTTGAAGTGGTCTTGCGTGACGATTACAGTACTCACCACACATTCTACTTCGACATAAAAACCCATAAACCCTTGCGCGGGGAAACAGCCCAAGGACATCGGGATGATTCGGCGTGGGCGAGGGGACAAGCGTGGGGAATCTATGGTTTTATCTTAGCCTATGCATATACCAAAGATAAAGTATTCCTTGAGGCGTTTATGAATGTTACGGATTATTATATTGAACATTTGCCTAAAGATGATATACCTTATTGGGATTTAGCATTTGGAGAACAAGATCAAGAACCGAGAGATTCATCTGCAGCAACTATTGCGGTGTGCGGGATTTTGGAAGGGATAAAACATCTAAGCTCCATCCGGAAAAAAGAAGAATACATGGAAGTGGTCCATGCAATCATGACAGAACTCATAGAAAATTATATATCGAAAGATTTTGAAGAGTCTGAAGGACTTTTGTTGCATGGTGTATATTCCATCCCTCATCAACAGGGCGTGGATGAAAGTAATCTTTGGGGTGACTATTTTTATATGGAAGCATTAATACGATTGTCGAGGGATTGGAATAGATATTGGTAAAGGTCTGAAGATTTTGCGTAAAATTGTTTGTAAAGCAAGATATATAAAAAAAGTAACAATAATCATGTATTCGTAAGAAAATACAATGCTTATAATAATGATATCTTATAATGAAAAGGAGAAGAGATATTATGAAAAAAGTACTAAGTATTTTATTAGTCATGGTATTAATTGCAGGACTTTCTGCAGGATGCCAAAATGGTGAAACATCGAATTCAGGGGAGACATCAGCAGCTAATGGAGGTGAGACTTCTAATGAAGCGGCTACAGATGAAGCAACAGATTCAACAACAGGGGATACAGAAGAAGAAACATTAACAGTTGCAGCGATTGAAACTGCTTATGGTGCACAAATGTGGACAGATGTTGCCGCAGCATTTGAAGCAGTACATCCGGGTGTAAGTATCGAGCTTATTGTGGACAAAAATCTAGAAGATGTTATTAGCCCAAGTATGAAGGCAGGAGATTATCCGGATGTGGTTCATTTAGGTGTTGGTCGTCCGGCAGCTTTAACAGAAACTTTGATTAAAGAACAAGCCCTCTTAGATATTACAGATGTCTTAAGCATGACAATTCCTGGAGAAGATATTACTGTATCTGATAAGTTGATTCCGGGATTCACATCAACACGAATTACCAATCCATATGGCGAAGGAAAGACATATTTGGCACCAATGTTTTATAGTCCTTGCGGATTATTCTACAATGCAGCATTATTTGAAGAAAAAGGTTGGAGCGTTCCAATAACATGGGATGAAATGTGGACACTTGGGGATATGGCACAAGAAGAAGGCATCGCATTATTTACCTATCCGACAACCGGCTACTTTGATGCACTTTTTTATGGACTTTTAAATGTAACAGGAGGACCGGCTCTATTTAACGCTGCTATGACGTATGAAGATGGTATCTGGACAACAGATGAAGCTCAAAAAGCCTTTGATATTGTTGAAAAATTGGCGGCATATACAGAAGCAACAACACCTGCAAATGCCAATAATGAAAACTATTTAAAAAATCAGCAACTCATTTTAGATAATGAAGCTTTATTTATGCCAAACGGTACATGGGTTACCGGAGAAATGGCCGATGCACCAAGAGTAGAAGGGTTCGAGTGGGGCTTTACAGCTTTGCCGGCACTTGATGCAAATTCAGATCAATATTCCTATACATTTTTTGAACAAGCATGGGTTCCTGCAGCAGCAAAAAATCCTGACCTTGCTAAAGAATTTATTAGCTTCTTATATTCGGACCAAGCGGCAGCGATATTTGCGAACAGTAACGCAGTACAACCTATTTTTGATATGACAGAATATCTTTCTGGTGAAAACCAACTTTTCTATAGTGTTTATAATGATGGAGCAAAAGCTGCTATGGGTAACTTTGCGACAACAGAACCTGTAGAAGGGGTTAATATGGCTGACTCTTTATTTGGAACAGTTGACAGTTTAGTAACTGGTGACAAGACTCGAGATGAATGGGTTTCAAGTGTTATCCAAGCAAGTGAACGACTTCGAGAAGCCTTGAAATAATTAAAATTGATCGAATGAAAAATGTAAGGAGATCTTTAGACAAATGAAAAACGGAAAAAGCAGTCGGTTATTTATTACATGTTGTCTTTCTCCTGCAGTGATTTTATTTATCGTTTTTATGGTTATACCTACAATAAACGTATTCAAAATGTCGCTGTTTAAATGGGGAGGCTTTTCGCCAAACAAAGAATTTGTTGGATTAAATAACTTTAGAATTCTTTTTGAAGACCAACGGTTCTATCAATCGTTTCAAAATACATTGTTATTATTAATTCTCGTAACACTCATTACCTTTGTATTCGCGATATTGTTTGCGGCAATCCTTACCCAGGAGAAAATTAAAGGGGCGAATATCTTTAGAATTGTATTTTACATCCCGAATATTTTATCTGTTGTAGTCATTGCAGCTATTTTTAGTGCAATATATGACCCTAAAAACGGTATACTCAACAGTTTCATTCGTTTGTTTCGACCTGACCAGCCCGATATATTATGGCTAGGCGATCAAAAGATTGTTATCTATAGTCTGGTTGCTGCGATGGTGTGGCAAGCAGTAGGATATTATATGGTTATGTATATCGCAAGTATGTCAAGTATTCCAAAAAGTTTATATGAATCTGCCGGCATGGAAGGTGCCGGCAAGATTACTCAGTTTTTCCAGATCACTTTACCGCTTATCTGGACGAATATTCGAACGACACTCACATTCTTTATTATTAGTTCGATTAACATGAGTTTTCTTTTCGTGCAAGCCATGACATCAGGTGGACCGGATGGAAGTACAGAAGTCTTCTTAAGTTATATGTATAAACAAGCCTATACGAATTCAAGTTATGGCTATGGTATGGCGATCGGTGTGGTTATCTTTATCTTTTCTTTTGCACTATCAGCTGTTATCAGCACAATTACAAAACGTGAACCGCTTGAATTCTAGGAGGATACTATGAAAAAACAAAAGACAAATACCTTGTATAAAATTTTTATATATGTTGCACTCATTTCGCTAACGATCACCATTATTGTTCCGGTTGCTTGGGTATTTTTAGCTTCCATCAAGGAAAATGCAGAGTTCTATGGAAACCCTTGGGCCATGCCGGCAGGATTTTATGTACAAAACTTTGCCGATGCCTGGAATAAGGCCAACATGGGAAGTTATATGTTGACATCGGTTATTGTTACTTCAGTGGCGATTCTTATTTTGCTGGTAGTAGCCTTACCTGCATCGTATGTGTTAACACGGTTTAACTTTGTGGGCAAGAAATTTTTCAAGGGAATGTTCATGGCAGGCTTATTTATCAATGTGAACTACATTGTTATTCCGATTTTTCTCATGTTTGTTGATGGGGACAAGTGGCTTAATATGACCTTTGGAAATGGGTTTTTACTGAACAATATATTTGTATTAGCCCTTGTATATGCGTCAACAGCCTTGCCCTTTACCATTTATTTATTATCGGGCTACTTAATTACACTTCCAAAAGACTTTGAAGAAGCAGCCTATGTTGACGGTGCGGGACATTTTCGAACCATGTGTCAGGTCATCTTGCCTATGGCAAAGCCAAGCATTGTCACTGTCATTTTATTTAACTTTTTATCCTTCTGGAACGAGTACATTATCTCAATGACCATGTTGACAAAATCGGGAGGTCCTAGAACACTCCCGGTCGGGCTAATGAACTTGATGAAAGCCCAAAATGCTGCGGCTCAATATGGACAAATGTATGCAGGATTGGTTATGGTCATGCTGCCGACGCTTATCCTTTATATTTTTGTACAGAAGCGATTAACGCAAGGAATGACGTTAGGAGGCTTAAAAGGTTAGGATGATAAAAGACGAATATGGAAAAGATGTAGTCAAACGAGTTCTAGCATCCCTATGGGTTGTTGTTGCAACAATCTTTGTCATTAACGGACATAAGGATATTGGAGTTCAAGGATTAATGATACAAATGCTTGGTTTGAGTATGCTCTTACTTGCATTATATGTGTATAACAAGCCACATTCTAAATAACGAGGAGTACAAACAATGAAAGATAACTTAAGAGGAAGACTGACAATACCCACGGATACGGATATTGTCGATGAAACACTTCAAATTGTAAATTTTTTAGGGGCAGATGCGGTGAGAGACTGTGATGGGACAAAGTTTCCGGAGGAGTTAAACGCCTTAGATGCGAAACGTTATGCGACCTATTATACAACGCGTAAGGATAATGCATGGGCAAAAGAACATCCGGAAGAAGTGCAACAATGTTACATCATGACAGGATTTTTCCTGGCAGAGCAAGAGCGCTTAGAAATACCTCTTATGAAAGGCATTAGCCAAGAACTCATGGAAATCAATGAGAATGACAAGCCAAAACGATGGTGGGAAGTCATTGATCGTACTACAGGCCAAGTGGTTAGTGTGGATGATTGGGAATACCAAAGGGATAATCAAAGTGTTATCATTAAAGCATGTAGACCCTTTCATGAGTATACGGTTAGTTTTTTAGCATACCTTATTTGGGACCCTGTGCATATGTATAATAGTGTGGTCAATGATTGGCAAGATGTAGAGCATCAGATGACCTTTGATGTACGTCAGCCTAAGACTCATGAATACAGTATAAAGCGCCTCAAAGCCTTTATAGAAGAAAATCCGGATGTTGATGTCATTCGTTTCACAACTTTTTTTCACCAGTTCACACTGATATTTGATGAATTAAAGCGTGAAAAATATGTAGATTGGTATGGGTATTCAGCATCGGTAAGCCCTTATATATTAGAACGCTTTGAGGAGGAAGTCGGTTATTCTTTTAGAGCAGAATATATTATTGATCAAGGATATTACAATAATCAATATCGCATGCCCTCAAAGGAATTTATGGATTTTGTACATTTTCAAGTCAAAGAAGTATCTGCGCTAGCCAAAGAATTTGTCGATATTGTTCATAGCTATGGCAAAGAAGCCATGATGTTTCTTGGAGACCACTGGATAGGGACAGAGCCTTTTTTAGAAGCCTTTAAAGAGATTGGATTGGATTCTGTAGTCGGAAGTGTCGGTAACGGAAGTACCCTTCGACTCATTAGTGATATTGAAGGGGTTAAATATACAGAAGGTCGCTTTTTACCTTACTTTTTCCCAGATACCTTCCATGAAAATGGGGACCCAATAAAAGAAGCGAAAGAAAATTGGGTTACAGCTCGACGGGCCATTCTTCGAAAGCCCATTGACCGTATTGGTTATGGCGGATACCTAAAACTTGCCTTAGAATTCCCGGATTTTATTGAGTATATTAAGAGTGTAGCTGATGAATTTAGAGTCTTATATGACAATGTCAAAGGAACAACGCCATACTGTGTAAAAACGGTAGCGGTTTTAAATGCGTGGGGACATATGCGTGCATGGGGAAACCACATGGTTCATCATGCCTTATACCAAAAGCAAAATTATAGCTATGCGGGTATTGTTGAAGCGCTAGCAGGTGGACCTTATGATGTACGCTTTATAAGCTTTGATGATGTTAAGCAAGATGCTAACCTTCTAGATGACATTGATGTTATTATCAACGTGGGTGGAGCCGATACAGCCCATAGTGGTGGTGATTACTGGATCGACGAGACAATTATCACACGTATACGACATTTTATTTATCAGGGTGGCGGATTTATTGGTGTTGGAGAGCCAACGGCCCATCAGCATCAAGGACGGTTTTTCCAATTAGCGGATGTTCTTGGCGTCGAAAAAGAAAATGGATTTACGCTAAACTATGATAAATACAATTGGCAAGAGCAAACTCATTTTATTACAAGGGATTGCCAAGGAGAGATCGACTTTGGCCAGGGACAAGCAGATATTTATGCCTTGGAAGATACGACAGTTATTGTTCAAAGAGATTTAGGCGTACAATTGGCAACAAGGGACTTTGGACAAGGACGAGGAGTATATTTTACTGGTTTACCCTACAGTCATCAAAATACCCGTATACTCCATCGGGCAATTCTTTATGCTAGCCATGCAGAAGCTTCTTTAGAACAATGGTATAGCTCGAATTACCATGTTGACGTTCATGCCTACATAAAGAATAATAAATTCTGTGTCGTAAATAATACCTATGAGGCCCAAGAAACCAAAGTTTATAGAGGGGATGGCGCTTCGTTTGACTTGAGCATGGAAGCCAATGAAATTATTTGGTATAATATCAAAGAATAGGCAGATTTGTCGACAAGAATTTCAAGGGTTATGAGGGATAGACATGAGTAATCGTACCTACTATTTATCAGATAAAATTGAAGACATAAATTATGGTGAGCTTGTATATGTTGCCCATTCTTCCTATGAAGGAGAATGGGCAAGTATAGCTCATACCCATGTTCTTTGTGAGATGTTCTTAGTCATCGGGGGGCAAGGGAAAGTATATATTGAAGACCAGGAGATAGCTATAGGTCCCTATGATTTTGTTGCAGTAAATCCCAACGTAAAGCATAGAGAGGTCTCAAGCGAGGAAAATCCCCTTGAATATATTGTCTTTGGTGTAGGTAATATATCCATTGAAATGAATAATAATTTGTATTCCAAGGTTTCGTTCCTATCCTTAACCAAAAAAGTAAATTTTTATACAGAAGAGATTTTAAATATTAATGATCGTAAAAATAAACATCACTTACTAATGATTCAAAATATATATGAGCTCGTATTTTTAGAGTTTTTAAAAATATCCGGGAATAAAGCTGTGGCTTCGATCACCCAACAAGTCATGCGTGAATGTAGTCAGGCAAAGAGGTACATGGAAGCCCATTATGCAGAAAATATTACGTTAGATCATCTGGCAGAGGAGCTCCATTTGAATAAATACTATTTATCCCATTGTTTTACAAAAACCTATGGATTGTCTTTAATGAATTATTTGATTGATGTGCGGATTCAAGTGAGTAAAAAGCTATTAATTGAGACAGATTATAATATTGCAAGCATTGCTAACTCATGTGGTTTTGCTTCTCAAAGCTATTTTTCCCAAAGTTTCAAAAAAATAATGGGTATAACGCCCTATGAATATCGTAAAAAAAACAAGCACTGTAAGTAAAATATACTTACAGTGCTTGTTTTTTGTTTTATTTATTATCTAATAAAGCTTTTACAGATGAAGCATATTCAGATAATGTCATGCCTGTATTTGCTTTAAATGTTCGTGATAAATAGTGGATCGAGCTGTAGCCCAATATTTCTGCTATTTCAGTGAAATTATGATTTTCTTCACGAATAAGGTGTTTGATTTCCTGTATTTTCATCTCTTTAAAGTAATCCATCACACTGTGGCCGGTACCTTCTTTGAATAACTTTTGCAAGGAAGAGCGGCTGAGTAGAGTGTTTTGACATATATCGTCTAGTGTTAAGTTTTGATGTAGATTTTCTTGTAAAAAGTTAATGACAATGGCCAGTTTTTCTTCTTTCATGTATTCATGAATTGAAGTCGAGATTTTCACATCTCTCTCGTAGCGTTCGTGATTCTCCAGTATTTCAACTAAAAACAATTCCAGATAGCTTGTAATATAATGCTCGGATGGTGTGGGTTCGTTAAAACGCTTATCGAGCTTTTTTAACAAGGGATCATTGAGGTTATTCGTGAATAAAGTATGGGCAGCATTGATGATTTTGCCAAGGTAAGTATATAAATGGTGGTCAATTGAAAGAATACGTTTTTTGAAATAATGCATGGCAGGAGAATCGCACGTAAAAGCAATGACCACAAGATTCGGAGCGGTCTGTCCATTGGCAACGACAGTGTGCCATTCATTGGGTTCATGAAAGATGATTTGTCCTTTTGAAAGACTGTACATCGTATCATTTGCTTTTACATTGATGCATCCTTTGTCCACATATAAAAATTCCCAAAAATTATGTTTTTCACCTTCGAAAATATAATTTTTAGAGTACTCAAAGTAGTGCACGGTCACAATGTGGTCTATGGAAATAAGAGGGTGAATGGGGGTTAATTCATAACCATCAATACGTGGCATTATCAAAACTCCGATCTTTACATATAAGTAGTTCCTTATCTACCATTATACAATCAATTGTACAAAAAGAGTAGAAGAAAGTACAAATACAGGGCAGGAAAAACTTGTTAGGATAGTAAGAGAATACAAAACAAGAAAAAATGAAAAATATGGAGGTTCTTATGAATAAACCAGTATTAGTTGTCTTAGCTGCAGGTATTGGAAGCAGATATGGAGGGCTCAAGCAAATGGATCCCCTAGGACGCCATGGAGAAGCGATTATTGAATATTCTGTCTTTGACGCGATTGAAGCCGGATTTGAAGATGTGATTTTTATTATAAATCATAAAATTGAAAAGGATTTTAAAGAAGTTATTGGACAAAGGGTCGAACCTTATATTCGTGTACAATATGCATTTCAAGAATTAGAAGATATTCCCGAGAGTATCAAGATTACAAAAGATCGGGTCAAACCTTTTGGAACAGCTCATGCACTCTATGCAGCAAGGCATTTAATTAAAGGTCCCTTTGCTATTATCAATGCCGATGATTATTACGGTAAAGAGGCCTATATGAAACTTTTTGATTTTTTAAGCGACACAACAAATGATGAGACTGATTATGCCATGGTTGGATATCAGCTAAAAAATACGGTGACGGAAAACGGCTATGTCTCTCGGGGAATATGCAACCTAGATACAGATGAGAATCTAAAAAATGTTGTCGAACGTATACATATTGAAAAACGTGCCAAGGATATCGCTTATCTAAAAGATGAAGTGTGGACCACATTGCCGGAAGAGACCATTGTCTCCATGAATATGTGGGGACTTAAGCCATCCTTAATTGAAGAAATCGAGGGGTCAATCGTTGATTTTTTAAAGGAGGCCATAAAAGTGAATCCTTTGAAAGGTGAATTTTATCTTCCTTATGTCGTCGACCAAATGGTGCAAAAAAATAAAGCCAATGTCAAGGTTCTAAAGACAAATGAAAAATGGTATGGGGTGACCTATCAAGAAGATAAGGCTATGGTTGTTGAGGCAATCAATCAAATGATTGATGAAGGAAAATATCCAGAGAAATTATGGAGGACAAAATAATGACACACGATTTTGAAATAATTTGCAAGCAATTTCAATGGAAGGGTGATTTTAAATCAGTTCGTCCGTATGGAGATGGGCATATTAATGATACCTATCTTGTCACTGTGGAGTATTCGAGAGAGTCCCTGCCCTATATTTTGCAACGCGTGAATCACCAGATTTTTAAGGCGACAGAACAACTGATGGAAAATATTGAACGGGTGACCGGTTATTTGGTGGATTATATTATGGAACATCCTATAGATCATTACCAGGTTTTAACGCTGGTTCCAACCCAAACAGGGGAGAGTTTTTATAAAGATGCAGATGGGAATTATTGGCGGTCATATGTCTTTGTTCAAAAGGCGACAGGGCACCTATTTGCTGAAAAATCATCCATGCTCTATGAAGCAGGACGAGCCTTTGGTCTTTTTCAGTATATGCTAAAAGATTATCCGGTAGCCAGTCTACATGAGACGATTCAAGGTTTCCATAATACAAAACAAAGATATAAGAATTTCATTGATTCCCTTGAAAAAGATGTGAACCAGCGTGCAAAGTTATGCCAAGAAGAGATTGCTTTTACCATGGAACACCAAGATATAAGCACGTTAATCTTATCCGAAATGGAAAAGGGAAGTATTCCTGTGCGAGTGACCCATAATGACACAAAAATTAACAATGTACTTTTAGATGATGTTACGGGCAAAGGACGCTGTGTTATTGACTTGGATACTGTCATGCCAGGAAGTGCACTGTACGATTTTGGAGATGCTATTCGTTCATGCGGAAGTACCCTAGAAGAAGATGCTGAGAATCTTGAAGATATGGATATAGACTTAAAGCGATTTGAAGCATATACCAGAGGCTATCTTGAGATTATGAAAGATGAGCTTACCCCCAGAGAACTTGAATTATTACCAATGAGTGCCATTATTATGACCTTTGAATGTGGGATGCGCTTTTTAACTGACTACTTGGATGGAGATACTTACTTTAAGGTACATAAAGAAAAGCACAATTTAATTCGTGCCAAGAATCAATATGCCTTCGTGAAAAAAATGGAAGAAAAACTTTCGCATATGGAAGCGATTGTACAAAAATATAGCACGACATAGGAGGGATGCAAGTAATGAAAATATTAGTAACCGGAGGAACAGGATTTATCGGAAGTCATACATGTGTAAAATTATTAGAAGCAGACCATCAAGTGGTGATTATTGATAATCTTGTCAACTCGAAAAAAGAAAATGTCGCAAAAATTGAGGCGCTTGGACATAAGAGTCTTGAGTTTTATG
The DNA here is from genome assembly GCA_964627665.1 of uncultured Eubacteriales bacterium. GTDB lineage: Bacteria > Bacillota > Clostridia > Lachnospirales > Vallitaleaceae > UBA1351. The sequence goes on along the minus strand of CAZVKG010000004.1, from coordinate 27,856 downwards.
AAGGCGATATCCGTGATGCAAAAAAAATGAATGAAGTCTTTGAAAGTTGTGCTATTGATGCGGTTATTCATTTTGCGGGATTAAAAGCGGTCGGGGAATCGGTAAGCATGCCTTTAGAATATTATGATAACAATGTTAATGGGACCATTCAGCTTTTGAAGGTTATGAAAAAATTTAACTGTAAAAAAATAGTATTCTCATCATCAGCAACAGTATATGGTATGAATGAAAATGTTCCCTTTAAAGAAGATTATCCATTATCTACGACAAACCCCTATGGTGCGACAAAAAAAATAATTGAAGAAATTCTACACGACCTATATGTTGGAGATCCTGAATTTTCAATAGCCTTATTGCGATATTTTAATCCAATTGGTGCACATCCAAGTGGACTTATCGGAGAAAACCCCAATGGAATTCCTAATAACCTTTTGCCCTATGTTGCCAAGGTAGCCAGTGGTGAACTCGAACAACTGAGTGTCTTTGGAGATGGTTATGACTCCATCGATGGAACCGGCGTTCGCGACTATATCCATGTGCAAGATTTAGCAGAAGGCCATATCGCTGCGCTTAATTATGTGCAGGTACAATCGGGGATTGAAGCTTTTAATCTAGGTACAGGAAAAGGCTACAGCGTCCTTCAAGTGGTCAAAGCATTTGAAAAAGCGAGTGGAAAAACGGTTAAGTATCATATTGTCGATCGACGTCCCGGAGACATCGCCACTTGCTATGCATCGATTCAAAAGAGTAAAAACTTACTTCACTGGGAAGCAAAATTGGATTTAGATACCATGTGTAAGGATACATGGAACTACGTTCAAACAGAGATGACTGGCTTATGGCTAAATGATGAAAAACAATAAAACAAAGCAAGTAATGAAAAATATTGCAAAAATATGAAAAGAATGGTATTATAAGAAAAAAACACAAGGAGGAATCTTATGATACCTTATGTTCGGCGGAGTAAAGTGTTGGAATTTATGCATACAAAAGACATTGTATTCTTTGAGGAAATTGCAGAACGTGTTGGCGTCTCTCTTGCAACAGTGCGCAGAGACTTAAAAACCCTTGAAGAAGAAGGGCAAATTGAAATATTAACTGGTGGAGCAGCAAAAATTATTGTTAATATACCGGAAAAATCACTAGCAGAGAAAATGACTTTAAATAAAGAAGAAAAAATGCAGATTGGTAGTTATGCTGCAACGAAAGTTGGTGACGGACAGTTTATTTTCATCGGACCGGGAACGACGGAAGATATGATGATTAAACATCTTGTCGGTAAGAATGTAACCGTTGTAACTAATGGAGCTTTTCACATTCAGGAATTGCTTAAACATCAGATTAATACAATTATTTTAGGTGGCGAAGTCATGTTGGATATCGGCGTTGTTATCGGTCCTTCGGTTATTAATCAGATTGCAACGATGAATTTTGACAAATGTTTTATTGGTGCATCAGGAGTGATTCCCGGAGGTAGCATATCTACCTCTAGTGCTGAAGTGGCTGAAGTGAACAAAATTGCTTTGAAAAATTCGACAGAAGCCTATATTATTGCGGATTCTACAAAAATTGGCAAACGTTCCAGATATACATTTGGAGAATTGAATAATGAACAAAAGCTTATTACAACGACGAAAATAGATAAGACATATCACCACGATCCGAGATTTATTTTTGCAGATATTTAAAAATAAAAAAAAGAGCTGACTTTTTCAAAGTCAGCTCTTTTTTTGTCGTTTTTGATAAAAAAATAGGTGAAAACACAATAAAAATGAAAAACATTGAAAAAATATATTTATTTTTTGTTTTTTAGATGAAAAATATTGACAAAATATGAAACGAGGTGTAATATGTAATCAAATCCAAGAATAAATTGAAAAGGATTTGTGCAATGTGTTTAATTCAGAAAGATTAGAAAAGGAGAATGTACAATGAAAAAAGGGATTGCAATTTTACTAACACTAATCATGAGTTTAACGTTGGTGGGGTGCCAAGGAAATGATGATGTGGCTTCTGACAACACTGCGGATTCAACACCGGTGGTAAACGAAGATGCAACAAATGATGAGACATCAGATGAAGGAACAAGTGAAACAGTTAATGCAGACGTACCTTCAGCAATTGAAGGAAAAACATTAAAAATGGCTCTTATTAAAGAGTGGGGTACAGGAACACATATGATTACACATATTAATGGTGTAAAAGATGAAGCTGCAAGGTACGGAATTGAACTCAGTGTTATCGATGCAAACAATGACCTGGCAAAAATGGCCGAAGGAATTGATAATGCAGTCACAAATAAAATGGATGCAATTTTGATTTCGCATGGAAAAGCAGATGCATTAACAGGTTCAGTTCAAAAAGCCTTGGAAGCGGGAATTCCGGTTATCGTTTTTGACAACGACTTTGATGTTCCGGAAGAGATTCATCAAGGAAAACTTGTTTCACTTGATCAATATGACCTAATGATGGGACTGTTATCACAAATGGCTTTAGTACAAGAGCTTGATGGAAAAGGAAAGGTTGTTTATAACCGAGTTGCTAATGTGCCACCAACAGATAAACGACACCGTATTTGGGAAGGTGGGATATTACCAACTTATACAGGGCTTGAAGTGATTAATACAATAGACTTGGGAACAGACAACCCAATGCCGAAGGCGCAAACAGCATTAGAGACATTATTAACAACAGGCAGTGACATTGATGCGGTATATGCAGTGTGGGATGAATATGCAAAAGGTTTTTATAATGCTCTTGTGGTTGAGCAACAAGCGTCAGGACGAACAATTCCATTATATTCAGTCGATATTTCAGACCAAGATTTGGCAATGATGCAAGATCATCCGGAAATCTGGAGAGCTTCAGCTGCAGTTGACCCAACAGTTGTTGGTCAAGTACAAATTCGATTAGCACTTAAAGCATTAGCAGGTGAAAAAATTCCACGTTATTATTCTCTTAAACCGGTACTTATCCATGTGGATGATTTGCCGTCAAAAGACGAACGACGTGTAACAATGGCTGAGTTAGCTGAGTTTTATGATGGATGGGGATATACAACAGACTTTTTAGAAGATTGGATGCTTGCTTTAGAACAAGCACAATAAAGTGTAACTGCAAACCGATTGAGATTTATCAATCGGTTTGCTAATAAAAACGACAAAGTTGCAGTGAGTGAGGTTGTGAATATGAGTCGATTAGAGATGAAAGGAATAACAAAATCGTTTCCGGGTGTTAAGGCTCTTGACCAAGTTAATTTTGCAGTGGGAAGTCAAGAAATTCATGCCCTTATTGGAGCGAATGGTGCAGGGAAAAGTACATTGATGAAAATTCTTGCCGGAGCTTATCAAGGCTATGAAGGTGAGATTGCTATTGATGATGAAGCTAAGAATATTGAGAGCCCGATGGATGCAAAAGCCCATGGGATTGTCATTGTATATCAAGAAGTTGATACAGCGTTAGTACCTCATTTGACCGTAGCTGAGAATATTATGATGGATGAAATCATTAGCCCGAAACAAAAAATAGTGATTAATTGGAAGAAAATAAAAAAACAGGCACGAAAAGAATTAGAAGCATTAGGGTTAGATATTGATGTCAATAAACTGATAAGTGAGTTAACCTTATCTCAAAAACAAATGGTACTTATAGGAAGAGCCGTTTATCAAAAAGCTAAATTTTTGATTTTAGACGAACCGACGGCACCTTTAAGTTTAGAAGAGACAGAAAAGCTATTTAAAATAGTGAATAAATTAAGAGACGATGGAATGAGCATAATATTTATAAGTCATAGATTAGATGAGGTCTTCCAAATTAGCGAAAAAATTACTGTATTAAGAGATGGACAATATGTCGGTACATATAATGTCGAAGAGACAACCATTGACAATATAGTTGAGAAGATGTTGGGACGTAAGTTGGAAAATACGTATCCAAAGCATATAGGAGAAATAGGAGAAGAAATACTTACAATTAATCATTTAACCGGAACCGGTGGTATACATCATGTTGATTTGAAATTACATAAAGGTGAAATCATCGGATTAGCAGGACTTGTTGGTGGTGGTAAAACAGAATTATGCAAATTAATCTTTGGAGAAGGGACAATAGTTCAAGGAACAATAGATTTAAATGGAGAAAAAGTTATTAATAAAAACCCTGCATATGCTGTAAAAAATGGTTTTGCGCTTGTTCCGGAAGAACGACGAAAAGAAGGAATTTTAGTGCATGAATCAATCGAGACGAACTTAACCTTACCGACATTAAGTAATTATTGTAAATATTCGTTTATGAATCGAATAAAAATGAAAAAGATTTCTAAAGAAAACATTCAAAAAGTTGGTATAAAAACGCCAAACGAAAAACAAATTGTAGCCAATCTTAGTGGTGGAAATCAGCAAAAAGTTGCAATTGGAAAATGGCTGCTATCGGATGCACAAGTCTACATTTTTGATGAGCCGACAAAAGGTGTTGATGTAGGTAGTAAAGCTGAAATATATCGGCTAATAGGAGAACTTGTAAAAGCGGGTAAGAGTGTAATATATGCCACATGTGAGTTCTCGGAAATTTTAGGTCTAACCGATCGTACGTATGTCATGTATAACGGAACAATAGCTAAAGAACTAATTACAAAAGATACAGATGAAGAGGAGTTATTATTGTACTCTACCGGAGGTGGTCAAAATGTTCAAAAACGAGCCTAAACAAAAAATAGATTTATTTCAATTCTTTTATAAATATGGAACGATTTTAGTAACTGTCTTAGCAGTCCTATTTTTTTCAATTCGATTAGAAAATTTTATGAACTTTAATAATATTACAAATATTTTTAGATCCGTATCGATAGTTGGACTGATTGCATTAGCCATAACAATGGCGTTAACCGTAGATGGATTTGATTTATCAGTAGGAGCTGTTGCAGGATTCGCATCCGTAATTGCGGCAAAAACAATGGTTATATGGGAGATGAGTCCCTTCTGGGCAATTACAATTCCATTGCTTGTCGGAGTAATAGTAGGGATGGTCAATGCATTTTTAATTATCAAAGTTGGTATTTCGGATATGCTAACAACATTATCGATGATGTTCTTATTAACAGGAATATCGATTACATTCCAAAATGGAACAGCGATTTATAATTATATGCCACTACCTGACAATGCCGGCATAGCTCCTGGAATGATGGACCCGATATATCTTTTTATTGGTCAAGGAAAAGTATTTGGGATTCCATTCCCGGTTATATTAATGTTAACGGTTGTAATTATTGTCCATGTATTTCTTAATTACACGAAATACGGCCGTTACTTATATATGGTTGGAGGAAATGAAGAAGCTGCAAAGTTGTCCGGTATTCCAACAAATAAATATCGATTATTGGCGTATATCTTTTCGGGCTTTATCGCAGCACTTGGCGGTCTGGTTTTGGGTGCTCGTCTAGGATCGGGTGAAGTTGATGCAGGTGGTTCCTATTTAATGGACGCTGTTGCAGCAGCCTTTATTGGATTTTCAGTTTTGGGCATAGGAAAGGCGAATGCATTTGGAACGCTCCTAGGTGCGCTGCTCATGGGAATCTTATTAAATGGACTGATTATGATGGATTTTCCATACTATTCTCAAGACATTGTAAAAGGAATTGTGTTAATCGTCGCCTTAGGATTAACGTATTATAGGAAAAAAGATTAATTTTGAGAGGAGATTGTCATGAGTAAATATGTAGAATTAAACGAAAAAACGGTGGTTGAATATGTGAATAATAAAATGGATTTCTTTGCTTCGGATGCGGAATATGTCTGCAATGAAATTGGTGACGGAAACCTAAATCTGGTTTTTAGGGTAAAAGATACAAAAAATAATAAAAGTCTTATTGTTAAACAAGCATTACCTTATGTTCGAGCAGCAGGAGAAGACTGGCCACTTGATATTGGTCGTGGTGAGATTGAAACACATATTCTGAATATAGAATATGAACTCACCGGTGGATTAGTTCCTGAAGTTTATTTTTATGATACAGATATGTATTGTATGGCCATGGAGGATTTGGATAACTATATTATTATGCGATATGGATTACTCGAATATAATCAATATCCATATTTTGCAGATCAGATTAGTGACTTTTTAGTAAAAACTTTATTGCTTACATCAGATGTTGTGATGGAGCATAAGGAGAAGAAAGAAAATGTTAAGTCATTTATTAATCCGGAGCTATGTGAAATAACTGAAGATTTAGTATACACAGAGCCTTTTCATGTTGGAGCAAGAAATGATATGGAAGAAGAACTTGTAAAATTCCATCAAGAAGAAATTGTTGATGATGAAGAATTGGCACGTGAAGTTGCAAAATTAAAATTTGATTTCATGAACAATGCACAGGCCTTGCTCCATGGTGATTTACATACGGGAAGTATTTTTGTGAATCCAGAATCGACTAAAGTTATAGATCCGGAATTTGCATTTTATGGGCCCATGGCTTATGACATAGGCGCTTTAATTGCTAACCTGATTATGAACTATATTTCGACAAAAGCTTCCTTAGAAGAAGGTCAACTTCGCTCAAAACATGAGAAGTTTTTGTTAGATGCGATAAAAGATGTTGTCAATATGTTCAAATCAAAAGCGCTCGAACTTTGGGACGATGTTGTAACTGATAAGATGGCCAAGTCGAAGGGATTCAAAGAGTATTATATCAATGATGTACTAGTAAATACAGCAGGTGTGGCCGGCTGCGAAATGGTTCGTCGAACGGTTGGATTTGCCCATGTGAAAGATTTGGATGGAATTACAGAGGATGCAAAACGTATCAAAGCTAAAAAAGAAAACTTACACTTAGCTAAACTACTTATCAAAAATAGAGACGAAATTGTTACCGGCGAAGAATATCTTCGTTTGATTGAAAAATATTTATAGGAGATGATGAAATGATTACAACAGTTATTCCGGCAAAGTTAAACGAAGATAAAACAAAGTTAGTGCTTATTGATCAAACCTTATTACCAAATGAAGAAGTGTTTTTATACTTAGATGAACGAAAAAAAATATTTGAAGCAATTAAGATGTTACGTGTTCGTGGCGCTCCAGCAATTGGAGTAGCCGCAGCATTTGGCCTATATGTCTGTATGAATAAAATGGACACAAAGGACTTTGAAGCATTCAAGAAAGAATTTATGGAAACAAAAGAATATTTAGCAACAAGTCGGCCAACAGCAGTGAATTTATTCTGGGCGCTAGATCGTATGCAAGAGCGTTTTGAAAAAGAAGAAGCAAATGGTGTGACTATTGAGCAAATGAAAAAAGCCTTATTGGATGAAAGTGAAAAAGTATTTGAAGAAGATCAGGCAATGGGAAAAGCCATTGGAGAATATGGTTTAGAATTATTAAAACCAAATATGGGACTATTAACGCATTGTAATGCAGGCGGTATTGCAACTTCAGGTATTGGAACGGCTTTAGCACCAATGTATCTAGGACATGAAAAAGACTATAACTTTAAAGTATATGCTGATGAGACTAGACCTTTACTCCAAGGTTCAAGATTAACAGCTTATGAATTATATAAAGCCGGTATTGATGTTACAGTTATATGTGACAATATGGCATCCCTTGTAATGAAAGAAGGAAAAATTGATGCAGTACTCGTCGGTTGTGATCGTATTGCAGCCAATGGAGATGCAGCGAATAAAATAGGTACATCAGGAGTTGCAATCCTCGCCAAAGAATATGGAATTCCGATGTATATCCTTGGACCGACATCCACCATTGACATGAATACAGAAACAGGTGATGACATAGAAATTGAACTTCGTGATGAAGAAGAAATCGGTAATGGTTTTGGCCGAAGAACAGCTCCAAAAGAAGTTAAAGCCTACAATCCTGCATTTGATGTAACTGATGCAAAGTACATCACAGCTATTATAACAGAGAAGGGAATTGTTCGTCCACCTTACAAGGAGAACTTAAAGAAATTGTTTGAATAGGAGATGCCTATGAGTACGTATATGAATGAGATTAAGATCCGAAATGCTATTTGTGATGTGGGTCAAAAAATATATGATAAAGGTTTTGTTGCAGCAAATGATGGGAACATATCGGTTAAGCTGGATGAAAATACAATTCTTGTGACACCGACGGCTGTTTCAAAAGGTGGCATGAAAGCAGATGAAATTGTAAAAATGACATTAGATGGAGAAGTACTAAGTGCGAATGGAAAACCATCATCTGAAGTGAAGATGCACATTCAGGTTTATAAAACAAATCCAAGTATCCAAGCGGTTGTTCATGCTCATCCACCAATAGCGACAGCATTTGCAGTAGCAAGAGTTCCCATGGAGACACCGATACTTGCAGAAGCAGTTGTTAATTTAGGGGTTGTACCGGTTTCGGATTTTGCCTTACCGGGAACGAATGAAGTACCTGAATCTATTAAGCCATACGTACAAGATTACAATGCAGTTTTATTGGCTAATCATGGCTTGCTTACATGGGGACGCGATTTACGAGAAGCTTTTTTTCGAATGGAATCGGTAGAACATTATGGAAAAATCTTGCTTTATGTTAAACAAATTGGTGACCCAAGAGAGTTTAACTGTACTGAGATAGATGCATTACTCGACATTCGTAAAAAGATTGGCGTCGAATCGGGCGGAGTCCCGGCATGTAAACCTGCTTATGTAGAAAAATCAGATAAAAGTAGTAAAGAATATAGCGAAGTTGAGTTAATCGGAGCAATCACCAAAGAAGTGATAAAACAACTTAATGGGAGGTGAAAAAATGCAAATCAGTGAAAAAGAAATACAGCAACTAGTGAGTCAAATTGTCCAACAAACAATCAGGCAAGACAATCAATCCGGGGTTTTGGATAAACGGGCAGTAAAATCTGAATTGACAACCTTGTCGGAAGAACATCTAGGTGTTTTTGATAAAATGGAAGATGCCATTAATGCGGCAGAAAAAGCAAAACAGCAATATAGTCAATATACGATAAAAGACCGAGAACGCTTTATTGAGAGTATAAAAAAATGGACATTAAAAGAGAAATATGATCTTTCAAAACGAGTAGTTGAAGAAACGGGATTAGGAAACTATGAAGACAAAATAAAAAAACATGAATTAGCAGCGAGAACACCAGGGACAGAACGGTTAGAAACCAAAGCACAAAGCGGTGACACAGGATTAGCGATTATTGAAGAAGCCCCGTTTGGTGTGATCGGTGCAACAACACCGGTTACAAACCCTTCGGAGACCGTTATTAGTAATGCTATTGGAATGTTAGCAGCAGGAAATACCGTTGTCTTTAATGTACATCCAAGTTCAAAAAATGTATGTGCATATACGGTTACACAAATCAATCGTTTAATTGTCAACTTAGGTGGACCGGAAAATCTGGTCACTATGGTTAAAAATCCATCCATGGAATCATTAAATGTGATGGCATCATGTCCAAAGGTGAATATGCTAGTAGGAACAGGTGGTCCGGGACTCGTAAAAGCATTGTTGAAATCAGGAAAAAAAGCAATCGGTGCAGGAGCAGGAAATCCGCCGGTTGTTGTGGATGAAACTGCAAATATTCAAAAAGCAGCAAGGGATATTATCACCGGTCATTCGTTTGATAACAATATCGTATGTATTTTAGAAAAAGAAGTATTCGTTGTTGATCAGGTAGCCAATGAACTTATCGAATCAATGGTTCAAGAAGGTGGGCTTTTAATCAAAGGCGACACGATTGAATCCATGAAACAGTTAATAACAGTCGAAGACCAAGACGGAATACATGTTCGTAAGGAATGGGTTGGAAAAGATCCATATAAGTATTTGGATGCATTAAACATATCTTACACTCAAAAACCAAAATGCATTATTTGTGAGACCGAATTTGAACATCCCTTTGTACAATTGGAATTACTCATGCCGATTTTACCAATAGTACGTGTTGAAAACTTTCATCAAGGCGTTGACTATGCAGTCAAAGCCGAACATGGCAATCGCCATACGGCTATCTGTCATTCGCAAAATATCGATAATATAACATATTATGCAAAAGCAATTAATACAACGATTTTTGTGAAGAATGCGCCTTCCTTAGCCGGAATTGGTGTTGAGAGTGAATCGGTCGTTAGTTTTACGATTGCCGGGCCAACAGGTGAAGGGATTACAACATCAAAAGATTATACAAGGGCGCGACATTGTGTGCTTGTAGATGGATTTAGGATTATATGAGTTATTCTTCACGTAGTGGAAATGCATTGGGAATGTTAGAGGTCTGTGGATATGCGACCGCATTAATTGTCATTAGTGAAATGTATCAGCACATGGATATACAGGTTGTTGCAATTAACATTAATAAACCGGCTGTTGCTATTCTTGAAAAGATTCCTCTTCAAGCGCAAATAAAGTTTCGAGGGACTATTGACCAAGTTAAAGCAGCAATTGAGTTAGGCTATAATATCGCATTACGATACAATGAAAAAGAAGATATTATTCAGTCAGTTATTGCAAACCCGCATCCGGGAATTCAAAAATTAATTGAAAGTTCAAAATAGTTGAATGGAGGAAGTACTATGGGAAGTGCTATAGGATTTATAGAAACACGAGGACTCACAGCAGCCTTAGAGGCAGCAGACAATATGTTGAAAACAGCTCAAGTTGAATTAGTAGGAACGGAAAAAATCGGATCCGGATTAATCACGGTTATTGTGAAAGGAGAAGTAGGCGCGGTAAAAGCAGCTACGGAAGCGGGCGCTGATACGGCAAGCAGACTGGGTGAATTAGTAGCGGTTCATGTCATACCGAGACCTCACGACGATTTGATTAAAATTTTGCCTGTGCTGAAATAATTTATGGCGATTGGAATTATAGAGATTCAAAATCTTGTTAATGGGTATTTAGCAAGTGATCAAATAATGAAAATGGTTAATTGTAAGATTATTCATTGTAAAAAAGCATTGGGAGGTCGATTAATAACCGTTGTTTTTGAAGGAACTGTATCAGATTTAAATATTGCAATTGACGAAATTAAAAATATGTATCAGGAAACAACGTTATTGAAAGTTGCTGAAGTCATAGCGAATCCACCAAGGGAATTAATGATGTATTTTGAAAAAGGAGTCTTTCAATGAGTGATAACGTAGCGAAGAAATCAAATTCAGTAAAAAAATCAACGCAGGAGGTAAAAAAGATTATGGGAAATGCGATAGGTTTTATAGAGACACGAGGCCTCACGGCGGCATTAGAAGCGGCAGATAATATGTTGAAATCAGCAGAAGTTGAACTAGTAGGAATGGAAAAAATTGGGTCCGGATTAATTACCGTAACAATACAAGGTGATGTCGGTGCTGTTAAAGCAGCAACAGAATCAGGTTCGGAAGCGGCGTCTCGATTGGGAGAATTGATTGCTGTTCATGTGATTCCACGTCCACATAACAACATGGCATCAATTTTACCGAAAATGTAAATAGTGATGAAACTCAACGAAAAGTATATAGCCTTAGTGACAACGCAAGTTCTTCGACAAATCACCGAAGAACAAGGATATCAATATGCCGTGCCAATTGGAATATCCAATCGGCACGTGCACTTAAAAAAGCAAGACGTGGAAATTTTGTTCGGTCAAGGCTATACACTAAATAAGTTAAAAGATCTCAAACAAACAGGTGAATATGCGTGCCGAGAAACAGTGACACTCATGACGGAGTATCAAGGAAAAACCTTTCAAATCAATAATGTTCGTATTCTTGGACCTGAGCGTGGGGCTACACAAGTCGAAATATCAGCAACGGATGCACGCCAGTTAAAATTAAATCCACCTGTTCGTAATTCCGGAAATCTAGACAATTCTGAAGCAATTACCCTAATAGGACCAAAAGGTCGTGTGACAATTGAAAAAGGATGTATTATTGCAACGCGACATTTGCATCTTTCTATTGATGATGCGAAGCGGATGAATGTAAAATCCGGTGACGAAGTCTCCGTCGTATTAGATGGTGAAAAAGCAGGACGGATGGATCATGTCAGTTGTAAAGTACATGAAAACTATGTACTAGAGTTGCATATTGATACAGATGATGGAAATGCATTTCGCGTTCAAAATGGAGATTTAGCAACGGTGTTACTGTCGTAAAATGTCAGAGAAAGAAGTGATATAATGCGCATTGGAAAAGTGATTGGAAATATTGTGTCAACGAAAAAACATCAAACCCTTGTTGGCTCTAAATTCATGCGAGTAGAATTAGAATCGAAAGAAACAATTATTGCAGTGGATCAAATCGGAGCAGGGATTGGAGATAAGGTTATAATTACCGAAGGGCACAATACGGTTTATGCCATGAATAACAATATTAAGCAGCCTATTGATGCCATTATTATAGGTATTGTTGATGAGTGATTATGAGAATGTAAGGTGGTGAATGCATTTGTTCAAGCAAGAAGGAGCTATTGGCATTTTAGAATATTCGACGATACCTCAAGGAATGAAAGTTCTCAATGATATTGTAAAGCGCGTCAAACTTACGCATATACAGGCGAAGATTTTTCCGGGAGCAAAATATATGATTATGATGCAGGGAGAACACGGAAGTATTGAATATGCTATGGAGATAGGCATAGAGCAAGAAGGCCTCTTTGACATTGGATGGATGGGAAAAATACATTCCCTTATGGTGCCTGTATTTAATGAGGATTTATATTCGCAAGACAGGGTGGAAAATGTTCTGATATTTCAACAAACAAGCCATGCAAAGGCCTTTGAGTTATGCAATGTGTTACTGCATAGTTTTGATTTAAGGGTTGTACAAATGAAGTATACAGAGGCGCTAGAAGGACAAGCAGTCGTTGTTATGTCTGGTGGTGTTGCGGATATTCGTGGAGCTAAAGAATTTATTAAATGCGGAGAAATATTAACAAATGTTGAACCCTGGTTATTTGAAGAAGTTATGAGGTGATCAAATGGAAACAATTCGTATATTAGGCGTAGGTGATCCTGCAGTTTATACCTATCAAGAAAAAAAAGATACTCTTATTCGACCGATAGAAAAAGAGCTTGGTATTCATATTGATATAGATATATATTCTTTCGCTGATTATTATGGCAAACTTATGGATGCTTTTAAAGAAGAGGAATATGATATTGTCATGGTAGCTGGGCATTTATGGTTACCTTTTTTTGTAGAAGAAGGTTATCTATCGCCAGTACACCAAGAAGAAAAGAATAATAATTTAGAGGATGTTTTGCTGGCAATACAGAGAGAAATGTATTATCAAGGAAGACAATATTTGTACCCATCTTTTTGTGACGGCCACATTCTTGTATATCGTAAGAATCGAGTCCAAAAAGAATTTAAAGAAAGCATCAGTATTTTAGAGATTATTGATTATTTAGAGAGACAAGAAGCAAACAATCAATTTGCCTTAAAAGCACATCCATCTGAACTTTTTTTAGATACATTGCCTTATTTTCGGGCCTTAAATATTCAGCCCATTAATGAATTGGGCATGGTGATAGAAGATGAAGAAAAGATAGGTCAGCTTGTTGACCTTTATCAAAAGGCCATGAAATATAGTGAACCTAAGGTTAGAACGTTTGGCAATGATGAGATTTGCGAAAAACTTCAGTCAGATAAGGTTGATATGGCAGTTACTTGGGGAGGTCAACTTGGTGCTGTTATGAATGGGTCATGTATAAATCCTCATCAGATGGGCTTTGCTGCTTTAAAAGAATCTTGGAATGTTACTTGGTCATTTGGATTGAATGCAAAGAGCCAGCAGAAGGAAATTGCTATAGAAGTCATGAAAAAGATCACACAAAAAGAAATCGATAAGCAAGTAGGACGAAAATGTGGAAATCCTACAAGAAAAAGCAATTTTATAGAAGACCAAGAAAGCTACCCTTGGTATCCAATTGTAGAAAAGATGATTGAAGAAGCCAAGCCTTTACCTAGTACAAAATATTTACTACAAGCCATTAGCACCCTAACCAGTGTTCTTCAAAATCGACTTCATTCTGAAGGAGTGTGAGAGGATGCAGTTTAATTTGCCGACAATCAATCTATTTGGAGAACAAGCAATTGAACAACTTTTAGGTGAAATACGAAAGAAAGGCTGGAAAAGTGCCTTTATCATCACAGATAAATATATGCGGAAAAGTCAAACATATGAAAGAATTATAGAAGTTTTTTCATTGGCAAAAATAAAATTCAAGGTTTTTGACAAAACAAAACCGGATCCAACCATAGACTTAGTTGAAGAGGCCTGTCAATATATTTCAGGGGTTTCATGTGATTTTATATTAACATTAGGTGGTGGTTCTGCCCATGATCTAGGGAAAGGTGTTGCTCTCATGAGTCAGACACAAGAACCAATCAAGACCTTTGTAGGTGTTCATAAAATACACCATCAGGTGCTTCCGATTGTTGCAGTGAATACAACATCAGGTACAGGTTCAGAGGTGACTCGTTTTGCAATTATTTCGGATACACAAGAAAAAGTCAAGTTAGCCATAATCGACGATGCTTTAATTCCGGCTATATCAGTCAATGACACACAGACCTTGCTGTCTATGCCTCCATCTTTAACAGGTGCAACAGGTATGGATGCCCTAACACATGCAATTGAAGCCTATTTTTCCACAGATGCAAATGCCTTAACAGACGCATATGCCATAAAAGCAATGGAGCTTATAGGGCAGTATTTGCTAGAGGCATATAATGATGGAACAAATAAAAAAGCGAGAGAAGCTATGGCGCAAGCTCAATTTATGGCAGGTGTTGCTTTTTCAAATGCATCCTTAGGATATGTTCATGCTATAGCACATCAATTGGGGGGGCGATATCACCTTCCACACGGATTGTGTAATGCTGTTTTGCTGCCAATAGTCATTGATGGCTTGCTTAAAAAGGATAGAACAGTACGAATTCATTCAATTGGAAAAGCATTAAGAGCACCGGGGTCGAGCTATGGTCTAATCGGTAAAATTAAACAAATGAATGTAAAATTAAATATACCGGATGCATTATCAAAAATTGGTGTTCAAAAGGAAGATTTAAGTGATATTGCAACAAAAGCATTGGAAGATCCATGTCGAATAACGAGTCCGGTTCAATTTACCCATAATGAATTAGTAGAATTATTAGTGAAAGGGCTATAGGAGGTGTGGACATGAAGACAATAATTATTGGAGGCGTTGCGGCAGGCATGAGTGCTGCCAGTAAAATTCGTCGAATGCGTTATGATTCAGAAGTTGTTGTATATGAAAAAGGAGGCACACTTTCTTATGGAGCGTGTGGCTTGCCCTATTATGTTGGCGATGAAATTGTTGATGAAAACAAAATGATCATACGTACAAAAGCTCAGTTTGAAAAAATGGGAATGGCAATTCATCTCTTTCATGAAGTATTAAGTGTAGATGAAAGAGAAAAACAAATTACAGTGAAGGATTTGACTACAGGTGCCATTTTTAGTGATACATATGATAAGTTGCTCATTGCTTCCGGAGCGAGTCCCATTCTCCCGGACTGGGAAGGGATTCATCATCCGGTAGTCAAGACCTTATCGACAATCGAGGATGGAAAAGCCATTAAAGCCATTATAAAAAATGATGATGTGCAAAATGTCATCATAATTGGTGCCGGATTTATAGGCGTTGAACTCGTAGAAGCTGCCTTGGGATTGGATAAAAAAGTCACCTTAATAGAATTTAAAAATCAAATCTTACCACATTTAGATAAAGAAATGGCCTTTGAATTAGAAGCAGAGCTTAAAAAGCAAGGGGCAAATATCAGGTGTAATGAACGTGTAGAGAGTCTAGAAGCTATTAATGCACGACAGACTTATGTCCATACGGATAAAAACCAATATGTAGCAGATTTAGTTCTTGTATGTATCGGTGTGCGTCCCAATACAGGATTCTTGAAAAATACGGAGATTAAATGTGCTCGCAATGGTGCAGTAATCATTAATCCAGAGATGAAGACAAATGTTGAAGATGTATATGCTGCAGGCGATTGTGCAACGGTCTATCATCAGGTAAAAGATCATGGAGAAAACTATATTCCTCTTGGAACCAATGCCAACAAGCAAGGTAAAATGGCAGGTGCCATCATATGTGGTGAAAAAGCAGGATTTACCCAGGCACTAGGAACATCAATGATTAAAGTATGTGAGATGGAAGGAGCCAAAACAGGACTTTCCGAAACGGAAGCCATCATGGAAAATTTTGATTATAAGACGGTAACGGTTCAGGCCTTAAATCATGCTCCTTATTATCCTAATCCTCAACCGATTAAAATAAAGCTTGTCATTGATTCCAAGACGCGAAGGATTCTTGGTGCTCAAGCGGTGGGATACTCAGGAACAGCACTTAGAATCAATACATTTGCATTGGCAATACATACTAGAATTCCAGTGGATGAAATGGGTTGGGTTGACTTTGGCTATGCCCCTCCATTTGCGGAAGTTTGGGATGCCATGCATATTGCATGTAATGCAATGAAATAGGAGGTATTATGAAAAAAATAATCTCGTGTTCAAAGGCGATTGAAACAATAAAAGATGGTAGCTGGATAGCCATTGGAGGGAATGTTCTCCACCGTTCTCCCATGGGACTTGTACGTGAGCTGGTGCGACAACAAAAGACATCCCTTAAAGTAGTTAAAACGGCAGGTGCCCATGATGTTGACGTATTGGTGCGTGGTGGCTGTGTTGAAAGCGTTGATGCAGGCTTTATTAGTTATGAAACAGAGTACGGATTGGCGACTTATTATCGTAAAGCGGTTGAAAACGGGTCAGTTCAAGCTAATGAACATGCCTGCTATACGGTTATTAGTGCTCTAAATGCTGCGAAAATCGGAGTACCCTTTATGCCGGTTCGGGGATTACAGATTAGTGATCTCATTGAAGCGAATCCATATTTTGATAAAGTGATAGATCCCTTTTGCGGTGAAGAGATTACGGTGGTTAAAGCGATTCGACCGGATGTTGCTATTATTCATGTCAATGCATGCGATGAAGAGGGAAACGCAATCATAGACGGTCCAAAGTTTGATGACCTATTAATGTCAAGAGCAGCTAAACGCGTCATTTTATCGACGGAAAAGATTATATCAAATGCACAAGTGCGTCTAAATCAAGATAAAGTTGTTATCCCGGGTTTTTTAGTGGAAGCCATTGTCCTCATGCCACGGGGAAGTGCTCCTGGATCTTTGCCGGGACATTATGATGTTCAAGATAAAGTGCTACGGGAATTTTTAGAGAGAAAAGACGAAGATAGTTTTGGAGGATATTTAGATATGTACAGTGTACAAGATCAAGAAAAAGGAGGAGGATTTTCATGGTAGTAAAGACTCAGCAATCAATTCATCCGGCAGATATTATGGTCGTTACTATTGCACATTTGTTGCGTGATAAAGAACGTGTTTTTCATGGGGTTTCTTCTCAACTTCCTATGGTCGCTATTTTATTAGCTAAGGCAATGCATGCCAAAGATTTGACTTACCTTAATATCCCGGGTGGTGTGAATCCCCAAAGCCAACATTTATCCCCATATTCTTCCGCGGGATATGAACAATATACCCGATCTGAAGCCGTTTTTCCGTTAGAAGAAATATTTGATTTATCCATGCGCGGTCAACTTGACGTCGCTTTTTTATCTGGTGTCCAGTTTGATATGCATGGCAATGTCAATGCGTCGGTCATTGGAGATTATCATAAACCTAAGGTTCGCTTACCGGGTGGAGCCGGGAGTGCGGTCCTAATCCCGACAGTCAAGCGTGCCCTTATATGGCGAAGTAAGCATGATCCGAGAACCTTTGTTGAACAGGTTGACTTTGTTACGACTAAAGGAAATATCGACCGTATAATTACGCCCCTTGCCGTGTTTAAATATCAGGATGGACGGCTTCATTTAGATGCGATTAGCCCATTGACGACAATGGAAGAAGTGGTGAAGCAAACAGGATTTAGAGTGAATACTGCGAATGTATCAATTCTTCCGTTGCCGACAGCAGAAGAACTGCGGATAATTCAGAAGATTGATAAACACGGAGTGAGGTATAAGGAGTTTTAGTTATTAGTTCATATTTATTTCTAATCCAACCTTAATGTGCGAAGTATTGACAAAAGATGCTTCGCATATATATAATTATTATACCGACAGGCTGTCGGTCAGTGAATGTTTTGGAGGATGTTAACATGCGAATTGTAAAAGAAGCGGATGAACGTAAAAATGAAATTCTAGATGTAGCAAAAGAACTTTTTATGAAGCAAGGATATAATAAAACCAATACGAATGAAATCGTTAAAGCAGTGGGGATTGCACGAGGGACTCTCTACTATCATTTTAAAACGAAAGAAGACATTATGAATGCCATTATTGAGAGGCAAAGCGACGAGATAATCGCAAAAGCAACAAATATTGCCGAGGATAAATCTCTGTCTGTTTTTGAACGGATTATTAAGGTAATCATGTCACTAAAAATTGTTGATGAAGAGCAAGAGATTGTTGAGCATATTCATAAACCTGAGAATGCACTCATGCATCAACGTATAGAGAAGATGATTGTTAATAAGGTGACCCCAATTCTTGCGGATATTAGTGTTGAGGGTATTGAAGAAGGATTGTTTAGTACCCCACATCCGTATGAAAGCATTGAAATGATTTTAATCTATGCAAACACGGTATTTGACAGCGATAATTTTGAAAATCCAATGATGGATTTGGAGAAAAAAATCAATGCATTTATTTACAATATGGAACGATTATTAGGGGCTAGAAGCGGTAGCCTTGATTTTATCAAAGAAACATTTTAATGAATTAACTAAAGAAGGAGTATCCGTATGTATAGAAGAATCATAACTCGGGATTTTATGAAAAGTAAATTTATTTCCCTAACAACATTTTTATTTATTATGGTATCAGCCATGCTTTTTTCTCTTGTCATCATCCTTTTTATTAATTTAAAAGGATCGATTGAGTTATTGATGACAAATGGTGCAACTCCCCATTTTATGCAAATGCATTCAGGTGATATTGATATTGAAAGATTAAATCAATTTGCCAAGGAAACGGCCGCTGTAGATGCCTTTCAGGTTATGGAGTTTGTTAACTTTGAGGCCGGGGATGCACTTATTAATGGAGAATTATTTGAAGGTGGGTTACAAGATAACGGTCTTGTTAAGCAAGGAGAATTTTTTGACTTTTTAACAGACCTTGAAGGTCAGGTAATCAGCCCACAAGAGGGAGAAATCTATGCACCCATAAATTATATGAAAGATCAATCGATACAGGTCGGAGATTCATTTGATTTATATGGAGAAAAATTTATCGTGAAGGGTTTCTTACGAGATTCCCAAATGAATTCACCCTTATCTTCATCCAAAAGGTTTTTGATAAGTGGGCAAGATTTTGAAAAAATTCAATCAAAAGGTAAAATGGAATATTTAATTGAATTTCGATTACATAACATGGACGAGATCGGAACATTTGAATCTCTTTATACTCGAAATGAACTTGAATCGAATGGACCGACGCTGACATATCCTTTATTCCAAATGATTAATGGTCTTTCAGATGGATTGATGATTGCCGTCATTTTATTGATGAGTATACTTGTGGTATTTATTTCCTTCCTATGTATTCGCTTTACACTATTAGCGCGGATGGAAGATGAATATCGAGAAATTGGTGTTTTAAAAGCCGTTGGATTGCACAATGCGGACATAATCAAGCTGTATTTAGCAAAATATGCGCTGATTTCTTTTGGAGGAGCAGCTATTGGCTATGTGCTTTCTTTGTTTATAAAAGGACTATTGCTTGAAGATATTCGCTTATATATGGGTATTCAAGAACAAAATAACATAGAGATCTTATTAGGAATCTTAGGAGCATTAGCAATTTGCTTCATCATCATGGCATATGTTTACCACATACTTAATCGAATAAAGTCGGTTTCTGTTATGGAAGCAATACGTTATGGGGAGATTCAAGAACATTCGTCTATATATCGGAAATTCCTCTTAAGTAAATCACGATATCTAGGAAGTAATGGGTTTTTATCAATAAAAGATATATTGGGACGCAAGAGAATATATCTGACCTTAGTGATGGTTCTCTTCTTATCCATATTTATAATGACGCTTCCCATAAACTTATATAACACAATCGCATCGGAACATTTTATTTCTTATATGGGTGTTGGAGAATATGATATTCGTGTAGATATACAACAAACCGAGAATATCCTTGAAAAGGTTGAGACTGTTCAAGAAACGTTAGAAAAAGATCCCTATATTCAAAATTACGTAATTCTCACAACAAGGTCCTACTCCGTGATTTCAACAGAAGGAGAGGAACAAAAACTAAAAATAGAAACAGGAGACCATTCAGTGTTTCCCCTGACATATGCGTCTGGAAGAATGCCGATTCAACCCAATGAAATTGCTCTTTCCAATATAAATGCAGAGGAGTTGGATAAACAAGTCGGCGATCAAGTCCTAATTCTTAAAGATGGAAAACCGGTGGAACTAAAAATATGTGGAATATATTCGGATATAACTAATGGTGGAAAAACAGCAAAGGCAGCGTTTTTAGATCATAATGAAGCTGTAATGTGGAGTGTTATCGGAGTTGAACTTCGGGATGAAAAAATGCTCGGAACATATATCCAGCAATATTCAGAACTCTTTTCCTTTGCAAAGATTTCAGATATTAATAGTTATGTTCAGATGACATTTGGAACCACCGTACAATCATTAAAAAAAGTATCAATAGTTGGAATATTTGTATCGGTTTTCATTATGTTGTTTGTCACATCCCTGTTTGTCCGAATGTTAGTTACCAAAGATCGAATGTCGATAGGGATTATGAAATCTATTGGGTTTTCCTCACAAGACATCCGGCAACAATACGTATTAAAAACTTTATTTCTTTCATTGATTAGTTGTTTTATAGGAGTTACATTATCAGTCTTGGTTGGAGAACAAGTAGCTGGTATTATGATTGCATCCTTTGGAGTGACGTCATTTTCTTTTGACATTCATTTACTGTTTACTTACATAATATCTCCACTAATCATTTTATCAACCATCTGTTTGGCAACACTATATAATACACAAAGTATAAAAAATATTAATATAGCCCAAAGTATAAAGGAGTAAGTCATGAAAATAGTACATGGAGAAAAAATAAGAAAGCATTTTGGTGACAAAGAAGACAAAAGAACAATACTAAATGATATATCCATAAAAATTCAAAAGGGAGAGTTTGTAACGATTATGGGACCCTCCGGATCAGGAAAATCAACATTAATGTATGTTTTAAGTGGGATGGACCAAGCTGATTCAGGAAACATCTTTTTTGAAGAACATGCGTTAACGACCCTTAAAGAAAAATCCCTTGCCGATTTAAGAAGAAATCGGATGGGATTTGTATTCCAACAACCTACATTTTTAAAAAACCTGAGCATCTTGGATAATATCATTTTACCGGCAATGCGAGAAAATAAGCATGAAAAGCACGCAATCCTTCAGCGTGCAGATGCATTGATGACATCAATGGGGATTTCGGAGTTAGGTATGCGCGATGTTACCCAAGTATCGGGTGGGCAGTTGCAGCGCGCCGGTATTTGCCGAGCGCTTATCAATAATCCCAGTGTTATTTTTGGGGATGAACCGACAGGTGCACTGAATTCATTATCATCTCAGGAGATTATGAAGATTTTGTTGGAAATCAACGCATT
Organism: uncultured Eubacteriales bacterium; assembly: GCA_964627665.1. Classification (GTDB taxonomy): domain Bacteria; phylum Bacillota; class Clostridia; order Lachnospirales; family Vallitaleaceae; genus UBA1351. Next base: position 6,134 of record CAZVKG010000004.1, on the reverse strand, counting down.
AGGAACAACAATCATTTTGGTAACGCATGATGTTAAGGTTGCCGCTATGTCCGAAAAAATTTTTTTCTTAGAGGATGGAAAAATTATTAATGAAATGCTCCTGTCTAAGTATCAAGAAAAAAACGTCGACGATAGAATTCATAAAGTCTCAGAAGAAATGCTTCGAATAGGTATTTAAGGCAATCCGCTTATGACGGTGGCATTACAGTAAAACCTGTAGCCTCTGTCGTACTATCGACAATTATTGTTCGTGTCTTTATATGTTATTTATGCTTACCACTGCTGATATTCATTGGAAAATATCAAATCAAATTTCAAATTATACTTGACTAGTATTAGGGTGTAGTCTTATACTATATTATATAACTTAAGTAATATAACTTAGTGTAAGGAGATGTTAATATGCCACCAAAAACAAAATTTGATAAAAACGCTATTGTGAATGCTGCTTTAGAAATCGCTAAAGAAAAGGGCTTTTCTGGAATTACTGCTCGAAGTGTGGCGAATCAGCTTAACTGTTCGGTCGCTCCAATTTATGTTAATTTTGATACTATTGATGATTTGGTAAAAGCTGTCGTACAACAGGTGTTTATTATATCGGATGAATTGTTTGCAAAGCAAAAAGGACAAAGTATGTTTGAAAAGATTGGAAAAGCCAGTTTGGAATTTGCTCATGAGTATCCGATATTGTTTCGGGAGTTAGCAATACAGCCTAATCCATATATGAGTTCTTATGAAACAATAGAGAGTACCTTGCTTGAGGCAATGGCTGAAGATGAAGCTATGCGAGGCTGGACGATTAAGGAACGGAAACGCTTGTTACTGAAATTACGAATCTTTCAGATGGGACTTTCAGTTATGGTGGCCAACGGCCATATCCCTTCATGGCTCGACCATCAAGAGCTTGACAAGTTGCTTATGGAGGTGGGAGAGGACGTATTGCTAGCAGAACAAATAAAAAGAAAGGAGGATTTGTAATGAAGAAAATTGTCATTATTGGTGGAGGAGTCGCGGGGTTAAGCGCAGGTATATTTGCTCAAAAAAATGGTTTTGACAGCGTTATTTTGGAAAAGAACCATACTTTAGGTGGAGAATGTACTGGCTGGGATCGACAGGGTTATCATATTGATGGTTGCATCCATTGGCTAGTAGGGACAAAAGAAGGAACCTCCATCCGAGAATTATGGAACACTGTAGGTGCCCTTGAAGAAGTGGAAATTTATGAGCCTGAAAGCTTCATGGCTTTTGAGTATGAAGGCGTGACAGTTCATTTTTACCGAGATCTTGATAGATTAAAAGTAAGCTGGCTGGAAATATCACCAAAAGATAAAGAGATGATTGAAGAATTCTGCAATGATATCAGCAAATTGCATGCATTTAATTTTCCTATCGAGAAACCAATGGATATGATGAATTTAATTGAAAAGATTAAGTATATGCTTTCGATGAAAGATGTTGGCCCAGTCTTGCAGAAATACAGTAGATTAAGTGTCCAGGATCTGGCGGGTAAATTTGAACATCCGGCGCTTAAAAAAGCATTGTCCGCCTTCATGCCTGAAGGTGATTACAGTGCTGTATCGATAATTTTTCCGCTCGGAACTTTTACGGGAGGCCAATCTTCTATTCCTTCAGGGGGTTCAAGGGCTCTTGCAAGGCGGATGGAAGAAAAGTATCTTGCCCTCGGTGGAAATATTGAGACTTCCTGTGAGGCAATGGAGTTAGAAATCAAAGGAGATTTAGTGAAGAAAGTGACCTGTAGTAATAGTAAAACTTTTGTAGCCGACTATTTTATTGCAGCCTGCGATGCAAAGGTGTTGTATGATAAATTGCTTAAGGGAGAGTACCTCGATCCAAAATTTCAGAAGAGATTCAGAAATCCGGATAAATACCCATTAGCTTCTAATATTTATGTGGGGGTTGGTTACGAGGGTACTATGCAGGAAATGCCAAGGACACTTAAATTTCCTGTTGACGCATTGGCGATAGAACAGAACCGAAAACCGACAGAATATTTACAAATGACTCATTACGGTTACGAGTCTGAGTTTGCTCCTGTGGGCTATACAGCGATTACTGTTGCCATCAACCAGTTTGAGCCAGAACTAGAAAATTGGGAAAGAATGGCACAAGATAAGGAAGCTTACAATAAAGAAAAGAAGCGAATAGGGCAGGAGGTAATCAGATCCATGGAAGTGCGTTTTCCAGAGATGGTTGGCAGGCTTAAGTTACTTGATGTGGCCAGTCCGCAAACCTATAAACAATATTGTAATGCTTATCGCGGTGCTTTTATGGCTTTTTGGCCCACACTAAAAGGCAAGTCACTGGCCCACACAGGACAAATCAGAGGCCTTAATAATTTGGTTTTGAGTGGTCAATGGTTACAGCCTCCTGGTGGTCTGCCTGTTGCACTTATTACAGGAAAAGATACAATCATGCGACTTTGTAAGAAAGAAAAACAAGAATTTTCTATGTAAAGGAGAATTGAGAATGAAAATAAATAATTTGACAGCATCAGTAGAAAATTCATTTAGAAAACAAGTGCAAAAAGATAGTAAAATTAAAAATGCTTATTTATTAGTTCATTCGGAAAGAAACGGTGTTCATATAAATATTGCAGAAGGATTTACGAATAATATGCCCGCCAACCCCCAGCAACCAATCTATATGGCTAGCGTAGGTAAGTTATTTACTGCAGTAATTATTGGTATATTAGTAGACAAGAAAAAGCTGTCATATGATGATAAAATTACTGAATACTTGGAGTATGGAGTGCTGAATAATTTGCATATATACAAAGGGAAGGACTATACTGATGAGATTAGAATTAAACATCTGCTAAATCAAACATCGGGATTGACTGACAATTTTTGGGCTCTATTGGATGAACTTATTAAGGATAAAAATCTAATTATAACACCTAGAGAAGCAATAGAATGGGTGAAAGAAAATGGAAGACCTCATTTTCCTCCAGGTAAAGGATTTGAATATACAGATACAAATTACCATTTACTTGGTTTAATAATCGAAAACATTACAGGTGAACCATTTCATGTAACATTAACGAAATATATTTTTGAACCGCTTGACATGAGACACTCATATATGAATCAATATTCAGATCCGGCAGAAAAGTCTCAGTTTCCTACTGCCGACTTTTTTATCCGTGAAACCAGATTAAATGATATTAAGGGGTATGCTAGTCTTGACTACGCCGGGGGAGGTGTAGTGGCTACTAGTGAAGACTTGCTTAAATTCATGAAAGCTTTAGTACACTATAAAATAGTAACAAAAAATACTCTTGAAGAAATGAAGAATGCTTGTGTTAGACTTGGGGTTGGAATTGATTATGGATACGGGATTTGGAAGATTAAAACTGTGCCTTTGTTAATGCCTAAAAAATTTAATTCCTGGGGGGTTTTAGGGGTAACAGGTTCGTTTATGTTTTATCATCAAGAAAAAGATGCATATATCATTGGATGCTTTAATGACTCTTCATTTGAAAGAAAAGGAATTCGATTTATGTTGCTTAATGTTGTTAATCAATTGTATAAGTACAAGAATAAAAATAATTGACAGAGTTTAAATGACAGACTATAATATGACTATAAGTCACATGACTAATAGTCATATTATAAAGGAGATGTTATCAATGGATTTTAATTATTTTAGTTATTTATGTTTCGCTTGGGCTACTTTAGGTATCATTACTCGAATCCTCATGGTTGGCTTTGGCGACAAATGGAATCGATGGGAAATGAATCACGCGTATTCAAAGAAAAAACCCAAATGGATTTACGGAGTTGCAATAATCGGAGTTTTACTCGTGCTTCTAACGTGGTACAAAGTCTTTTCATTAAATGTAAAGGGAAGTTGGATTATTGCGACAATCTTGTCATTGACCCTCGTGAAAATATCCGCCTTATTGTTTAACTATGAAAAATTCAGAACATTTGCTTCAAATACGCTAAACAATCCAAAAAAGAAAATGCGACTCACGATTTCTGTGCTAATGATGTCGATCGTATTTATTTTACTAGGATTGTTTTTCTATTAAAAATAACCGCGAAAAAGAATTTGGAGGAAAATATATATGCCTAAACAAACTTTTTTTAATTTGTCAGAAGAAAAGCGGCAACGAATTCTTGAAGGAGCTAAAGACGTTTTTTCCCAGAACCATTATAAGGATGTGACCATTGATCGTATAGTTGCGCTTGCAAAAATACCTAAAGGCAGTTTTTATCAATATTTTTCCAATAAAGATGATTTATTCAAATATATGTTTAGCGATTTGGGTATTGACAAGAAGAAAGAGCTGATGAATGAAATAAAAAAGAAAAAAAATCTGTCTTTTTTGCAATTACTTTCTCAAATGGTCATAAAAGCTGAACAGTTTGAAAAGAAAGATGAAACAATGCTTGCCCTTAAAGAACGATTTCTGAAAGAAACATCCCAAGAAGTAAAAGATGAAATTCTTTCACAGATGATACCGGATACAATGGAAATTTTTCAGGAACTTATTAACGCCTATATTCAAGATCATGTGTTTCGAGAAGAAATTGATGTAAAAGCAGCTGCATTTATCCTTACCACTGTAACAATGAATGTTGAAAAATATCCATTGGAAAACGAAGAAAATTATGGAGAGGCTCTGTTAGGTGTATGTAGACTATTAGAGACAGGACTTGCTAGATAGTGCATTGCTTGTTTATACCTCTGAGCAGGTACTTGGAATATGAGCATACTAATGGCTAGGATAAAACGATACATTTCAGTGTTGACAAAAAAAAGCATCTAGTGTATTGTTTAATAGAACGGTGTTTAGAACAATGTACTATAGGAGGTGTCAATGAAAACAAATGTAAAAGAAAGAATTATTGAGGTCACGATTGAATTCTTGAAAAAAGAGAAAAAGGTAAGTGATGTTTCAATGCGAATGATTGCAAAAAATGCAGATATAGCAGTTAGTGTCATTAATTATCATTTTCAAACAAAGCAAAATTTAATTAACATAGCGATCAATAGATATATAAGTCAAGTCATACATGGTTCAACGACAATTGATGAATTCGATAATTTATCAACTGAAGAACGTATTAGAGTAAGTATAAAAAATGCGGCTGAATTTATAGTTAATAATCCAGGTATATCAAGAGTTTCAGTGTTGAATGATTTGGAAAATCCGGATCCTAAAGATAATAGTAGCCAACTTTTTGGAACAATCTATCATCAATTAGAAACTTATTACAAAGAAGAATTGTCTGAAACTCAATTAAAAATTTTAGTTCAACAACAAATTGCAACGGTTCAAAGTATTTTTTTGAGAAGTACATTTTTTAAAGAGCAATCAGGGTTAGACTTTTATTGTAAAAACGACAGAGAAAAAATATTAGATATTCTTATTGACCAGATATTAAGGAAGGAATTTAAATGAAAATAACTACAATTATTGGCAGTCCTAAGGGAAAAGGTAAAGGATATGAAGTTGCTAAAAAAGTAGAGAGCTTGCTATCAAAATATGAAGAGCTAACGTTTGAGTATATATTTTTGAAAAATATTGATTTAAAACCATGTATTGGCTGTTTCATGTGTGTAAAAAAAGGAATAGAAACATGTCCAATTAAGGATGAATTTACTATATTGAAAAAGAAAATTGATAACTCTGATGGTATTATACTTGTATCACCTAGTTATGTTCACAATGTAAGCTGGATAATGAAAAATTTGATTGATCGTTTTGCTTATATTAATCATAGACCTCAGTTCTTTGATAAAAAGCTAATGCTGATATCTAATGCGAGTTCGGGAATGGAGTCAACTATAAAAGCTATGAGATTTACATTTGGTCCAGGCCCTGAGATTGTTTCTGAAATACCCTATTTAACACCAGAATGGGAAGTTAGCGATAAAGTTGCAGACAAATTAAAGAGGATGCTTCAAGGAGAAACAGAAAAATTTTACAAATCAATAAAATCAAAAAATAAACCTACGCCAGATATTCAGAATTATGTAAGATTTAAATTGTTCAAAAAGGTATCAGTAGATGTGAAGGAATATTTTCCGGCAGATTACGATTATTATAAACTCAACTTTCCCAGCAGAAATCAGTGAATAAAGCCTTGATAAATGAGGCTTGC
>CAZVKG010000003.1:0-91311 GCA_964627665.1 uncultured Eubacteriales bacterium | reverse complement strand
AAAAAAAGTATGGTTTGTTTACAGCCGTTGCAATGGTTGTCGGTGTTGTTATTGGATCAGGAGTCTTTTTTAAAGCGGATGATGTTTTAATGTTAACTGAAGGAAATTTGATCTTAGGGCTCATCGCATGGGGACTTGGAGCTGTTGCCATGATATTTGGTGCTTTAGTTTTTGCTGATTATGCCCATCGCATTGAGAAAACAAATGGTGTGGTTGATTATTCAGAAGCTGCTTATGGGAAAAAAGCAGGATATTTAGTAGGTTGGTTTAATTGGATTTTGTACTTTTCCCCTTTAACAGCAATTTTAGCATGGGTGTCAGCAAGATATACAGTTACTTTATTTAAGCTAGGTGACTCAAACCCAATGATGGTTTGGTATATTTCGATTGTGTATTTACTGTTGATCTACATTTTAAATTCGATTGCGCCTAAAATAGCAGGTGATTTGCAGGTGGGGACAACGATTATTAAGCTGATTCCCTTACTCCTTATTGCTATTGTCGGTATTATCTATGGGATTATTCATGGCATGACCTATGATAACTTTATTGAAGCCTCATACACGGTACGAGGTAAAAGTAACACGCTTGCTTCGGCAGTTGTAGCATCTGCGTTTGCCTATGAAGGATGGATTGTTGCAATCACAATTAACAATGAGATTAAGGATTCAAAAAAGAACCTTCCCCGGGCGTTGGCTTTTGGTACGATTATTGTATTTCTAGTATATATTACCTATTTTTTAGGAATTGCGGGTGTGCTTCCTACGGAAGAGATTATGAGTCAAGGGGATGAAGCGGTTACTATGGTGGCAAATATTTTGTTTGGACCGATTGCGGCGGTATTATTAACTGCATTTGTAGTTATTTCATGCTTGGGAACCCTTAATGGACTTGTGTTAGCAAATATTCGTGGCCCATACGCACTTGCAATAAGGGGGCAAGGTCCCTTGCCTAAAGTGCTGGCAAAAGTAAATCAAAAATTTCAAATGCCTTTACGAGCTGCATTTGCTTCAGGAATCGTTTCTTTTACATATTTGTTTTTATGGTATGCGAGTCTTAATAATCTTTTCGGCCGTTTTATTGCAATAGATGAAATTCCGATTGTATTAGTTTATGGTATTTATATCTTTTTATATGTATATGCGATACGTAAATTTCAAGATCTGGGTTTCTTTTCACGTATAATTAAACCTATTATAGCTATATTAGGAGCGATGACGATTGTTTATGGAGGCTTGCTAAATCCAAGCATTGGAATATATTTATTCATATCCCTTGGTGTTTTGCTGTTCGGATTGTTGTTTTATAAAAACAAATAAGATATAATAGTATTAACATTGAAATTATGAATGATGTATTTTGAATGGAGGTGACAAGATGACGAAAAAAGCAATAAAGACATTAGCTGCACCAGGGGCAATTGGTCCTTATTCTCAGGCGATACAAATTGGTGATTTTATTTATACGTCAGGTCAAATACCTGTTAATTCTACAACAGGAAAAATCGCTGAAGGTGTTGAAGATCAGACAAAACAATCGTTAGAAAATATTCAAGCTATTCTTGTCGAAGCTGGATTGACAATGGAAAATGTTGTTAAAATGACTGTTTATTTGAAGGATATGAACCATTTTAATCAGGTAAACGATGTATATGCTTCATTTTTTAAGGAACCATATCCTGCAAGGTCAGCAGTTGAAGTGGCTAGGTTACCTAAAGATGTGTTGATTGAAATTGAGGCTATTGCAAGTTTGAAATAACGACATTAAAAACAAAATGAACAAAATGAACAAAAAATTGACAATTATTTGTCAATATTATATAATTCTTCTATCAGACATGAGTCTGTATAAATGTATATTATTTATGGAGGTAGTTAAATGAAAAAGATTATTGCGTTATTATTAACAATGTTATTGATTGTTGCTTTATTTGTAGGTTGTGGACAAGATGATACAACAGATACAGAAGATACATCTCAAACAACAGATAGCAACGATACAGCTGATGATACGATGGATGAAACAACGGATGTTGCTGATACAGGAAGCCTTGAAGATGGATTCTACTATGCAGAAGAAGAAGCTTATCCGGAGGACAATAACTGGAAAGGTGCAATCATTATTGAAGTAGCTGATGGACAAATGGTTGACATTAACTGGACAGCAATTAATAAAAATGCGGGTCCTGATAAGAAAACGGCATCTGAAAATGGTGACTACGGAATGGTTGCAAAAGCAGGAGCTATTGCAGAGTGGCATGAGCAAGCTGAAATCATCGAAAATTATTTATTAGAAACACAAGATGTTACAGATATTGAGTATGTAGACGATGAAGGTCATGTTGATGTCGTAGCAGGTGTATCTATCCATGTGAACGATTTTTATGCAATAGCAGAAAAAGCATTGGCAAACGGTCCTCAAGAAAAAGGTCCTTATACAGATGGTGCTTACTATGCAGAAGAAGATGAATTTGCAGATAGTGGTTGGAAAGGTACTGTAGATATCACAGTATTATTTGGGCATATTGTTGAAGTGAATTGGAGTGCTGTTGATGAAACAGGCGCAGACAAAAAAGAAGCTTCAATAAGTGGTGACTATGGAATGGTTGAGAAAGCCGGAGCGATTTCAGAATGGCATGAGCAAGCGGCAATCATTGAAGATTATCTATTATTAACACAAGATCCTACTGCAATCGAGTATATTGATGATGAAGGTCATGTCGATGTCGTAGCAGGTGTAACTATTCATGTCAATGATTTCTATGCGTTAGTAGAAGAAGCATTAGCAGATGCACAATAATAACTAGAACATATTGTTTTAGGAATCTTGAAAGGTATCATCATGTGGTGGTACCTTTCTAAATAAGGAGCGATATCATGAGCAAAGAAAAAAATATAGTTGTCTTGGGTGCCGGATATGGCGGTATTCTAACAGCAAAAAAGCTGACTAGAAAATTTAAAAAAGATGAAAATATTCGTATTACATTAATTGACAAAAATTCATATCACACCATGCTGACAGAACTTCATGAAGTGGCTGCCGGTCGTGTTCCGGAAGAAGCAATACGTATTGACTTAGAAAAAGTCTTTGCAGGAAGAAAAGTCGATATTGTATTGGATGAAATTGCGGATATTGATTTTGATGCAAAAGTTCTTACCGGAAAAGTAAATAAATATGAATATGATTATTTGGTGTTAGGAACCGGATCAAAGCCTACATTTTATAACTGTGACGGAGCGAAAGAACATGCCTTGACATTATGGTCATATGAAGATGCCATTCGAATCAAAAGTCATATTACTGAAATTATGGGCGAAGCAAGTGTGGAAACTGATCCTGTCCGACGAAAAAATCTGTTAACCTTTATGGTTATTGGTAGTGGATTTACTGGGATAGAGATGGTTGGAGAATTAGCTGAATGGAAAACCAGCTTATGTCATACATTCTCAATCGACCCTAACGAAATGAAGATTTATGTTGTGGATATGGTGCCTAAGGTACTCCCAACGTTTAAAGATAAATTAATTGATAAGACGATGAAGCGTCTTCGAAAATTAGATGTTGAAGTCTTAACAAGTTCGAATATTACTGAAGTTAAAGAAAACTTTGTTACGATTGAAGGTAAAGGAACCATTGAAACTCATACCGTTATATGGGCTGCCGGAGTTGAAGGCAGTAACTTGGTTGAGACACTTGATGATGTTGAAAAGGTTGGACGTAATCGTGTTCAAACGGATCAATATTTACGTGCAAAAGGTCATGAAAGTGTATTTGTTGTTGGTGATAATGTTTTCTATATTCCGGAAGGTGAAGACCGTCCTGTTCCTCAAATGGTAGAAAATGCAGAGCACTCAGCATCGACGGTAGCGCATAATATAGAGGCTTCAGTTCAGAATAAAGAATTAAAAGAGTATAAACCTACCTTCCATGGTGCAATGGTATGTATTGGTGGACGTTATGGAATCGCTCAAGTAGGCACAGAAAATAAAGAGTTTTGTTTTTCCGGCTTTATTGCCATGTTTATCAAACATTTTGTTAATGTAATTTACTTTATTCAAATCGCTGGATTTAATAAGGTTTGGAATTACTTGTTACATGAGATTTTCCATATTGAAAATCGACGAAGTTTTGTCGGTGGCTATTTTGGCAAACGCTCACCGAATTTTTGGCTCGTTCCCTTACGTATGTTTTTAGGTTTCAAATGGTTGATGGAAGGTGTTAATAAAATAGGACAAGTCATTAAAGATCCGACAGATATTTTCCTGATTCCTGCGGCACCCATCGCGGATGCAGGCGCAGCAGCTACAGAATGGGTTGAAGAAGGGGCAGAAGCAGTTACAGCTTTGCCGGTTCCGGAATTTATTTCGAGTATAGTTGAGTGGTCAATGGACTTAATGTTCTATACATCTGATGGAGGTTATACTGCATTAGCTTCAGTTTTCCAGACTGGAATGGTTGTTGGAGAAATTATTGTCGGATTATGTTTGATCGGCGGATTATTCACTGCAGTAGCGTCTATTATCTCTATAGCAATGGGCTTAATGATTTGGGCTTCAGGAATGGCGCCTAATGAAATGTTATGGTATATGGTAGCCGGAGTAGCAACAATCGGTGGTTCCGGTTCAACATTTGGTATGGACTATTATGTACTTCCATTCTTGAAGAAACACTGGAAACGCTTAGGATTTGTAAAGAAATGGTATTTGTTTACAGATTAAACTGAATTCGAATTAGTTTGGGGATAAATCATGGAAATTAACGAACAATTAGATCAGGTAAAATCAATAATTGAAAAAGAACTAGTTACAGGGGACCATTATCTTAATGGTTCTCTGAACTATGTTAAGGAAACAACAGGAAAAATGTTGCGTCCACGCTTTTTACTTATCGGCGCAAGTTTTGGTAAGCGTTCAACAAAGAAGCAAGAAGCGAATTTAATTCGTTTAGCTGCAGCAATAGAGTCGCTACATGTAGCGACATTGATTCATGATGATGTCATTGATGAGTCTAAGCTGCGACGTGGCCGAGAATCAGTGCAATCAAAGTATTCAAAAGAATATGCCATTTATATGGGAGACTTTATTTTGAGTCGTTGTTTTGTGATGTTATCACAATTAGATATTGAGCAGAACCTCTTGATTGATATGGCAAAGGCTATGAATCAGATTTGTATCGGAGAAATGAAACAACACAAACACCGCTTTAATGTTCAAGTAAATCCAATCAATTATTTACGAATTGTAGCGAGAAAGACAGCAACACTTTTTTCAATTAGTTTAAGTGCGGGTGCCTATCAAGCGAAAGCGTCAAATGAGACTGTGAAGCTACTTGCAAGAATTGGTCATGAGATTGGGATGGTATTTCAATTAGTTGATGATTTACTGGACTACGAAGGGCTGATTGACGACGTCGGAAAAGACTTAGAAAAAGATATGATTAAGGGATATTATAATATCCCTGTATTATTTGCTATGCAAAGTGATGATGAGATCCAGAGAGAAGAATTAAAAAAACTCTTGATAGATTCCGAACAAATCCATGAGCACAAAGAAGAAATTATTGAACGTATAAAAAAACTTGGTGGAATTGATAAAACGAAAGAGCTTGCATCAAGATATAACGCACGTGCGTTGAAGTTAATAGATAAACTTCCGGAGTCAGAAGGAAAACAGGCATTGCTCCATCTTGCATCAAATTTAATCCATCGTGATAAATAAAGGATGTTTATATGAAAAAACTTTTATACATATTTCTTGGAGTATTGATTGTTTATAGTTTTTCAGGGTGTCAAGAAGAACAACGATATGAAGATGGTATATATTATGGAGAATCTGAAGGATATTATAGTATCATCAAAGTTGAAGTTGAGGTTAAGCATGGAAAAATATATAATATAACAATACTTGAACATAACGAACCGGAAATTCTTGCAAAAATAGTGTTTGAGGAATTACCTCCGAGTATTATAAAAAATAACAGTGTTGACGTTGATGTTATCTCAGGGGCAACATATACAAGTGAAAGTTTGCTTCAAGCTGTTGAATCCGCGCTTATCAAGAATAATCTTAATGAGGTGGAACAATGAAAGCGATGAAATTACATATAAAAATCATGTTGCTAATGCTTATCTTAATGGTTGGTGTCATTAGTGTACTATATATTGTTTTTTCTAAACAAATGAATAATAGCATGGAAGATCAGATGGGTATATCTGCTCTTGATTTTGCTCGTACTGTTGCGGGAATGGAATATATTCAGGAAGGTTTATATCACGAAGCTGAACATAAAGATATAAATCATTATGTTGAAGAGATTCGACAAGGTACGGAATATCAATACATTATCGTTATGGATATGAATGGAATTCAATACTCGTATCCTTATGATAGTGGTGTGGGTAAAATATATAAAAATGGTGGAGAACATGATGTTCTAGAATTGGGTAAAACATATGTAAGTGCAGACCGTAATGAATTGATTTCTGCGATTCGAGGATTTGCTCCGGTTTATCGTGAAGGTGAACAAGTTGGAGCCGTGCTCGTTGGGCTTTTAACAGATACAGTGCAGCAAGAAATACGTGTGAATCGAAGAAATTTAGAGATTGCTTTAGTGGTGAGCGTATTTGCAAGTATAGTTTCAGCAGTTTTACTTTCAATGAACATTAAAAAATCTATGTTTAATCTTGAACCGGCTGAAATTGCTATGCTCATTAGTGAACGTGAACTTATTTTTAATAGTATCGAAAAGTGCTTGGTCTCTGTTGATAAAAATGGTGTAATACTCTTCTATAATAATGCAGCAGCAATCTTATTAGGTTTGCCTGAGGGTGTGGAAGGTAAACAACTATCCTTATATAACACGGATTTAGCCAATATTTTTGAAGAAGTTTTAGTATCTGAAGATAGTCATCAAAACGAACAATTTTTTATTAATAGAGGACTTCATGTTATCATCAATACGTGTTTGATGTATAATCCTAATAAGGAGGTTTTTGGGTTAGTATCAAGTATTGACCAAATGAATCAAGCCATTGAACTAGCTTATGAGTTGACAGATTATAAAGCGGTTATTGATTCGCTTCGAGCTCAAAATCATGAATTTATGAATAAACTACATACCTTAGGTGGACTTATTCAGCTCGGAAATTACGAAGAAGCTTTAAACTATATCGATATGTTATCCATTCGATCTAAAGAGTTACAACATATTTTGATACAACACATACAGAATAAAAAAGTTGCGGGAATTATTCTGGCTAAATATAATAAATTTGTTGAAAATAAGCTAGAGTTTAAACTTGATAAAACATCCAAACTTACGAGTTTGCCGGAGAATTTATCTGAAGAAACAGTTTGTTCAATTATTGGAAATCTATTAGACAATACCTTTGAAGCGATTATAAATAATTCGAATAGTGAACAAGGATTTGTTGAACTATTTGTTCAATCAAATGACGAACGGTTTGAGCTACAGATTACAAATAACGGTCCTAGAATATCTGAGGATGTTCAAAAAGAAATATTTAAAAAAGGGTATACAACAAAAAGCAATCGAAGTTCAAAAAATGGACAAGGGCTTTATATTATTCATCAAGAAATAATACGATTAGATGGGGAAATTTATTCGGAGAATTTAATGAATCAGGAAGGAGTTACCTGGTATGTCAAAATCCCAAAGTAATATATTGACAATTATTGTTGTGGAAGATGATCCGATGGTCCGGAAAATCAATGAAGGATTCATTGACAAGGTTAATAACTACAAAATATTGGGTTCATTTGGTAAGCTTGAAGACGCAAAAAACTTTCTGAAGAATAATGAACCGGATTTAATTTTATTAGATATATTTTTTCCAAATGAACAAGGAACGGATTTGTTAAGATGGATTCGCAAGAATCAAATTAATTCAGATGTTATCTGCATTACAGCGGATAATTCTGCAGAAACAATAGAAGAAACCAGACGATACGGAGCTTTTGATTATTTGCTTAAGCCCTTTCGATTTGAACGCCTTGAAGAAGCATTAACACGTTTTAAAGAAATGAAAATGCGATTAAATACATCGGATACATTTGATCAAGAAACCTTAGATGATCTTTTTGAATCCAAGGAAGATGAAAAGCGCATATCTTCCCAGGATGCATCATATAATCGTGAAACAAATAAAACATATCAAGGAATACTTCGTTTTTTGCAAGATAATCCGAATGAATTTTTTACTTCAAACATGATTGGAGAAAAACTCGGTGTATCAAGGATTACGGCAAGAAGATATCTTGATCAAATGGAACAAGAAAATCTTCTGATTGTAGAACCAAATTATGGTAGTGTTGGACGACCGCAAAATTACTACAAATTGAGGAGTCAAAATAATGAATAGAAACGCCTTTTTTAAACTTGTTGAAATTCAAACCAAAGTAGCTAGTAGTATTCCTTTTTTAGCCGGAATCGTTTTCACATTATATCGTTATCAACGATTTGACCCCCTTGTTATCTTTGTTTTTTTTATAAGTTTAATCTGTTTGGATATGGCGACAACAGCGGTAAACAACTTGATGGATTTAAAAATCGTACAATATGATCTATCTATTGAGCAGGTAAAAAGAGTAATTGGGGTATTATTAGTCATTACTATGATTGCGGGACTTGTCCTTGTTTATTTAACAGATATAATTGTTCTATTAATTGGCATGATTGCTTTTGCAGTTGGTGTTTTATATTCCTTTGGACCTCTTCCTATTTCACGAACACCATTTGGAGAAATTTTCTCCGGTTTTTTTATGGGCACTCTTATCTTTTTTGTTACAGTCTATATTCAAATCTTTGATTTAGGATTTATCATCATTACCTATGCAGACCAACGCTTGTTCTTTAACATTCATATAATTGAATTTATTGTGATTTGCCTTGTGTCAATACCGATGATTGTGGGAATTGCAAATATTATGTTAGCAAATAATATATGTGATTTAGAAGAAGACATTGTAAATAAGAGACATACATTGCCTTATTATATAGGTAAAAAAAATGCGATTATTTTGTTTCAAGTATTAACATATATAGCCTATACATGGATTGTTATAGGTGTTTTATTTAAAATATTACCGGTCGTATCCTTGTTAGTCTTTGTGACAATTGTTCCGGTAAAGAGGCATCTTGATGCATTTAAAAAAAATCAAAAAAAAGATAAAACATTTATATGTGCAGTGAAAAATTTTGTGCTTATATCGATGGTATATTTATTGACCATTTTCTTAGGTGTTGTCATTCAAAGGGTTATTCATTAATAAATTTAGTGGAAAAACACTTGACAAACACTGTAAGAGTCACTACAATAGAGTAAAGTTATAAACACGATTATTAAAAACGTTGAATAAGCGAGTAGGTAGGTATTCGTCATCACCAGAGAGAAAGGTCACAGCTGAAAGCCTTTTGTTGATCACTTATTGAAAGACCCTTAGGAGTGTTTTGCTGAAAAATATATGATTTTTTAATCATAGGATTTAGTAAGTAAGAACGTTTTGTCTACGTTATCAGACTTAAAGCCGGAAACATAATAGGATATGTTTCAATTAGGGTGGCACCGCGGGTAATGTCTCGTCCCTTTTATCGAATCACTTCGATAGGGAAGAGGCTTTTTTTGTTGCAGAAAGGAGTAATTATGAATATTAACGCACCTCGAGGGACCAATGACTTTTATGGGGAATACATGGATCGTCTGTTGGACCTTGAAAATCAAATGCGCTGTTTATGTGATGATTACGGATTTGGTGAAATAAGAACACCAATGTTTGAACGTTTAGAATTATTTCAACGTGGGGTTGGTGAGACGACAGATATTGTCCAAAAAGAAATGTATACTTTTTTCGACAAATCAAGAGATCGTCGTGAATTTGCTTTAAAACCTGAAGGGACTGCCGGTGTTGTACGTGCATACCTAGAAGGTAAAATGTATGCTGATGTTCAACCGACAAAATTATATTATATCACGCCGGCCTTTCGTTATGAGAAGCCTCAAGCAGGACGTTTTCGTCAATTTCATCAGTTTGGTGTCGAATTATTTGGAGCCCAAGATCCGTCTGCAGATGCAGAGATTATAAGTTTGGGCTATCAAATGTTAAAGCGACTTAATATACCAAGTGTTAAATTACATATTAATAGCTTAGGAAATCGTGAGACGCGTAAACACTATAATGCCTTGCTGATGGATTTTTTGGAAAATCACAAACAAGATTTATGTGAAACATGTCAAGAGCGTATGTATAAAAATCCCTTACGTGTTTTGGATTGTAAAAATGAATCTTGCCAGACCATCATGAAAGATGCTCCATTAATGATTGAACATTTAGATGATGCCGATAAGGAACATTTTGAGGGTGTAAAAGGGCTATTAGATAACATGAATATTCCTTATGAAGTCAATCCGTGGATTGTACGTGGCTTAGATTATTATACCCGCACGGTTTTTGAATTTATATCTGAAGATATTGGTGCCCAAGGAACCGTTTGTGGCGGTGGTCGATATGACTATCTTATTGAAGAAATGGGCGGAGCTTCAACACCGGCAATTGGTTTTGGCGCAGGTATTGAACGGTTGTTATTAACCATTGAAAATACTCAAGGTAAGCCGAAAGCAAAAGAAAAAATGGATCTTTACATTGGTTATATGGGCGAATCAGCTAAGAGTAAGGCCATGGCCATGACCTATACGTTAAGAGAACAGCACATCCGTTGTACAACAGATTTGTTAGGAAAATCTGTACGCGCACAAATGAAATATGCCAATAAAATTAATGCATTATATTCGTTGATTATTGGTGAAGATGAAATCAAAACAAACAAAATAACGATTAAAAACATGAAAACCGGAGAACAAGATGAGTTAAAGATGGAAGAAGTCGCTTCCTATATTCAGACTCAACAAGGAGGAAAACAAGCATGAGTGAATCAATGCGTGGATTAAACAGATCTCATTATCTTACAGAGGTATCAGAAAGTCATATTGATCAAGACGTAACCATTATGGGATGGGTTCAAAAACGTCGTGACCTTGGTGGTGTTATTTTCTTAGATGTAAGGGATCGAACAGGTATACTTCAAGTGGTTATTGATCAAAGCAGTATCGGCCAAGAAGGATTTCAAAAAGCTGAAAAAATTCGAACAGAATATGTTATTGCAGCGAAAGGACTCGTTGAAAAACGTTCCGAAGAGACAGTTAATCAAAATATAAAAACAGGTACAATTGAAGTACGTGCCCATGAATTACGTCTACTATCTGAAGCCGAAACAACGCCCTTTCAAATTGAAGAAGATTCCAATGTTAAAGAAGATTTACGATTAAAATACCGGTATTTAGACTTACGTCGTCCGGACATCCAACGTAATCTAATGTTAAGAAATCAAGTAACACAAACGACTCGTGATTTCATGAATGGTGAGGGTTTCTTAGACATTGAAACGCCAATGTTAACCAAATCAACACCTGAAGGCGCGAGAGATTATTTGGTTCCTAGTCGCGTGAATCCCGGACATTTTTATGCGCTGCCTCAATCACCACAAATTTTCAAGCAATTACTTATGCTATCCGGTTATGATAAATATTATCAGATTACAAAGTGTTTCCGCGATGAAGATTTAAGAGCAGATCGTCAACCGGAATTTACACAAATAGATATGGAAATGTCCTTTGTATCTGTTGATGATGTTATTGAAGTCAATGAACGTCTCCTTCAAAAAATGTTTAAAGATGTAATGAATATAGATGTTGAACTTCCGATTAAACGAATCACCTATAAAGAAGCGATGGATCGTTTTGGATCAGATAAGCCGGACACACGCTTTGGACTTGAACTTGTTGATGTGTCAGAGCTTGTTGAAACATGTGGGTTTAAAGTATTTACGGATGCTTTGAAAAACGGCGGTTCTGTGCGTGGTGTTAATGGAAAAGGATTGGCGAACTTACCTCGACGTCAGATTGATGCATTGACAGAGTATGTGAAAACATATGGTGCTAAAGGTATGGCATATATTGTCATCAATGACGACGGAACACTTAAATCTGCAATTACAAAATTCTTAGATGATGATGTTGTTGAAAAGATTATTGAGAAGATGGAAGGAAAACCTGGGGATATTCTATTCTTTGGCGCAGATACCAACGACATCGTTTATGCCTCATTAGGCGCACTACGATTAGAATTAGCTCGACGCCTGGACTTGCTGGATAAAAACACCTATGAATTTGTATGGGTAACTGAGTTCCCATTAGTCGAGTGGAATGCTGAACATAAACGCTATACAGCAATGCATCATCCATTTACAATGCCGATGGAAGAAGATTTACATTTATTAGATTCTCAACCGGAAAAAGTAAGGGCTCAAGCCTATGATATATGCTTAAATGGTAATGAAATCGGTGGAGGAAGTATTCGTATTCATCAGCGTGATGTTCAAGAAAAAATGTTTGCTGCACTTGGCTTTAGTCAAGAAGATGCATATGAGCGATTTGGATTCTTGCTGGATGCATTTAAATACGGAGTACCACCACATGGTGGATTGGCATATGGCTTGGATCGTATTGTTATGCTTATGGCAAAAGCGGATAGTATTCGTGAAGTTATTGCTTTTCCTAAGATTAAAGATGCATCCTGTCCAATGACAAAAGCACCGGGCGTCGTTGACGATCAACAACTTGAAGAATTAAGTATAAAAGTAGATTTATTTGAAGTTGAAGATTAAAATTTGACTTAAAGTGTACTTTATGAGGTAAAATAAAAGAGTGAAAGTCACTCTTTTATTTTTTTTGAAATCATTTAATTTTTAGGAGGTAGCATATGTACAAAGCAGATGAAACAAGATATGAAAACATGATTTATCGTCGTGCAGGAAAAACAGGTTTAAAATTACCCTTGATTTCACTAGGACTATGGCATAATTTTGGCGATGTAACGCAGGTTGAAACAAGTAGAAAAATGATACATAGAGCATTTGACTTAGGTATTACGCATTTTGATTTGGCAAATAATTATGGACCCCCGGCAGGAAGTGCTGAAAAAAACTTTGGACGTATTTTACGGGAAGATTTAAAAAGTTATCGTGATGAAATGATTATTTCAACGAAAGCAGGATATTATATGTGGCCGGGACCTTATGGTGATTTCGGGTCAAGAAAATATTTGCTTTCAAGTTTGGACCAAAGTTTAGAACGAATGGGACTTGACTATGTAGATATATTTTATCATCACCGTCCGGACGCTGATACTCCGGTTGAAGAGACCATGCTTGCACTCGACCAAGCAGTAAGACAAGGAAAAGCCTTGTATGTAGGGATCTCAAATTATAAAGGTGCACAAGCTAAAGAGGCTCTAAAGATTTTAAATGAATTAAAAACGCCAGTCGTTATGACACAACCTCGATACAGCATGTTAGATCGTTGGATTGAAGAAGACGGACTCAAAGATGTAACCGAAAAATACGGAATCGGTAATATTGTGTTTAGCCCGCTTGCGCAAGGGTTATTGACAAATAAATATTTAAAGGAAATACCTGAAGATTCACGTGCAGCAAGCGGAAGTCAATTCTTGACCGAAGATAAAATTACGGAAGAATTACTAGCAGGAATACGTGATTTAAATGAGCTTGCAAAAGAGAGAAATCAAACTCTTGCCCAAATGGCCTTGTCATGGACGCTCAGAGATGATAGAATAACTACAGCGCTAATTGGTGCAAGTAAAGTGAGTCAGATTGAAGATAGTGTGGCGACGATTAAGAATCTTGATTTTTCGGATGCAGAATTGCAGAGGATTGATAAGATTCTTGAGAGTATGAAAGCATAGGGAGAATTAAGGAGTGACAAGATGGCTGAAATTGGTCAAGTAACAAAAGTGGATAATGACGAAGTTGTCGTTCGCTTATTTAGAAAAGAAGCGTGTGCAAAGTGTGGCGCATGTGCAGCAGGCTTAGAGAGTAAAGATATGTTTATTCATGCAAATAATGTATGTGAAGCCCATGAAAATGAATGGGTAGAAATCTATCTTGAAGAAACAAATTTCTTAAAAGCGGTCGGATTAATGTATGGTATTCCTCTTTTGGGTTTGCTTTTTGGCCTGCTTATCGGAATGGGTGTGGGAAATGCATTTATTCCTATTTATTCAGATGCGGTTAGTTTTATTTTCGGTATCTTTGGAGCCGGAATAACGTTTTTAATATTACATTTAAATGAACATCGCTTTAATACAAAAACCTATAAGCCACGAGCCATTCGAATTGTTGATACAACAAAAGAAGATATAGGGTGTTAACATGTTTACAGAATATATAGGCGCTTTATTTTTGATATTTGCAGCAGAAATGGGAGATAAGACACAGATTCTTGCCATGATGTTTGCAACAAAATATAAAATGCGTTATGTTTTACTTGGTATTTTTATCGGTTCTTTTTTGAACCATGGATTAGCAGTTGTTTTTGGAAGTGTTTTAGGAAGTTATATCAATCCGGCTATTTTACAAACAATTGCCGGATTGGCTTTTGTTCTTTTTTCCATTTGGACATTAACAGCTTCCGATGACGAGGAAGAAGACCTTGCTTCGTTAAAAAAGTATGGTGCTATTATGACAGTTGCATCCGCTTTTTTTATAGGTGAGTTAGGAGATAAGACGCAATTAACGGCAATTACATTAGCTGTTGATGCGGCTTATCCTTTTTTCATACTCTTAGGTACAGTGACGGGGATGCTTGTGACAAGCAGTTTAGGCATCTTTGTAGGAAGTAAATTAGGTGACAAGATTCCGGAGCTGGGTATTAAACTTGTTTCAAGCTCGATATTTTTAAGTTTTGGTGTCGTCAAATTAGTAACCTCAACACCTAAAACATGGATTAATAGCTATACACTTTTCGGCTTTTTTGTTATACTTGCAATAACAATCAGCTCAATTTTTTACTTGTTTTTTCGGGGTATTAAAAATGGAGAGTTGACACCCTTTCGAAAAGCTGCCGAAGAATTATATCAGTTTACCCATCAATTTAAGAGCGTAATCAAAGAGATATGTTTAGGAACAGAAAATTGTGAATATTGTAAAAATCAACAATGCGGTATTGGATTAATATATCATATTATTCATGAGATGGAGACCGATCGTCTTGACCATGAGCATATTGAATTGGTTGAAGAACTATTACATGAAAAGAATAAGTTTCCCAATGAACAGCTCAAAGCGATGCATGACCTTACCTTAGAGTTTTTAGAGCGATATAAACAACGGGATTTAATATATAATGAAGTTCAAACAATACAAGAGATCATTGAAAAAATGATTATTGAAAATGATGAATCATCGCATATAGAATTAGAGGAGAAAAGAAATGAATAAAAGTTTAAAGATTATTGTTGCAATAATCGTTTTCATGATTGCGATGGGCGCGACAAATTATGGGCGTGAGCGAATACTCATCTATGAAGGCGTAGAACATACATATACAGCAAAAAAAGTAACCATTGATGTGAATAATGATCAGATTCAACCGAATGGAATGGATCCGGTTATTATTAATGGAAGAACACTTGTTCCGGTGCGTGAAGTGATGGAATCTGTCAATATTCAGGCGCAAGTATCATGGATTGGCGAAACGCAAACTGTCATTGTCGAGCGCGAAGATATTAAAATCGAACTAGGTATTGGCAATCCTTATGCCTATGTCAACGGCCAACCCATTGAATTGGATGTGCCTCCGATTTTGATTTCGGATCAAGCCATTGGGGTAACAAAAACCATGGTTCCGATACGATTTATTACGGAAAGTTTAGGATATGAAGTTTTATGGGACCCGGATACTTATCATATTTCCCTTCAAGGTGAAATATATGATGAATTTGGACTCTTAGCGTCGACGTCAAATTTAGTTGAATTAATACCCACAACAGAGATTCCTAAGCTCCCAACAGCTTTACGCGAAAATAGCATTCACATAAAAAAAGATATTCCTCAAGAGATTGTCGAATTTACAGAATATAAAGATAACTTTAACTATCCGGTTACAGAGATTATTGAAGTATCAAGCAATGAAGATGAGTCAAAGCATTATATTAAAGCCGCAAGCTCTATGTCTTCGGTTAATGCGGTTATCTGGGATAATAAGCTGATTGTCGATATTAATGGTGTCGATATGGAAGAGGTCCCGGGAACTATTCGTACGGACAAGAGTTTATATACAGATGCAATTCGGACAAGTCAATATGATGAAGAAAAAATGACCGGGCGATTTGTATTTGACTTAAAGGGTAAAACGATACCGCGAGAAGTCATTCTAAATCGTGACCGGACAGAAATTGAGATTACCTTTAATGAAGTCGGGTTGTCAGAAGTTGTAATTGCGCAAGATCGTCAAGGAGATTACATTGAACTTGCAGGCGATTATCGAAACGCCATGATTATGCGAATGGATACCCCAAGAGGTCTGATATTTGACTTTGCAAATAGTGTAAATCTTATTGGAAACAAGCGGTTCATGAATATAGACGGACAATTTTTGGATTGGGTAAAACTTGCGCAAAAAGATGACTCGACCATTCGCTTGTCAATAGGGACTGAGGAACATATCGATTTTTCAATGGAGTATGATGAAGAAGACAATCAAACACGAATTGTATTTAAACCACTTTTATTCGAACAACTGACCTATGATAAAAGCAAGAATGATGCAGTGGTCTTGCCAAAAGAGGCAGGAATCAAATTGACCTATGATTATTTTAGTAAAGAAGCGATTATTCGATATGACAAAGTTATTGATTCAATACGAGACGATGAAGAGATTCATATTTATGATACCAAATATGATACGATTGAATTAATGGTCGAAAATAATGCCTCTGTTGTGCGCCTTCACGGAAAACATATTTATGAGCATACTGTCCAAGAGGATGAAAACTTCTATTATATTTATGGTACAAAACCTAGAGATATTTATGAACATATTGTTGTGCTTGATCCGGGTCATGGAGGGTCTCAGCCGGGAGCTGTTTATTATGGTATCAATGAAAAAGATTTAAACATGAAGCTTATGGAATATATATATCCGTATACTGAAAGAAATACAGACGTTAAATATTACTTTACGCGTTCGACAGATGAAACGGTTTCTCTTGGCCAACGAACAACATTGGCCAATGACCTAGAAGCGGACTTGTTTGTTTCGATGCATAATAATGCACTTGATTTAAAAAGTAATCCGGCAGGTGTCCATGTACGTGGTCTAGAAGTCTATACTACAACCGGTTGGGAAAAGTCGGCGACAGAAGTTGAGTTCGGTAAGATATTTCTTGAAAAACTTCGAGAAGCAATGCCCAGTTATCCAATTCGAGCTATTAAGAATAATAATAAATTATATGTGCTTAGAAATACAGAAATGCCATCAATTATTCTTGAATATGGTTATATGACCAATCCAGATGATATTGCATTATTGCAACAAGATGCTATTTTGCAACAATTAGCACAAGTAACTGAAGAAGCTATATATGAATATATTATGAATAAGTAATATAGTCAAAGAACGGTATTGAAAACCATTCTCACTTATGTTATACTTTGAGTAAATGATAATTATTATTATCTAATATATATGAGAAAGGATTGATTTTATGGAATTAATAAATATAAATCATCTTCATGCATCGGTTGAAGATAAAAATATAATAAAGGACTTGAATTTAAAAATAAATGCAGGTGAAATACACGTAGTTATGGGCCCAAACGGAGCCGGTAAATCAACATTAGCCTATACTTTAATGGGACATCCTAAGTATACAGTAACACAAGGAGATGTGTCCTTTTTAGGCCAAGATCTTTTTGAACTAAAAGTTGATGAACGGGCGAAGTCTGGGCTTTTTATGTCATTTCAGCATCCGGAAGTAATTCCCGGAGTGACGGTTGAAAACTTTTTGAGAACAGCAAAAACATCCATTACCGGAGAAAAGCAAAGTGTCATTGGATTTCGTCGAGAACTTATAAAATCATTGCAAAGCTTAAATATGGATGAAGGATACTTACTTCGCTATTTAAATGAAGGTTTTTCCGGTGGGGAAAAGAAGAAAAATGAAATTTTACAAATGTTAACATTAAATCCAAAGTTGGCTATACTGGATGAAACGGATTCAGGACTTGATGTAGATGCAATAAAAATCGTTGCAGAAGGCATAAACTGTTTCGCAGGAGAAGATAATGGTGTTTTAGTCATTACCCACTACAATAAATTGTTGACCTATATTGAACCGGACTATGTTCATATACTAGTGGACGGGCATATTGTTGCTTCGGGTGATAAGAGCCTTGCTGATCGAATCGATAAAGAGGGTTTTGAATCCTTTGTCGCTTCAGTTGTCTAGGAAGGAGAATTTAAATGGAAAAAGCAGTTGAAAGAACCTATGTTGAAGACATTGAACGCGGGATTTATGATATTAAAAATGAAGACCGTTCAAAATATAAATCAAAGTCGGGATTAACCGAAGAAATCATTCGCGATATTTCCAAGGAGAAAAATGAACCCCAGTGGATGACAGACTTTCGCCTTAAATCCTTAGACTATTACATTAAACGTCCAATACCTACCTGGGGTGCAGACCTTAGCGGTCTTGATATGGAAAATATAGTTACCTATGTTCGCCCGAACACAGATATGAAACAAAGTTGGGATGAAGTTCCGGAAGATATTAAAGAAACCTTTGATCGATTAGGCATACCTAAAGCTGAGAGGGAATCTCTTGCCGGTGTGGGCGCCCAATATGATTCTGAAGTTGTCTATCACAGTATGCGTGATCATCTTAAGAAACAAGGGGTTATCTATACAGATATGGAAACAGCAGTTAAAGAACATGAAGATATTGTTAAACAGTACTTTATGACCTTGGTTCGACCCAATGATCATAAATTTGCGGCCTTACATGGGGCTGTATGGTCAGGTGGATCTTTTGTCTATGTTCCGGCAGGCGTCGAAGTTGATTATCCCTTGCAAAGTTATTTTCGTTTGAATGCACCGGGAGCCGGTCAATTTGAACATACACTAATCATTGTGGAAAAAGGAGCAAAATTACACTTTATCGAAGGGTGTAGTGCGCCAAGATATGATGTGACCAACTTACACGCCGGTTGTGTTGAACTTTTTGTAAAAGAAGGAGCAACATTACGCTATTCAACCATTGAAAACTGGTCACGAAATATGTATAACTTAAATACGAAACGGTCACAAGTCGAAAAAGACGGACGTATAGAATGGGTTTCTGGGTCTTTTGGTTCAAAGGTGAGTATGTTATACCCGATGAGCATTCTAAAAGGCGAGAGGGCTCATGCGGAGTTTACAGGGATTACTTTTGCTGCATCCGGTCAATATTTAGATACCGGATCCAAGGTTGTTCATGCAGCGCCTTATACGACCTCCAATATTAATACGAAATCCATTTCAAAAGATGGTGGTCATGCCTTTTACAGAGGGCTGCTTATCGTCGGAAAAAAAGCGCATCATGTCAAGTCCAATGTATCCTGTGAATCATTAATGCTTGATGCAAAATCAAAATCCGACACGGTACCCATTATTGAGTTGAATAATGATAACATAGATATTGGACATGAAGCCAAAATCGGACGTATTTCAGATGATGCCATCTTCTATTTGATGAGTCGTGGTATCGATGAAATCGAAGCGAAAGCGATGATTGTACGAGGCTTTGTTGAGCCAATCACAAAAGAATTACCGCTTGAGTATGCCGTTGAACTCAATCAACTCATTAATCTAGAGTTTGTCGGGGGAATAGGATAGAAAGGGGGAACGATTATGTTACAACAACAAGTGAAAGAACGGTTCAGTGACATTGACTATCCGAAGTGGAAACGCGTCGGAGAACTCCAAAAAAGTGATTTAATCCAACAGAATTTTGATAAAAATGTGTTGGCAATTGAATATAATGAAAAGATAATGCATCAAGGCGTGCGTATACATCAACTCAGAGGAAGCGATGCCGACATTGATGAAGTGTTTTATATCCCATATGAATCCACGCTTGAAAGATTTAAAGCGTATCCATATGGGACCCATGAAAAGTACATCACAGAAGCGGATGGATTTTTTGATCAAGGGGCCATTATAAATGTTCCCAAGAATGTAAGTGTTGAAGAACCTGTTTTTCTTCGCTATGATGCAGGCAAAGCCAATGGTTTTATTGACCAGAACCTTATATGTGCCGGTGAAGGCTCGAATGTTACCGTGGTTTTTGACTATACATCATCTGGTGATGAAATAGGCTACCATAATGGACTTATTCGTGTGTTAGCGGAGGCAAATGCACGGGTAAAAATAATCATTTTACAAACATTTGCTAAAGATATCGATCACATTCAAAATACAGTATCTGTGATTGGTAACTATGGATATGTTGAATATGTTTCTTTTGATTTAGGTGCGAATGTTATTGCTTCAGACTATTCTGCACATCTTGTCGGAGAAGCTTCAGAGAGTGAAGTGGCAACAGCATATATTGGTAATGGACATCAACGACTGGATTTGGGCTATAATTCAACCCATTACGGTCGATATAGCCAGAGTCTTATTGAAACCAAAGGGGCCCTACTTGATCATGCGCGAAAAGTGTTCAGAGGGAATTTGAAATTTGAGCGTGGATCAACAAAATCGTCAGGAGAAGAGTCGGAATACGTTCTTCTACTGGATGAAAATGTACGTTCGGATGCCTTGCCTGCATTATTGTGTGATGAAGATGATGTGAGCGGTGAACATGCTGCGAGTGCAGGACAGGTCGATGAAGACCAATTGTTCTACTTGATGAGTCGAGGTTTCAACTTGAAAGAAGCCAAGAAGTTAGTTATTCACGGTTCGTTTTCGCCGATTATTGATCGTCTTGGCATCATGTCAATACAAGAACGCGTCGAGGTAGAATTGGAAAGAAGGTTGCTCTATGCCTAATGCAAATTATCGGGAAGATTTTCCGGTCTATGAGAAAAATCCGGAACTAATCTATTTGGATTCAGCGGCGTCAAGCCTAAGAGCGAGACCGATTATTCATGCAATGAGCGAATATGCCAGCTATGCCCACGCGAATATTCATCGTGGTGCTTATCGATTGAGCTTTGAAGCCACTGAAAAATATGAAGAAGTTCGAAAAAAAGTGGCCAAATGGATTGGGGCTAAGGAAGCCAATGAAGTTATTTTTACCCAAGGAACAACAGACAGTATGAATCATCTCATGCATTTTTTCGAGGAAGATGACCGATTTGAAAAGGGTAAGAAAATTGTCCTTTCCATTTTTGAACATCATAGCAATCTGGTTCCATGGCAACAATTAGCTAAGAAGAAAGGCATGATTCTAGAATATATATATGATTTTTCGGAAGAATCGCTAAAACAAATTGATGAGACAACGCAAATCATTGCCATAACCTTGATGTCAAATGCGGTAGGTTTGATCCCGCCGATTGAGACGATTGTTCAAAAAGCACATGCGGTTGGAGCCCTTGTTGTTGGTGACGGAGCGCAATATATTACCCACCGTCGGATAAATGTTAGCCAACTGGGCATTGATTTCTTTGCGTTTTCCGGACATAAGTGTTTTGGTCCAACAGGGATAGGCGTTCTCTATGGAAAACGTCAATGGTTAGAAGCAATGTCGCCGCCACGTTTTGGTGGAGACATGATTGAATATGTTACAGAACAAGAGACGACCTTTGCTGATTTGCCCAACAAACTGGAAGCAGGCACCCCTAATATTGATGGTGTTATTGGTTTGGGAGCTGCGGTCGACTATATGATTTATCGGCAGGTGCAAAACAATAATACCTTAGATGTGTTACGTGAATATGCAGTGGATCAAATAGGTGAGCTTGACTTTATTTGTTTGGTCCAGCCGCTAAAGGATTCGGATGCCATTTTATATGGCCCCATAATTTCTTTTACAGTGAAAGATGTTCATCCGCATGATGTTGCAAGCATCTTAGACCAAAGCAATATAGCGATTCGAGCCGGGCACCATTGTGCTCAACCCTTGATGAAGCATCTAGAACTGACGGGAACATGTCGTATTAGTTTTTCGATTTATAATACAAAAGACGATGTGGATGCATTGATTCTCGCTTTAAAAAGCGTAAGGAGGTGGCTAGGTTATGAGTCTTGATATGATTTATAATGAGATGATAATTGAACATAGTCGTAATACTGAAAATCGCGGACCGCTTGTAGAAAAAACCCATCATGAACATGGACATAATCCAAACTGTGGAGATGATATTGAGCTTGAATTGAATATTGAAAACAGCAAAATAAAAGAAGCTGCTTTTGTGGGCTCGGGATGCGCTATATCCATGGCGTCAACATCAATGATGATTGATTTAATTAAGGGAAATACTATCGACGAAGCGCAAGAAAAAGTTGAGGCTTTTCTTGAACTGATAAAAAATGAGCGCGACGAAGAAGACGTGGAAGCATTGTTAGGGGATGCGACCTTGTTATCGAACATACAACATATGCCGGCACGCGTTAAGTGTGCTGTGCTTGCTTGGCATACCCTAAAACACGTTTTAGATACAAAGGAAGCGAGCGATTAATCTGAATGAATTTGAATATGGGTTACGTACATAATCTCACATGAACCGTCACCTGTATCGGATCTAGTTAAGCTAGATTCCCAATAACCATTGGAAAAATAAGCGTTAACAAGATAACCTTGCATGGTAATTCGATCATTCTTGTTAACGGATTTTACCATGCTTAAAATTGTCTCATTTGCAGGAATGATATGTGTGTTTGCAGTATAATAATCAACATATTCTGCATTCACAGATGCTTTTGAACTCACAGTAAAATAATACCAGCGCTCATTTTGACGGTAATTAACATGTTTATCGATTGAAGGCATGTTTACATCTCCCCATGCCAGAGCGAAATCTCTTGGAGATATTTGCGAAGTGAAATCATCTGAATAATCTTGAATGCTTTTGACTTGAGCAGTAATGTTGTAGGAAGCCAATAGCTCTAGTTCGACAATACCTTCTTTTCCTTCAATAGGCAGAATATATTCAAAAGGAATATCTTCTTGAATCGGTTCTTGGATGAATTCATATTTTATTAACGTACTATCAACAAAGTCGTAGCCTAAAAGTGTGATTAAGTGCGTCGAAACGATGAGGTAAACGAGAATTTTTAATGACATAGGAAAACCTCCTCATATATGAATTTACATGTATATAATATTATTTTAACATAAAATTTAAAAAGATGGTGGATTTTAATATAAATGTATGATATTATTAAATGTTTAGTCACATCTTTTTAATATATTAAGGAGTATTGATAAGCTTATGAAAAAATCGACGAAGAAACTTGTGTTTATTATTGCAAATATTGTGATTTGTTTCGGAATAATTCTTTTGGGACATATTTGGCCGGAAGGGGTAGAGGATATATATTCAAGAAATATATATCCATTATTAGTAAATGCGTTAAACCTTGTTTCAAGACCCTTTCCCTTTAGTTTGACGGAAATATATTTTGTTATATTGGCTATTTTTCTTTTAAGTTTTATGGTTTTATGGCTTTTTTTCAGCGTGAAAAAAGAGTTTGTAAAGGGGTTGGACTATTTACTTCGATTTTTTATGCTTATCAGTGTCAATGTCACCTTGTTTTTAGTCTTATGGGGAATGAATAATTATCGTTTGAACATTGAAGACCTTTTTGCTTTTGAAAATCAACAAATTTCACAAGTAGATTTAGAAGAAACTTACCAATGGTTCGTTGAACAAGCTAATTTTACGAAAGAGCAACTACAAGACGAGGAGTTACTATCTCTTGAAGATATTATGATGAGAACAGATGAGGGCTATGCTATTTTAGCTGATGAATATGAATTTATTAGGTCTAGAAAGGCAAGAGTCAAACCCCTTAGTATATCCGGCTTGTTTAGCCAGAGTGGGTATTCAGGAATATATCTTTATGTCTTTAGTGAACCGACCATTAATATTATGCCACATATAACATCTTTACCCTTTGTGGCAAGTCACGAAATGGCCCACCAACAAGGGTTTGCCAGTGAAGATGACGCGAATTTTGTTGGCTTTTTAGCTGCCTCCCACCATGAAGAGGCTTTATTTAGATATTCAGCCTACTTAGCGGGGGTGACATATGTTGGGAATTCATTATATCAGACAGATGCTGAAGCGTATAAACGCATAAATGTAAGTCTTCATGAAAATGTCCGTGAAGACTTGCAAGCACGTTCAGAATTTTGGCAAAAAAATATCCGCCCAAAAACAGAAAAAGTACACAATCAGGTAAATGATCTGTTTTTAAAGGCGAATAATCAGCCGGACGGAATCCTTAATTATTCCAATGTAACAAAATTATTGGTGTTGGCATATAAAAATGAACGCTTAGATAAATAAGTTATGATTGGATTCTTCGGTTGCGCCTAGATAGGCGGCAACACCACCATACTCAACACCATGAATGAGCTCTTCTTTGGTAATGCCCATAATATCCATAGACATGGTACATGCAACAAATTTAACGCCGGAATCCATTGCGGATTGAATTAAATCGTCTAAGGTGTTAACGTTTTTTGCTTTCATAACACCATGCATCATTTTTGTCCCTAATCCACCCATGTTCATCTTAGATAGCTTCAGTTTCTTGACTCCTCGAGGCATCATCATGCCAAACATATTTTCAACAAATCCTTTAGATACGTTTTGTTTTTCGGATTTTCTTAAAATATTCAATCCCCAGAAGGTGAAAAACAAAGTTACTTCTTTGCCCATGGCAGCGGCTCCGTTGGCTATAATCATGGAAGCAATAGCCTTGTCTAAATCGCCACTAAAGACAACCATTGTACTTCCGTTTAAGCTTCGGGACGCATGTATATGAGGTTGGGAAGACCCTTTTTGAATATAGGTTACATAGGTTTTGTCTTCTTTGTCCTTCTTAATAAAACGGTTACCGGTTTTCTTGCACCAAGCCTCTGCATCAACGGGGAATCCTGAGTCTGTCGCAGAGACTTTGATGATATCGCCCTCATTAAGTTCTTTGATTTTTTGATTCACCTTCATAATTGGACCGGGACACTGTAAGCCGCATGCATCAAGATTAATTGCTGAGCTTAAATCATTTGATTTGACAGAGGGAATCGCTGATTCTGGAGTCCCGTCTTCGGATAAAACATGTTTTTTATCTTCAATTATACAATTGGGGTTTGTATAATCCTTTTGGAAATATTTGTAAACATTATATCCACCAATGAGATTTCGAGCTTTATATCCTTCCTGCTGAAGAATTCTTACCGCGATATAACCACGGATTCCGACGGCGCAATAGACAATAATATCCTTATCTTTTGGTAATTCGGATAGACGATCGCGCAAATCATTGACAGGTATGTGTCGTGCATTTTCAATCTTTCCCAGTTCGACTTCGATATCTTCACGAACATCGAGAATAAGTGAAGTGTCTGCATCTAATGTTTCAATGTCTTTCCATAAAATTACATTTTGATCACCTTTTAATATATTTTCCGCTGCAAATCCGGCCATGTTCACAGGATCTTTGGCAGATGAGTAGGGCGGAGCATAAGCAAGTTCTAAACGCTGAAGATCATAAATAGTACCATGAAATCGAATGGCGGTTGCAATAACATCGATTCGTTTTTCAACACCTTCAACACCAACATTTTGTGCACCTAGAATTTTGCCGTCTTGATCAAATATAACTTTTAAGGTCATTGGAAAAGCACCTGGATAATATCCGGCATGAGATTTTGGCTGAATGATGGTGAGGAAATAGTCCTTGCCATATTCTTTGCTCATAATATTTAAGGTTTTTTCGTTTAGACCTGTATTAGCAACGGTTAAATCGAATATTTTAGCCACACTCGTTCCTTGGCTACCTTCATAAATACTATCTCGTCCACAAATATTATTGGCGACGATGCGGCCTTGTTTGTTTGCAGGACCGGCAAGAGGAATCATTGTTTTTTCGTCGGTCATGTAGTCAAGGACTTCAATAACATCACCTAAAGCATAGATATAAGGATCCGAAGTTTTTAAATATTCATCAACCACGATTCCGCCACGTCGATTGGTGGTTAAGCCAGCTGATTTTGCTAATTCGCCATTTGGTGAGATTCCGATGCTTAGGATAACCATATCTGAGGATAGGCGTGTACCATCTTGCAAGTGTACATCGGTAACCCCTTGATTGTACTTAAATTCTTTAACTCCATTACTCAAATAAAGATGGACACCTTGTGAAGATAAATGGCTATGAACAATTTGAGCCATTTCATAGTCAAGCGGGGCCATAACTTGATCGAGCATTTCAACAAGATTAACCTCGATCCCTAAATCATGTAAATTTTCAACCATTTCAATTCCGATAAATCCACCACCGACAACCGTAGCTGTTTTAACATGATGATTTGTAACAAAATCCTTGATACGATCTGTATCCGGAATATTCCATAAAGAAAATATATTATTGCTTTCAATGCCCGGAATTGGAGGCTTTATTGGTGTTGAACCGGGAGATAAGACAAGAAAATCATAAGATTCTTCATATTTTGTGGATGTTTTTATATCATGAACTTTAACGGTTTTTTGTGTCGGATCAATATCGATGACTTCATTTTCGACACGAATATCAATATTGAATCGGGCTTTCATCGCTTCAGGCGTTTGGACAAGAAGAGAGTCCCGTTCTTTGATTGTGCCGCCAATATAATAGGGGAGGCCACAATTTGCAAAGGAAATATAAGGGCTTCGTTCAAACAAAATGATTTCAACGGATTCGTCTAATCGTCTTAGACGTGCTGCGGTTGACGCGCCACCGGCGACACCACCAACAATGAGAACTTTTTTTGACATAATATACCTCTTTCTTTGAGTAAAAACTTAGATTGACAAAATATTAACCTTAAAACATATAAATCTATTTAACGATATATTCAAATAATTACATATAAATAATACAACGTATTTATGAAGTTGTCAACATTAATTTTATTAAACATTATGTGAAATAATGCATAAATAAGCATTTTGTGATAAAATAGAGGTGTAATCAAACTTGGGGATATAATAAGGACAGGGGATGCAAATGGAAGATGTCATTAATGCGATTTGCAATGATTTAGTTAAAAACTCCCATGTAATAGGGATTTTAACGAAGTGTGAATGTTTTGGACCGGTCAAAAATTATGAAAAAACAGTATATCTATGTGTAATAAGTAAGGAAGCCGGAAATGTATCAACCGTATCACAAATGGGGGAATTCGTTGTTCATATACGATGGCGTACGGATTGTGAATTTTGTGAATGGGTTAAATCAAATGACTTGACACATTCAACATGTAAAATTTTATACGATCGAACTGGCATGATCGATGAATTAATCACACAAAAAAAAGGTTGAGTTTTCACTCAACCTTTTAAGCTTTAAATATTTCAATAAACTTTTCAACTTCTGTTGTAAGAATATCTTCATGTATGGGTTTATGACGAAACGCAACATGTGTAATGATTTTTTCGATTGGGTTTAGCATATTTTCCGGCATTTTTCCACCAAAAAATCCATCTGCTGTTGAATGAGATAATAGTTCGTTTCCATAAGCTGTATTAAATTGATCAGCAGCAAGCTCCTCATCCATGAGACAAACAAGGAAAAGCCCTAATTTTTTGCTTAAGAGCGTAGAGGTGTTTCTCTCAATCAGTGCGGTCATTTTTGGATTAATTGATCCGAGATATATGGGGGCACCAATAATGATTGCTTCATATTCTCTTAAATTGGGAATGGGTTCTTTTAGAATATTACACACATCCGCATTAAGCTTAGAAGCGATATTTTTAGCGATTACTTCAGTACTTCCGTGTCTTGTTGTATATAGTACAATGGTTTTCATATATTCACCTACCTAATCACATTCTAAACATGAACGGTCATTACGTCAAGTAAAAAAAGCAAATGCTTAGGAGCATTTGCTTTTGGTTAATTATTTTACCTGTTAAGTTGATTAGTGGTTTACCATTTGCCTTTTCCGACATGGATGGCTAATTCAGCTTTTGAACGTTGCTTAATGACCCAAGCATCGTCGATGGCTTTTTTAAAATCGCTAACACAACCCGGATCCAAATCAAGTTCAACGCCTTCGTGCGCCAAATCAACGATTGCTGCACATAAATTAATAATCTCTGTGTGTATATCATTCGTACGATCTGAATCATATACTTTTTTTGCAGCCTCATCATCTAATGCATTGAACTTTTCTTGTGGAGCACCACACTTTGGACATTCTAGCGGTGCTGTTTCGCCTTCATTAATAAAACCACATTGTGAACATTTCCATAAACTCATTTCGTTACCTCCTATTTGATAATTGTTATTAATTGATAATCAAGTAAATTATATCATAGAGAAATAGTAGTGTCAAATTGAAAAGTTTACGGTATAATTGTAGATAACAAAAGGTTGGTGAAAGTATGAAAGAACAGTTAATACTACATATAGATATGAATTCTTTTTTTGCATCCTGTGAGCAAGTCATCCACCCGGAACTTCAAGGGCAGCCGATGATCGTTGTCGGTGACCCAAGTCGCCGGAGTGGTATTGTGTTAGCTGCAAGTTATGAAGCGAAGGCATATGGAATTAAGACGACGATGCCTATATATCAAGCAAAACGTTGTCTTCCGACAGTTATTGCGGTGAAATCTACCTATGGACTTTATGCATCAATGAGTGCTCAGGTGATGGATATTTTTGATCAGTATACTCCCTTAAAAGAACAACTTTCTATTGATGAAGCGTTTTTAGATATGACAGGTTCGGAGCATCTATTTGGCCAACCTCAAGTTATGGCTGATAAAATTCAACAACATATTTATAATGAGCTTGGATTAGGTTGCTCTGTAGGTATTTCTACGAACAAGCTATTGGCTAAAATGGCTTCAGACATGAAAAAACCGATGGGAATAACGACACTCTATCCCGATGAGATTCAAGAAAAAATGTGGCCCATGTCTGTCGGTAAACTTTATGGAATTGGGGGTAAGACAGGAACAAAGTTAAATCAGTTAGGAATAAAAAGCATTGGTGATTTAGCAACAGCATCTCTAAAGATGTTAGAAGATAACTTTGGAGAGCGTCATGCAAAATCCATGCGTCAATCATCTAATGGTCATAGTAACTCGGTATTGGATCCGGAGAGTAAATCCAAGTTGCAAAGCGTTGGGAATGAATTGACATATAGTCAGGACATTAAAGACGTCGACGAAGTAAAACAAGAATTGTTGGTTTTAGCAGATACAGTTGGATATCGACTTAGGAAGAAAATGTTAAAAGGTCGAACGATTCAGCTGAAGATAAAATATAATGATTTTCAGGTCGTGACGCGAAGTGTTAGTATAGAGCAATCTACCGATGCAACGAATCAAATTTTTGAAATTGTCTTAGGGCTCTATTTAAAGAATAAGGCCAATAAGCCAATTCGTTTGTTAGGTATTTCGTTGTCGAATTTCTCGGATAATCACGTACAACAAATCTCTTTGTTTGAGCCTAAAGATAAAGAGGATAATAAAGTGGATGAAATGGTCGACCGTGTCAGAGAAAAATATGGATATGATAAAATATATCGGGCGTCCATATTAAATCGAAAACACGGTAAGATCAAATAGGCTTACATGATCTTGTTAATATCTTTTATGATAATGGATATTTTCCCATTGGCTTCTGTGACAAACTCCATTTTTTGTGGGTTGTTGTAAAAATCCATGGGGATTTTTATTTCGACACCTTCATCTGTTTTTATGCGTTGTTTTTCAAAAGTTCGACTGATTGTTTTCTCAGTTATTGCTATTTTGGGCTCATCAACACCTTTTTTTTCAAGGGTGCTAAAGAAGATTTCTTTGGCTTCTTCTTGCGCGGGAAAGGCTTCTTTTGCAAAGGCATCAAGATCAAGTTCACCTTCATCGTTTAGATTTGAATATAATTTTTCTGTGATGGCGGCCTTTTTTTCGATATCTGTATCAAAATATTTTTTGGCAACTTTATTGGTAGCTGTTTGCACCGCTTGCATTTGTTCTTTTGAAGATAGTTTGGTGTGGCATTTGAAAAATAGGGTTGAAAGATAATGTTTCTTTTCCCCGTCAAGTTCCACAAGTTTGTCTAAGAGTTTGACGTCTAGAGTCTCTAAATCAATGATGGCTGCTTCGGCAACTTTTTGACCATAGTTGGGAAGGGTTGTTCTGTGCTGAATAATAGTGTTGACGTTAACATCGCTTTCATAATCCGTGAAGTGGATAAAGGTATTTTGATAGTTGAGTTTTAATAAAGCAAGATAGTCCTTCGTATTGTAACGGTATTGAATAACCGCTAAATCAGCAGAGGGAATGCTAATATGTGCACTCATAATTGCAAAGAGCTGACCGGCAATTTGCTTTGAAAAGGTTACAAAATCGATTTTTTCATCCCGATATTCATTTAAATAATTTAAGAATAAGTTATATTCTTCGTTAAATACGCAATTCTTCTGTGCATCATCGTTGATTGTTTTTGAAATATGATGTGCAAAAAAATCGTTCATGTCGATGGAAGTTGGCATTTCATCCATGGACATAACAGGTATTGTAATCGAGGTGTCGAGTATATGAATAATGATTTTTTTTATCTGTAATTCTTCAGGCTTTATCATGGGGCTTCCTTCTTTCTATGTTGGTATAAACCATGTAATTATAACATAAAAGAGGCTCCGGATAAAAGGTTTACTTTTCTATGATTAATGGTATAATAAATCTATAGATATTACGAGGAGTGATGAAATGATTGAATATAGTGATAAAATATATAATAGAATCAGAAACGCTGGAGTTGCAGGTATTGTTTTGGGTATAATAATTATTGTAGGAGGTATTGCGATCGGAACGATGTCAATTGTTTTTGGTGGCCGTATGTTAAATTTAAGAAAGTATGTCGTTGATTAAGGTTTAGGAGACGCTATGCGAATAGATAACGATTTGAGTAATTATAGCATTGCATCTGTAATCATTGGGTCGATTAGTCTGATATTATGGCTTATACCGCTTTTAGCAATTTTTGTTTCTTTTATTGGAGGATATGTTGGTGTTAAGGGATATCACTCTGAAAAAGGACGACTATCAAAAGCCGGTATTTTTTTTAGCGTATTGAGTTTTATTCTAAGTATACTTAGGAGTGGGTATGTTTACTTTATGTAATAATGAAATGGAGAATTTATGAAAGTTAACAAAGCGGTTTTAAAACTTAATACTAAGCCTCATAACCGATTTGGAGTGGCTTCTTTTATACTTGCATTTATTGCATATGCACTATCCATTGGCAGTTTATATATCATTGCTTTCAATACGAGAAATGAACAAAATGTTTTGATAGCAGGCGTTTTAGAGATGTTAGGGGCACTTGTGACGTTGGCAGGTTTAGGATTAGGTATTATTGGAGAAGAACCCGATGATACAGAAAAAATTTTTGCACATATAGGATTGATTTTACATGTATTAGGACTTTTTTATCATGGAGTTATTATTTATCAGGGGTTTCTTAAATAAAAGGATAATAAAGAAGGTAAAGAATGGAAAAAGTTTTTTTTGTCGAAAAAAATACAGATGATCCATTATATATACAACTTTATAACAGTATCATTAAAGAGATAGAAGTCGGACATTTATCTGGGGATGAAAAAATGCCGTCTATACGTCACCTATCAAATAACATGGGGATTTCTCGAACAACAGTCGAAAATACATATGCTCAACTTGTATCCGAAGGATACATTTATTCGCAACCACAAAAAGGGTATTATGTGACTCCGATGACCTTTAACTCCCTTCGTTTAAGGCAAAACAATATCAATCAAGAGACAAAAGATATTTATCTCGAACAAGAAAAATATCAATATGATTTCACGGGAGAGTATGTCGAGTATAAGAACTTTGATATGACTTTATGGAAAAAAAATATTAATCGTACGCTGATGGATGATGATTTGGAATTGTATCATATGGGTCATCCTTTTGGAGAGATTCGCTTAAAAGAACAGATTTGTGATTATTTTAAACGTGTTCGAGGTGTTAATGCTGAATATAATCAAATTATTATTGGATCAGGGATGCAAGGACTCCTGATTCCCATAGCTAGATTGTTTCAAAAACGTGATTATCATATTTTTTCAATTGAAAATCCGGGATTTAATACAGCAAAAGATGTCTTTGACCAAACAAAGTATGTTATTAATCCCATTGGTTTAAGTGATTATGTCTTAGATGTGAAAGCCCTCAGAGGTCATAAAAATCAGATATGTTTCACCTCACCAAGTTATCAATTTCCATATGGTGCAATTATGCCCATGAATATACGTTTGCAATTATTAGACTGGGCGAATGATTCCGATAGTTACATTATTGAAGATGATTATAATAATGAACTTCGATATATAGGAAAGCCCATACGATCGCTTCAAGGCATGGATATCCATGAACGTGTAATCTATATGGGATCCTTTTCAACACTTTTGTTGCCAAGTATACGGATTAGTTTTATGATATTACCTAAACCTTTGTTAGCTGCCTACTTTGAAGAA
Organism: uncultured Eubacteriales bacterium; assembly: GCA_964627665.1. Taxonomy (GTDB): domain Bacteria; phylum Bacillota; class Clostridia; order Lachnospirales; family Vallitaleaceae; genus UBA1351. The sequence continues at coordinate 58,669 of CAZVKG010000003.1, read as the reverse complement.
AATTATAGAGGCACACAAAGCGCATCGAAACTTGAACAGTTAACATTAGCGAATATGTTGAAAAATGGAGACTTTGGAAAACACGTACGACGTTTAAGAAAGAATTACCGAAGTAAATATTTCTTGATAAAAGGATACTTGCATAAACACCTGGCATCCTATGTAGACATCGAAATTGATCCGGCCGGAGTTACTTGTGTATTAAAGTTAAAGCAAGCCTATAATAAAAAAAGAATTCTTGCATTACAAAAAGAAAATCAAGTTCGTTTTTCGCTTCTTTCTGAATTTATGATTGACGACAACCGGGAAAAAGAGCAATATATTGTGCTTAATTATCGTGGTATTGAAGAATCGAAAATTGAAAAAGGAATTGTACAAATTAAGGAGATACTATGCCGGCTATATTAGAGCTTTTTTTATCATATAAAATCGTGCCAATCATATTTCTTATGTATTTGGCAGCAATCGTTTTAGTTGTTTTAGGATTTAAAATAGGAGGGGTTGAACGACGAAAAGATGTCATTATTCGGAGTAGTTTAATGCATGGAACATATATTTTTTTGAGTCATGCATTAGGAATTATGTTCTATAGTATTATGTTAATTATTATCCGGATGAATGGATGGGAGTTTAATGATATCGGCAATTTTGCCTTAACAGGTGTATCGATGAGCATTACAGCTATAATATACATTTATTTTGCAAATTATTTATGGCTACGCGTTGCCTTATCTAAAAATGAGTCGAAACAGCTTATTATAAAATCATTAATATTCGTTATTCCGTGGTATTTTGTTTTGAATTTACTTTAGAATATATGTTATAATGTACAAGAGAAAATGGATGGGAGTGTCTCTTATGGAAAGAAAAGCATTGTTAATCAATGATTCAAAGTTTGAAAGTTTAATTTTAAAGGACATGCTACAAAAACTTAATTTTGATGTAGAGATAGCAGATGAATATGAGGCACTTTATGCTATTGAACGGTATGAGCCGGGCATTGTCATTGTGAATTATATTATGGAACAAACACGAGGAGATAAATTAATTCAATTGATTAAGGCCGGTATGCCTCACATAAAATGTGTGCTGTCCTCGAGTAATCCAATCCATAAATCGGATTTTCTAGGGGGGCATATTGATGGCGTTCTTCAAACACCGGCGTCAATGTTTTTGCTTGAAAGTGTTATAAAGAATATGTCAATTGAAAAAGAGTCAGTTAATGATTCGGCATGTCCTAAGTGTCGGGAAGACTTGGCTCAGTTTAATCATGCAATAACTTTTTGTCCATTTTGTGGGGCGGCAATAAAATAGATTGTTTTGATGAAGCATATACTGAGGGATATTTATAGTATGCAAGTATGTATGGAGGAATATAGAATGAATAAGATTCATATAGGATTAGATGTAGGTTCTACAACAGTAAAAGTTGTGATACTCAATGAATCGTTTGATTTGATTTACAGTAAATATAAGCGACATTACTCAGATGTACGCGCAACGGTGTTTTCGTTAATTCAAGGTATGAATCGACATTTCCCAGGACATGAATGTACAATCAAAGTTACAGGTTCAGGGGGATTGGGAATCTCAAAATGGTTGTCGATTCCTTTTATACAAGAAGTTGTTGCTTGTTCAAAAACAGTTGAACGCATTATTCCAAGAACCGATGTAGCAATAGAATTAGGTGGAGAAGATGCCAAGATTACTTACTTTGAAGGGGCGTCCATTGACCAGAGAATGAATGGGACGTGTGCCGGTGGTACAGGAGCCTTTATTGACCAAATGGCTTCATTACTTGAAACAGATGCTGCAGGATTAAATGAATTGGCTAAAAAACATAAAGCGATTCATCCAATTGCAGCGCGTTGTGGTGTTTTTGCAAAAACAGATGTACAACCTCTGTTAAATGAAGGTGCGGCCAAAGAAGATATTGCAGCTTCTATATTCCAAGCCGTTGTTAATCAAACAATAAGTGGATTGGCTTGTGGTAAACCGATTCGAGGAAATGTTGCTTTTTTAGGTGGCCCTCTTTATTTTCTTTCAGAGTTACGTCAACGATTTATCGAGACATTAAAACTCAAGAAAGATCAAATTATGTTTCCGGAACATCCGCAACTATTTGTTGCTATGGGTGCATCATTAGAATCCTTTTCGGAAGAACCCATAAAAATAAAAACACTTATTGAGCGTTGTGAGGATTTAACAGCTTCAGATTCTAACGAAGTCCCACGTCTAGAAACACTATTTTCTTCCGATGAAGAACTTACAGAATTTCTATCACGTCATGAAAAAGCGACAGTTGAACGAGCAGAGCTCAAGGATTATCAAGGAGCTTGCTATTTAGGAATCGATGCAGGGTCAACAACAACGAAAATGGTATTAATGGGCGAAAACCATGAAATCTTATATTCGTTTTATGGTAGTAACAGAGGAAAGCCGCTCAATCTAATTGCAGAGGTATTACGAGAAATATATAGTTTAATGCCTGAACACGTATATATTGCAAAAAGTACAGTGACCGGTTACGGAGAAGCCTTAATAAAAGAAGCCCTAAAAGTGGATATCGGTGAAATCGAGACGATTGCTCATTATAAAGCGGCGAATTACTTTCTACCAGGAGTTGAATTTATTTTAGACATAGGTGGACAAGACATGAAATGCTTACGTGTCAAAGATGGCGTCATCGACGACATTTTATTAAATGAAGCTTGTTCCTCCGGATGTGGTTCTTTCTTAGAAACATTTTCCAATTCTTTGAATGTAAAAATCGAAGATTTTGCAAAAGCTGCATTAGAGTCCCGGCGTCCGGTTGATTTAGGTTCGCGGTGTACGGTGTTTATGAATTCGCGTGTAAAGCAAGCGCAAAAAGAGGGAGCAACGGTAGGAGATATTTCAGCGGGTTTGTCTTACTCGGTCATAAAAAATGCCATTCAAAAAGTGATTAAGATAAGAGATCCGGAAGCTATGGGAGAAAAGATTATTGTTCAAGGTGGAACCTTTTATAATAATGCTGTTTTGCGAGCTTTTGAAAAAGTAAGTGGGCGTGAAGTTGTGCGACCGGATATTGCAGGTATTATGGGAGCGTATGGAGCGGCAATTATTTCCAAAGAACGGAGTGTAGCCACAGAACGTTCAGGATTACTTACCCTAAAAGAAATGGATGCATTTGAATTCTCGACAGATATGGACCGTTGCCAATTATGCTCAAATCAATGCTTGCTAACAATATCCACATTTAATGACGGACGTCGTTATGTCTCCGGAAATCGATGTGAACGTGGTGCAGGTCTTGTTCAAACAAATAAAGAAAAGATTCCGAATCTATATGATGAAAAATACCGACGTATATTTAGATATAAACCTTTAGAATTAAAGGATGCACCTCGAGGTGAGATTGGAATACCTAGAGTTCTTAATATGTACGAAAACTATCCGTTTTGGCATACGTTTTTTACGGAATTGGGCTATCGAGTTGTTTTATCACCAAAATCAACCAAAAAAATATATGAAGAAGGAATCGAAACGATTCCGTCAGAGTCGGTTTGCTATCCTGCGAAAATTGTTCATGGCCACATAATGAATTTGATTAATCGAGATATTAAGACGATTTTTTATCCTTCAGTAGCTTATGAGGAGAAGGAAGTTGACCAGGCAGATAATCACTATAATTGTCCTATTGTAACCTCATACCCTGAAACAATTAAGCATAATGTGGATGCAATTGTTCAAGGTCATGTACGCTTGATACAACCTTTCCTAGCCCTTGATGAGAAAAAAAATATTGTCAAAGGATTAGTTGAAGCATTTGTTAATGATGACTTATCAAAAGTGGAAATCACCAAGGCTGTCGATAAAGCATGGGAAGAAAAAGAAGTGGTCAAAGCCTTTATTCGTAAACGAGGTGAAGAGGTCGTCTCTGAACTTCAAAAGTCGGGCCGACGCGGTATTGTTCTTGCCGGACGCCCTTACCATGTTGATCCTGAAATTCATCATGGACTCACCAATATCATTACAGACTTGGGAATGGCTATTTTAACAGAAGATAGCATTGCGTATTTGGCAGACCCTAAACGCCCCCTTCGTGTATTAGATCAATGGGCTTATCATACACGTCTATATCACGCAGCTGAGTTTGTGGGACGGACGAAAGGATTAGAACTTGTTCAATTGACATCCTTTGGATGTGGTGTTGATGCAGTTACAAGTGATCAGGTTCATGAGATTCTAGAAGAACATGGAAAGCTATATACAATCATTAAGATAGATGAAGGCAACAACCTTGGTGCAATACGGATTCGTATGCGTTCTCTAAAGGCGGCTTTAGATGAAAAAGAAAAGTCGGGAAAAGAAATCAAGAAAAAACCAAGAGTTGAAAACCGATTGACGTTCACTAAAGAGCACAAGAAGAATCACACGATTTTGGCGCCGCAAATGTCACCACTACACTTTGAGTATTATCAAGTTGGCTTGCAAGAGTTAGGTTACAATGTGGTTGTATTGCCAGAAGTCGATTATAAAGCCATCGATACGGGCTTGAAATATGTAAATAACGATGCGTGTTATCCTTCGATTCTTGTTACCGGTCAGATTGTTTCTGCCTTGTTAAGCGGTGAATACGATTTGAATAATACATCTGTCTTTATTACTCAAACCGGAGGAGGGTGTCGTGCTTCGAATTATATCGGCTTTATTCGTAAAGCACTAACAGATGCCAACATTTTTACCGTTCCGGTGGTATCAGTCAATACTGTTGGTTTGGAAAAACATCCTGGGCTTGAGATGAATTATAAATTTATTAAGATTGCACTCATGGCAACCGTTTTTGGTGATTTGTTTATGCGTGTCACTCAAAAAATGCGTCCATATGAAATCAATGAAGGTCAAACGATGCAATTATATGAAGGTTACCGCGAAAAAGCCTTTAGGGTTCTACGTAGTGGGCGTATGGGTGCCTATAAGAAACTCATTCGAGAAATTGTCGATGCATTTGACCAGATACCGATACACCAAGTTGTAAAACCCAAAGTGGGAATTGTGGGAGAGATTTTAGTTAAATATCATCCAACGGGTAATAATCAGTTGGCACGAGTATTAGAAGAAGAAGGTGCAGAAGTTAGTGTTCCGGATCTTATGGATTTCTTCTTATACACAGCATATAATGCAAAGTTTAAATATCAAAAACTCAATGCTTCCCGAAAACAATGGATTGGGAATAGAGTTGCAATTGAAGTCATTGAGTTTTACCGTTCTGCAATGAAGAAGGCCTTAAGAAAAAGTAAGAATTTTAGAGCACCAAGTCGTATTGAAGAAAAAGCAGAACTAGCAAGTAAATTAATATCTTTAGGGAATCAAACCGGTGAAGGCTGGTTTTTAACAGGAGAAATGATTGAGTTAGTCGAGCATGGTGTTGAAAATATTGTGTGTGTTCAGCCGTTTGCATGTTTACCAAACCATGTTGTTGGTAAATCAATGATTAAGCCAATACGAAAAGAGTATCCTTACGCAAATATAGCTGCAATCGATTATGATCCGGGAGCAAGTGAAGTTAATCAATTAAATCGTATAAAGCTAATGTTAAGTGTGGCCTTTAGCAATCTAGAAAAAAAGTCTGTTGCGGCTACGCCATATCCCAAAAAACATGAGTTAAAGGATGAAAATTTGGCATGAGAGAGGAAAATATATGTTTAAATCAGGTTTTGTTACAATTATAGGACGCCCCAATGTGGGGAAATCGACACTCATGAATCACTTTATAGGAAAGAAAGTTGCGATAATGTCCAACAAACCGCAAACAACACGAAATCGTATTCAAACGATTTTGACAACAGAGAAGGAACAAATTATTTTTATTGATACACCGGGAATTCATAAGCCCAAACATAAACTGGGTGAACACATGAATCAAATGGCATTATCAACATTTTCAGAGGTTGATGCCCTACTTTGGCTAGTGGAACCGGATCAGAAGGTTGGAGCCGGAGACTTGTTTATTATCGAAAAGTTAAAAGAAATCAAAACACCGGTGATTTTAGTCATTAATAAAATGGACTTAATTCCTAAGAATGAGATTTTGTTAGTCATGGATGCCTATCGAAAACTCTACGCATTTGATGATATTGTGCCTGTTTCTGCCCTAAAAGGGGAAAATTCAGAAGCAGTATTAGATGCGGTTCGAAAGCATCTCGTTGAAGGTCCAATGTTTTTCCCGGAAGGTATGGTTACAGATCAGCCTGAAAAACAATTAGTAGCAGAACTTATTCGAGAGAAAACCTTGTTTTTCTTAAAAGAAGAAGTGCCTCATGGTATAGCAGTGGTTGTGGAATCCTTCGAAGAACGTGAAGGTCAGCCGATTCTTGAGATTCATGCAACCATTGTATGTGAGAAAAAATCTCATAAACCTATAATTTTAGGGAAACAAGGACAGATGATCAAAAAAATCGGAACACAAGCACGTAGAGATATTCAAAATTTACTTGGGACAAAAGTACACCTTGAGTTGTGGGTCAAAGTTAAAGATAACTGGCGCGACAGCGAATTTCACTTAAAGAATTATGGCTATGATCAAAACCAATAAATTAAGATGAGGTTGCTATGGAAGAAACAAGAGAACGGTATACGTATCAATACTATTTGAAATATTCTACATCTCCAAAAAAATATTTGGAGGATGCGCTTGAAGTATATACACTTGAGTCAGAAAATCTTTCCTTTATTAACCAAGTGGCATATTGCTACTATTATTGTAATGATTTTTTCAATGCACTAGACTTCGTTTTGAAAGGGTTAAACCTTTCAGAACATCATAAAAAGTTTGAAGAATATTATTATACCTTAAGCCTTGCAGGGGACATATATCGTAAGTTAGGCATTAGTGAGTCTTCAATTTTCTATTATATGGAAGCGTTAAAAAATCCGATGGAGCAAGAAGCTAAGAAAAAACGTTGTGATTTGTTACGAAAAATGGCTATGGTTTATATAGATATTCGAGCAATCGACATGGCAATGGATTATGGTATTGAGGCTTTACAATTATCAGAACTACTCGATGACGAGACGCTTATTGGCAATGCAAACTTAGTCTTGTGTCGTATCTCAATGGCCAGGCGATTATATGATAAAGCCTTAAAATACGGCTTGAAATCATTAGAGGTTTTTAAAGATATTGATTACCAAAAAGGTTTGGTTCTTGTTTATCTTGAAATTGCATCTATATATGAACGCATGAATAATGGTTCTTTGTCCAAGGAATTTTATGAACGCGCTTTGAATTTAGCCGGCGATATTCAATATAATGAAGGCCAAATTTATGGAAATTATCTTCTAGGACGATTATTGTTAAAAGAGCGTCAAAGTGAACAGGCGCTTCAAGTTCTTGAATCGGCTCTAAATGTAGCAAGAAAGTATAATATACAAAAACATAAGGTTGAATTATATTATGCCATGGCAGAAGCCTATTCAGATATTGAAGAATTTGAATTGGCATATAATGCCTATAAGACGGGAACAGAGCTTCAACAATATTTCACTGCTGAAAGCAATAAAGAAAAGATCTATCGTTTACAAAATGAATATAATCTTTATATAAAAGAACGTGAGCTAGCGGAATATGTTGAACAGTACCAAAGCTTAGAGCGTGTAAATAAGCAATTGTCTCAAGAAGTTCAATGTGATGCACTAACAGGTTTGCTTAATCGGCGTGGAATGAAAAAAACGTTTAATAATCTTGAGTTTAATGGCCGTCATATTCTCATATTATCTGATATTGATGACTTTAAGCGGATTAATGATCAATATGGCCATCCTTGTGGTGATGAGATCCTTAAACAATTATCTAAGATTTTAAAGGAAAGCTTGCAGAGAGGATATCGTGTTGCGCGTTGGGGTGGTGAAGAATTTTTGATTGTGCTACCTTATGCAACAATGGAGGACGCCTTATCCTATATCTATGATTTGCGTGAACGTATAATCAACACTTCCTTTTTTTATAAAGATATGCAGCTTAAAATTACAATGACTTTTGGATTGGCACCATTAATGGGTGAATTTGATTCAAGTATCAATCTGGCAGACCAACGATTGTATAAGGGTAAAAAAGAAGGTAAAAATCAAGCAGTATTCAGTTGAACTGAATACTGCTTGATTTTTTAAAGAGCTTTTATGCTACATTTTTTCTGGTTCATCGTAATCGACACCTTGAGTGTCAACGGTTACAGATACCATAACTTGAGGTTCATGTGGCTGATCGTTATTGTTTTTTGGACTGCTCACAATAGCATCACAGATTTCTATACCACTAATCACTTTTCCAAAAGCAGCATATTGTCCGTCAAGATGTGGAGAATCTTTTACCATAAGGAAAAATTGGGATCCGGCTGAATTTGGATTCATTGATCTAGCCATAGAAAGGACGCCACGTGTATGTTTTAACGGATTATCAAATCCATTGCCACTAAATTCCCCTTTAATTGAATATCCTGGACCGCCCATACCGGTTCCGTCAGGGCAACCGCCTTGGATCATGAATCCGGGAATGACACGATGAAAAGTCAGGCCGTCATAAAAACCTTTTTTTATCAATGAAATAAAGTTATTCACTGAGTTTGGTGCGATTTCTGGATAAAGTTCTACTTTTATGATACCGTCACGATTTGTTTCTATTGTAACGATAGGGTTATTTTTTTCCATAATAATCTCCTTTCAATAAGAATACGTGTGTATTATAACATATCGTTTTCGGCTTGTCATTATTATCGTGGGATTCCTTGCTTTGTCAAGAAGGTATTGATATAATAGCAAAGAGAATTAAAAGAATATGAGGAAGAATATGAAGAAGAATATGAAGACTATTTGGTTAACACGACATGGTGAAACAAAGTGGAATACGGTACGAAGAATGCAGGGGCAACTAAACTCTCCACTAACAGATAATGGGGTTCGTCAAGCAGAGCAGCTTGCTAAATGGCTCGAGAAAGAAGATATTGACATTATATATTCATCACCCCTTGAGCGTGCATACAAAACCGCCTTGATTCTTCGTGGGAAACGGGATATTCCGGTTATTTCCCATGTGGATTTAAAAGAAATTCATCTTGGGGATTGGCAAGGCAAACTTGTCAGTGATGTTGAAAGAAGTGAACCGGAAAAGCATGAGGTTTTTTGGTATACGCCGGACCAATATGTAGCCACAAGCGGAGAAGATTTTCATGATGTACGACAACGAATTCAACATTTTTGTGAAGAAGTTATCGTCCATGATATACATACAAACATCTTAATTGTTGCCCATGCCATTGTTTTAAAAAGCTTCATTGCATATACACAAGGGCTTCCAATATCAGAATTATGGAGTGGGATCAAATTAAAGCCGACATCGATTACAAAAAGTATTTATAATAAAGATAAGTTTACTTATGAATATATTGGACGTGTCGATCATTATCAAGATCAAAGTCAATATGATGGATGGTTTATAGATGATAAAAAATAAAGATATGAAAAAAGCTGTTAATCTTAGCGTAAAGGCAAGATTAACAGCTTTTATTACATTTAAAAAGTATATATAATTAATGTTAAGCGTTTTGTTCGATAGCAACGGCTACGGCAACAGATGCACCAACCATTGGATTGTTACCCATTCCGATAAGTCCCATCATCTCAACATGAGCAGGTACAGATGAAGAACCGGCAAATTGAGCGTCAGAATGCATGCGACCCATTGTATCTGTCATACCATAGGATGCAGGACCTGCAGCCATGTTATCAGGATGTAAAGTACGTCCTGTACCACCACCGGAAGCAACAGAGAAGAATTTCTTCCCTTGCTCAATACACTCTTTTTTGTAGGTTCCGGCAACCGGATGTTGGAAACGTGTAGGATTTGTTGAGTTACCAGTGATAGACACACCAACACTTTCGTGATGCATAATAGCAACACCTTCACGAACGTCATCCGCACCGTAACAACGAACTGCACCACGATCACCTGTTGAATAAGCTTTTTCATTGACAACTTTAAGTTCACCTGTATAATAATCAAAAGCCGTTTCAACATGAGTAAATCCATTGATACGAGAGATAATCTGTGCTGCATCTTTGCCAAGACCATTTAAGATAACTTGAAGGGGTTGTTTACGTACTTTATTGGCTGATTTTGCAATCCCAATAGCGCCTTCGGCAGCTGCAAAGGACTCGTGACCGGCTAAGAAAGCAAAACACGTTGTTTCTTCACGAAGTAGCATAGCTGCAAGGTTACCGTGACCGATACCAACTTTACGTTGATCTGCAACAGAGCCGGGTATACAAAAAGCTTGAAGACCTTCACCTAAAGCTTCAGCAGCTTCAGCAGCAACAGTTAATCCTTTTTTTATTGCAATGGCAGCGCCTAATGTATATGCCCATAAAGCATTTTCAAAGCAAATCGGTTGAATTTCTTTAACGATTTGATGTACATCAATTCCTTTATCTAAACAAAGTTGTTTAGCAGCCTCAAGGCTTTCGAGTTCGTATTTTTCCAATACAGGCGTTATTTGATCTATTCTTCTTGCGTAACTTTCAAATAATGGCATTCTTCTTGTCCTCCTTTAGTTTATTCGTGTCTTGGATCAATGAATTTAACAGCATCATCGAATCGACCGTATTGACTTGTAGCGTCTTCCATAGCTTCATTAGCACTTTTGCCTTTTGCTACAAATTCCATCATTTTTCCAAGATGAACAAATTTGTATCCGATAACTTCATCATTTTCATCAAGACCCATTTGTGTTACATAACCTTCAGCCATTTCAAGATAACGGGTACCTTTAGCTTTGGTACCATACATTGTACCTACTTGTGAGCGTAAACCTTTTCCAAGGTCTTCAAGACCGGCACCGATAGGTAATCCGCCTTCAGAGAAAGCTGTTTGTGTACGACCGTATGCAATTTGCAAGAAGAGCTCGCGCATAGCAACATTAATCGCATCACAGACAAGATCTGTGTTTAAAGCTTCGAGAATAGTTTTGCCTGGTAAGAGTTCACTTGCCATTGCGGCAGAGTGTGTCATACCTGAACAACCCACCGTTTCGACAAGAGCCTCTTCAATAATACCGTCTTTTACGTTTAGAGTTAATTTACAAGCACCTTGTTGTGGTGCACACCAGCCAACACCATGTGTTAAGCCGGAAATATCTTTGACATCATAGGCTTTAACCCATTTTCCCTCAACAGGAATTGGTGCAGGACCATTTTTAGGACCTTTTGCAACGGTACACATATTTTCTACTTCATGTGAATAAATCATTTTGATGGTTCTCCTTCCTTCTAATGAACGCTTATATTTTATTCCACACCGAAAAATCATCGGTGAAAAAACCGTAATGTTTTGTTCTATGTGCTTTTACGACACATACCGCTCTATTTTATCAAAAATTTAACAATTTGACTAGGCTTTTCGTTGAATTTATGCTGAATTTTCTAGAATCTCTTGACTTAAAGTACACTTTAACCGCTATAATTAAGATAATAAATAATCTGACAATTATCAAATTTTATGTAGGAGGTTTTTATGTTATATAGAGAATTTGGAAAAACAGGAGAAAAAGTATCGATTTTAGGTTTCGGGTGTATGCGTTTTCCGCTTTTAGGTCAAGATTCAACGCAAATTGATGAAGAAAAATCAATTGAAATGATGCATTACGCCATTGACCGTGGACTTAATTATGTGGATACAGCATATCCCTATCATGGCGATGGGGGTAAAGATGGTGGAATGAGTGAACCCTTAGTGGCTAAAGCTTTAAAAAAAGGGTATCGCGAGAAAGTACATTTGGCGACGAAATTACCAAGTTGGCTAATTGAAACGCGGGAGGACATGGACTACTATTTGAATCGTCAATTAGAGCGCTTAGAGACCGATCATATCGATTTTTACTTGGTACATGCATTAGATAGTGCGCGCTGGGATAACTTGATGAATTTAGGCATTGATGAGTTCTTAGACACGGCAATCAAGGATGGTCGAATACGATATGCGGGATTTTCCTTTCATGATAAGTTAGATACCTTTAAACGTATTGTGGACGATTATGATTGGTCATTTTGTCAGATTCAATATAATTATATTGATGAAGAATATCAGGCAGGTAAAGAAGGCCTAGATTATGCAGTAGCTAGAGATTTGGGTATTGTTATTATGGAACCATTACGTGGTGGTAATCTAGTGCGTAGTATACCGGATGCGGTACAAGCTGCATTTGATGAAGCCGAAAACAAAAAAACACCTGCAAAATGGGCCTTGCGATGGATATGGGAACAAGCGGAGACCCATGTTGTGCTGAGTGGAATGTCCACATTAGATCAAGTTAAAGAAAACATGGAGATTGCAGAAGAAGGGCATCCGAATTCATTTACAATAGAAGAAAAGGATATTATGAATCGAGCAAAAACTATTTTTAGAGATCGAATAAAAGTTGACTGTACAGGGTGCGAATATTGCATGCCATGCCCTTATGGTGTCAATATTCCCGGAAATTTTGCGCGATACAATGAATATAATCTCTTTGATGACCCTTCTTTAAAAGAAGGACAGATGAAGCAATATCAAAATATGCCCGAAGATGAAAAAGCGTCAATTTGCGTTGAGTGTGGAGCATGTGTACCACAATGCCCACAAAACATACCTATACCTGAAAAATTAAGAGACCTTGTAGCCGTAATGGAAAAATAGACATATAAAAAGGAGCTTTCCGCTATAATTTCAAACGGAAAGCTCCTTTTTTATATGTCTATTATATTTATTCAGGGCATCGTAAAAATGTTTCGCCCATCAGATATTCATCCACTTCTTTAGCCAGTTTTCGTCCTTCAGCAATTGCATGTACGACGAGAGATTGGCCTCTTCGCATATCACCTGCGGCAAAAACCTTGTCAATCGAAGTTTTAAAGCTCTGATCTGTTGCCACATTTCCCCGTGGATCATAATCGACACCAAGATCATCTAAAAGTCCGGTATGTTCTGGATGTAAAAAGCCCATAGCAAATAATACAAGGTCTGCTTCAATAAGAAATTCTGAATCAGGAACTTCTTCCATGATGGGTCTAGAACCGTCTTCCGGGATTACCCAGTTAAGTTTAACGCAACGCAGTGCAGATACATTTCCATTTCCATCATTGATAAATTCTTTGGTTCCGATGGAGAAAAGACGTATATCATGTCCTAAGGTTGCCATCGCTTCTTTATGTGATGTACTGGTCTTATATAAGCGTGGGAATACCGGCCATGGTTGTGAATTATCCCTTTCTTTTGGAGGCATTGGCAATAATTCAAGTTGAGTTACTTCACTAGCACCTTGACGTAGTGAGGTTCCGATACAGTCTGAACCGGTATCTCCGCCACCAATGACAACAACTTTTTTTCCTTTTGCAGTGATGTCAAAATCCGGGTGAACAGGAAGATCTGAAACTCGACGATTTGATTGAGGTAAGAAGTCCATTGCAAAATAAATACCTTTTAACTCACGTCCTGATATAGTCAGGTCGCGTGGCTCTGTTGATCCACCAGTTAAGCAAATGGCATCAAAAGTATTTTTCAATTCATCAGCTGTAATATCTTGACCAACGTTGGTGCTTGTCTTGATAATCACGCCTTCGGCTTTCATTTGCTCAACACGACGTTCGATAAATATTTTTGGAAGCTTATAATCAGGGACACCAAAACGCATTGCGCCTCCAATAGCTTCGTTGCGTTCAAAAAGTGTAACTTTATGTCCAACGCGAGCTAACTGCTGTGCAGTAGCCATTCCGGAAGGACCGGAACCAACAATAGCAATTGACTTATCCGTTCTAATTGCCGGAGGTTGGGGTTTTATCCAACCTTCCTCCCAGCCACGCTCAACAATAGCAAGTTCAATATCTTCAATGGCAATCGGATCATCAATGAGACCAAGAACACAGGCGCTTTCACAAGGAGCAGGGCAAATCTTTCCGGTGAACTCAGGGAAGTTGTTTGTCGTATGAAGGACTTGTAAAGCTTTTTTCCATTGATCATTGTAAACGAGGTCATTAAAATCCGGAATGATATTACCTAATGGACAACCAGAACTGCAGAAAGGTATACCACAATCCATACATCGTGCAGCTTGTGTCTTTATTCCTTCGCTGTCTTGTGGTATATAGATGTCGCTCCAATGTGCAACACGTTCATTTTCCTCGTGATATGAACCGTTCTGACGTTTATATTCTTTGAATCCGGTTAGTTTTCCCATGTTGTCACCTCCTAAACTGTAGCAGCGTTAGCTGCATTTTCTTTGAGTATTTTTTTGTAAGCCGGTGAAATGACTTTGACAAATTTTGGCAAATAACTTTCAAAATGGTCAAGAATCTCTTTGGCTTTGCTACTATTGGTATATTTATAGTGATTTTCTATTAATGTTCGAAGTTGTTGAACATCTTCTGCATCCGTTAATTTTTCATTGATAACAATTTGTTGATTGCAATGTTTATCTGAGAAATCACCGATTTCATCAAAAACATAAGCAATACCGCCACTCATACCGGCGCCGAAGTTTCGTCCGGTTTTTCCGAGAATAACAGCAAGACCTCCGGTCATGTATTCACAACCGTGATCGCCGACACCTTCAACAACAGCCTTAGCCCCGGAATTACGTACGGCAAAACGTTCGCCTGCAATACCGTTAATATAAACTTCCCCTGAAGTTGCTCCATAGAGGAGAGTGTTTCCGACAATAATATTTTCTTCAGGGATAAAGCGTGCATCTTTTGGTGGATAGACAATAAGCTTGCCGCCGGATAGTCCTTTGCCCATATAATCATTACAATCACCTTCAAGTTCAAAGGTCATACCCGGTGTTGCAAAACAACCAAAGGATTGACCGGCAGAACCCTCGAATTTATAATGAATAGTGTCTTCAGGTAAGAACTTACCCTTTGTTTTCTTCGTAATTTCACCGGCCAACATAGCTCCAACTGTTCGATGGATATTACGAATAGGGTAAGTGTTTTGTATTTTAAGACCGTTTTCAAGAGCGCCCTTTGCATCTGCGATGAGTGTACGATCTAGAATTGTATCAAGTCCATGATCTTGTTTTGCAATACATCGACGTGCAATGCGTTTTGGAAGTTCAGGATTATAGAGTATTTTACTGAAGTCAATTTTTGATGACTTCCAGTTTAGTACATCTTTATTTGGCTCTAATAAATCGACACGACCGACCATTTCTTCAATACTTCTAAAACCAAGTTCTGCCATATATTCGCGAAGTTCTTGAGCAATAAAGGTAAAGAAGCTGATAACATGTTCGGGCTTTCCGACAAAATTCTTTCGAAGTTCAGGATCTTGCGTTGCAACACCAACGGGGCAGGTGTTGTTTTGACATTTTCGCATCATGATACATCCACTAACCACTAAAGCTGCAGTTGCAAAACCAAATTCTTCAGCGCCAAGGAGTGCTGCAATGGCAACATCACGACCGGTTTTAAGTTGACCGTCGGCTTGAACAACAATACGACCTCTTAAATCGTTCATGAGAAGTGTTTGCTGTGTTTCAGCTAGACCCAGTTCCCATGGAAGTCCGGCATACTTTATTGAACTAATGGGAGCGGCGCCTGTACCACCATCATGACCGGAGATAAGAACAACATCTGCATGTGCTTTAGATACCCCGGTTGCAACAGTACCAACACCGACTTCAGAGACAAGCTTAACATTGATTCGAGCATCTGGATTAATGTTTTTAAGGTCATAAATCAATTGCGCTAAATCTTCAATGGAATAAATATCATGGTGTGGAGGAGGGGAAATCAAATCAATACCAGGGGTTGAGTTACGGACTTTAGCAATCGCTTCAGTTACCTTATGACCTGGAAGGTGACCACCTTCACCAGGTTTTGCACCTTGAGCCATTTTGATTTGTAGTTCAGTACAGTTGACTAAATACTCTGCATTAACTCCGAAACGGCCGGATGCAACTTGTTTAATGGAACTACGTGTGTGATCATCATACAGTCGATCACTAGATTCGCCACCTTCACCAGAATTAGACTTTCCGCCGATTTGATTCATAGCACGTGCAAGGTTTTCATGCGCCTCCTTGCTTAATGAACCAAAGGACATGGCACCGGTTGAGAAGCGCTTTAATATATTTTCAATAGGTTCGACTTCATCAATTGAAATAGGTGTTGAAGGTTTAAACTTTAATAAACCACGAATTGTATTTAAGCGCGTTGCTTGTTCGTTAATATGTGTTGAGTATTCTTTAAATAGACGGTAATCATTTGTTCGACATGAGTGCTGTAACTTATGAATAGTCTCTGGATTGAACAGGTGATTTTCACCACCACGACGCCATTGAATATTACCACCTTCAAGCAAATTTGGATACGGATTTCTAAATGGATTAAAGGCATAACGATGACGGTTAGAGACTTCTTTGGCAATAATATCAAGGTCAATACCTTCAATTCGAGAAACCGTACCTGGGAAATAGGTGTTTACAGTATCTGAATCAATACCTACAGCTTCAAATATTTGGGCGCCATGATAGGATTGTAGTGTACCGATGCCCATCTTTGAATAAATTTTCAATAAACCATTGCTAAGGGCATTAATATAGTTTTCTTGTGCTTGAGAAACGGTTATATTACTATTGTCAACATATAAATTGGACTCAATTAATTTATCAATACTATCTAATGCAACATAAGGATTAATGGCGTCAACACCATAGCCAATAAGCAATGCCATATGCATGACGTCACGTGCGTCCCCTGTTTCGGAAATAATATCGACTTTTGTACGTAATTTTTTGCGAATCAAATGATGATGGACACTAGCTGAAGCTAACAAGCTAGGGATAGGTGCATCATATTTTTCAGTTCCCCTATCAGATAAAATAATAATGTTATATCCTTCATCAATGGCTTCAACGACTTGTTGATTTAGTTTATCAAGGGCTCTTTTTAATCCTTGACCGCCTTCAGTAACAGTATATAAAGTAGGTATTTTTATTGATCTAAAATCTTTGTGCTCAATATGCACAAGTTTTTCAAAGTTTCCATTATTAAGAATGGGCTGTTTTAATTCAATGAAGTTAATGTTTTCTTCTTCATCAAGTTCTCCTAGAAGATTGCCGCGATCACCGAGGAGTTGAATGTTTGACATAACAAGTTTTTCCCGAATCGGATCAATGGGCGGATTGGTAACCTGTGCAAAAAGTTGTTTGAAATAATTGTAAAGAAGTTGTGGTTTCTCGGATAGAACAGCAAGAGAAGCGTCATTCCCCATTGAACCAATAGCTTCTTTACCTACAGTCGCCATTGGAGCGATGACTTTTTTGAGCTCTTCTTCAGTATAACCAAACACTTTTTGATATTGTAATAATCGATGTTCGCCGAGAGGAATAATCTTATGTGGCAATTCAAAATCGTTAAGTGTAAGCTTATTACGATCAATCCATGCTTTATAGGGTTTTTTATTCGTTAAGGTTTTTTTAACTTCGTCATCAGAGATAATCCGTCCCTCTTTGGTATCAATTAAGAACATTCGGCCTGGCTTTAAGCGTCCACGCTTTACAACTTGCTCGCTATTAAATGGAATAACGCCTGTTTCAGATGCCATTACAACTAAATCATCATTTGTGATGACATATCTTGCAGGGCGGAGTCCGTTACGGTCTAAGACAGCACCGATTTGAGTTCCATCAGTAAAAGCAACAGCTGCAGGACCGTCCCATGGTTCCATCAATCCTGCATGATATTCATAATAACTTTTTTTGTCTTCGTCCATAGCGTCATAACCTTGCCAAGCTTCAGGAATCAAAATACTCATAGCATGGGCAATAGATTTGCCACTAGCAATTAAAAGTTCTAAAGCATTGTCAAGATTAGCTGAATCAGAACCCTCCGGTTCGATGATTGGAAAAATCTTTGTGATTTCATCACCAAATTGATCGGATTCTAAAATCCCTTCACGTGCGTTCATCCAATTAACATTACCTCTTAGTGTGTTAATCTCGCCATTATGTGCTAGATAACGGAAGGGTTGAGCGCGATCCCATGATGGAAATGTATTGGTCGAATAACGTTGATGAACAAGTGCTATTGCGCTGACCATATCTTTATCATTTAGATCTTCGAAAAACTCAGGGATTTGGAAAGCCAGAAGCTGACCTTTATAAATCAGTGTTTGTGAAGAAAGGCTACATACATAAAAGGCTTCTGTATATTTGTGATTTGCTTGGCGAATAGCCTTTTCAATAAGTTTTCGCACAATATATAATTTACGTTCGAACTGAACGGGGGTATAATCGCCACGATGAATAAAGAGCTGATGTACGACGGGGCGAGTTCCGGCAGCTGTTAGTCCACAGGCTTCAATATTTTGAGGCACATTTCTCCAACCGATTAGCTGAAGGTTTTCTTCATCTATTACACGTTCACAGATACCCTCGCAAAAATAGCGGGCATTGGGCTCTTGTGGTAAAAAAATCATACCCACACCATAGTCGCCTTCATTTGGAAGTTGGAAGCCAAGTTCAGATGTTTTCTTTACAAGAAATTGGTGAGGGATTTGGATTAATATACCTGCTCCGTCGCCAGTGTTTGGATCGGCACCAACAGCGCCTCTATGATGTAGATTAGCAAGAATTTGTACACCTTGTTCTACAATGCTATGTGATTTTTGCCCTTTGATGTGAGCAACAAAGCCAACACCACAATTGTCTTTTTCCATTACCGGATCGTAGAGACCCTGCTTTGGAGGCAAACCGTAAGAATTCTTCATTATAATTCCTCCTAATTCATGATAAACTTTTATAAACTATTCTATGTAGTGATTATAGCATATTGCTAGCGTGGATTCAATAAAAAAATGAAAGAAATCTATCTATGAGTTGCAAAAATAAGAGGAGTTAAAATAGATATATGTATTGATAACACTTATCAATACCAAACAAACCCTTTGAAATAAAGGTTTAAGAAAAGTGGTTCTATAAAGAACTACAAAAATATTGCCAAAAAAATATAAAATGAATATTAAAATTTATGAAGTGTAAACTTGCAAAAAAGCGTAAAATTCTATTTTTTTCTTATCCTTTTTTGACGCTACTGCTATTATGATGATATAATCGAGTCATAAAATGAAATGAGGAAGAGGATATGACTTGGTTTAAACGGTGGATGAAAATTGTACTTTTTATAGTGACCCTGACCCTTTTACTAATAAATAGTTCCATTTTTCCTATTTTAAAAAGTTATACAATTATGTTTGTCTATAGTCAAATGCATGAACGTGAATCTTTTTTATATGAAGAAGAGATTCAGATTCAACTTCAGGGCGGCTTGGTAACATGGAAAAAAGACTATTTTCCTTTTGTTATTGCATTTGATGCCTCGGAAGCTTTTAGTCGTTATATGGGAGAGTCTATAGATTTAACCATATATTATAATTTTGGTGCATTTGATATGAAGCAAGGTGCATCAAGCCTTTATAATCAAAACTCACCATTTTATAGTACGTTTTATGGCGCATATGCCATTCGTTACAAAGATTCTGAAGAAATTTATGGATTAAGTACAGACCAAAAGCCGGACATAGAAGCAATTACAAAAATTACGGATTTTGACTTAAAACATCTGGTCTATAGCAGTATTGGTCATGTCGAACCGGAGCTTGAATATACAATAGAAAATAATGAAAAAGTTATGGAGATCGATGGACGTGAATTTATCGTTTTTGATGCGACGATTCAGATGGATGGGATGTGGCATCAATATGAACGCGATTATATGGCATACATTCAATATGGAAAGCCGCCGATTCAATTAGAGAATAAAGAATCGTTTGAAGATATTGAAGGGTTTGGACGTATCTATCTTCATTATGATGATATTGAACGTATTAGTTATTTCTTTTATATCATCACGGCAGATAAAGAAACACTTCAATATACAGAAGAAGCTTTTATAGCAAAAGCAAAAATCACAAAAAAACATTGACATTGGGTTTGAATATGGTATTATATGATTAATGTCAAAGGCAATGAATGTGCTTAAGTAAACCTATATTTTCATCCAGAGAGAAGACGCCACAGGCTGTAAACGTCTTTATGTTCCTATATATGTTGAACTTCCCACACGAGCCATAGTACTGAAGAAGCAGTTGCTTTTGTAAGTCTATCGTTATTCACGCGTTAAGTGATTCCTAAGTGTTCGGTAATGCGAAAACAAGGGTGGTACCGCCGTATCTCGGTCCCTTATTGGGATGGGGATTTTTTTGTGCTCAATAAAGCGAATGATGCCATACATTTAAAAGAAAATGAATTTTGAAAGGAGTCAATCATGCAAAATAAACTGAACGAAATTAAAGCAAAAGCAGTTGAATCAATACAAGCATCAACGGATTTAAAGAAGTTAGATGATGTGCGTATCTCAATATTAGGAAAAAAAGGTGAGTTGACAAATGTTTTACGTGGAATGAAAGACTTATCAAATGAAGAACGTCCACTTGTAGGAAAGATGGCTAATGAGGTGCGGAGTGAAATCGAAGAGGCTCTTGAGCAAGCCAAAGAAGTAATTGCCCGTAAACAACGTGAGATTCAATTGAAAAAAGAGGTTATTGACATAACCTTACCGGCAAAAAAAGTTGAGTTAGGGCATCGCCATCCAATGTCAATTGTTCTTGATGATATTAAAGATATCTTTATAGGAATGGGATATTCTATTGCGGAAGGCCCGGAGATTGAGAGTGCATATTATAACTTTGATGCATTAAATATCCCGGAAGAGCATCCGGCAAAAGATGAACAAGATACCTTCTATATTAATGAAGACATGATGTTGCGAACGGCAACGTCTCCAGTTCAGGTGCATGTAATGGAAAATTCAAAACCACCCATTCGTATTATTGCTCCCGGACGGGTTTTTCGATCCGATGAAGTGGATGCAACCCATTCACCGGTTTTTCATCAAATCGAAGGCTTAGTTATCGATAAAAACATTACTATGGGTGATTTAAAAGGCGCTCTTGAAGTTTTTATTAAAGAATTGTATGGTGATTCAGTCAAAGCAAAATTCAGACCACATTTTTTCCCATTTACTGAACCGAGTGCGGAAATGGATATTTCCTGCGTTATGTGTGGTGGAGAAGGATGTAAAGTGTGTAAAGGAACCGGTTGGATTGAAATTTTAGGCTGCGGTATGGTACATCCTAGAGTGCTTGAAATGTCAGGAATTGATCCCAAGGAGTATAGTGGTTTTGCTTTTGGAATGGGACTTGAGCGAATTACAATGCTTCGCTACGGTATTGAAGACTTACGCTTGTTCTATGAAAATGATATACGGTTTTTAAAACAGTTTTAGATAATAGACGGAGGTAGATTATGAACATTTCAATGAAGTGGTTACGTGAATATGTTGATGTGGATTGGGACATCGATACATTTTGCGACGCAATGACAATGTCAGGGACAAATGTAGAAACCTATGAAGAATTAGGTCGAGAAATTACAAATGTGGTTGTAGGAAAAATTCTAGAGATTCGGTCACATCCGGATGCAGATAAACTCGTTGTAACAAAAGTAGATGTCGGTGATGAAGTGATACAAATTGTGACAGGTGCAGACAATATTTCGGAAGGTGATTACGTACCGGTTGCACTTCCGGGAGCCGAGCTAGCAGAAGGCCTTAAGATAAAAAAAGGAAAACTTCGTGGAGAAGAATCAAATGGTATGATGTGTTCTGTTGAAGAACTTGGATTATCTCGTGAAGACTTTTCAGAGGCGCCTGAACATGGTATATATCTATTTAGTGAACCCAAAGAACTTGGGAGTGATGCAAAGCCCTTATTTGGTTTAGGCGATGTTGTTGTTGAATATGAGGTGACATCGAATCGTTCAGATTCATTTAGTGTAATTGGTATAGCAAGAGAGGCTGCTGCAACGCTGAACAAACCCTTTAATATGCCAACGATTCAATATACACCTTATCCCGGAGATATTAATGAGAAGATGAAGGTTGTTATTGAAGATACAGATCGATGTTATCGATTTGTAGGAAAGGTGATTACAGAAGTTAATATTCAAGAATCACCAAAATGGTTAAAAGATCGTTTACGTTCTTGTGGCATTCGTCCCATTAATAATATTGTCGATATAACGAACTTTGTTATGCAAGAGATGGGACAGCCTATGCATGCTTACGATTTGGATTTACTTGATTTTAATGAAATCCATGTTCGTCCGGCGCAAGATGACGAAGTTTTAGAAACTTTAGATGGTGTAAAGCGGCAATTAGATTCATCCATTACGGTAATCGCAGATAAAGAAAAAGCTATTGGACTTGCAGGGATTATGGGAGGACAAGCAACAAAGGTACAAGAGACAACAAAAACCATTTTCTTTGAAGCAGCCACTTTTAACGGTACGAATATTCGCAAAGGATCAAAAAAACTCGGATTACGTTCGGATGCTTCAACAAAATTTGAAAAACATTTGGATCCAAATCTTGCGGAGATTGCAATGGAACGTGCGTGTCAATTAATTGATAGCCTAGGTGCCGGAAAAGTTATGGAAGGGATCATTGATGAATATCCGGTTGTTCGTGATGTAACACGTATTGCCTATGATGTGGATCGTATCAACCAGATTATCGGGATTCAACTGTCAGAAGATGAGATGATTGATATTTTCCAACGATTAGATTTTGTTGTAGAAAAAGACGTCAAAACAGTGGTTATTCCAACGTTTAGATCGGATGTTGTCGGGATTGCTGATTTAGCGGAAGAAGTTGCACGATTGTACGGTTATGATAAAATTCCAACAACGCTTGAATCGGGTACACCGACTGTCGGTAAGAAGAATAAGAAGCAAAAAATCGAAGACATTACCAAGCAGATTATGGAAGCATGCGGAATAAGTGAATCGATGAGTTATTCTTTTGAAAGTCCCAAAGCTTATGATAAACTTGGTATAGATAAAGATCATCCCTTACATCAATATGTAACAATATCTAATCCGCTAGGTGAAGATTTCTCAGTGATGCGTACATTAACAGTAAACGGAATGCTTAATGTGTTAGCAACAAACTATAATCGTCGAAATGAAAATGTACGATTATATGAATTAGGCAAAACATATGTACCCAAGGCATTACCCCTTAAAGATTACCCTGTTGAAGCAGAATTTTTAACAATAGGAGCCTATGGAGATACCGATTTTTTTGACATCAAAGGGATTATAGAAACCTTGTTAAACCGACTTGGAATTGTTGATGGATATACATATGAAGCTGATATTGAATTCCCTTTCTTACATCCGGGTCGTCGTGCAAAAATCATGTATAATGACATGGAATTAGGATACTTAGGTGAAGTTCATCCGGATACAACCGAACAGTATGATCTTGGTGAACGAAGCTATATTGGCCTTGTTAATATTGAAAACTTAACTAAGATTGCAAAATTAACTAGGGAATATGAACCGGTAGCAAAGTATCCTGCAATGCATAGAGACTTAGCTTTGTTAGTTAAAGAAGATATTTTAGTAGGACAGATAGAGTTTTACATTCGACAACGTGGCGGACAAATTCTTGAAGGCTACAAACTATTTGATGTCTACCAAGGTGAACAAATTGAAGAAGGATATAAATCTGTCGCTTATGCATTAACGTTTAGAGCAAAAGATCATACCTTAAGTGAAAAAGAAGTCGCTAAAGCTATGGACAAAATTCTTAAAGGCTTAGAGTTTGAATTAGGGGTTACACTAAGAAAATAGAACACCTAAACCATAGTTAGAATAATAAAAGACTATGTGCAAGTTTCATGCACATAGTCTTTTGTGTTCTAAAGTAAAGTTATTAGCGAATAGATTTAATGCGATACTGTTTGGGCGTAATTCCGGTGACCTTTTTAAAAATTGTTGTAAAATAGTTTTGATTATTAAAACCCACAGATAATGCAATGTCGAGTATGGACTGTTCGGTTGTTTTAAGAAGATATTGACTTTCTTTAATTCGAATATGATTGACATAATCAGCGAAAGCTAAATTCATCTCTTTTTTGAAAAGGGATGAAAAATAATTAGGTGACAAACCAATATAATCAGCAACTTCTTGCAATCGAATAGGTTCAGACAAATGATTATGAACATATTTCGATGCTTTTTTTATGACACCTACATGGTTAATGGAATCAATATGTAAGACACTATTTGTATATTTGCTGATCATATCCTCAATAATCATCAGTAATTCATCTTGAGTAGAGGCTTCTTTTATAGCACCAATAAATTGATAGAACAAACGGATTGCATAATCTGCATCTACTTCTGAATGTATAATTTTTCTGGAAAGTAAAGTGTTTAGTATAACAGCATTGAATTGCGCATTAACAAATTCGTCGCTTGAATGACCCGAAAATAAGGGGTGAATATGTTCATAGAATAAGGCGAAAACTTGTTCGACATCACCGGTTGCTACTTTATCAAGAAACAATAATTCAAAATCAAAATTGAGAAATGATGAAAAAACTTGCGATGAATCATTTGTCATAGTGTTGCCAATAGTTAATTCAAGTGCTTTATCTTCGGAGGGATTTATTGAAGACGGACCGTTTGGAGGTGCGAATTCAATGAGGGCAGTCAATGCTTTTTCGATATGATAAAGGCGGATTTTCGAAATTGCAGGAATTCGAGAAAAAAGCAATTTGAAATTATTGCGTTCGCTTAACTGAAGATCTTTTGTTTGAATAATTTGGTTAAGTTGATGTTCGGTTAAAGTGTTTTCCAAAAAAGGCCCCAGGGAAATAAAACCATAATTTTTTTCATTATGAAAAAGGGGAAAGGTCAAATAACGTACTCTAAAACTCGATTCAAAGAGTATTGGTGTATTTGAATGATGAATGTTTTGGTTAATATGAGCCATATATTCCTTATATACTTCAGGATAATGAGAAAAGAGGTCATGTCCATGTCCATATCCTTTGATTTTTATGTTTTTGTCATTAAACAAACTTATGGAAATCCCAAAACTATAGTGGGCAGATTTCATAATTTCGTATAGAATGTCAAGATCCAGTTTGTTATTAGAAAGCAGATGAGAAAGAGCATACATATTGATCACTCCTTAATTTTCTTAAAACCGGTTAATAGAGAACGCATATTAATTTATATACTATAGTTTACATGAAAATAATTGAATTGTATAGTATTTTAATGCTTTCATAGTAGAAAGTTTTAAAAAAAAGTGGTACAATAAAGTTTGCTGAAAGGAGTAGCATATGAATGTAAATGAATTTTATTTTGATTTGCCCGAAGAGTTGATTGCACAAGAACCATTACTTGAACGAACAGCTTCTCGGCTTATGGTTTTAGATCAAAAACAAGAAACAATTGAACATAAAAAATTTCGAGATTTAATTGATTATTTAAATAAAGGTGATTGCTTAGTACTAAATAATACGCGCGTACTCCCGGCAAGACTTATTGGAGAGAAAGCGAGAACAGGTGGAAAAGTTGAATTTCTCCTCTTAAACAGAAAGACAGGAAATGAATGGGAAGTTCTTGTAAAACCCGGAAAGAAAGCACAGGTTGGTGCTCAAATTGAATTTGGAAACGGCATGTTGAATGCAGTAGTACAAGAAATTGTTCCCGGTGGAAATCGAATTGTTAAATTTACTTATGAAGGTATATTTGAAGAGGTACTAGATCGATTGGGAACCATGCCTTTACCACCATATATAAAAAAAGAACTAGATGATCAAGAGCGATATCAAACAGTTTTCTCAAAGCATAAAGGTTCTGCAGCTGCACCAACAGCTGGCTTGCACTTTACCAATGCCTATCTTAATGAAATCAAAGCAAAAGGAATAAAGATTGCCTATGTTACCCTTCATGTTGGACTTGGCACGTTTAGACCGGTAAAAGTAAGTAATATTTTAGAACATGAGATGCATTCAGAGTATTGTTATATTGAAGAAGAAGATGTAAAAATTATTAATTCCGTTAAGGAAAGCGGCAACAAAGTTTTTGCTGTCGGAACAACGAGTCTTCGAACGTTAGAATCAATTACGGATGAAGATGGACGCATTCATGCCAGATCCATGTGGACAGATATTTTCATATATCCGGGATATACATTTAAAATGATTGATGGCTTGATTACTAATTTTCACCTGCCGGAATCAACATTAATTATGCTTGTGTCTGCGCTTGCCGGTAAAGACTATATATTGTCAGCTTATCAAGAAGCTATAAAAGAAAAATATCGTTTCTTCAGCTTTGGAGATGCGATGATTATAAAATGAGGTATAAAATGAAGAGAATATTGTTGGAAGTATTTGAATATGTAAAAATAATTATTATTGCATTATTAATCACGAATTTTCTAAATATATTTGTATTTAGTTTATCCGAAGTTCGACAGTCATCAATGGAAACAACCTTAATGGAGAAGGACCAACTCATTGTTGAACGTTTATCTTACGCTTTTGGACAACCAAAACATGGAGATATTATTGTTTTTATCGATGAATTAGAGGTTAATAACACAATTCCTGCACGGATAAAGCGCCTATATGAAGATATGTTCTCAAAAATCCGACAAAAAGACGGTCATCTGAGATTAGTCAAAAGGGTCATCGGCTTGCCGGGAGATGAGATTAACATTGAAGATGGTTATGTGTTTGTGAATGGAGTGCGGTTAGAAGAAGAATATTTATCGGTTCCTACCAATGCAAAAAGCTTAGACTATCCCTTGATTGTTGCAGAAGATAGTTATTTTGTATTAGGAGACAATCGGACAGTGAGTCTAGATAGTCGTGACTTTGGTAGTGTTTCGATTGAAAAAATTGAGGGTCGAGTTATGTTTCGATTCTGGCCGGTGAATAAATTTGGACTCGTTAAATAATACATAGAAAGAAGAGAGAATATGATATTAAAGAATAAACTTTCTTTGTTGGGAATAATCATTGCGGTGACAAGTTTAGTCAGCTATTTGTTTTTGCATGTTTTCATCATTGAGAAGATGGGCATTGTCTTATTTATAGTAGGAATGATTGCAATTGTTGGTCATCAGGTGGCAACGTGGTGGATTTTTTATCGATTTGCAATTACTCGACAGCGAATGAAGAATCGCTTACAATTTATGCATCAAGTTGCACTTGGTGTAACGTTTGGATTTTCATTCATATATTTAGTTGCCAATGTATTTTTAGGTACGCATTTACATGAAGAGACAAAAGGGTGGCATACTCTTGTTCTCTTGGTCTTAATAGGAATCTATATTTTATACCAAGAAAATAATACCCACAATTTGTTTTCGTTTAATTTACACAAAAAAGTCAATCAAACGAAGAAAGCAGTCAATCAATATATTGGATTTGGATTAAATTGGTTGTTGATTAATATTTTATGGAATGCTTTGGGGATTGGAGGAGGCTTGCCGGTTTTTGCATTTATTTATGTGTTTTTAATGTTGGTGCAAAATAGCTTGAACTATACAACTTTAGGTCAAAGCAAATATTGGAATTTTACTTACGAAGCGATTGTTCTTATCCATTTATATTCAGTTGGAATGCAAAATGGATGGGTATGGATGATTGTCATAAGCGGTTTCTTGGGTCTAGCGTTGTTTTTACGACATTGGAATTGGCTTCACTATAAAAAATATAGTATGGCTATAGGAATTTCATTAATGGTCGTCTTAAATACAATGTTTATACTAAAGATACTTGATGGTCAGTATCTACATGAACCATTATCTGAATTAATTCCAATTCCATTTAATTTATACTTGATTATATTAGCAATAGTATATATAATTAATGAGCCGTCTTTTTATAAGCGGTTAAGCAAGCAATAATGTGACTAAGCTAGACGATCGCACCGTAAGGTGAGGAAAGTCCGAGCTCCATAGGGCAGGGTGCCAGATAACGTCTGGTGGAGGCGACTCTAAGGATAGTGCAACAGAAATAAACCGCCGAAAGGTAAGGGTGGAAAGGCGAGGTAAGAGCTCACCGCCTGTTTGGTAACAAACGGGGCATATGTAAACCCCACTTGGAGCAAGACCGTAAAGGACAAACGAAAGTTAGCAGTTGCCCGCTGTGTTCTTGGTTGGTCGCTTGATCCTATTGGTGACAATAGGGCTAGATAGATGATCGTTCACGACAGAACTCGGCTTATCGGTTTGGTCATATTAGATTAATGGTAAATATTTTACTAGGAGCTTATAGATACTATGGGCTCTTTTTTCTTTTTCTAAAATCATGGGTGGAATGCCGGTGCCTTCGATAATTTCTCCATCATACTTTTGCGCAATTGCTTTTGCATAAAGCAAATCTTCAAAATCGCGCACATAGGTAAAGTCAACGTATAATCGGTATGGATGATAACCGATTTTTTTACCGTTTTGAATAGCTATGAGGGGTATAAGACGATTTTTTTCATAGGCTTCTAAATATAAATGATTTGGTGTTGGAAGCTTTGTCCTTGCGGAAAGGGTTTCAATCGTAATGAGTGGTTTTAACGTTTGGCTTGATGTAAAATCGCTTATATAGCCGCTACCTTTTCCATAATCTTCATCAGAGAGTTCATAACCATTAACTTCACTAACGATTTGTGCAAGTTCTTTCGTTCGTCTATTATAATGATCGGGGGCATAATATTTGTTCCAGTAAATGATATTTCCTCTTGAATGAAAGCTGATATAATTACGAAAATCATAATTCAGAATATAATGCATAACTGTTTGAACTTCAGGTTCTGAAGCCGGATAAGGACCCGGATAAAATTCACCTGATGGTTGGTCGGAATAGAAAGCATTGAGATGTGTTTGCCAGATATCAACCCAAGCATTTTTTTCGATGTCAAAATATTCTTGTGGATAGTTTCTGTTATGGTCCACACCGGTGATTCCGGCTTTATAATTTGAGTAGTCATGATCATCGACGCTAAGTAGGGCAGAAAGTCCTTCTTGTGTTTGAATAGAATCTTCACCAAATTTAACAAGATCAAATCCATCCGGATTTGTGAGTGGTAAAAAATGAATGACAACATCTTCAAGTTCTTCAGATAAATGAAATTCAGGGATATGTTCATCCTGATAATAATCCATTGCATAATCTTCAATCTGTTTCATGACAATAAATGGATTCACGGTCTCCCTTGAGTGGGTACCGGCTTCGACAAGGTAGTGCTGGCGATAAACGTTAAAATCATCTCTGCGTCGAACGTCATCAACATCTTTTGTCATGAGGACAGCAAATAGGGGCTTTTGGTCGACGGACTGACCAATGACTTCAATATGAATGATGTTGGGATAGTTAGATTCTAGTTTAAGCGCCATTTGGTATATATCCGTTGAGGAATAAAATTCGCCTTGGGATAGATTAACAATAGTTGCAGATACAAAACTTTTTGAAATGTAAATAAATGAAAGAACGGTCATAAGTGTTAGAATAAGCGGTTTAATTTTTGCCATAAACATCTCCCCCTTTATATATCATTATAGTATTTTTTGATAAAAACACAATGGAACAAAGAAAATAATCAAGGGAAATGTAAATGTTTAGTGAACTATGTAAAGACTTATCGATAATCAAGACTTCTCTTTATTTGTATGGTATTGTAAAATTATTCTAAAAAAATTTAGGAGCAATCACATGGATAAATCAATTTATCAAATACTTGAAGATGAAGATATCATCACACTCTATCAACCGATTGTCAATCTAGTTACCGGCGACATTATGGGATATGAAGCTTTAAGTCGAGGCCCGGAATGGTCACAGCTATTTTCACCAGTTGCGATGATACAAGAGGCAGAAAAACAGGGTATATCCTACGAACTTGACTATCTTATGCGAAAAAAAGCAATTCTTAATTTAAAAAACATTGACGCACATAAAAAAATCTTTATTAATATCAATCCGAATTTCATCAAAAATGAATCTCTTGTTTATGGACGTACACTAGAAGTGCTGAAAGAAAAAGGGATTTCTCCGAATAATGTTGTTTTTGAGTTGACAGAGAGGACTATGATTACTGACTATCCTGCATTTAATGAAATTCTTAATCATTACCGGCTTCAGAATTATCAAATCGCTGTCGATGATGTTGGAGCCGGTTATTCGGGGCTTCGAACTATCCAAGAAGTAAAGCCTGATTTTATAAAAATCGATATGGAATTAATACGAAATATTGACGAAGACCCAATTAAAGAAGCCTTGATTGTCGCTTTTTTGAATTTTTCACTAACAACAAACATTCGCCTAATTGCGGAAGGTATAGAAACAGAGAATGAGTTGAAAAAGCTCATAGAACTTGGTGTTCATTATGGTCAAGGCTACTATTTACAACGACCTAAAAAAGAATTCATACCTTTACGAAAAGATGTTTTAGAAACCATTAGTGCCTTTAATCTTGATCGGGATGAACTAAATATTTTTAGTGATCCTAAAAATATGATTGGAACTTTTGTCGGAACAAGTTGTGTGGTAGATTCGGAGATTACCTGTCGAGAAGTTAAAGAGCTACTTGAAGAAGGCTATTGTGAAGGGGTATGTATTGTAAAGAACAACAAACCTCTTGGGATTATCATGCGGGAGAACTTGCTTTATGTCTTGTCAACACAATATGGACATTCCTTATATGCCAACAAAAAAATCAGTCACGTGATGGATACCGATTTTTTGATGGTCGACTATCATGAAAATATAGCGGATGTTTCGAAAAAAGCCATGGCTAGAGAACGGAGTAAAACATACGATATTATCATTGTGACCAAAAACGGAACCTTGTATGGGGCTATTTCTATTAACCAATTACTGCGTGTCTTAATTACAGTACAGACCAAAATGGCAAAAGAGATGAATCCATTAACCTATCTTCCGGGAAACATTGTCATTAATCATGTTTTGAAGAATGTGATTAAGAAAAATAAACGGTGCGCTGTTATATATTTAGATTTAGATTATTTTAAGCCATATAATGACTTATATGGCTTTGAAAAAGGGGATATGATTTTAAAAAATGTAGCTGACTTAATCACCCGGGTTGTTAAAACGAATTTTTTGAATGATCCTTTTATTGGGCATATTGGTGGCGATGATTTTCTCTTTGTCATTGAAGCGGACTATAATAGGATAAAAAAAGTCTGTCAAGAAATTATCCATGCATTTGAACAAAATCGACAGACCTTCTATACAAAAAGCGATTATATTAATGGATATATCATCTCAAAAGGGAGAGATGGAGTGGAGCAACGGTTTCATTTGCTGACACTATCAATCGCAGGTGTGCATGGACCAATGGAAGAATTTGGTAATGTCGGCCAATTATCACAATATATAAGTCAAGTGAAAAAAGAAGCCAAAGAGATTCTTGGGCATGCTGTTGTAATCAATCGACTGAATGAATAACTTAGCGTCGTCTTCCGGTTAATCGTAAAACAAATAGGAATAAATTAATGAAATCCAGATAGAGTGTTAATGCACCGGTTACTGCGAGATTTCCCTCGCTGACTTCACTGTTTTTAACACTATATGAATATAGGGATTTCATTTTTTGTAGGTCATATGCGGTTAATCCGGCAAAGATAACCACACCGGCTAAGTTAATTAAATAGAACAAAGTACCATTTCCTAAAAACATATTAACGATTGATAAAACAATGATTCCCACAACACCGACAATCAAGAAAGAACGAAAGGGTGTTAAATCTGTTTTCGTCACATAACCGTAAAGTGCCATGACACCAAAGACAACACTTGCAATCATAAACGCTGTTGCAATACTTTGTCCGGTGTACTGAAGTAAAATAACAGAAAAAGTCAGACCGTTAAGAAATGAATAAAATAAAAACAGGCTGACGGTTTTTGCGTATGTGTACTTTAAAGCATTTTTTGATATAACAACGACTAAAGCAAATTCACCGATGATAATTCCGAAAAAGATCAGTCGATTTGAAACGATCAAATTAAGAAGCGTTGGTGAAGAAGCAACAACTAATGATGTTAAGGCTGTAATCATTAAGCCAAAAAACATCCACATGAAAATTTTAGATAAAAAGGAATTGAGTCCTTGAAGAGTTAATGTATTTTCTTTCATAAAGCATACCTCCTAAAGTAGTTGTACTTTATTGTACGATAAAAATGGTTAGGGTTCAATTAAAATAGTATTAAAAATATGACAGCATATTGGCATAGTGTTATAATATAGTTGAAAAAGACATTTAAAACAGTATGAAATAGGTGATAAAATGCAAGAAGCTATGTATTATGAAATACTATCGAACAAAAAAGTTCATTGCCATCTATGTCCACATCATTGTATGATTTCTGAAGGACAGATTGGTCTATGTCTGGTACGTAAAAACATTCAAGGAAAACTTTATACGCTCAACTATGGTCATTTGAGTGCGATAGCCATTGATCCGATTGAAAAAAAGCCTTTGAACCGTTTTATGCCGGGCAGTCATATACTATCTGTTGGAAGTTATGGATGTAACATGAAATGTTTATTTTGTCAAAATGCAGATATTGCACGTGAGTTTGAAATATCCCATCAGTATACAGAACCGATGGATGTCATTCAGAGTGCCCTAGACCATGAATTGCCAAGTATTGCTTATACCTATAATGAACCGACTGTTTATTATGAATGGATGATTACTACTGCGCGATTAGCCAAAGAAAAAGGGCTTAAAAATGTTATGGTATCTAATGGTTTCATTGAAAAGCAACCCTTTGAAGCCTTAGCGCCCTTTATTGATGCCATGAATATTGACGTAAAAACCTATGATGATACAAAATATCAATCCATATGTGGAGGTCGATTAGAGCCGGTTCTTGAAACGATTGAACGTGCTCTTAACCACAATATTCATGTTGAGTTAACGTGTCTCATTGTACCCGGATTAAATGATGAACTTGAAAAGTTAAATGTTTTTTTTAAACAGCTATATGACCGCGTTGGTGATTTAGACTTGCATATTAGCCGTTATTTTCCAAGATATCACTATGATGAACCGGCAACGAATATTCAATTGATGTTAGAAATTAAAGAAGGAGCAAGGAAGTATTTTACACAGGTGCACTTAGGAAATGTGAGGTGAGAAATGTGAAACAAACGATTATGTTTATGCCACATCCGCCTATTATTATTGAAGAAATTGGCGGAAAAGAAAGAGAGCCGGCTCAGGAGACGATTCAAGGCATGAGAGCCTTAGCCGAAAAAGTCGGTCACATTCAACCGGATACGATTATATTTATTACACCACATGGGAATGCTTTTTCAGATGCGACATGTATATTAGATGGGGAGGCTTTTGAAGGAAGTTTTCAACAATTTGGTCATCCAAAGATTGGCTCAAAAAAAGTCATCAATCGCACCTTAACCAAAAAAATTGTTGACGAATTGCGAGATGAGACAATAAATACGGTGGTCATGACCCAAGAATTAGCGGATACATATAATATAAGGACTGGATTAGATCATGGTGTACTTGTGCCAATCTACTTCATTGACAAAGAATACGATACCTATACGATTGTACATATAACGCCGGGATTTACCCCCTTATCTGAAAACTATCAAATCGGTCAATGCATCAATCGAGTGATTGAATCGTATGCCAAAGAAACCGGTCAAGAGATACTTGTTCTTGTCAGTGGCGATTTATCTCATGCATTAAAGGACAGTGGGCCATATGCATATCATCCGGATGGAATACGTTTTGACACAATGATTCAAGATTCGATTCATGAAAAAAGTGTGGATTCTTTATTGGAATTGTCATCTGACTTTATTGACAATGCCGCCCAGTGTGGATTAAGACCATATTTAATAGGTTTTGGCGTACTTGAAGATGGCATAGATTCATCACAGATATTTAGCTATGAAGGTCCCTTTGGTGTCGGATATTTAACAGCATATATGGAAGGTGGTGGAGTTATGAGTGGCTTAAATCACGAAGATGAATATGTTCAACTGGCAAGGAAAAGCATTGAGCACTATGTGAAAACCCATAAAAAATATACCTTTAATGCACAAGACTTTTCTCAACAGTTTGTTGATGAAGCAATGTCAAAACGTTCGGGAGTTTTCGTATCTATTCACAAACATGGAAATCTCCGAGGCTGTATTGGCACCATTCAAGGAGTCAATGAAAATATTATTGAAGAAATTATTTATAATGGAATTAGTGCATGCTCATCAGATCCTCGATTTAATCCGGTGGCTGAAAGTGAGTTAGAAGATTTAGAGTTTAAAGTCGATGTGTTAATGCCGATTGAACCGATTAAAAGTGCGGAACAATTGGATGTTGATATGTATGGAGTCATTGTTGAACAGGGAATAAAGAGAGGCCTATTATTACCAAGACTTGAAGGCGTTGATACTGTTGAAGAACAAATAAACATTGCTAAACAAAAAGCAGGAATATCTGAAGGAAGTTATGCCTTATTTAGATTTAAGGTTGAAAGACATGAATAAAAACGATATGGACGAGGAGGAAGGAAATGTCTCAAAGAAGATTTTATGGAATTATTATTATTTTGTTAGGTGGTTTATTTTTAATAAGTGCCTTGAGTCCGGAAATTGATGCAGGTGAATTGATTGGCCGGTATTGGCCGGTTATTATTATTGCTATAGGATTATCAAACATTATTGGTGCGAATGGTTTTCGCCTTTCCGGATTAATTATTACTGTTGTTGGAATCATTTTTTTGCTCGATACAATGGATTTGGCGATTCTTCCATTTGATGCATGGGAAATAATTGTTCCTTTGATTATTATTGTTATAGGCCTTTGGTTGATTTTTCCTAAAAGCAGAGGCAATGTGAATAGTAAGGATTATATCAAACAAGCGGTTGCTTTTTCGGGAGCTGAGATTGCTTGTGATTCGACAAATTATAAAGGCGCGGATTTATTTGCTGCATTTGGAGGTATTGATTTAGATCTTCGCTTGGCTCAGATTGAAGAAAATCAGCCGGCGCATATCGACGTCTTTGTTGCGTTTGGAGGTATTGATATTATCGTACCTAAAGATTGGAAAGTAACAATAACAGGCATCCCCTTATTTGGGGGCTGGGGAAATAAAACGCTTAAAAAAACCACCGAAACAAAAGCAGAACTAAATGTTAATGCTTTTGTTATGTTTGGTGGATTAGATGTTAAGCATCAAGAAGACGACTAATTTAATAGCCAAGTTCTTCTCCGATTAGAATGACATGTATACGGTCAGGACGATTAGAACGTCTAGTGATAACCGTATGTGAACAAATACAGTCATCAACAAGACAGTGATGACATTTTCCGGTTTTAGCACAAGGAGTGTTTTGCTTTAGGCGTACTGTATTTGCAGGTGAAGCGATGTTTTGTACCCGTAAAACAGCAGTTCTTTCATCAACGGCAACTTTGTTCATACCTGCAACAACAAGAACTTGGTCCGGACCAAAGATGAGAGCGGCGACGCGATTCCCATTACCATCGATATTCACAAGTTTTCCGTCTAGGGTAATGGCATTCGTACTCGTCAAAAAAATATTTGCGCGTAGGGCGTCACGGGCAATTTCATGACGCTCAGCAGGAGTGGCTGCTTGGTCACGGTCAAGTCGCTTCAAATCCATTGCATTTAATGCGTCAATGATACCGGACTCGTGTAGTGTCATTGAGCCACCCCAACTCACCGAAGATTTTGCTTGGATAAATGTTTGGATAAAGGAAACAGCATCTTCTGATGTTTTAAAATAGTATCCCTTCATGTTGCGTTTTTCTAGGGCGCTAATAATCGTGTTTGCTTGGTTTTGGTACTTTTGTTTTACTGGATTCATAGATTTGCTCCTTTCATTAACTAAAAATGCTTATAACGAGATAAGCGGCAAGTACGGCAGACATTGATACTGTCATTAAACTTTTTTCAAACCAACCCAAGATGAGAGCGACAAGAGTCCCTGCAATTGCAGCAGGTAAAAAATGCGTTGAATAAAAAATATCCGGTATGGTCATAGATGTTAAAATTGCATAAGGTATATAATATAGAAAAGATTGAATAAATGGAGATTCAATCTTTTTTCTAAATAAAAGAAAAGGACTCACACGAATAAAGTAGGTGATTATGGCCATAAATAAAATTCCATAAATAGGTTTAATCATCAGATGACCTCCGTTTTTTGCTTACTATCGGTATATGCACCATACAAAGCTCCAAAACAGGCAGCAATAATAATGGAATAGCCGGAAGATATTTGATTTATAATAGGAAGTATGAGCATCATAAGTCGAATAAACATGGTAACGAATACAACCTTTCGAATGTTTCGGTGATGCTTCATCGGTGGGACAACAAGGGCGATAAACATACAATAAAGAGCAATTGCTGCCGAACTTTGCATGCTTGGGCTTAAAAAATTATCCATTAAAGAGCCGAAGAATGTCCCAGCAGACCATCCTAAATAAGGAAGCGTTATCAAACCCATGAAATAGGAAAAGGTAACCGTTTCCACTTCCACAGAAGCCACGGTAAAGGTTTCATCGGTCACGCCAAAGGCCATAATTAACTGTTGATATAAAGGCATACGTAAAGGGATTTTTTGAGACAATGCGGTTGACATGAGTAAATAACGTATATTTATTATACCAACTGTCAGTAGGAGTTCTGTATATTTTGTTCCTGCAATCAACAGATTCATACCTGCAAATTGTCCGGCTGAGGTAACATTGGACATACTCATAAATACGGCTTCAAAAACAGTGAATCCGCTTAAGCAGGCAGTCATTCCAAAAGTAAAGGAAACCACTAAGTATCCTAAAGCAATAGGAAAACCGGCCTTTAAACCATTGATATATGTTGGTGCAACAAACTCGCTTGACAATTTATTTTGCATAATTTTTGACCCTTCTCATTTTAAGTTTTCGATATGACTTTATCATAATGGTGTAGTAAATTCAAGTAAATATGATATAATATCATCATGAGAGAAATAACATAAGGGAGGCTTAATGTGAAAGAGTATAAACATAATAAATCAATACAAGATGTAGTTATGGATTTTAGCACAGACCTTACAAACGGTTTAAAAAAAGAAGATATTCAAAAACGAAAAGAAAAATATGGCGAAAATGTTTTGCAAAGTAAAGTAAAAAAAACATTGTTTGCGATGATATTAGATCAGTTTAAAGATTTTATGATTTTGATACTTATTATTGCAGCGATTATTTCCATTATATTAGGAGACGCATTTGAAGGCCTTGTTATCCTAGGCATCGTTGTTTTGAATGCGGTCTTAGGAACTTACCAGGAAAATAAAGCCAGTAATGCGCTTGCAGCGCTTAAAAATATGGCGGCGCCAAAGGCAAAAGTGATACGAGATCATCATATTATGAGTATTTCTTCAAAGGATTTGGTTCCCGGAGATTTAGTTGTATTAGAGGCAGGGGATTATGTTCCGGCAGATGTTCGTTTGGTTGAAAGTATCAATCTAAAAATTGATGAATCTGCATTAACCGGAGAATCCGTTGCTGTCATGAAAGACGCAAACACAATTATTGATGAAGAAGCAGCGCTTGGAGACCGGATTAATAGTGGGTATATGAGCACCATTGTTACGTATGGACGTGGTAAAGCCATTGTAATCGGAATAGGCATGGACACAGAAATTGGTCAGATAGCCACCATGCTCGATGAAACAGAAGATACTCAAACACCTTTACAAAACAAGTTGGCAGAATTTGGGAAATATTTAGGAATTATTTGTATTGGTGTTTCTGCAATTATCTTTGCTCTTGGTATGCTAAGAGGCGAAGACCTCTTTGAAATATTTATGATTGCTGTCAGTTTAGCTGTTGCAGCTATTCCGGAAGGTTTACCTGCAGTGGTTACGGTTGTTCTAGCAATGGGGATGCAACGAATGATAAAACGTCATGCCATTGTTAAACAATTAAGTGCCGTAGAGACATTAGGAAGTACTTCGACGATTTGTACGGACAAAACAGGGACATTAACCCAGAATAAAATGACCGTTCAAAAGGTATACAATGGTTATGACGAGTTGAAGGTAACCGGAACCGGATACGGTTTTGAAGGTGAAGTAAGAAATGACGATGGTAACACTGCCAATGATTCAATTAAACGTTTGTTAGAAATCGCAACTTTATGTAATGATGCAGACTTTGATGATGGGGATGTTGTTGGTGATCCAACAGAAGGTGCGCTTTTAGTTTTAGGGGAAAAGGGTGGTGTATCTTATCAAAAGATGAATCAAACCCATCCTCGAATCCAAGAATTTCCCTTTGATTCAGAACGTAAATTAATGTCAACAATGCATAAGTTTGATGACGAAATTTTAATGTTTACAAAAGGTGCCCCGGATGTCATTCTCAATCGTTCAACGAAAATTCTTGAAAATAATAAAGTTGTTGAATTGACAGAAACGAAAAGAGAAGAACTTTTAGAAAAAAATAGACAATATGCCAAGGAAGCTTTACGTGTTTTAGGATTTGCCTATAAACCAGTCATCGAGACGGCAAAACTAGAAAACGAAGAAGAAGATCTAATCTTTACCGGACTTAGTGGTATGATTGACCCTCCACGAGAAGAAGTAAAGGATGCAATAAAGCTGTGTAAAAAAGCCGGCATCCGTGTTGTCATGATTACAGGCGATCATATTATTACAGCCAGTGCTATTGGACGTCAAATCGGTGTGATTGATGATGATTCTCAGGCAATGGAAGGTGCGAAGATTAACAAACTCTCCGATGAGGAGTTGCAAGAAGCTGTCAAAAACACGAATATTTTTGCCAGAGTTTCTCCGGAGCATAAAGTACGAATTGTTAAGGCCTTACGTGCTATAGGTGAAGTTGTTGCAATGACCGGAGATGGCGTCAATGATGCACCAGCGCTTAAACAAGCAGATATTGGTGTGGCTATGGGTATTACCGGAACGGATGTTTCAAAAGAAGCGGCAGATATGATACTGACCGATGATAATTTCGCAAGCATCGTTGATTCTGTTGAAGAAGGTCGAATTATTTATAGTAATATCCGAAAGTTTGTCGGATTCTTATTATCATGTAATATTGGAGAGATTTTAGTGATCTTCATTGCAATTTTGCTTAAGTGGCCGGTGCCATTATTACCTATCCAACTCTTGTGGGTGAACCTAGTTACAGATTCCTTTCCTGCATTTGCATTAGGCCTTGAAGAGGGTGGAGAAGGTATTATGGACCAGAAACCTAGAGATAAAGAAGAACCCATTGTTAAT
This sequence comes from uncultured Eubacteriales bacterium, assembly GCA_964627665.1. Lineage (GTDB taxonomy): Bacteria > Bacillota > Clostridia > Lachnospirales > Vallitaleaceae > UBA1351. The sequence continues at coordinate 19,421 of CAZVKG010000003.1, read as the reverse complement.
CGTACCATGCAGGTATCGATCGCTATTCAAAGTATAGGTTTAATGACGGCAACACTTATTTCATTTAGAATAGGTCTGAATTGGATTGCGCCTGGCTCGGAATCAGAATCTTTAGCGAGAACATTTTGTTTTGTGACATTAATCATTGGAGAAATGTTAAGAGCATATTCGGCACGTAATGAAACTAAGCCACTATGGAAAATACGGGTTTTTTCAAATAGATATTTGAATTTATCGGTTATTGGTGCTGTAGTTATGTTGCTTGTAGTTATATATTTACCGGGAATTTCAACGATTTTCTCGACGGTTGCGCTTTCAATCGACCAATTACTTATCGCCATGGGATTAGGTGTGATACCGACAATATTTAGTGAAATAGGTAAACAAATTAATACGATGGGAGTTAAACAGTGAAAAAACTCATTATTACTGAAAAACCTTCAGTAGCAAGAGATATTGCGAAGGTTTTAAATATTCGAACGCGAAAAGACGGTTTTATGGAAAGTGATGACTATATTATTACTTGGGCGGTAGGACACCTCGTTACATTATACGAACCTAGAGACTATGATGAGAGTTTAAAACGTTGGTCATATCAATCCCTTCCCATTATACCGGAAACGATTAAGGTAAAGCCTTATCCCCAGACAAAAAAACAACTCATGACTATACAGAAATTATGTCATCGAGATGATGTGGAAAGCTTGATTTGTGCTACCGATAGCGGACGAGAAGGAGAGCTCATTTTTCGTTATATTTATGAGTATGTGGAATCGGATAAATCTTTTTCGAGACTATGGATTAGTTCGATGACGGATGAAGCTATAAAGCAAGGCTTTAATCATTTGAAAGACGGAAAAGAGTACAATCGCTTATATTTGTCGGCAAAATGTCGTTCAGAATCGGATTGGCTTGTAGGAATAAATGCAACACGTGCCTATACAACACTAAACAATACCTTATTAAGTATTGGACGCGTCCAAACACCAACCTTAGCCTTGGTCGTCAATCGTTATAATGAAATACAAGATTTTAAACCCAAAGATTATTTTGAAGTGGTAGCAGATTATGGAGAATTTAAGGGGACGTGGTTTAGCAATCAAATTTCAGATACGAAAATAGATACCCTTGAAGAGGCTGAAAAAATTGCTGAAAAAGTTAAAGAGCAAGACGGAAAAGTTTCTGAAATTGAAAAAAAGAACAACAATCAAAAGCCACCCTTTTTGTATGACTTAACTGAATTACAGCGTGATGGAAATCGTCAATATGGGTATACAGCTACACAAGTGCTTGAGTATGCACAGAACCTTTATGAAAAACGAAAATTAATCACATATCCTCGAACGGATAGCCGTTTTTTAAGTGATGATATGAAAGATACAGTGATTAAAACTATGGCTACGGTGAATGTTCTACCTTATTCTAAAGCGATTGAACCCCTAATGAAAGATGGAAAATTGCAATTAAAATTTAGTAAACGTATCATTAACAATAGTAAGATTACGGATCACCATGCAATCATTCCTACGGATAAAAATCCTGAGAACATTTCTTTGTCCCCTCAGGAAAAACATATATATCAATTGATTGTAAAGCGATTCATTGCTGTGTTTTATGATGACTATAAGTTTAAAACCACAAAAGTTATTGTTGATATATTGGGAGAAACCTTTGTATCAAAAGGAAAAATTATTAGTGACTTAGGATGGAAAAAATTATATCAAAAAATGTCGGATCAAGATGAAGAGACCCTTCCAAACTTAAAAAAGGGAGATCTTGTGCATGTTCATGAAACGGAGGTCCAATCCAAGCAAACCTCGCCGCCTAAACCCTATACAGAAGCTACATTATTAAGTGCAATGGAAAATGCAGGGCGATTCGTTGAAGAGGAAGAATTAAAAGAGCAGTTAAAGGAAGCAGGCTTTGGAACACCGGCAACGCGGGCAGGAATTATTGAACGATTAATTAGTGTCAAATATATTTATAGAAAAGGTAAATCCCTATATCCAACAGAAAAAGGAATAAAACTTATTCAAATTATTCCCGATGAATTAAAAAGCCCGGAAATGACCGGAAAATGGGAGCGAGGATTAACTAAAATAAGCCAGGACAAACTACCGGTTGAGCCGTTTATGGCGAGTATCAATCGCTTTGTTGCCTATTTAGTGAAGAGCGCAGAAAAATCAAAACATCTAGTGACCTTTGAAGAAGATCAAAAGCGTAAAAGTAATTATAAGATTAAAGGTAAAGTATATGGTCAATGCCCAATATGTGGCGAAGGGCAAATAACCGTTAATTCAAAAGCGTATTATTGTAGCCGTTTCCTTGATGGATGTAAGTTTACCCTTTGGAAAAATGCATTAGATCCTTATGGTGATTTGACAGAAGAGATGGTTGAGCGCTTATTAAAAGATAAACATATCGAAAACTTTGAATTTATACAACCACAAACAAAAGAAGAAAAGCTTGCAACACTTGAGTTAGAGACTAGTGGACGACTTCAGCTTAAAAATGTTAAACTTAAATCAACATCAAGTTAAGGAGTGAATCATGTTTAATAATATACTTAAGAATATATTGGGATACGATTTGATTATTATTCTCTTGGCTGTTTTTAATGGTATATTTATCATACCTAGGTTAAGAACGGTTTCTATTATTCTACGTAAAAAATGCCAGGGAACGGTATATCTTCCCATTCAATTATTAGTGGCTGGCATTAGAAGCACTAAAAATAATCGTGTAAATATTCATGAACTTCAAGAATTAAGAGAAAAAGAAGTGATGTATTTTCACCTATTTGGAACCATAAATAGTGTATTTCCTTTGCTAGGAATATTAGGGACGATTATTGGACTTTTAAGAATGATTGGTTTGGAAAGTACAATTGTCATGAGTAATTTTACCATTGCATTGACATCAACATTTTGGGGGCTTGTTTTTGCCATTGTATTTAAAGCAATTGATGGCATGATTGCACCTGTTTTTTATCAAAATCAAGAAAATTTACAATTATTATATGAGCGAATAGATACAGCATATGGAGAGGGGTATGCAGATGACCAAACAGACGAATAGAGAAAAAGTTGTCGATTTGACATCTCTATTAGATGTTGTCTTAATACTTCTTTTTGGGCTATTAGTCACAATGAGTATGGAAACACAAGAAGCTCAAAGTGAGATTAATGCATTGCAAAATGATCTCTTCCAAGAGCGTATGAATGTCGAATATCTTATGGATGAACAGGAAATATTGACTGGGCAGATTTCAGAAATCATAGAAAGTGATGATCCGATAAAACGGTTGGAACAGTTAGATTTCATATCAGAACAATTTTATGTGATTGAAGTTCGAGTCGATAGTGAAAGCGGTCATGAAGTTGTTATTAATGAGGAAAGGACGCGGATCTTTTTACCCTTGAGTATTCGTAATAATCAACAGGCACTTGAACAAGTCAAAGTAGAATTATTTAATAATATTGAAGAATTAATCGCTGAGAATAACACTGAAGCAAATTATACCTTATTATCCCTTGAAGATCGAGGAGGAACATATAACTTTGCCTTTGATTTGGTATGGAATGTTTTTCGAGATATCGAGGAAAAAGAAGGCACAACAAAAATTCATAAAATGCAGTATATACATTACTAAGGAGGATTAATATGGCAAAAAACAATGAAGAAAAGCGTAAGAAAAAACCGGGATTAAAAGGAATAATCATAGCAATGATTGTTGCAATATTAAGTTTGCTAGGCTTTGGATGGAATGGAGTGGATTGGGGCGAAGGTAATATAGGAGACCAAGATCAATCCAGTCAAGTTGAATCAGAAATGGAATCAGATTCACAATCAGAAGCTGACATAACATCGGAAGAGGAAGAAGATGAGAATGTTTCATTGGCATTATATGTTTATGAAGACAAACTCTATACAGACCAAGCCTTAACTGAAGAAATCTCCCTTGTTGAAGTCGAAGCTTTAATAGAAGCGTATGAAGGTCAAGAAGTTTTTCTTTATGATGCAGGTGCGGTTAAACAGACCTATGAAGAAGTGGAAAAAATCATAGATGTTTATGTGGATTCAAAAGGTTTGATTAAAGTAAAAAGTGTTATAAATTAGAGCTTAACTTGCATATAACTATGGGTTATGGATTACATGCATAATAATTATATTCTATTTATGATTTAGTGTTTATATTGTTTTTTAGAGGTTGACAAGCCATAACAAGATTGCTACAATATATCTAACAATCTATTAAATTAAATGCAGTGATGGAGAAAATCAATTACCCCCTATTTTTAGAGAGTCATCGCTTGGTGTAAGATGATAATATGGTGTTTGAAAATCACTCTTGAGCAGATTTGCTGAAAACAATTAGGCAAATACGGTATGTTCCGTTAACGACTAGGATTTGATAGAATCCGAATGAGTGGTCATATTTTCATGACAAATAGGGTGGTAACGCGGTTATGTCGCCCCTACAGTGTTTTTTCTGTAGGGGCGTTTATTTTACACTAGAAATATTATTACATATGGTAGGAATATCGTGTATAATGTAATGGAGTTATTATATGACGGGAGACCGTAGAAGGAGGAAGCTATGCATAGACATGTATTATCTGTATTAGTGAGTAATCATTCAGGTGTTTTGAGTCGAGTGGTTGGTTTATTTAGTCGAAGAGGCTATAATATTGACAGTTTATCTGTTGGAGAGACAGAACATCCGGAAATGTCAAGAATGACTATTGTTGCCCGAGGTGATGATCAAATTATTGACCAAATTATTAAACAACTGGATAAATTACATGATGTTTTGTATATTAAACAATTACCACAAAACCTTGCAGTTTGTAGTGAACTTGCTTTGGTCAAAATTGAAGCTTCAAGTCAAACACGTATTGAAGTTGTGGGAATTATTGACTTGTTTGATGCAACCATTGTTGATGTAGCGACAGAAGCCTTGACTGTTGAAATAACAGGAGATAAAGATGAAATTGATACGTTCTTAAAGATGGTCGAGCCGTTTAATATTAAGGAAATGACTCGTACCGGAATTATTGCATTGCAAAAAGGGAATGCAGATATAAAAGAAGATTTTTAAGCCGATAAAAAATTAGATGGAGGATAAGAAAATGGCAAAAATGTTTTACGAAAGTGATTGTAATTTAGACTTATTGAGTGGAAAGACTGTAGCGGTTATAGGATATGGTTCACAAGGGCATGCACATGCTAGAAACCTAAAAGATTCAGGTGTGAATGTCGTGGTTGGATTATATGAAGGAAGCAAATCTTGGGAAATTGCTGAAAAAGATGGGTTAAAAGTAGCCGTTGCTGCCGAGGCAACAAAGCAAGCGGATATTGTCATGATTTTATTGCCTGATGAGACGCAAGCAGACGTTTACAAAGAAAGTATTGCACCAAACCTTGAAGCTGGTAATTCATTAATATTTGCCCATGGATTTAATATTCACTTTAACCAAATTGTTCCACCGGCAGATGTTGATGTATTTATGGTTGCTCCAAAAGGTCCTGGGCATACAGTAAGATACCAATATGAAGAAGGCAAAGGTGTGCCATGTCTCATTGCTGTTCATCAAGATGCTTCGGGAAATGCACAAGCAAAAGCATTGGCCTATGCAGCAGGTATTGGTGGAGCGCGCGCAGGTGTCTTAGAGACAACATTTAAAGAAGAAACAGAAACAGATCTTTTTGGTGAACAAGCCGTTCTTTGCGGTGGTGTATCTGAATTGATGAAAGCTGGTTTCGAAACATTAGTAGAAGCCGGATATCAACCGGAAAGTGCATATTTTGAATGTGTACATGAAATGAAGCTGATTATTGACTTAGTGGTTCAAGGTGGATTGAGCTTTATGCGTTATTCAATTTCAGATACTGCAGAGTTTGGCGATTACTCAATCGGTAAACGCATTATTACAGAAGATACAAAAAAAGAAATGAAAAAAGTCCTTTCAGAAATCCAAGACGGAACATTTGCAAATCGTTGGATTCTTGAAAATAAAGCCGGAAAACCTTCATTGAAAGCAAGAAGACGAATGGAATCAGAATTACAAGTAGAACAAGTTGGTGCCGAGTTACGTAAAATGATGAGTTGGATGAAGTAAACAATCATTCTTTTTGAAAAGGATACCATAATGTCATTATGGTATCCTTTCGCAAAAAGGTAAGGAGTTGATTCGATTGGGTAAATATATTGAAATCTATGATTCGACATTACGTGATGGAGCACAAGGTGAAGGGATATCTTTTTCCGTATTAGATAAAATAGGTATTGTCAAAGCGCTTGATGAATTTGGTGTTCCATTTATAGAGGCAGGAAATCCTGGGTCGAATCCTAAAGATTTAGAGTTCTTTGCAGAAATGAAAAATATTCAGCTAAAACAAGCAAAATTAGTTGCTTTTGGAAGTACACGTAGAAAAAATATCAAGGTAGAAGATGACCGCAATGTTCAATCCTTGTTAGAAGCTGAGACAGAATATGTTGCTATTTTTGGAAAAACCTGGGATTTTCATGTGACAGATATTATTAATACAACTTTGGAAGAAAATCTGAAAATGATTGAAGAGACAATTCTGTTTATGAATGAACAAGGTAAAAAAGTTGTTTTTGATGCGGAACATTTCTTTGATGGATATAAAAGCAATAAGGAATATGCCTTGTTAACGTTAGTCACAGCGGCGAAGTCCGGTGTTGAATGTATTGTTTTATGTGATACGAATGGAGGAACTTCACCTTTAGAAATCAAAACAATCACGCAGGATGTTGTATCTAAAATTGAAGGAAATATTGGTATACATTGTCATGATGACAGTGGAACTGCAGTTGCAAATTCGATTATGGCAGTGGATGCCGGAGCAACACAGGTGCAGGGAACTTTTATTGGTTTTGGAGAACGATGTGGCAATGCAAATCTTGCAATGGTCATTGGAAATATTCAGGTAAAACAAGGATATGCGTGTGTTCCTGAAGAAAATATTGAAAATTTAACCTCCGTAGCGAGATATATTGCAGAAACTGCGAATATTGTTTTGAATCCAAGTATGGGATTTGTTGGAAAAAATGCATTTACCCATAAAGGTGGCATGCATATTGATGGAATTAATAAAAATACAAGTAGTTTTGAACATTTATCTCCGGAAGTTATTGGAAATACACGACGCTTTTTGATGAGTGAAGTCGCAGGACGAAGTCTTCTTTTAAAAAAAGTACAAAATATTGTTCCGGAAATCGAAAAAAACTCACCTGAAACATCAAGTCTTATGCAGCGATTAAAGGAACTTGAACATGAAGGGTATCAATTTGAAGGTGCAGAAAGCACATTTGAGCTAATTATACGAAAAGAATTAGGTAAATATAAACCCTTCTTTGAATTGAAGTACTTCAAGATTATGGGTGAAAAACCATCTGCAGATGAGAATTTTAGTGCATATGCAATTGTTAAGGTTGCGGTAGAAGGTGAAATGAAAATTAGTGCGGCAGAAGGAGATGGTCCTGTTAATGCCTTGGATAAAGCTCTTCGCATTGCATTGGAATCTTTTTATCCGAATTTGAAAAAAGTACATTTAACTGATTATAAAGTTCGAGTATTAGATTCTAAAGATGCGACGGCTGCAAAAGTTCGAGTGCTTATCACATCAACAGATGGTAAAAAAGTATGGTCGACGGTTGGCGTATCAACAGATGTAATTGATGCAAGTTTAATCGCGCTTATTGATTCGATAGAGATTAAACTATTACGTGATTTGGAAGAACGGGCAAAAGAATATATATAATACAAAGAAAATGAGGTAGAAGAATGGATTTTAAATGTGCGGTTATTAAAGGTGACGGTATCGGTCCGGATATCGTTGATCAAGCAATAAAATTATTAGATATTGTCGGTAAAAAATATGGACATACATTTTCATATGAAGAAGTATTAGCTGGTGGAGCAGCTATTGACGCAACCGGTCATCCCCTTCCTCAAGAGACAATTGATGTGTGTAAAAATTCGGACTCCGTTATTTTAGGAGCAGTTGGAGGGCCTCAGTGGGACCACCTACCTGGGAATTTGCGTCCGGAAGTAGCTTTGCTAGGACTGCGAAGTGCATTAGGCTTATATGCTAATTTACGACCAGCAGTGATGTATAAAGAATTACAAGCGGCTTGTCCAATCAAAGATGAAATCATTGGCCAAGGACTGGACATTATGGTTGTTCGGGAATTAACCGGGGGTATATATTTCGGTGAACGTGGGCAAGGAACCGGAGAAAATGGTGCGTATTCCTATGATACAATGATGTATTCAGAAAAAGAAGTTGAACGTATTGCAAGGAATGCTTTTGATATTGCCATGAAACGTGGTAAGAAATTAACCAGTGTTGATAAAGCAAATGTCTTAGAAAACTCAAGATTATGGAGAAAAGTTGTTTTAGAAGTTGCAAAAGATTATCCGGAAGTCGAGTTAAATCATCTTTATGTAGACAATGCAGCAATGCAACTTGTTATTAACCCAAAACAATTTGATACAATAGTTACTGGAAATATGTTCGGAGATATTCTATCAGATGAAGCAAGTATGATTACAGGATCCATTGGCATGTTGCCTTCAGCTTCATTAGGTGAGGGTAAAATTGGTATGTATGAACCGATTCATGGTTCGGCGCCAGATATTGCCGGTCAAGATAAAGCAAATCCGATAGCGACGGTATTATCTATGGCAATGATGTTACGATATTCATTTGATCTTGAAGAAGAAGCTAAAGTAATCGAAAAAGCTGTTGAAAATGTCTTGGCAGCTGGATATAGAACCGGAGATATTATGAGTCCGGGAGGTAAGTTAGTCGGAACCAAAGAAATGGGCCGTCTACTATGTGAACAAATCTAAAAGGAGGTTTTTAGATGAATAGTGATCAAGTTAAAACAGGAATCGAGAGAGCGCCCCATAGATCCTTGTTAAAGGCCATGGGATATACAGATGAAGAATTAAAAAGACCGCTTATTGGAATTGTGAACTCACAAAATGATATTGTTCCGGGCCATATTCACTTAGATACTATTGTCAATGCCGTAAAAACAGGCGTGACAATGGCAGGGGGAACACCGGCACAATTTCCCTCAATTGCAGTATGTGATGGTATTGCTATGGGGCATAAAGGAATGCATTACTCACTGGTTTCAAGAGAGCTCATAGCCGATTCGATTGAAACCATGGCCTTAGCTCATGGTTTTGATGCACTCGTTATGGTGCCTAACTGTGATAAAGTAGTCCCCGGAATGTTAATGGCAGCAGCAAGAGTGAATATTCCAACCGTTATTGTTAGTGGTGGTGCTATGCTATCTCTTGAAAAAAATGGCAAACATTTAGATTTGAATTCAGTATTTGAAGCAGTAGGATCCTATAAAGCCGGATTAATTGATGAAGCAGAAGTTCTTGAATGTGAAAACAATGCATGTCCGACCTGTGGTTCGTGTTCAGGAATGTTTACTGCAAATTCAATGAATTGTTTAACGGAAGTTATTGGAATGGGTCTTCCGGGAAATGGAACGATTCCAGCCGTATATGCTGAACGTGTTCGCTTAGCAAAAACAGCGGGAATGAAAGTTATGGAAATGTTCGAAAAAAATATTTGCCCCAGAGACATCATGACACCGGAAGCCTTTAGAAATGCGCTTACGGTCGATATGGCACTAGGATGTTCGACAAATACCATGTTACACTTACCTGCTATTGCATATGAGGCTGGAGTTCCGCTTGACCTTGCTTTGGCCAATGAAATTAGTCAAACAACACCAAACTTATGTAAATTAGCACCGGCAGGTCCATATCATATACAAGATTTATATGCGGCAGGTGGAATACAAGCCGTGTTGAAAGAATTAGCTAAAAAAGATTTGGTGAATACTTCACTGATGACAGTAAATGGCCAAACCATTGAAGAAAACATAAAATTTGCGGTTAATAAAGATACAAATGTTATTCGCCCCATTGATCAACCTTATAGTTTATCCGGCGGGATAGCCGTTTTACGCGGTAATATCGCTCCAGATGGATGCGTCGTTAAAAAATCCGCGGTCGCAGAAGAAATGCTTCAACATAAAGGACCTGCCAGAGTTTTCGACTCCGAAGAAAATGCAATCAAAGCGATTTATGCCAAGAAAATTGTTGCGGGTGATGTGGTTGTTATTCGTTATGAAGGGCCAAAAGGTGGTCCGGGAATGCGTGAAATGCTATCACCAACTTCAGCACTTGCCGGTATGAACTTAGATAAACAAGTTGCTTTAATTACCGACGGACGTTTTAGTGGAGCAACACGAGGAGCTGCTATCGGCCACGTCTCACCTGAAGCCGCAGAAGGCGGAAATATAGGTTTAGTCTATGAAGGGGATATGATTGCTATTGATATTTTGAATAATACAATTGAGCTCGAAGTTACAGATGAAGAATTAGCAAAGCGTCGTGAAAGCTTTGTTCCACTTGAACCAAAAATCAAAACAGGTTATGTTGCAAGGTATGCAAAGCTGGTAACCTCAGCTAGCACAGGAGCGGTACTTAAATAAAGGAGGAACGCTTATGGAATTAACAGGATCTCAAATATTATTAGAATGTTTAAAAGAACAAGGCGTCGATACAATTTTCGGTTTTCCGGGAGGTGCTGTTCTTTACATCTATGATGAAATATATCGTCAACTTGATCATTTTCAACATATTTTAACTTCACATGAACAAGGTGCTTCGCATGCGGCCGATGGCTACGCACGTTCAACAGGAAAAGTTGGTGTTTGTATTGCAACATCAGGTCCGGGGGCGACAAATTTAGTTACAGGTATTGCGACAGCGCACATGGATTCAATCCCTATGGTTGCGATTACGGGAAATGTTCCGGTTGGCCTATTGGGTCGCGATAGTTTCCAGGAAGTTGATATTGCAGGGATAACTGCCCCGGTAACCAAGCACAATTATATCGTTAAAGATGTAAAAGACTTAGCCAATATTGTTCGAGAGGCATTTCAAATAGCTCAATCCGGTCGACCGGGTCCCGTTCTTATTGATATTCCTAAAGATGTTTCAATTAACAAAGCGGACTACACATATCAAAAGCCGGAACCGATTATTAAGAGTACAGAAGCGATTAATGTGCGTGATATTGATGAAGCGGTTAGACTTATCAATGAATCCGAGAAACCATATATTTTTGCAGGTGGAGGCGTAGTTATATCTAATGCAAAAGATGAGATGGTTGAATTTGCAGAGAAAATTCAAGCACCGGTTACCTGTAGTTTAATGGGAATGGGTGGTTTTCCCGGACAGCATCCTTTTTACACAGGAATGATTGGAATGCATGGAACAAAAGCATCGAATATTGGTGTTCAAAAGTGTGATTTACTTATTGCCGTTGGTGCTAGATTCAGTGATCGTGTTACAGGCAATACGGAAAAATTTGCACAAAATGCAAAAGTTATACATATCGATATTGATCCGGCGGAAATCAATAAAAACGTCAATGTCGACCAAGATATTATTGGTGACGTGAAAGAAGTTTTAATGGCATTAAATGAAAAGTTACAACAACAAAATCATGATGAATGGATGGAGGAAATCGGTACGATTCATAGAACCTATCCGGTTGTTTATCCGGAAGGATTAACAGGACAATACACGATTGAAAAACTGTATGAAATCACAGGTGGTGATGCAATCATTACAACAGAAGTGGGGCAACATCAGATGTGGGCGGCACAGTATTATCGATTTAAAGATCCGCGATATTTTTTGACTTCCGGAGGGCTAGGAACGATGGGATATGGCACAGGAGCTGCACTAGGTGCTCAAGCAGGTAATATGGATAAAACGGTCGTGAACATTGCGGGTGATGGAAGTTTTAGAATGAATCTAAATGAGATGATTACAGCAGCTAGATATAAACTACCCATAAAAGTACTTGTTATTAATAATAATGTATTAGGGATGGTTAGACAATGGCAGACCATTTTTTATGATCAGCGGTATTCATTTACCCATTTAGATGATATCAATTATAATAGTTTGGCTGATGCATTTGGAGTTTCTTGTGTAACTATTGATAAAAAAGAAGACGTAGAAAAGAAACTAAAAGAAGCTTTGGCTATAGAGGGACCGGTTATTATTAATTGTGTAATACATATGGATGAAATGGTTTATCCAATGGTTGCTCCGGGTGCTGCTATCGACGAACTTATAACAGAATAGTAGAAAAAAACATAAAAAAGAAAGCGATACTTGTCATTTTCCCAAGTATCGCTTTCTTTTTGGTTTAATATATTCAATTTATCCTTTTACAGCACCAGCGGTCAAACCGCCAATAAAGTATTTTTGGAAAGCAAGGAATAAGAGAAATATCGGTAATATTGCAAAGAATGAACCAACGATGAGTAAATCGTAATTGTTACCATAGGGTGTAAGTAATGTTTTCAAGCCAATCGGTAAGGTGAATTTTTTGCCATCACCAAGGACCATAAATGGCCATAAGAGATTGTTCCAACTGTTCATACCATTTAGTATTGCCATTGCTGCAAAAGATGGTTTCATAACAGGTACAATTAACCGAAAGAATATACCATATTCTGTAGCTCCATCAACACGACCTGAATCGATAATGGCTTTTGGGATACCTCGAAGGTACTGGCGGAAAAAGAAGATTGTACCTGCATTGGCTATACCCGGTAACACAATAGCGGTATATGTATTCATTAATTTTAAATCAAAGATTAGCTTATATAAGGGAAGTAACAATATTTCAAAAGGAACCATCATAATGAGTAGTACACAGATGAAAAGTGGAGTTTTTCCTTTGAACTCATAAGCTGCAAATCCATAAGCAACAAAAGCGCTTACAAATAAAGTTAGAGCAACCTGTACAATGGTCAAGAACATGCTGTTTTTAAACCAAGTAAAGTAAGAATGGTCTCCGGTAAATAAAAAGACAAAGTTATCAAAACTCATAATACTTAAATCAAAACGTAGGTTAAGTCCATAACGTATTAAGTCTTCACCAGGCTTAAACGAAGCAAGGGTAATAGCATAAAATGGTAACATAATGATTATAAACAGCACAGTAAAGAAAAGAATGAGTAAAAGGCTAAAACCTTTTTCTTTTGTTTTTTTTTCTGAAAGTTTAGACATTATTTACTTCCCTCCTTCTTAAATGTACCTGTAAGTTTGAGTTGTGTTAAATTAATTGTCATAGCAACAATAAGTAGGAAGATACCAACGGTAGCAGCATAGCCTAAACGGTTTTTTTCAATACCTTGACGGTATAAGTAACCGACGATGGTAAGACCAATATTCTTCGGGGAGTTGTTTCCATTAAAGAGCATCAAACTTTCGGTAAACATTGCTAAACCGGCATAAATACTAATGGTTAATACATAAACGGTTGTTGGCTTGATGAGTGGAACAGTAATGTTTTTAAAGCGTTGGAAAGCAGTAGCGCCATCTATAGCAGCCGCTTCATAGTATTCTTTGTCAATAGCATTAAGACCTGCTAAGAAGTACAGCATATTAACACCGGTCCATCGCCAACAAGCTAAAGCTAATAATGCAATTCGACTTAAGGTTTGATCCTTCAAATACTTAAATGGACCAAGATTGAAATTTGCAAGGAAGGTATTCATAAGTGAACCTTCCATTTCTCCAAACATTAAGCGAAATATGGTACCGGCAACCACAACTGAGGTTAGGGCCGGAACAAAAAATGATGATTTGAAAAATTCGCGTAATTTCATATATTTGCTGTCAAGTAATACCGCAAATAACATTGGAAAAGGTATAAGTAATAGCAAAGTAGCTGCCATATATATAACACTGTTGGTAACAGCCTTTACAAACACTGTGTCATTCATTAATTTTTTATAATTATCAAATCCAATCCAAATTGGTTCTTGACCTAACATTTGATCTTGAAAACTCATTCGGAATGAATTGAGTAGAGGGAACAACCAAAAGATTATAAAAATAATTACAAAAGGGAGAATAAAGATATACGGAGCATATTTTTGTGAATGTAGAAATCGTTTAAGCTTAATCATATTGAATCTCCTTTCTTACAATGAAACGCTTGTCCATATACAAAAGTATATGGACAGCGTTCACTGTATTTTGGTATATCTTATTGTAAATCTTGTTCGATGAGCTCTTGAGCTTCGTTTAATGCTTCAGTTACATCACGACCATCTTCAAAAATCTCATTTGTTGTAATTGTATTCCAAATATTGTTAATACTTGGTGAAGAAGCTGTTGATTTTACTAACATAATCTCGCCATCAATTTCGTTAAGTACATCAAATGGATTGTTTTGGAAATATTGAACGAATTCGTTATCTGGATTATGTGTAACATCTTCCATTTGCCAAACGTCTGTATTGACAGGGTCGAATCCTAATGTATTCCATATTTCAATATTGGCTTCATCAGAGATCTTTGCAAAGGTTAAGAAATCTGTAGCTAATTCAATATCTTTTGCAGTTTTAGTAACAACTGTACCTGTACCACCTAAACCTAAAGAACGAGGTTGTCCTTCTTCAAACACAGGAAGAGGAGCAATAGCAATTTTACCTTCTAAGTCAGTCATTTCATTAGTGAAACGAGACATAAACCATAATGGCATTAAAGCAGAAGCATAATTGCCCATGTTATATTCGCCTTTTGCTTCTTCCGTATCCGGTTGTCCACCAGGAATAGTTGCAATAACGTTGTTTTCTTGAAGATCAACAAGCATCTCCATTCCTCGAATAAGCTCTGGTGAGTTAATCATTGGATTACCTTCGTCATCAGTCAAATCAACACCTTGTTGAGCTGCTAATATTGATGCTTGCCATCCTGCGCTTGTGTCTGCTGTACCGAGATATTTTCCTGTTTCTGCATATAGTTTAATACCGGCTTCTTTGTAATCATCCCATGTTACGATTTCTGTATAATCAATGCCTGCTTCTTCAAGAATTTCTGTATTATAAAAAGCAACAGTCGCACCAACATGTGTTGGGAATCCATAAATTTTACCATCTTTACTATAAATATCTAAGCGAGATTCTACAGTTTTATCAGCGTATGGAGCAACAGCATCTGTCAAATCTACAAGTGGAACTTCAGCCCCGGCGATAAAGTCAGGGAAACGACCAACTTCGATATCTGAAATATCAGGAGCACCTTGACCAGTTTGTACAGCGATTAATAATTTGTTATGCATATCATCATAAGGCATTACAGTGACATTTAATTTGATTTGACGGTCTGGGTTTGCTTCGTTCCATAGACCTAACATTTTTTCGAAATGTTTACCATGTAAATCAACGAATGTCCAATAATCGAATTCTATAGCATCTTCGCCGGCGTCAGCACCTAGTTGTGAAGTTTCTGTTTCTCCGGTTCCTGTGTCACTTGATGAGGTGGAATCTGTTGTGTCTGTGGAAGAACCACCGCCACATCCTGTAAGCGTGAAAATAAGGATAAATACAAGCAATAAGGTACCCCATTTTTTGTTAATAATTTTCATAAATTAATCCTCCTTTTATTGATAGATGTTTGGTGTATATATCAAATCGTATAACGATTTAGATATCATAATAATGATTTAGATTTTATGTATTTGTAATACATAAAATTGTTGAAAATTTATAAAATAATGGCTTTACTAAACTCTTTCTTAGTAGTATTATATAAGATAAACAGATAATAGTCAATGTTTTTATAAAATAATTTAGAGAAATCTAAATGATAATTCAAAATGACAAAGTGCATAAGTTGAGAGAGTCCTATTTAGTACATTTGTGCATTTGCACAAAAGAAAAAGAAAAGTTTCTTGAAAAGTAATTTGTATTGGGATATAATTCAAAATAGTGAAAAGTAATATGGGAGGTTCATATGTTACATATTAAAACAATTGAAGAAGGTTTAGATATTTTCAAAGCGTTAGGTTCAGAGGTGCGAATAAGTATTATAAAATTGTTAACAGAAAGCGGCGGAATGAGTATGAATGAACTTGCCACGCAGCTAAATATTACAAATGGAGCTTTGACCAATCATATAAAAAAATTAGAAGAATGTCATTTAATAACCGTGGTTAATGAAACGCATGGACATGGAAACATCAAAAAGTGTGTCACTCAGTTAGATAAAATTCTCGTTGAAGTGAATAATAAGGAAGACTTAAAAAATATCTATGAGACCGAAATTAGAGTAGGCCAATATTCAGACTATGAGATTTATCCAACATGTGGATTAGCAACGGCCCATCATTTGGTAGGTGAAGTTGATGACTCCAGGTTTTTTGGACATTCCGATCGGTTTAATGCTGAAATCTTATGGTTTACCCGGGGACATGTAGAATATATTGTACCGAATTTATTGCCTCGCAATCAAAAAATCGATCAAATTTCTTTGTCGGTTGAGTTGGGATCAGAAGCTCCAGGAATTAATGAGATTTGGCCTTCGGATATTAATTTTCATCTTAATGGAAAATGGATTGGCATGTGGACAAGTCCGGGAGACTTTGGTGAAGTCAAGGGAATCTTTACACCGGATTGGTGGTTTCCTAATTGGAACCAATATGGATTGCTTAAATTAATAACCATAAATAATAAAGGTACCTTCGTTGATGGTCTTAAGGTCTCCGATATGACAATCAAGCATTTTGATATGGATTATCAGAGTCCGATAAAGTTTCGATTTAGTGTTCCTGAAGATGCGGAACATGTCGGTGGCCTAACTATTTATGGGAAGTCTTTTGGAAACTATAATCATGATATTAATGTTCGAATCCATTACAGTCCGATTGCACCAAAAACCGAGTCAGAGGCATAAGCTTATTGACAATCATTCTCAAATAAGATATAATTGTATATTATAATATCCTAATATACTAGATTCCATAGTATACCAAGGAAGGAGAATGAATATGAAATTAGATACATTACATATAATACCTATTGTTGATACGGTAATTTTACCATATACAGAGACAAAGTTATCAGTAGATGAGGAGCTTGGAGAACGCTTATTAAATCAACTTAACCAAACGGAAGGATATGCTATTGCATTATCGATTCGGGAGGGTGTATTAAAAAATGCAATAGATCCCGATAGTTTTTATGATGTAGGTTCATTGCTAAAACTACAAAAGGTTGAAAAGGCGAGTAAAGGGTATTTGGTATATGCGTCAAGCTTAGAACGACTTGAGGTTGATGAAGTGATTATAACCGGAGAAATTGCGATAGCAACCTACCATGAGTTATTCGAGACAAATGACTTGTCTGAAGAAGGACAAAAAGAAATGCTTCAGTATATAAAAACAAGTGTCCATGATATAGGTGAGCATTTTCAGGGAAATGATGAATTTTTAAAAGTCATTGACCGACAAGAAACCCTGAATGGAATTATTGGGCATTTAATGCCTTTATTGTCAGCAAGTTTAGACGAAAAGTATGCCTTAATACTACAAGATTCCATAAAAGCACGTGGATTGCTATTTTTAGAATATTTGTCCAAACAAAGAGAAGTTGTTGAACTTCAAGTTGAGATGGCTCAAAAATATTCCAAAAAGAATAGTCGAAGCTATCGTGAGAATTTATTAAGAGAACAATTAAAGGCTATTCAACAAGAATTAGGTGAAGGAAATAGCGAACCTAATTCCGTCCAAAACTATCGAGAACGTATTGAAAAATCAAAGATGACAGAAGAAGCAAGAAAAGCGGCTATGAGAGAATTGAACAAGCTTGAAACGTCAGGAAGTAATAATTCAGAAGGGCATATTATAAGAAACTATTTAGATACGATCTTAGAATTGCCATGGGAAAATGATCTTCATGATACGGATATTAAAAATGCGAGACAGGTTTTAGACCGCAATCATTATGGTATGGATCAGGTCAAAAAACGAATCATGCAACATCTTGCAGTTATGAAAATACAAAATGATAAACAAGGATCCATTTTATTATTAGTAGGTCCTCCCGGAACGGGTAAGACAAGCTTAGGAAAAAGCATTGCTGAAGCTCTTGAGCGTGAATACGTTCGAATTAGCTTGGGTGGTGTTCGAGATGAAGCTGAAATACGAGGACATCGTAGAACATATTTAGGTGCGCTTCCGGGGAGAATTATCCAAGGCATGAAAAAAGCAGGAACACAAAATCCTGTATTTGTACTTGATGAAATTGATAAACTAACCGCGTCAAATAGTGGCGATCCATCGAGTGCATTGTTAGAAGTGCTGGACCCAGAACAAAACGATTCCTTTGCAGATCATTACCTTGAAGTTCCTTATGATTTATCAAGTGTCTTATTTGTTGCAACGGCAAACAATATAAACACGATACCAAGAGCTTTGTTAGATCGCTTAGAAGTTATACAGATTAGTAGCTATACAAATCTTGAAAAATTTCATATTGCAAAGAACCATTTGGTTCCAAATGCAATAAAGGATCATGGATTAAAAACAATGGATGTTGTTTTTAAGGATGAAGCAATCACGACGATTATCGATAAGTATACTCGAGAATCAGGTGTTCGAACACTTAAGAAAAACATTGATGAAATTCTAAGAAATGTTATTGAAAAAATAGTATTGGATGAAGTTAAGGGTGCCTATGACGTCGGAGCACAAGCCGTGGAAGAATTACTAGGTAGGCAAACGGCAAGGCATGATGAAATTCGTAAAGAAAGTGCCCCTGGGGTTGTAACCGGTTTGGCTTGGACGCCTGTTGGCGGTGACATATTATTTATCGAAGGAACATTTATGCCTGGAAAAGGACATTTGATGCTTACGGGTCAACTTGGTGATGTTATGAAAGAATCCGCAAAGATTGCTTTATCCTTAGTGAAATCACGATTAACCAATCAACTTACTTTTTTAGATTTCAATAAAAATGATATTCACCTTCATGTTCCTTCAGGTGCAACACCAAAGGACGGTCCGTCTGCCGGAGTTACTATACTAACAGCTTTAGCTTCATTAGCTACAGGAAAGAAAGTGGAGTCATCCTTGGCTATGACCGGTGAGGTTACGCTGAGTGGTTACGTACTACCTGTCGGTGGAATTAAGGAAAAAATCTTGGCTGCTCATCGTGCAGGAATCAAGAAAGTATTGTTACCAAAAGATAATGAGAGAGACTTAAAGGATGTGCCGGAAGAAGTTCGAGATGCAATTGAGTTTATATTTGTAGAACGAATTGAAGAAGTACTTACCCATGCGCTTGACATTGAGATAAGCACTCCGCTTGATCTTTTTGAAATTATTCCCGGTTTAGATAATCAAACAATTCATCCGCCCAAGATATAGCATTAAGATATAGATCTGGAAATGAACTAAAATCCAGATCTATTTTTTTGCATAATTCTTGAGCGGTTCTTTCCAAAGTTAGTTGATTTTATAGCAATAAACCGTTATAATTT
>CAZVKG010000002.1:0-107289 GCA_964627665.1 uncultured Eubacteriales bacterium | reverse complement strand
TAATCAAAATTATAACGGTTTATTGCTATAAAATCAACTAACTTTGGAAAGAACCTATTCTTTGTTTACCCTTTCAACCAATCTTTGGGTTATGAATGTCTCCCCATGTTTTTTCCGGGTAAAATGCATATCCACCTAAGGCATCTATGATTTCTCTGACTATGGCAAGATTATCACTTTCGTGGGAATAGTTTAGATGGATTCCAAGTCTGTTCAGATAAGAATCTGTCATTGCCCTAAAGATACGTCCTTCTCTTAACCCAATCAATTCTTGGTCTCCTAATTTCATAAGATCAATCTGAGTCTCCTCACGATATTTTTCATCATCGGTTGCTAGAAGGATTTCTAGTCGACACTTATCGACTAGACTTCTATTTTACCAAGTAGTTTGTCAACTTTTTTTATTTGTTCTTGGGATAGACCAAACATATCTAGATAACTTAACTCGATAAATCGCATAATTTGAAATTCTTTATTTTCGCCGGCAACTATATGATAGGCTATTGGGCAATTTTTTTTAAGTATTTCTCTCGCTTCGGTATTTTCTAGTAGATCCATGACATATGAATGACAGCTAAATGGATGTATATAATCTTTCGTTAAAACATATGTATATTGATATGTTCCTTCATGTAATGTTTTATTGTAGTTGCCTTCAAAATCCGGCAATGTTATGGTCGCTTCGCCACCAAAGGGGATGGTTACACTCATTTTGAAGTTATTTTTTTTGTCACGATTCCATTCGACAACATACTTTCCGATTGGTGATTGGTAGACAATCTTCATATCGTATAATTGATGACTTAGCTTTGGTGCAATAGATACTTTTTTCCACCCGGGTTCTTCATTTTTCAAGCCGGCAATATAGGCATAGATGGCTTCACATACCGAACCAAAGGCATAATGATTAAATGAATTCATTAATGTTCCACTTATTTCTCCATCTGGATTTAAAGAATTCCATCGTTCCCAAATTGTAGTTGCACCTAGATTTATAGCATAAAACCACCCTGGCAAATCCTCATTGAAAAGCATGCGATAAGCTTCTGTCACCATTCCATTCTCAAACAGAGTCGGTAATAACAACGGTGTTCCTACAAAACCGGTTTTTATTTTATAAAAATCTTTTCTTAAGCGTTCGTTAAAGGCTTCAATTACACGTTGCTTATCAATATAGACTTTAAATGTTAGTGCTAAAATATAAGCTGTTTGTGTATCAATTGATAAACGTCCATTATTGGTGAAAAATTCGTTAATAATAGCTTGCTTCACTTGATCTGCAAAACGAAAATATGTGATAGCGTCATTTTTTTTACCAAGGACTTCAGCTGTCTTCCCAGTAAGTATTAAACTATGATAATAGTACATGGTCTTAATATACGTATCGTCTGTTCCGCCTTTCATTGCTTGATCACAGACACCATCCTGAGCTAGCCAATCGCCAAAAGTAAATCCCTGCTGAATAATATGTGTGTTATTATTCTCTTCATCTCTTTGAATCAAGGTCTGAACATAATCTTTCATCATCATATAATTTTTTTGCAACTGAACTCGATCCCCATATGCTTGATAAAGATTCCACGGAATAATCGTTGCTGCATCCGACCATACTGCTCCTCCATTTCCTGCCGATTTTTTTAAGGAGGGTGAGTACATTGGTAAATCACCGTCATAATATGTGACTTGATCATATCGTAGATCACGCATATATTTTTTATAAAAATTAAAGGCATCCATATGATAACAGGCTGTATTTAGAAATACTTGAGCATCTGCTGTCCATCCCAGCCGTTCATCACGTTGCGGACAATCTGTCGGAACATCTAAAAAATTGCCACGTTGTCCCCATAAAGCATTTTTCATTAGTTGATTCAACTTATCATGACTCGTCTCTACACTTAACGTCTCTTCCAAATCTGAATAAAGCACAATACCGGTAAAGTCCTCCGGATGAACATCTTCAAGACCTTCCACCAAAACATATCTGAATCCATAAAATGTAAATAAGGCTTCTACTTCTTTCTCAATCCCGTCAGATACATATTCGTAAATCGATTTTGCCGTTCTATAATTCTTATTATAAAATGCATTGTTTTGCAAAATCTCTCCAAATGATAATTTGATTTTTTGACCTCGTGCCAAGGTATTTTTAAAACGGCAAACACCGACCATATTTTGCTTGAAATCCAGTATTTTTTCTCCCTCAGAATTAATAATCAATTCAGGTTTTAATTGGATTTTTGCTCGAATTGGCGATGAAAAATCAGGAACCAAATGATAGTCCGTATAAATCACTTTAGTCTCGACTTCTTCATCTGTATTAATTAAATCATTACGAATCTCTCCATCATAGATTGACGTCTCTTGAATAAAAGAAGATTGACATTTCCAGTTCTTGTTTGTTTCTATGCTTTTTGTTGAACCATCTTCATAACACAATATGATTTTCGCACTTAAAAGATACTGGTTTCCGTAAGTATTTTTTCCACTAAATTGATCAATTCCAAATCGGCTCTTATACCATCCATCACCTACGATGACTTCAATCTTGTTTGTTTCAGATTTCAACAAATGATAAATATCATATGTTTGATAACGAACGTAGTCATCATAATCGTTAAAAAAAGGGGTTAAATAATTATCGCCAACTTTTATTCCATTTATGTATGCACGGTATAAACCTAGGCCTGTAATGATTAGCCTTGCATCCACAATCTCTTTTACTTCAAATGTTGTAAAAAACTTAGGCACATTTATTGGAGAAGTTGGTGTTATGAATTTATTAGCCAAGTCATTGGCAATTTCAAAATAGGCCATAGCACTAGTGTATCGATCCGAGGTAACGCACCAATAATAACGACGTCCTTTTTCATAAGGAAAATCAATATAAATACCTGAAACTTCGTTTCTTTCGACTACTTGATTATGTACTAATGTCGTTTCGTCATCCTTATAAATTTTGATTTCATAGAGATACCCTTCAGTTACCTCAAAGCTCAATTTGATTTCTTCTCCGCAGATACCAATTGGGTTATATTGATGATTGACTTTTAATTTATTTATTTTCATAGTTAACCTTCCTAAATAATGCTAATATTATAATCGCGCATCCCACAATCCACAAAAAGGATCAACAGGTGACTTACCTTTAAATGAACTTTTTCCAAGGAGTTTTTCTAATACGGCTTCAATAACTGTTGGTGCATGACAGTAGGCATTAATATAGGTCTGTATCATAGGTACATCATATAGATGATACGGATTCCCGACACTGATAAAAAGTGTTGGTACTTCTTGCGCAAACCAAGGCAAATTATTACCGGCTCCAAAAAGTGTATGCCAATGAATGCGTGCTACTGTTTGATTACTTGCATTTTCAATGTTTCCAATATAAATAACTAAATCATACTTTTTCTTAAATTCACGCACTTGACTGTGAATAAAAATGGTTTCCAACGTTTCTGGTATATATTTCGTTATCTCAAATCCTTCACTTTTAAGCTTTGATTCAAAGTGCTTATAGACTCGGTCATTCGAATCAAAATTTCCTAATATTTGTAAAAGAACACGCTTATGTTCCTTGGGAGATATAGGCAATAGGTTGTCATTATCTTTAACTAAAGTAACTCCTTCATCCGCAATTTGTTCTGCGATTAATTGATGATCAGGATGTCCAACAACTTCAAGTGGGTACTGTTTTTGATTTTTTTCTAAATTTTTATCCCTTAATATTCTAGCAGCTTTTAAAGCCAATATACGTGTCACGGCCTCATCGAGTCGCTTTTTTGACAGCAAGCCATTTTTATATCCAGCTTTCATATATTGAATATCTTCTTCTAAATCACGTGTGAACAAAAACATATCACAACCATTTTCAATGGTAAGGGGAACTGCTTCTTCTCGTTTTGACACTGCCATCAAACCCACCATGGGTGATGCATCAGTAATAACTAAACCATTAAATTTCAATTCTTTTCGTAAGTATCCACTGACAATATTTTTTGATAGTGTTGCAGGTATAACTTTATTGCATTTTCCTTTAGTATAAAACTCTTCCATCGCTGGCATTGCAATATGACCAATCATCACCGTTGGCACACCACTGTCAATCAATGGTCGATAAATGCTTCCAAAAGATGCTTCCCACTCATCTAAAGTTAAAGTATTGACGGACGTCACTAAATGTTGGTCTCTTCCATCAACACCATCTCCCGGAAAATGTTTTATTGTTGGCATAACATCCGATTCTTCTAATCCACGAATGTACTCTGCTGCCATCTCATGGACAACTTTTGAATCATCTCCATATGTTCTTACATTTGTTATCGGATTTGTATAGTTCATATCAATATCAACAATGGGAGAGAATGTTAAATTCAATCCAATAGCTTTTCCTTCTTTGCCACATATTTGTCCTAACTGATATGCACGTTCGGATTTTCCTGTGGCAGCAATGAGCATTTGGCGTCCAACATAAGTCCCCTCGTTTGAGATACCTGACCCTCCATCTTCTAGATTTGCTGATAAAAAAAGAGGAATCTGACTGTTGGCATTAATCGCTTCAATCGCCGATTTAATTTCACTCGCCTTTCCAGGTCTGAACATCAGACCTCCAAAATTGTATTTTTTTACCATCATCCCTAAGTACCCTGGGTCATCAGAAAATAGCAATGGACAAAATAATTGTTCTATTTTTTTTTCATCATCCATTGAACTTAACATTTTTTGAACCCAATTTATTTGTTCATCCTCTAAATTAAATGGTTTTGCTTTTAAATCAATCATAATACCCTCCTAATCTACTTGCCGTCTTTTTAATATACCTGTTTTTAAATACTCAAGTAAATGTTTTCCTTGTGCAGAAAAAACATTTATTCCAAAAATAAATAATCCTGTAATGATAATGGATATGGATGATCCCATTTCCGCGCTAAATATTGCACTAAGTCCAAAAGACATTAAACTTAGAGTTAATGACCCTAACACAATTCCGATTGTATCTCCACAATAAGCAACGAGCATCAATCCAATGAATACTGGCAATATATTACTAAAGAGCGACCCTACTGTAGACATTGACGTAAACGCTGCTTTTTGTATTCCAGCAGAGGCAAAAATCGTTGTTGCAATACCATATAAAATTCCACTATACAAATATGTTATAAAAACATTTTTCTTTTCATCAATTCCAATATTAACTGATGCTTGTTGATTGTTTGTTAATAATACCGCTTGTTTTCCTACTACTGTAAAACGACTATAAAAGCCATAGATTGCTATTGAAAAAAAGAGCGGTATAAGCACTGTAGGATAGGTTCCCACTTTTTTTAGTGCTAAATTTGCAACAAGATTAATTCCTTCTCCATCATAAATCAATGTCGTCAATGATTCAAAAAAAAGTGCCATTCCTATTGTGGCAATGATAATTGGTAATCGTCCAAAAACATAGACTGTCGCAACGAGCAGACTTAAACTAATACATACTAACAAGCTTAGACCTACAAAGATTAACATTGAATTATTATTTGCCTCTGCTACCCGACCTGCAATAATGGCTGCCATTAACATGATTCCTCCACCAGAAAAATCAAATCGTCCACTTTTGAACTGAATTCCAATCCCAAAAGCTGTTGTTATCATTGCTGTGCAGCTAATAATTAAAGTGCGCCACATTGGCCATGTTCCATAATATGTTTTTCCGGCAGCATGAGTTGCCCATAACATAACTAGGAACATAACTAGGGGCAGCGCTATTGATGCCATAACTCTTTTGAATATATTCATTATACGTTCCATTATTCGTCTCCTATCTTGGTAAAACTCCATATTTCTTTCGACTGGTTAATAAGACAACAATCAAGAAAATTATTGCTTTAATTATAAAGACTTGATTCGGTTCTACTCCGAGCAGGGGAAGTCCGATATTGAGTAATGAATACGTAAGCGAACCGATAAGCGCATATATAACTTTAGATTTCATCCCTCCTGATAAAGGCATTCCTCCCAAAATTAATGCGACCATAACATTCATTTCGAAGCCTGTTCCTGTCGAATCAGATGCCGACCCCGTGTACCCCATTTGAAATAAAGATGCAGTTACAATTGTTATTGCAAAAAAAATGTAGCTAATGATTTTATATTTTATGATATGAATTCCACATTGTTTGGCTACTTGTTGGTTCGCTCCTATTGCCTTAGCATACTTTCCAAATTTTGTATAATTAAAGAAATATCCTATGACAATAAATTCAATTACTAATACAAGGAACATGAACAGAGGATTTTTGAATATGGAATAATCGACTGTTCTTAGAGATATATTACGTGTTCCCAACTGTGTATATGTTATTGAACTCACCCCACCTAATACCATCATAAACACTAACGATGATATTATAGGATGTATATTTAGCAAATCACCGGCCGAACCATTAATCACTGCAATAACTAATGCGATTACAATACAAAGGAGTATTCCAGGCAGAAGAGAATCTGTTGTATTTCCTAATGCTACAATTATGGTTGAATAAATTCCAACTTGCTTACCGACACTAATGTCTATATTCCCTAATGAATAGATAAAAACAGCTCCAATAGAGAGTAATGCCAAGACGATTACATCACTCATTAAGGTTGATAATTTTGATACTGTCCAAAGGCTTTGGCCACGTAACGGAGGTAAAACCGTGAAAATAATCAGACATGTCACTAGTCCGCCATAGATACCTATCTTTTGTTTATTTTGTTTTATCATCTCATTTGATTTCATGCATTCACCTGCCACTTTCTATATCATATATTCAATAATATCCGTTTCTTTTAAATCCGGAGATCGTTGAAATACTTTGGACACTTTAAATTTTTTCATAATAATCAGTTCATCCGACATTCCAATGAGTTCAGATAATTCTTCAGATATCATAAGTATAGCTTTTCCTTCTTCTTTCATCTTTTCAATTAATTGATACATGGCTTGTTTTACACCAATATCCACACCTCGTGTCGGACTATCCATGATGATAATATCCGAACCTTTTGCTGTCCACTTAGCAAATGAAACTTTTTGCTTGTTTCCTCCAGACAGAGTATTAACCCATTGTTGACTGCTATTACATTTAATAGAAAAAGACTCAATTTCTCGATTCGACATACTCTTTTCTTTTCTAGGCGAAATAAACGTTGCCTCTTCCATGCTATTAAGCAATGGCAAGCATATATTATCTTTTATCGACCCTTCTAGGATTAGAGCTTCTGTGTCACGATTTTTTGATATATAACCAATGCCGTTTTCAATGGCATTTAAGCATGTTTTTATTTCTACTGCACCTGATTGAACACTTCCATGTTCTAGCGGCTCAAGACCATAAGCTATTCGACCAATTTGATGCATACCACTTCCTGACAAACCACCGATACCAATTATTTGCCCTTTGTGTAATTTCAAAGAAAAATCTTTAATTGATCCCGAAGATACATTTTTCAACTCCAGAGCGACTTCTTCTTGATGAGACACATCATAATCTTCACGATAATATTTATCACCAATTTCTCGTCCAACCATCATATAACGAATCTTCTTTTCCACCGAAACAGAAGCGATTTCCTTCTGATCTAGATGTCCAATAATATCTCCATCTCGTAATACTGTAAGCGCATCACATTGTTCGATAATCTCTTCCATATCATGAGATATTAAGACAACACTTTTTTGGCAATTTGCCATTTCACGAATTAAACGATATAAAATTTTACGTCCCTCTAAAGAAAGCGCCGTCGTTGTTTCATCAACGACTAAAATTTCCGGATTTTCACTCATTGCTCGAACAATTTCAATCAATTTTCCATCTTCGAAAGAATATCTATCAATATTCACACTTGCGTCAATGTGATCTATTTGGTAAGAACGGAGCAGCGCATTTGCTGCTTTATTCATTTTTTTCACATTTATAATTCCAAATTTTGAAAACTCTTTTTCTCTACCTGCAAATATATTTTCTGCTACACTTACATGAGGGATAATATTGGCTTCTTGTAAAATCATTGCTATTCCCTCTTTTGCCGCTTCAATCATGGAATCCGGATTCCATTCCTTATCTTTAAAGTACATACGTCCATTTGACTGTTTTTGCATACCTGATGCAATAGACATAATCGTTGATTTTCCCGACCCATTTTCACCAACTAAACCTCGAATCTCACCTTGTCGTATTTCTATATCTACATTTTTTAGTGCAATCGTTGGTCCATAGTTTTTACATAATTCTTCTGTTCTAAATATTACCTTTTCACTCATATAATCTTCCTTTTCCTTTAATTATAGTTAGTCCATTGGAAAAGTATGAAGCCTGAGTTTTCCCAAGCTTCATACTTGTTGTTATATGATTCTTTATTCTAACGCATCTGTCGTAAGTTGGTCAGAAGCAAATAACGCATTTAACTCTTCATACGTTGCATCTTCATTAAATCGTGTCAATACATTTTTTAGTTCTTCCATAGATATTTGTGTCTTGGTTACATCTGCCGTACCCGTAAATGCATTATTAAACACGTTTTCAACATCTTCCTGATCTTCAATTACATACGAAATAGAATCAATTTGTCTTGGTCCCTCAAAGTCATTATACATGCCTCCGACCATCGCATTGTCTAACATAGCAAATGCCCACGCTATATTTTCTCCAGGTGAAATAGTTATATATTGTATGATCTTATCTTCGCCAATATCCGCAAGAATTTCTCCATTTTTATTAATTCCACTCGTTAATAAGTGCGTATCTGGTGATGCTGCTCCATTTGCTATCGCTGTTTTTAATACAGGATATATAAAATCCACACCTGCACATAAACCAATAATTGCATCTAATTCATCATGACCTTCTTCAAAAAAGTACGTCTCTTCTAGCGGCTCAAACTCAAGCACTTTTGTCTCACCAACAATTGTGATTTTTTCATCATCCGCTACACCATTATTATGCGTTTCAATGATTTTTCTGAACTCCATATCGGCTTCATCAAGATTTGGAAATGCATAAAATGGAAATTTAATAATTGAAATCGTTTTATAGTTTTCCTCAACAACTTTTTCAGCAAGAATCCTTCCTAAATCCGCACCGTCTGCAAATCCATCTACAATTGCTCCTAAGAATTTTTCATTGTCTATAACTTCAGCATTGACGCCATCGGCATTAAAAGCTGAACGCATATCTAGATTATATCCAACCACATATAAATCCGGGTATTCAGACATAATGTCTTTTACTCCACCATCTTGGCTAACAATTAAACCCACGATATCATCCGACATATTATTTTTTACGGCTGCTAGATTTCCTGCCGGATCATTATATGGATCTCCAAATACAACTTGAAATTCATAACCCAATTCACTGCACAAATAATCCAAATAATTAATCGATGACTCATATTGGACGCCTGAAGATAAGTTTGACAACCACATAATTGTTCCATAATCTTCATTTGTTTCTTCTTGCACATTTTCTTCTTGTCCATTATCTTCTAAACTTTCTTCCGATGAGCATCCTGCAAATAGTGAAACCATCATTGCAAGGATAATAATTAAACTAAGCACCCTTTTCTTTTTGTTTGTAAACATAAAATAACCTCCTATAAATATATCTTGTTGGATAATGTGTTATGTGCTAATTATAAAGAAGTTCTCAAAAAAAAGTAACTTTGATTTTTGGGTGATTTTACATCATTTGTTTCCAAATAAAAAAAACTTATTCTTTTACATTAATAAAAAATTAGAAATTGTATGTTTTTTGATAATAAATTGTATGTTCAATTTTTTTCTATCATATATTCTGATAAAAACAGACATTTTATTCACTATTTGTTATACTGATCATAGTATATAATACGAAAGGATTCTTCCATGAAAAGCAACTACGATATTATTCAATTCCCTAAAGATATACCCATTAATATTCAAATTTTACGAAGCGATATTTCTTCTGTGCATTGGCATGCAACCACTGAATTATTATTTATTTTAAATGGACAAGTTCATGTTGTTATCGATGACCAAACTTTTGATTTAGTTAAAGAAGATGTATGCATCATTAATCCAAATTCAAACCATACAATTTATGGGGAGAATTATGAAATACTTTCAATTTCAATTCAATTAAATATGCTCAAATTTAGTGACACACATCGTTTTTACTTCAATCTTAATTCAACAAAAGATACACATAATATAAAATATGATTATATACGTCAACTCATTGCCCAATTGGTAAAAGTCAGTACTTCTGGTGAAAATCGTTACATGAGCATAAGTATATTATATGCATTACTCAGTCATTTAGTTGATAACTTTCAAGTTTCGGCTCCCCTTCACTTAGATTATTCAGATAAAGCAAAACGCATTTATGAAATTCTCAAATATGTTGAAAATCATTACCGCGAAAACATTCAGCTTAATGAACTAGCAAATCAGTTTTCTTTAACCTCATCTTACTTGTCTTCCTATTTTAAAAAGACAACTGGTCAAACTTTTCTTGATTATTATAACAAGCTTCGATTAAGTTCTGCTGTCAACGAAATGCTGACAACAGACACTTCGCTTGAGTCTATTGCATTATCCAATGGATTTAGTGATTATCGTTCATTTACTAAAGCATTTAAAAAAATCTATAATCTACTCCCTAATCAATATCGAAATAAGCACACAACAAAGAATGCTAACCCTTTATCTGAGTCGGACACCATTGTCTCTAAACCTCTTAAAAATAGCGATTCTTTAAAATCACTTTCAAAATATTTAAAACAAGAAAGCTACGAATCAATGAATTTTCTTCATCATTCGGTCAATCAAAAAATCCTACAGATTGATGGCGGCACCATTGATTACTCTCAAGAAGGATATTTATTGTCTCATACCTTTAAAAACATTTGTACGGTTGGAAGCGCAAAACAAATTCTCTATTCCGAAATTCAAGATATGCTTAAAACACTTCAAAATGATATCGGATTTAAATTCATAAAATTTCATGGTATTTTATCCGATGAAATGATGGTTTATTATGAAGACGAATACACGAATCCATCATATAGCTTTACACTCGTTGACAAAGTTATTGATTTTTTATTAAGTATAAATCTTCGCCCTTTTGTACAGCTATCTTTTATGCCAATTGCATTAGCATCTGATCCAACACATATGATTGACATGTGGCACTTTAATACCTCTCCACCAAAGAACTTAGAAAAATGGGATCAATTAATTCA
The DNA here is from genome assembly GCA_964627665.1 of uncultured Eubacteriales bacterium. Taxonomy (GTDB): domain Bacteria; phylum Bacillota; class Clostridia; order Lachnospirales; family Vallitaleaceae; genus UBA1351. The sequence goes on along the minus strand of CAZVKG010000002.1, from coordinate 96,036 downwards.
CAATTTTTTAACCCATTTAATTGAACGCTATGGCCTAGACGAAGTAAAAGGTTGGCCTTTTTGCGTCTGGAATGAACCCGATGGTTCAACAGATAGTTTTGGTTGGAAGTCTCCAGAGGAATTCTACGATTTTTATCGCCATACCTTTAACGTTGTAAAATCGATTTGTTCCGATATTCAATTTGGGACACCATCACTCTTAATTGATCCAAACAAAGAACAACAGTGGACATTAAAGTTTTTGAACTATTCAAAAGCAAACCAATGCACTTCCGATTTCTTGAATCTTCATTATTATGATAATGATTTTTCAAATAATTCTTTATCAGTTTCCGAAGCATTTAGTCTCAGCAATTTAGCCAAACCTTGTCCAATGAATGAAAATCCTTTTGCTTTTACTGAATTTATTAATGATATTAAAAGAAACCAGCGACAACTAATGATTGAGAATTTTCCGACTTTTTTAACTGAATGGAATTTAACCGTTTCTCAACGAGATTTGATAAACGACACCTGTTTCAAGTCATGCTATATTACCAAAAACTTACTAGAAAATTATGATCGTCTAAATTCATTTGGTTACTGGGTTCTTAGTGATTTCATTGAAGAATTACCACTACACTCCGAATTATTTCATGGTGGTCTTGGCCTGTTTACATATAACGGAATCCCCAAAGCACATTATAATGCCTTTAAACTTATAAACAAATTAGAGGACACATTAATTTCAAAAGGAAACGGATATTTTATTACGAAATCTCATAATAAAATATCCGCCATACTGTATAACTATGAACATTTTTCAAAACTTTTTGCTACCGGTATATTGTTTGATATATCGACAGACAATCGATACGCTCCCTTTGCCGAAAAAAACACCGCACTTTTTCAGTTTAATATTACAAACATTCCGTATAAGGGTGCGTTAATTACAGAACATATTATTAATCAAGAAAACGGAAGTAGCTATGACGCCTGGGTTAAGATGGGTGCTCGTTCACCCCTACGCGTATCTGATTTTGATACATTGAAAAAATTCTCTTTTCCAGGTCTTCATGTTCACTATGAAAAAATTATTGATTCTAAACTTCCTTTAAACCTAACTTTAGAGCCTCTTGAAGTTCGTCTAGTTGAGATTGAATTAATGTAATGAACAATTTCTGTTCACACTTTTTTTACAGTTCCAGACCCCTTCCAAGATATTCAAGGAAGATAAAGACTGCACACCCATGAAAAGTTTCTCAAAAACAATCATGAATTGACAAAATAGCTTTTAATAAAAGTTTAATAGATAATAGACAACACTAACATTATCGTTTAAACTTATAAATATAGAGAACGATGATAGACAGGATATCGGTCTTGGATTTTTGAAACTTGGGTGAATGAACCTCATCATGAGCCCACTGCCAAAATAAGAGCGGAGGAATTTATATGAAAAGTTTTAAGACAAAATATGTATTATTACTTGGCGGAATGATGATTCTTGTGTGTTTAGGCCTTGGAATCATTTCTTATGTAATATCTTCAAACTCATTACAAACTGTTACGAATGAAATGCTTGCCAGAACGGTAAGCGAATCTTCAAAAGTAGTTGAAGAACGTATTAATCTTCGAATAGCAGAAGTAAACACCTGGGCCAATACAGAAATAATTCGTGATCCAAATATTTCGATTCAAAAGAAAATGGATTATTTATCAAAGGAAGTTGAGCGAGGTGGATATTTATCAGTAGCCATTGGAGATGCAAATGGAAATTTCACCATTATGTCAGGAGCAGTGGTTGACCTTTCGGAAAGACCTTATATTCAATCCGTATTAAAAGGCAACACGGAAGTAACAGATCCTCTGATTAGTCGAGAAGATAATACAACCTTACTTGTAAATTATGCGGTTCCAATTAAAGATGACTCTGATAACATTATAGGGGCTATCATAGGCGCTCGAAATGGTGATGAATTGAGCCAATTAACCAATGATATTGTTGTTGGAGAAAACGGAACAGCATTTATGGTTAATGCCTCTGGAATTACTGTCGCGCATAGAGATATAGAAAAGGTAAAAGCCTATGAGAATATAATTGAACAATCAAAAAAAGTTCCTGCTTTAGAAGATTTGGGTGATATTACTGAAAAAATGAGTTTAGGGCAAGCTGGTGTCGGAAACTATGAATTAAATGGAGAGAATAAAATAGTTGCTTATGCGCCCATAGAAGGAACAAATTGGTCGATTGCCGTTAATGTTCCTAGAGAAGAGATTTTATCCTCGCTTAATACGCTACAAGGAACGATTTTATTAGCTTCGATAGTTTTTCTATTAGTAGGTGTAGTTTTTACTTACATAATAACGGACTCATTAGTTCGTAGAGTTAAACATATTACGAATAACTTGGAAATTATTTCAAAAGGAGATTTCACAGAAAGGAAACAAGAAAACCACAAAAAAAGTGCTGATGAGATCGGTCATGCGATGGATGCAATGATTATCATGGGCAATTCCATTCGAAGTATTATACGTTCAGTGAAGCAAACGGCAGAAACGATTCATGAAAAATCAGAAAACCTCAACCAAGTTTCAACGAATATGACATCTGTATTCGGAACAGTTACGGATTCATTAGATGAGACAAATAAAGGTGTTTTTTCACAAGCAGAATCTCTTACAGAAATATCGGAAATTCTTATCAATTTTGGCGAAAAGATTGAAGGAATTGTTAAGAATATTCAAGATATTGAACACAATTCAAAAGAAATTGATACAATGTCGACGAGCGGAAATACGGATATGAAACAATTAATTGAATCAGTTGAAACAATGAGTCTTAATTTTAATGATTTTGTAAAAAAAGTAGAAGGACTTGGATTGAGTATTAATAAGGTGAGCGACATTACTCGAATGATTAATGAAATAGCAGAGCAGACGAATCTGCTTGCGCTGAATGCATCTATCGAGGCGGCAAGAGCAGGAGAAGCAGGAAAGGGATTTGCAGTCGTTGCAGGTGAAATCGGAAAATTAGCAGATCAATCAAAACAATCTTCTCAAAATATCGATGTTTTGATTAGCGATATTGCTAGTGAAGCAATACAAATATCTGATTCCACCACAGGAATAAACGATGAACTAGCTAAGCAAGTTGGAGTTATTAATTCGACCATTGAGTCATACACAAAGATTATTAATGCAATCAAAGACATTAGTTCGAAAATTAGCTCAGCATCTTATTCGATAAATGAAATCGATAAAGAAAAAACAGATATTATTGCAAAAGTGGAAGATTCTTCTGCAATAGCAGAAGAAGTGGCAGCTACTTCAGAGCAAATTTCTGAATCTTCTTTAACAGTGTTGAACACGGCTCAAGAAGCTTCAATTTCGGCATTAGAAATGGGAAAAGCAATTGATGAGTTGTTATTGCAAATCAATCAATTTAAAGTTTAGCTTATTTTTATAAATAGAACAACAAAGTATTTGGCTACTGGCAATTAGCCAGTAGCCTTTTCTAGTACATACCTATCCTTATTTCGTTGCTGCTTCCCAATAGCTTGTGTTAACGAAGGTCTCACTTAGGTCCGCTTCTTCTGATAGTAAGCCATACTCTAATGCAAGATCGGCTGTTTGTTGCATCGCATCCATATCTGTATAACCGATGTTTGCCGGGTCAAAGCCTTCCGGTACGACTAGTTTTGCAATCTCGCCCGCCATATAGACTTGATGTTCTTTTGATACTGATTGATCCACATTAAAGACGGTTTCTCCGGCTACATCCGGGTCTGCACTTGCATCCGCCCATCCTTTTATTGATGCACGTAAGAATCGAACATAGAGGTCTTCATTTTCTGCAATCCACTCTTCACTTACAAACAGACAGTCTTGCAACATAGCCACACCTTCATCATTCATATCTAGCACGTTTAATTCTTCATTTGTATAGCCTGCTTCAAGCAATAATCCATATTCATTGTAGGTCATGGCGGATGCAGCATCCACTTCATCATTCATCAATTGGTTCATGGTGAAATCTTGTTGAACCAGCTCTAAATCCGCTTCCGAGTCTAATCCGTTTGATTCTAGCAAGGCAAGAATTTCATATTCGTTACCGCCAAACCAGTTCGACACTTTCTTACCTGCAAGGTCTTCTGCTGATTCTATGCCTGTGTCTGCTTTAGAAACGAGTAGCATGGCTGATTTTTGAAACGGTTGTCCGACATGCACAAGTTCCCACCCTTGCGATTGATATTTCAGTAAACTGGAAACCCATGTTACGCCAACATCTGCAGCGCCATTATACACTTGTTGTTCCGGAATAATATCACTACCACCCGGTAGAATTTCGATGTTTATTCCTTCCTCTTCATAGTATCCTTTTTCCTGTGCCACATAATATCCCATAAATTGAGATTGAGGCAACCACTTTAACTGCAATGTTAAGTCAACGAGTTCTTTCGGCTCCTCTTCTACCGTAGCGTCTACCGTTGCATCTACATTTTCTTCCGTTGAAGCTGCCCCGCTTGATGTTCCCTCATCACTTGAACTACAACCTGTCAGTATCAGTGATAAAATCATTGTTAATGTTAATAGAAAAATCATTATTCTTTTTTTCATGATTATCCTTCCTTTCTAAACATACTATTAATGGATTTATCTTTGTGAAGCGTGCCATTTAATGACATCGCGCTCGACCAAAACAATGAATAGGTACAGAGTAACACCGGCGATGGATGCGACAACGATATAAGACCATCCCATCGCCATCTCTGCTTTTCGAAGATTATCTTTGATTCCAAAACCTAATCCCGCAGTTGATGTGGCAAAATATTCACTGATGATTGCCGCAATAATCGCAGATGCTATATTAATTCTTAATGCTGTAAACACATTTGGCAAACTATTGGGTAGTCTCAATTTCTTAAATATATGCCAACGACTTGCTGCACTTGAATGCATGAGATCTAAGGAGAATGGCTTCAAATCATTCATTCCATAGTAGGCATTTATTGCCATCGCTGCCATGCATACCACGGTTACAACACCAATTTTTTGAAACATACCGGTTGTAAACCATAGATTCATAATCGGTGATAAGGCGACAATGGGTACTGCGTTAAGGGCAGTGACTAAAATCATGCCTCCGAATCCCCACTTAGGAAAGATCGTGGCAACAACCGCAATGCAAAATCCTATAAAAGAACCAATAACTAGACCAATGAGTGCACCGGTCACTGTAATCAACATATCACTAAATGCTTGTTCATAATTTTCAAACAGTGTAATAGCAATTTCTGACGGAATCGGTAATTGAAAAGGCTTTAAGTTAAGTAGGTCATGAAATATTCCAAACTCCCAAAGAAGTAAAAAAGCTATTCCAAAACCAATCGGCCAAAAAACACGCATTATTTTTTCTCGTTTCATTTTGCACCTACTTTCTTGGATGCTACATTTTTCCATGGAATAAAGAGACGTTCTGCGAAAATCACGATATTGTAACTCAATATTCCCATAAAGGCACTTGTAAATACGGAAGCCCAAAATATATCAAAAGAACTTGAATACAAGGAATAGAGAATACGCACACCAATACCACTCTTAGAGCCTAGCATATCAACTAGAATCGAGGCTGTAACTGCCATCGGCGCTGCAATTTTAAGTCCTGTAAATAGATAGGGCAAGGAATAGGGAAACATCAGTTTTAGATAGATGTCCACTCGATTCGCTGCAATGGAACGCATGAGTTCTTTCTTTTCGTCTTCAACGCTTTTAAATCCACTCAGCATATTTACCGCAACAGGGAAAAAAGTGATGTAGGCTGCGATGACAATCCGTGACATATTCATATCTCTTACAATATTAAAAATAATAGGGGCAAGCCCTAATACCGGGATCATCTGAGATACAATCAAATATGGAAATGCAATTTTTTCAGCGATTTTTGAAAGGCTCATTACAACAGCTAAGGTGACTCCAATCATTCCTCCAATTGCAAAACCAAGCCCGGCTCGTGATAATGTAACAAAGCCTGCAGTAAGTAATGATCTCCATTCACCCACGAATGTTATTAAAACATCGTGTGGAAAGGGTAGCTTTGATGATGCCATATTATCTTGAATAAGAAAGAGTAATACCGCCGCAAGTACTTCCCATAAGACAATGATACTGCCAAGCCATACAAGGGTTACCACACGGCGGTCTCTACGTGTTAACTCCATGCTTACACCCCCTCAAAACTATGTCTGATTTTCGCTATATAGTCGTAAAATTCCGGGGATTCTCTTAGTGTCGCTGTTCTTGGTCTCGGTAAATCTATATCTACAACAGCAGATACCCTTCCCGGATGTGGGGATAAAACAACAACGCGATCAGATAAAAAAATGGATTCGGGAATATTATGTGTAACGAAAATAATTGTTGTCTTTGTCTTCCCCCAAATCGCGAGCAAATCTTCATTTAGCTTTTCTCGAGTGAATTCATCAAGTGCTGAAAAAGGTTCATCCATAAGAAGGATCTCCGGTTCTAAAGCTAATGCTCTTGCAATACCTACACGCTGTTGCATACCTCCGGATAATTCGAAAGGGTACTTTAACCCGAATTTTTCAAGTCCGACTAGATTTAACATACGATCAATTCGTGCCGTTCTTTCACTCTTTGGAACTCCAATAATCTCCATAGGCATACACACGTTACGTCGAACATTACGCCAGTCATAAAGCACCGGTTGTTGAAAAACAATGCCGTATTTTTGTTTTAATCGTGTCTCCCTTGGGGTCAATCCATGAATAGATACTTGGCCTGTTGTCGGCTCTAAGAGATCGGCAATGATTCGAAGTAGCGTACTCTTGCCACATCCCGACGGTCCTAACAAGCAGATGAATTCCCCTTCTCGAATATCTAAACTGACATCGGTGAGTGCATGGATCTCTTCTCCATTGTTATTGGTATATGTTTTGCTTACGTTTTTTATTTGTAGTTCCGGTACATTCATAATATAACCTCCATACGTTTTCCAGCGCCAATTGCTTCTGCCGGACATACAACCTTACACAGATGGCAACCAACACATTTGTCCGGTATTAAGGTCGGATTACCCTTGTCATCCATTGCAATTGCTTGATGTCCACCGTCATAGCACGATATGTAACATCGTCCACAACGGATGCATTTTTGACGGTCAAATTTGGGATATACAATACTTTGACGATTTAGGCGATCTGCAGGAAGAATATGTTCAAGTGCATTTCCAACGAAGGCGTCTAAATTTTTAAATCCCATTTTGCCTAAATATGTCGATAATCCGTCGATTAGATCTTCGATTACTCGGTATCCATACTGCATAACGGATGTCGTTACTTGTAAATTCGTACATCCTAGTGCAATAAATTCAGCCGCATCTTTCCACGTTTCAATTCCACCCATACCGCTGATTGGAACATTGGCAAGTTTATCGTGTTTTTTCATGTCGTGAATAAATCTTAATGCGATGGGTTTAACCGCATTTCCTGAATAACCGCCTATAGTTGATTTTCCTTCAATATTTGGCTCTGAACTAAAATCATCGAGATTCACATTCATAATGCTTTTTATTGTATTAATAGCTGCAATACCATCGGCTCCATTTTCCACAGCTGCAATAGCCGGAATCTCCATGTTTCCTATGTTCGGGGTCATCTTTGCTATAATGGGCAAATGGGTTCCACGTCGTGTCGCTGCGGTATATTTGGCAACTAATACCGGATTTTGACCGACATCTGATCCTAATCCATCGCCGGCCATATGCGGACAAGAGAAATTACATTCAATCATATCTACTCCGGCTTCTGTCATAATCTTTGCTAAATACGTCCATTCTTCTTCATCTGTCCCTAATATCGAAACGATGATAAGCTTCGATGGATAATTTTTCTTTAACTTTTTTAAAAATCCAATATTGTCTTCAAGTGAATGATCCGATATTTGTTCAATATTCTTAAATCCACGAAAGGCTTTTCCATAATCTCCGTCTGTGGTAAATCGAGGAGATACCTCTTTAGGAATAAAGGTTCCGATGGTCTTAAATGCAACACCTCCCCATCCCATCTCAAATGCCTTTGCAACCATTTCATAGTTACTTGCTACAACAGATGAGGAAAGTATAAAGGGATTCTCACATTCAAATCCCAAAAAATTAATGCGTAGTTCTTTTTTGCTTTGACTGTTTTCCAATTGGCTACTATAGGCCATCAGTTTGTCAATCTCTACCGGATTGCTGATTTTTCCTTTTAAGCAAGCATCTATACAGCTTTTTGTATCACAGCTAAGACAAATGTCTTCGTCAGGTGTTTGTTCCGCCGCTCCCCAGGTATTCTTAAATCGTAAGGATCGAATAATACGCGCTGGGTCTAGTCCTTGGGGACAAGCCTTTGTACAGGGTGTGTTATAGCACATAAGACAACTATCGATGGCTTCAGCTGCGGTCACTCGCGATATTGTTTTTTTCTTCATTGGACATCCTCCTTGTACGTTGAATGAATTGTCCCCATCCGGGTTCTCCAACAAATTGTTCATTGTCATAGACAAGCTTTCCTCGTGAATAGGTTTGGACCGGATACCCCTTGAGTGTTTTCCCTTCCCATATTGTATGGTCATAATCGGAGTGCATGGTATCTACAGAAATGGTAAATTCTTTTTGAGGATCATAGATAACAATATCTGCATCCTTACCTACTGCAATATGACCTTTATGGGTACAACCAAAGATTTTGGCCGGGTTTGTTGAACAAAGTTCTACTGCTCGATTATAGGTAATCTTCCCCTCACCTGCTGCAGAGAGCATATATGGATATAAGTTTTCAACGCCGGCACATCCGTTAGGAATCTTTGTGAAGTCATCTTTTCCCCAGTCTTTTTCATAGGATTGGAAAGGGCAATGATCTGTTGCAACTACATCAATATCCCCGTTTTTAATAGCCTTCCAAAGGGCATCTTGACTTTCTTGTCCCTTCATGGGTGGAGAACATACAAAATTACGTCCGTCTTCACGTTTATAGACTTCATTGGTAAATTCTAGATACTGCGGACATGTCTCGACATAGATATCACTATTTTCTTCTTTTTTAGCTTCAATGACTGCTTCTAGCCCTTCTTTATTGGCCATATGCACAATATATAGGGGTGCTTCAAGGTGCTTTGCCCAATGAACCGCGCGCTTGTCTGCCTCTGCCTCGACAAACTCCGGTCGGCTCATATAATGATACCAAGGGGACAGTTTACCTTCTGCTTTAAATTGATCCACATAATAGTCGATTAAATCCGGATTTTCTGCATGTAGATTAATCATTGCCCCAACTTCTTTAGCTTTTAGTAATAGTCGGGCAAAGGTTCCGTCATCCACCATCATGCCTTCTTTTTTATAAACGAAAAAGCATTTAAAACTTGTGATTCCGTCTTGAACTGCCGATTCCATCTCATCGATAATTTCACCATCATTTAGATCTGTGATAATACAATGAAATGCATAATCGATACAGGCTTCTTCTTCACAGATTGCTTTTTTGGAATCAATGACTTCCTTAATCGACATACCCTTGCGTTGCATGGGATAGTCAAATACTGTCGTTACACCACCACAAGCTGCAGCGCGAGTACCTGCTAAATAAGAGTCTGCTGATACTGTTCCTCCAAAGGGCATTGCCAAATGGGTATGTACATCAATGGCTCCCGGGAGCACCATCTTATCTGTCGCATCAACCATTGTTGCTCCATCAGATGTTAATGTTTCTCCGATAGCAACAATCTTACCATTTAAAATACCGATATCTGCTTTATATGTTTCACCGGATGTAACGATTGTTCCGTTTTTTATAATTAAGTCCATGTTCTACCTCCTTACAAACTTCATCATCTGCTACCATTCAACTTTTTCAAAAGCTCGTGCATCGGCACTGGTTACCTTAAGAAAAATAGCAACATTACCTTCAAGTCCCTTCTTCATAAAGTCAGTTCGAACTTTATCATAGGGTGTATGCGCATATTGTTCCTGCATCGGCGAGTAACCAATAGTCGGTTTACGGTCAATGCCACAGGTTTTACTCGAATCTGTACCAAAATCCCAATATCCATATTTTACCTCTTGTCCAATGGCTTCTAATCCTGCACTTGCGGCTTTAACAAAGGCATGTTCTGTTGATATTTTCCATGGACTCATCACTTTTTCTGCTTCAAATTCCATACCGGTATAGGAGACTTCGAGTGCTTTTTTCACTACGACATCAGCCTTAAATTCAGGGTCGTCCTTGGCAAGTGCATCGATAATATCTTGGATTTCTTTTAAGGCGCTGGCCGTTGTCTCTCCCGGAAGCGTTCGTCGATCAATAGATAGCATACATTTATCCGGTACGATAGATAAGGCACCTGGAGAACACTCGATAATGTTTAATGATATTGATGCTTGTCCCAACTCGTCGTCTTTTGGCAAGGATGGGTAGAGTTCATCTTTAATCTTGCTAATCAGTGGAATGGCTTTATAAATGGCATTAACACCTAGCCAGGGGGCACTTCCATGAGATGTTCGTCCATAAACAGTCGCCAGCATCTCAATACGTCCTCGATGTCCACAATAGATTTTTAAGGATGTTGCCTCGGAAGAGATCATTGCATCATAGCTTAAACCTCTTTCCGGTAATGTCTTGTCGATGAGGTGTAGCATACCGACCATTTCTGCGGGTTCTTCTTGCACAACTCCGGTAAACATAAAGTCTCCTTTAATCGGAAAGCCTTTTTCTTTTAATTTGACCAACAATCCACCGGCATAGATTTGAACAGCTTCGCCGGCTTTGACATCAGAGGCTGCACGTCCATGTATACATTCTGCCGAATCGTCTTCTTTTTCCTGTGTATGCACCTTGCATATATCTATTAAGCCTCCATAAGGCTCATAGCCTTCCCAGTTATTCTTATCTCCGGGACTTACATGGTCCATATGGGAGTTATACATAATCGTGGGTCCTTCTTCTGTTCCTTTGACAATACCGACAATATTTCCTTGATCATCTCTAAACACGTCGTCATAACCTAACTTTTTCATTTCTGTCATATCCAAATCGGCAACATTTTTCTCTTCTCCACTCATACTTGGTGTTTGGATTAATTTTTGCGCAAATTTTATCATGTCCTCATAGAGTTCGGCCGATAGTTCACTAATAACTTCATATATTTTGTCATTCATTTATTTCACACCTTTCTTTGCTTATAATTGAAATGCGTCTTGACTTAATTCAACAAGTTCTTGGTAAATACCAACGTTTCCCGCAAGTGCTTTTATCATGTAATCAATACGAACCTTGTCAATCGGTCGGTGGCAATAAAATTCTTGCATGGGTGAATATCCGATAGCCGGTTTATGGTAGCGTCCGGCAACAACAGATAAGTCGGTTCCAAAATCCCAGTATCCATATTTTACAGCTTGTCCAAGTTTTGAAATACCCTGAGACGCCGCTTTGGTAAATGGATGTTCTTGGCTTATTTTCCACGCTTCCTTCACATTAGGAACGGCGACTGTTTTTCCTGTATAGGTCGTTCTTGGTACGGTAGCAATATCGACAGTTGCTCTAAAATCAGGATCTTTTGCTGATAAATCATCGATTATTTTTTGGATTTCTTCAACACAACCGTCATAGGTTTCTCCTGGGACAAAGCGCCGATCATAGGTTATATGGCAACGGTCCGGAACAATACACATGGCACCCGGTGTACAATCAATGATTGTCAATGCAATACTGGAGTCACCTAAATCTTGGTCTGATTTATGATTTTGTTGAATATAGGCTTCCACTTGGTCAATTAATGTCGTGGATTGATTAACGGCATTAATTCCTAACCATGGTGCACTTCCATGAGATGTTACTCCGGATACTGTCACTTTAAGTTCCACACGTCCGCGGTGACCTAAATATATTTTTAGAGAAGTTGCTTCGCATGAGACAACACCATCAAAATCCAGTCCTTCTTTTGGCAAGGTATCTTCAATGAGTTTAATCATCCCCAGTTGTTCCGCGGGTTCTTCGAGTACTACGCCTGTAAACATATAGGATCCTTTCATGGGATAACCTTTTTTCTTAAGGTCAGACAGGATTTTTCCTGAATATATCTGACAAGCACCACCGGCTTTGACATCTGCCGCCGCCCGTCCATGTATGACTTCAACCATTTCATACCCGTCACAATCCTGGTTTTCCATTTCGTTGATATCAATTTCTGCACCATAGGGATCATATCCGCCCCATTCTGACACGTCGCCTGTATCCACATGATCCAAATGGGCGTTGTACATAATCGTCGGTCCGGGTTCATTACCGTCTATAATACCGATAACATTCCCCCACGCATCTCTAAATACACGATCATACTCAAGCTTTTTCATCTCTTCAAGATAGATGTCAGCTACTTCTTTTTCTTCTCCGGATAGGGCCGGTACTCGAATCAGTCTTTGGCAAAAGTCAATCACATCTGATTGATATTTTTCAGTCAGTTCTTGAATGTGTTTACGTATTTTCTCCATTCCATACCTCCTATTCATCCTAGCTTAAGTCCATTATTCATTAAATGCTGCCTTGTACATAGCCACGACAGCTTCTTTTTTGGGTTTAATCCTGCAATTGTTCATATTACCTGTATGTATTGCTTTTTCACTGAATTGATGCATCTCTTCATCAATAATCGTTTCTCGTATTCCTAGTAATTTCCCCATGAATCTTCGAAATCCATGGACGGATTTTAGACCCATGACCCTTAGTATTGCCTCAACTGTTTGTGGTTCATCTTTTTCCACAAGCTCTAAGTATTCTGCTAACAATAGTCCGTTCGCTCTTCCATGATCAATGGACTTAAAGTATGTTAATGAATATCCCATGGCATGTACGATGGTTGTTCCTGTTTGGGCAATGACCATTCCGGCTAAGGTTGAACAGTTGGCTAAGCTTTCTCTTTCCTTTAGCGTCATCGTTTCAATCGAATTGCTTTGCTTAACATGGAGCAAAGGAACCATACATTCGGAAAAGTGTTCAATACTCTTATAGGCCAGTGTAACTGATACGACGGAAGCGCGAATGCTTAAAATGCCTTCAATAGCATGTGAGAGAGCATCAATAGCTGTGTTAATGGTCGTCGTTGGCGGCAATTGATTCATATATCTCGCATCCACAAATGCTATCTTTGGAAAAATCGCTTCCGTTGCTATCCCTGTTTTACTTTCAATCAAATCATTGGTTAAAATAGCATATTGTGTGACTTCTGAACCGGTGCCGGCTGTTGTTGGAATAGCAATAATGGGAAGGGCATCTGCAATGTACTCACCATTAAAAAGTTGCTTCTGATTAATCTCTTGTTTGGCTAGTAGGGCCATTCCTTTTGCTGCGTCCATGGGTGATCCGCCGCCGATGGCAATAATAAAATCCACCTGATGTTCTATGGCCATTTTCGCCCCTTCGTAGCAACATTCACTCGTTGGATTACTCATGACTTGATCATAGATGATATAGTCAATCCCTTCTGTGCTTAGAGCGCTTATGACGTCTTCTTGAGAGCCGTTATGCTTGGCTGAATGTTTTCCTGTAACAAGCATGGCTTTTTTTCCAAAGGCTTTTAAGAGTATGCTATTATTCAAAACACACGCTTGTCCAAAGAGTATTTTTGTCGGCATATGGTATTTATATGACATATTTTCCTCCTAGCTTCCAATCATTGTGTCCACTTCACTGAGAACATCATCCATAATCGTCATTGCATCGCGTAACTCGTCTTCTGTGATAATTAGTGGCGGTGCAACAATGATGCAATTTTCATGGGAATATGTATTAAATCCTCGTGCTTTTAACATGCCCAAAATCTTCGGCATGATCTGGTCAGGGTCGATTCCGTATGGAACTAAGGGTTCATGGGTTTGCTGATCTTTCACAAGTTCAATGGCTGAAAATAATCCGATGTATCGTACATCCCCGACAGAAGGATGTTTTGCTTTCATGGCTTCTAATAATTCACCCAAAACCTGCCCGCGTTCTTTTGCCTGCTCAATCAAATTCAATTCTTTGTACACCTCAATGGTTGCAATACCGGCTGCACATCCTATAGGATGCCCGGAATAGGTTAATCCACAATAGAGAACATTGTCATCAAAATGTTTTGCAATCGTCTCACTGACAATGGTTCCTCCGATGGGTACATAGCCACAAGTGATCCCTTTTGCAAAGGTAATAATATCCGGTTCTACATGATAGTTATTAATGGCAAACCATTGACCGGTTCGCCCCCATCCGGTCATCACTTCATCACAAATCATCATAATTCTGAATGTATCACAAATCTTACGTACACCTTCTAGATATCCTTTTGGTGGTATAATGACACCATTACTTCCGGTGATTGTTTCTAAAACAATGGCAGCTACTTGATCTCTGCCTTCAAAGATGATTTGTTCTCTCAGTTGATCCACAAAAAATTTCGATGCCTCTTCTTCACTTTTAAATTGAATCGGTGTTTGATAGATATAGGGATCAAAAAACTTGATAAATCCCGGAATTCCTGGTTCTGATGCATAACGCCTAGGTTCTCCGGTTAAATTAGCTGCACCATAGGTTGAACCATGATAGGATCGGTACCTTGAAAAAACTTTATGTCGTCCGGTAACCATTTTCGCTATTTTTATTGCATTTTCATTAGCTTCTGCTCCACCGAGTGTAAAAAAAACTTTTGCCATGTTATCCGGTGCAATATCGATAATCATTTCTGCTAGCTGAGATTTTACATCTGTCGCAAAGCCGGGTGCTGCATAAGGAAGTTTTTCGGCTTGATCTTGTATCGCTTTAATGACTTTTTTATTCCCATGTCCTATGTTCATATTCACTAATTGAGAGGACATATCATAACTTCGTCTTCCTTCTTCATCCCAGAAAAACACACCTTCTGCTTTCATCATTACTTTGGGCTGTAATTTTTTTTGTGCTGACCATGAATGCAGATTGTACTTCTTCGATTTTTCAACAATTACTTTTGGATCGATTAACTTTTCCATCGCACTTCACCTCTTCATTAATAATATATTTTCGTACGAAAAGGGGCCTGTTATCTCTAACAGGCCCCTTTGCCATAATTCTATGTTCGAATTGATAAATATTATCTTACCACAAAGTTCAAAGGATTCAAGAATAATGAGCACAAACATTTTTGTGCGCAAGCACAATTGACTACAAAAACTCATTAATACGATATGCCAATAGAAGTCGCACGCCATCTTCGTATGTTAATTCACATCCTAATATTTCTTTAATTTTCTTTATTTTGTAGTTCACCGTATTCCGATGCACATAGGTTTCCTTTGCAACTTTTTCGACACTATGATTATAGTCTAGATACAGCTTTAATATGTTTAATAAGTCGGTTTCATTTTTCAAGTCATAATCAACAATTCTTCCGAGGGAGTCATCATAAAATTTTTTAAGAACTTTCATATCATCGACTTCGATAAGGAGTTGATAAATACCGCTTTCTTTATAGGTCATCATATCCTTTGACTGTTTTCGAGCAATACGCATGACGGCATATGCCCGTTTATAGCTTCGCGAAAGCGATAAAACGCCGAAATCATTATCACTGATCCCTCCATGAATATGGTTGTATCATTGTGTTGTGGTTACAATCTCTTTTAATCGATTGAATACTTGAAGAATGAAGTGTTCGGGAAAATCTTGCAAAATAACAATTAAAATCTTATTCTCAGAAAAAATACTAAATCGATCACTTAATTTATACAAAGCTTTTGTCAAATGCAAACGAACCTGTTTTTCAAAGCTCATAAAATCTTCCGGATTATTGACCTGTAGTGCAATCGTCATCACGCAAAACTCAGCATTCGTATTGAAAGATTTTTTCTCAAGAATAGGACGATATTCCGAGAGTTTTTCCGGTGATATAATTAATTCTCTAAAGGCTCCCGCTACTGTCGTTTCTGCTTCTTCTGCTTCAATAATTCGCCGACAAAATTCGTTAGTAATATCTACAATTCGTGTTTGCCAAGGTATGGTTAGCAAGGGAAATTGTTGTTCCTGACAATACGCTTTTAGCTCATTGGGTACTTCTTTAATATAGGGACCAATGTTCAAAACTAATCCACTGGCATTGTTCTCCATTAATCCTTTTACAAACTCAACAAACCAGGATGTATCCGAATGTCCAATACCTGTTGAAAAAATCAATTCGCGTCCGTGAAGAAAATGCGCTGTTTCCGGATCTTCGAGCATATGAACCCACTCCACCAGATTCCCCATATTTTTTTCACCACATATGAGTTCCATCCCATAATCTTCTTTTGCATATTTACAGAGCTGACTAATGGTTATTGGCATAGTTCCAGACCCCTTCCAAGATAAAAACTATAAATAATGGTTTCTTTCACGGGTTTTTCTGTAATTCGTTCGAGTGCTTGTTTATAATAATTAAGTTGTAGTCCATACCGTTCTATGAGTGTGGATTCATCTTGACCTTCTAGATAATCTGTTTTGTAATCAACAAGAACCAGCTCGTCACCCTCCACGAAGTAGAGGTCAATGACACCTTGAATCATGCGTAAGTCACCCTCATCATCAATCTGCAGCACAAAAGGTTGCTCTCGATGGATATCCTTAGCATCGACAGCCAATATACGTTGATAAATTGAGGAAGTGACAAATTGTTCCAAGGCAGGTATTGAAATCCGCTTCCCGTCATTAGGCGTAATGATTTTCTTATCTACCATCTCTTTTACAAACGCTTCTAGCTCTGTCTTTGTCCAGGCTCGGCTAAAATCAAGCTTCGACAAGACCAAGTGAATCAATGTACCGTACCTAGCTCCTTGTTGTTTGCTACTGTCACTTTCTTGCATAAATTCAGGAATCGGTTCTTCTGCAGATTTGATCAGTTGTTCATGAGCCCATTCCTCTTCCTCCATCTGAATAGCTTGATGCTTACGCTTGATTTCAGATACTGACATTGAGAGATATTTTTTGGTTGATGATTGGTAAGCATAGGGTTTATAGACCGCATCTTCATAACGCTCAATCTCATCTACCCACTGGTCTTCTTTTTGAGTGCTTTGCAACAATAAATCTTTCAGCTCAGACTTTTCTTCTTCTTGACTTAACTGATAAAAAGCCTCCTGCTCGATAATCTCTGTATATTCAACTTTTTTTAGCTTATACAAATCACTGCCTTCTGCTACACATCGCATTAAGATTAAGTCCATATAACTCCTGGCTTTTTGCACCAATACCGGAGGAATAACACTGTTAAAATAGGTATGATATTTTTCTATGGTTCCTTGGATCGTTTTCTCATAATCCGGTGTCGTACCAATTAAATACAGTTTTTCCTTGGCACGTGTCAGTCCAACATATAAAATACGTAGTTCTTCAGATATTAATTCATTCTTTGCCTTTATTCGCATAGCTTCCGTAAAGACACTCTTTTTCTTGGTCCGTGCCTTAATATCAATATAATCACTGGCCATTCCTAGGTCTTGATGCAAAAGTAGGGATTCGCGAAGGTCCATTTCATTAAACTGTTTTTGAAGATCTAAGATGAAGACAATCGGAAATTCCAATCCTTTACTTTTATGGATACTCATCATCGTTACGCTATTGTCATTATCCACTGCATAATTGGGTTCCGGCGAATCGACTTTATATTTTTTCATATGTTCAATGTAGCGTACAAAGTTAAAAACACCTTTATAACTGGAACTTTCAAAGACTTCACTTTGCTGTAATAGGTAATCTAGATTCTGCATACGTTGACTGCCATTATCCATGAAACGCACAATATTCCTATATCCGGTCTCCAAATAGATATGATTGATAAGCTCATGAAGTTCAAGATATTTGGATTCCGCTTTTAAACGCCTATATAGGTTTAAGAAAGCGTCAACCTTTTTCATCAAGTCCGGTCGCTCCTTAGAATCTTCTTCTATATGGTTTTCTTGATATAACACAAGTGCCTCATAATAACTTAAGTCTTTATTGCCTTTTTTAATATCTAGAAGCTCTTGTTCATTGAATCCGACAAAAGGGGCCCGTAGAACTGATACCAAGGGAATGTCTTGTATGGGATTATCTAAGATCGTTAACAAATTTAATACAACTTGAACTTCGATGGCTTCAAAATATCCAGTGGATACATCGGTTGCATAGGGAATACCCTTCTGGTCAAATATATCTTTGATATCATCAATGGATTTTGAAGGACTTCTCATGAGGAGACAGATATCCTTATACCTTGCCCTGCGCAATTCTCCTGTCTTGTCCACCACGAATAAGGTCCCTTCATCTACAATTTCTTTAATTTTATTAGCTACAAGCTCTGCCTGAATTGTCGCTTTGGACTCCCCTTCCTTGGGATCTTCAATAAGGAGTATTTCTGGCTGGTAATCATGTATAAGAGGGGCTGAAAAGTTAATCGAACCGTAATTAAGTCGCGTCTTTTCATCGTAATTGACATCACCGACACTTTCACTCATAATTCCTTCAAAAATGTAATTGGAAAAAGCAAGTACTTCTTGTCGACTTCGAAAATTCTTGGACAAATCGATTTTAATTTCATCGACTTCATCACCGTCGTAGGAAAATCGGCGATACTTGCCACTAAAAATCTCCGGCCGAGCCAATCGAAATTTATAAATACTCTGTTTAACATCACCCACCATGAAGAGATTCTTTGTCTCATCTTGCTTGGAAACTGCTTGTATCACTGCTTCTTGTACTTCATTGATATCTTGATACTCATCCACAAGAACTTCTTGAAAGGCTTCTTTATAGCGGTTTCCAATCTCTGACACACTATCTTCATCATATAATAAAGCTAAAGCAAAATGTTCGATATCATTAAAGTCGATGAGCCCCTTATCGTATTTTTCTTCGGAGAATCGTTGGTCAAACCATTGAGTTAATCGCACTAATTCTTGAATATCACCGGCAATAACCTTAGCCTCTTCTAAACTGACCTCTTCATCAAAACACAGAATGTCTACCGAAGTTAGAATCTCCTTGACTTGATTGATTAGCCCTTTGGCTTCTTCCGCTAACTCCTTATCATATCCTTTTGATTTTCGACTTAATGGCGCTATTGTCAAGCTCCGATTTGCCGCCTTTAGCCCATGCATATCTTTTTGTTCTAGTGCTGCGAGATAACTTGCCAATAGATGTTCAAGATCACTCACTGTATCTTTATATTTATCCGGCCCACCTTCAAGGGCCATCAACTCATGAATCTCAGGAAGCATTGTTTGGGCAATTGCTAGATTTTCCATAACATACTGTTGGAGAACCTGAAAAAAATCTGTTGTGTAAAGATCTTCAACACTTTCAATGTTCAGTTTCTGAACAGATTCTATTAACCAAGCATTGGGGTTGGGATGACTCTTGGAAAATCGCTGGACAGTTAATATTAAATCTCGAATCTTCTGATCATCATTACCATAAGCAAACGCTTCAATAACACGTATAAATGCGGGATTACCTTCTTCATATGCTTCTTCTAATAATTCATCGAGTATTTCTTCTTTCATTAAAGCGAGTTCTGTTTCATTTCCGATACGAAAATTAGGATCTAGCTCCAAAAGATAATAATAGTTTTTCAAAATTTGCAAACAAAAGCTATGTAAGGTCATGATATTCGCCGAAGCCATCATGGTCAGTTGCTTCACCAAATGTTGCATCATTCGCTCATCAGTCGTCTCTTCAATCACTGACTCAATGGCCAAACTAATACGTTCACGCATCTCAGCAGCTGCTGCATGGGTAAATGTCACAATTAAAAGTTGATCTACTGATATAGGATCATCAGGATTAGTAATCTTATGAATAATGCGTTCGACAAGGACTGCTGTTTTTCCGGAGCCTGCCGCTGCAGAGACCAAAAGACTTCGTCCCCAATCCTCAATAATCTTTTTTTGTTCTTTTGTATATTTAAATGCCATAGCGCTTACCTATCTCCTCTTTTGTGCTATTATTCTTCCACCTTCTCTTATTGTAGTACAAGTTTGTCGGAAATTCCATATACAGTTTTATGCAATAGTTTGGTATAATAGAAGTGAATTCATAAATCAGAGGAGGTTAAGATGAATAAAACAAAGATTATATGTACAATTGGCCCCGCAAGTGATACAAAAGAAACCTTTACACAGCTCGTTAAGAGTGGCCTAAGTGTCGCTCGACTCAATTTATCTCATGGTAATCAAGAGTATTATAAAAAAATAATCAGTATGATTAACGAAGTGCGTGAGGAACTCAGTATTCCTGTTGCTATACTTATGGACACACGTGGTCCTGAAATTCGCACCCGAAAATTTGTTGATGGTTCCATTGAACTGCTTGCCGGTAAAAAAATACGCATCTCGTATGGTGATTGCGAAGGAACTGCAGAAAGATTCTGCGTAACCTATCCAACGCTTCATGAAGACGTTCAAGTTGGTGGTACCATCCTCATTGATGATGGTTTGATTGAACTTGAAGTTGTCGAGATTGATGGTGAAGACGTAATTTGTGTTGTGAAGAATGGCGGTATTGTAAAAAACCGTAAAGGTGTCAATATTCCTAACATGCATCTGAATCTTCCTGCACTGACTGCCGCTGATGAAGCTGACCTTATTTTCGGTATTGAAAACGATATTGATTTTGTTGCCGCATCCTTCGTTCGAACGGAAGCAGATGTTCAAGTCATCCGTGACCATCTCGATAAAAATGGAGGTCAAGGTGTTAAGATTGTCTCAAAAATCGAATCTCAAGAAGGTATTGACAATATTGATGCCATTATTGAAATGTCTGACGGAATTATGGTTGCTCGTGGAGATCTTGGTGTCGAGACACCTCCTGAAGCCATTCCTCACATTCAAAAACTCATCGTCAAAAAGTGTAATGAAGCCGATATTCCGGTAATCATTGCGACGCAAATGTTAGACTCCATGCAGAAGAATCCACGTCCGACACGTGCTGAAGTCTCTGACGTTGCCAATGCAATCTTAGACGGAACCGATGCAATTATGCTCTCCGGTGAATCAGCTGCCGGAAAATACCCCATTGAATCCGTACGATCTATGCGACGTATTGCAGAGGTTGCCGAGACGACTATGGACTATCGAAACTTATTCACAAAAATTGTCAATCGCCGTGAGAAATCAGTCACGAACTCTGTGAGTCACGCTTCCTGTTCAACAGCCATGCAGCTAAATGCCAAAGCAATTATCTGCCCTACTTACTCAGGAAGTACTGCAAAACTCATCAGTATGTATCGTCCGAACGTTCCGATTATTGCAACAACCTCAAATCCAAAAGTTCAACGTCAGTTAATGCTTAATTGGGGAGTGCTTCCACTTATCATGGAACAGCAAACTTCATCGGATATTTTATTCTATAAATCCGTCGAAAAAACGAAAAGCCTGGGACTTGTTAAGTCCGGTGACCTTGTTGTCATCACTGCCGGTGTTCCTCTTGGTATCACAGGAAAAACAAATCTCATGAAAGTTCAAGAAGTGGATTAAAATAATAATTAAAGAACAAAACATGGCAGCATTATACCGACAAGTGTGTAGATATGAAATGGGCGCGCCAGACACAGAAATCAATATGACTTGTAGACAAAAATTAATCCTATGCTACACATGTCATATTGATTTCAGTGACTGGAATGCCCATAACTTCATACCTACACACTTGTCGTTTTTAAACATTGACTATCTTAAATCTTTTCAGCTCTTATTTTAATCGCAATAAATCTGCATAATAAAATATTATTTTTGCGATTTTTCCCAAATCACTTTCTTTATTCGAATTTCTCCAATCTTTTTTGTAAAGCATAAACCATTCTTCAAGACGAACAGCCACAGTATAATAATCAATAACCTCCGAGTTGTTATGATATACTTTCTGTTCTATTGCAAGTCCAACTAGATTCCATATAATTATACCTTCAATAGTCACTTCATATGCCTGCATCATGGGTCGAATTGATGTATCTATCACCTTTATGTTATCCCTAAGAGCATTACGAATTTCTACTAATTCATAGTTATATTTTATAACATTTTTCATATCTTTTTCAAAAAACAATTTTTTTTGTTCTTCTGTATTCTCTAAATATCCCATCTCATAATAACGTACAACATGTTCCCATGAAAAGACTGTTTTACCTGATAAACTACTTATGTTTTTAACCCACTGCTCCGATTTGTCTAAGTATTCTAATCGTGATATTTTGCAATTTAACAAGTCGCGCTCTGTCATATTCTTTTGCCACGATAAAGCTGCTCCATAAATTAAACCAGGAATAGAAAATTCCGGATTATTAATATGACCGAAATCACCCCAGTCTGTATTTAGCACACCTGTTGCATCATATTTTTGTCCATATTCACACATTAAGCGGATATTATCATAAGAATTATCAATTAAGTTAATCCACTGATTCCACCCCGCAACTCCGGGGCAAACATATTGCTTAGCTGAAGCCTCTGACAAAGCCTTAGTCTCATCTTCTCTTTGTTTTGGATCATATCCCCAATTTAAGCATATTGTTTCTTCAGGAAGTTCCTCATAATATTCTGGAAAAGCCGAAATAATGTCTCCCCAAAACATTGGAATTTTCCCTCGTTCCAAAATATACTCACACAATTCTTTTACAAAATCAACATAAGTTCTTTTGGCCCCTTTAGATTCAACCAACCCTTTGCTCCGGTCTTTTCCTAAATCAAATGTTTCATCTGCACAAAGGTTAAAATACTTTGAACTAAATAAATCCATGTATTCCGCAATCATCTTTTTAATATGTTCCAGCGACTCTTTTTCCGAAACATTAAGTGTATGATGTCGCATACGGTCCCAAAAGCTAAAGGGTTTTTTATGAGCATCTTTAATTTCACATAAATGAGAAAAAGTATACGTACTGAGCAATGTATATAAATGCCCAAAACTTGCCATTGACGGTACAAGATCCACATATCGATCCTGGCAATATTGATCAAGCTCAATAATTTCTTCTGCCGTTAACGGCGTGTCATCACGCCACATTTCACTCATTCCTTCAAACATATATGTATGTTCCACATACAGCTGTAATTGATTCAACTTATACTCAGCCATACGATCTACGATTTGTTTTAAATAATCCAGTTTAGGTATTCTTCCTCGCGTTACATCAAAATAATAACCTCGATTTTTAAAGCAAGGCGCATCTTTAACATGTATCTCATAAAATCCCGCAACTTCTTGCTTCACTATTTGTTTTAATGTTTGAATTCCATAAAACAATCCCTCTTCGTCACTCCCAGTCACTGTTTTCTCATTATTGTTTAAGTTTATTTCATACGATTGCTCTATTTCACACCCTTTTAAAGAGAAATAGATATCTGCAGTAGATGCTTTTCCTCGAACTATTG
Organism: uncultured Eubacteriales bacterium; assembly: GCA_964627665.1. Lineage (GTDB taxonomy): Bacteria > Bacillota > Clostridia > Lachnospirales > Vallitaleaceae > UBA1351. The sequence goes on along the minus strand of CAZVKG010000002.1, from coordinate 72,620 downwards.
CTAATTCTATTCCCCAGTACTTTTGAATCATTTCTTTTAGAGAACACAATGCTTGATAAATTTTTCTTGAAACACATGGATCTAATACTAAACGTGTTTTCAAAGAAAGCTCTATTTTAACTTTAGAACACTCTAATTTTTGCGGTTGGGGTATAATGTACATAGTCATTCCTCCATTTAAATACATTTAATACTAAATATTTCATAAGGCTTTATTACAATTTCAATCTTATTGTCAATCACGCTTAACTCTTCCTCTACTTCCTCAATCAAATTACAAGTATAAGCTTTCTCGAAGTCTAAATTGATTTCTAGAACGGCTTTGGTTCGTGCATTTTCAGATTCATACATTCGTATGATAAATCCATTTCCATCCTCTGCCTCTTTAATTGTCTCTATAATTATATTATCTTGATCAACCCACAAATATGATTTTTCATCATAGCGACATCTTCCTTTTGCCACTATTGCCGGCACATTTAGGTGATATGCTTCCTCTACTGTTTTTGCCTCTTTCCAAGTACCCCCGTGTGGATACAAGGCGTATGTGAATAAATGCTCTTCCTGATCTGTTCTTAGATTAGGTTCTATACCTGACTTTATCAATGTTAATGCCATATTTGACTCGTGAACAGAATGTCCATATTTACTATCATTCATTAAACTTACACCATAATGACCTTCTGATAAATCCATCCACTTTTGACCACAACTTTCAAAACGCGCACGATCCCATGATGTGTTCTGATGGGTTTTTCTCGTAAGATTTCCAAATTGAATATCAAACGTCGCTTCATCCGTATGAACATCTACAGGAAAATGTACTTTTAGCAGATGCTGACTTTCTTTCCAATCCACATAGGTCTCAAAATCTATTCGACGATGTTGCGCATAAAAATGGATTTTTTGTGTAATAATCGAACGACTCACTTTACGTTTTATTTCAACAGTCGCACGTACCGGTCCGTTTTCTATCCATTCAAACGATTCCACTTGATCAACATCCCAATACTTCTCAGTATAAAAAATATCTATATCCCAATTATCATAATAAATCGGTTTATCTTCATATATTCTGAGAAGATTTATCATCTCACCTTCTTGGACAATTTCACGTTCATACTCTATATCATATAATTGCTCAATAAAGCCCTGCTCATTAAATTGCACATTATAAAAAGGTGTACGCATTCTATATCCATCAAGATGAATTTTTGCGTCCAAAATTGTATTCTTCTTATTTGTTAGTTTAAACTTTTTATATCCTTTGGATGGCAAACCTTCAACAAAGGCTATTTTTTTATTCTCTTTTGTTGTTTGTAAAACATATTGTTTTCCTAACTCATCTTCTAGTACATCCGCTTCAATATCTTGAAATATCACAAAATCATTACGCTGATGCCCTAGGGTGTTAAATATAACTACAGCTTCATTGGTCTCTGTATCAACCATACTATTTAAGTAAGACGCTTTCATATCTTCAATAGTTGTCTCTATAACTTCGTATTCTTTCTTTGTAACATCATATACTTCTTTAATCGATGTCCCCGGAAGAATATCATGAAATTGGTTAATTAATACCTGCTTCCATAATAACTCCAACTCATTTTTGGGATAAGAAATATTTGAACGATTCACCGTAGCTAAAAATTCTATGTCCATTAACCCGATTTCTGATTTTCGATTGCTTTTTTTGTTTCTCGCCATAGAAGTATATGTCCCTCGGTGATATTCAAAATAAAGCTCACCTTCCCACGTCGCTAATCGTTTATTATCTTTTACTCGTTCTTCTAATTCTTCAAAATAATTTCTTGAAAATTCTTGCCTAACTTTCGGAATCCCTTTGATCCCTTTTTCCATACGTATAGACGTTTCTAACATTTCTCGTGTAGGACCTCCACCACCATCACCATAACCGTAAGAAACTAAAATGTCATTATTTATATCCTTATTCTGATATCGCTTCCATCCGCCCATAATCGAATCCGGATGAAGCATTCCATTATACGTAGTAAAAAAATCTTTGATCGGTTGTCCAACGCCTAATGTTGTAATAAGATGCGCTAATACTTTTGAGCCATCTATACCTTTCCAATACATGGTATCATTAGGTATTTTATTAAATTGATTCCATGCCAACTTTGTGGTCATAAAATAGTCTATTCCGGATTTTTTCATGATTTGAGGCAAGGCTCCCGAGTAGCCAAACACGTCTGGTAACCATAAAATTCGATTATCTACGCCAAACTCTTCTCTAAAGAATTTTTTTCCAAAAATAAATTGTCGCACCAAAGATTCACCGGAAGTCAGATTACAATCAGCCTCTACCCACATTCCACCTTCGGCTTCCCAACGTCCTTCTCTAACACGTGCTTTTATCTTTTCATACAATTCAGGATAACGTTCTTTTAAAAAGACATATAGTTGTGGTTGACTTGACATAAATTTATAATTTGGATATTCATCCATAAGTTTTAGAACAGTAGCAAAACTTCTTCCAACTTTTTCACGGGTCTGTTCAACTGTCCACCACCAAGCCACATCAATATGTGTATGTCCAATACAAGTAGCAATCACATCATTATATCCGGCCAAATCTTTGTATAGAACTTCATCAATATACTCAATTGCTTGATCAATAGTTCGATAAAATTCTTCTGAATAAGGATTACGAAAATCAATAAAATTAATAGTTTCATTGAGTATATACTCTATCTTCTTTCGCTCTAGGCTGTCATCATTCATACGCGAAAATGCTTCTAATGGAACCCATAAATCATAATATAGCTTTTCTATTTTAGAATCTACTTCTCGCATTTCTGTAATCAAAGAAAATTCCATATGCAAGGTGCCTGTATAGGCTTGCAATTCAATCTCCATAGTTTCTATTCCTTTTGAATAATTACTCAAACACACATCTCTATGGTTCATATCAATGCCTTGAATAGCATCACCATTTATAAAGAGAAGAAACTGTGGATTTTTTCCATCATCCCATTCATCAATTTGAGTTCGCACATGGAACATGATTTTTTTATTTTTGAGTTCTTCTGGGATAGTATACGATGTTCTAAACCAATAATGTTCGTCCGGACCATACCAGTGCATTGTATCTGAATCAAATACTTCCCACTCGTTCCTGTCTTTTGCCGCGTCACTAGGGTGAATAAAATTACCTTTTTTATACTCCCATCGGCTCATTTTAAAAGTTTGTTTCACCGACATTTTTTTTAATTCATTACATATTACGCGAATTCGTTTATCTAAAAATTCCATAAATTCTCCTCTCTTATAATGGATTATCCTTCATATGTTTCATCAAATCATCAATTGTCGTATAAGCAAGTCCGGTAACAGTATCTGCACATCCATAATATATAGCAATACGCCCTGTATCCGAATCTGTCAAGGCTGCACACGGGAATATAACATTAGGGACATCGCCTACACATTCATAAAGTTCTTGAGGCGCTAAAATATAATCTCTAGATCTTGCAATAACTTTCCACGGTTCATTTATATCAAGTAAAGCACACCCCATGCGGTATACAAACCCGTTACATGTATTAATCACTCCATGATATATCATCAACCATCCTTCATCTGTTTCTATAGGAATTGGCCCCGGACCTATTTTTGTTGATTGCCATGCAGACAGATCCCCGTTAATTGTCCCCATAACAAATCGATGTTTCCCCCAATATTCAAAATCTTTACTTTGACTAATAAAGATATCTCCAAAAGGTGTGTGCCCATTATCACTTGGTCGACTAAGCATCATATACCTATCATTGATTTTTCTAGGAAACAAGACACCATTACGGTTAAATGGTAAAAATGCATTTTCAAGTTGCACAAATTCTTTAAAGTCGTATGTATATGCCAATCCAATTGTTGGTCCATGATATCCATTACACCATGTGATATAATAACGGTCTTCAATAAATACCACTCTAGGGTCATAGCGATATTCTCGACTAAGTATCTCTGCATCTTCACCGATAAACTGAATAGGTTGATCAGATATATCCCATTTTACACCATCATCACTCATTCCTACAAATATATCCATACTTATTGATCGACTATCACAGCGAAAAACACCTGCATATTTACCTTGAAAGGGCACAACCGCACTATTGAAGATGCTATTTGAACGTAATACTGCATCTCTTTTAATAATCGGATTATTTTTATGCCTCCAAACAGGGTTTTTATCTTTTACATCTTTATCTTGCCACGGCATAGTGGGTAATGATTCACCTATAATCTTAGTCATACTATTTTCCTTTCTTACATTAAATGAGATAGGAAAATCCTATCTCATTATTCTTTATTTAAAATGATGATTTACTTGCGACTGTGCCTCTTGGACTAAATCATCAAATCCCGCCGCACGCATTTCTTCCATCATTAATGGCACCTGCGTTTGGGAATCTACTGTTCCTGTTAAAATTTCACTTTTATAACGATTAAATATTTCCACACAATTTGCTAGTTGATCTTCTACTTGTGAATAATCAAATGTAAATCCAAGCAATACTGAAGGTTTTGCATTTGCATTCAACTCTTTTACTTCATCCCATTGATTAAATTCATCTTCAACTAATTGGCTCACATTAAAAAACGTTCCTTGTGTATATCCTGCCATTGTCCAATCCGAATTCAGTTTTTCAACCTTATTATCATCTGTGTAGATAAAATTCTCACCTTCGAGCCCATAATAAAGAGCATCTCGGACATAGGAATCTGTGTTAACTAGTTCAAGTAGTTGCAAGGCTTTCTCTGGGTTTTCACTACTCGATGATATACAACTTAGCGAACCACGAACCGTGTCATTCGAAACAATGGTCTCTCCCCATTGTTCCGCCACTGCATCGACTCCCATTTGCGGTCCCCACGTTGTCTCAGCTGCCTTTGACCATCCCTGTGCAACAAAGGCCATACGATATGTTGGCAACTCCGCTAATGTTGCGGCATCCGAGTTAATAATTCCAGCATTATACCATTCATGCAATATATCTAACTGTCTTATAATATCTTCTTGTTCAAACACCGGTACAACTGTACGACTTTCATCATCATAGCGCACTCCTAATGCCGGAAGTCCTGCACTCATCTGATCATATCTTGATAACACAGCATCAAGTCCAATTGTGTTCAAAACAAATGGCGATGTGTTTTCTCCTTGGGCTATTCTAGTCAGAGGCTCTGTTAAATCACTCAATTCCTTTAACAATGTGTAATCAATGTCATAACTTTCAACCAACTCTTTATCATAAATAAAATAGTTTGTCATAGAACTATCTTTGTATGTAGGAACCGCATATATTTCACCATTAACTTTGGAAGCTTCCCAATAGTCTTCAGGTATAAACTTGTACAGCTCTGGTGTTTTATTTTGTACCAAATCAGAAATGTTTAAAAATGCTCCCAAATTTACATCGCTTGTATATGTTCCCGAATTTGTAAACATGATGTCATAGTCTTCATTTGTATTAATCATTACACTTCGTCGGTTATCCCAATTCCCCCAAGAAACAATCTCCATATCTAAATGGACACCAATTTTTTCTTCAAGATATTGATCTATATTTGCTTTCCAAGCATCATAGTTTGCTGGCATTCCAGAGCCAACCTGCACCCATTTAATTGTAACAATGTCATTACTTTCTTGATTCTCTTCCTTCTCTTCCTTCACTTCGTTACTCGAAACATTATTCTGCTCCGCCTCAGCATCTCCACTTTTACACGCCGCCAAACTTAACATTATTGCTAAGACAATGGCCAAAGCCCCAATAAATTTAATTTTTTTCTTCATTTTTTCCCTCCTGTGATTTTAATATTTATAGAAAGAGTTATCTCTTGCTATCAACCTTTAACCGCTCCAATTGTTAATCCTGTGATAAAATATTTTTGAAAAAAAGGATATGCACATGCAATTGGTACAACAATTAAAATCGCTATTGCCATACGTACAGATTCTGTTGGCATTTGATTTTTATATTGCTGCAAAGATAATCCTGCCGTCGGATTATTGGCAATATATTGAATATTTTTAAGCATATTATTTAATAAAGCTTGCAAGGAAATCAAGTCACTATTCGTAATGTATAAAGACGATTGAAACCAATCATTCCAATATGCGAATGTCAAAAATAATGCTATTGTAGCAATTACAGGCTTAGAAATTGGAACAACAATTCTCATAAAAATACTAAATTGTGATGCTCCATCAATTTTAGCAGACTCTATAATGGAATCTGGAATTGTACTTTTAAAAAAAGTCTTTGTGATAATGATATTAAAAGGTGAAATCGCTAAGGGAAGAATTAAGGCCCAGATACTATCTTTAAGTCCTAATATATTCACATTAACCACATAAGATGCTACCATACCACCGTTAAATATCATGGGTATAAAAACCACCCACGTATAAAACCCTTTTAGTATAAAGTTTCTTCTCGAAAGTGCGTATCCCATAGTTGTCGTCGCAAAGACCCCAATTACAGTTCCTAATACCGTTACCAATACTGATATAAACAGGGCTTGTAAAATCATATTTTTTTCGTTCCAGAGAAATACATATGCTGAGCCTGAAAAGTATTTAGGTATAAAACGATATCCAAACTCCGCAAGAGATTGTTCCGAGGATACCGAAATCATAAAAACAAAAAACACTGGTATAATACATATTAACGAAGTTATAAGAAAAACTATATTAAACAATACATTTGTTGTCCATTTTATCTCATTAAGTCTATTCATCATATTCTCCTTATATAATGGCACTATCGGAATCAATTTTAGAAACAATATAATTTGCGAGCAAAATTGTAATACAACATGCTACTGCTTGAAAGAAAGAAGCTGCTGCTGTCTTTTCAATTGCCACATTTGATTGTAAGGCATTATAAATATATGTATCAAACGTCGACACCGTTGTATAAAGCGAATTTGGCACTCTTTGAGTTACTTGATAAAACAATCCAAAATCCGAATAAAAGATTTTGCCCACATTTAATATAAACATCATTATAACTATAGGTTTAATGCTTGGAAGCGTTATATAAATAGCCTGTTTGAACTTGTTCGCACCATCAATGACAGCTGCCTCATATAAGCTACCATCAATCCCGGTTATACTCGCCAAATACACAACCATTGAATACCCCGCAGTTTTCCATACTTGCATAAACACAAGAATATATGGCCAATATTTTGGTGAAGAATACCACTTCACTGGATCTTTCCCGATTTCTACAAAAATCAAATTCAAAAGACCTTTATCAGGATTTAAGAAAGCATATACAAAATAACTCACAACAACCCATGACATGAAATGTGGAAAAAACATCATTGTTTGATAAACTTTAGATTTAAACTTACTGTAAATAAGACTAATCATTATTGCTAATGTCACAGGGATGAGTATCCCCAAAATAATAAAGACAATATTATATAGCACCGTATTTCTAAGTAGCATATAAAAAGCATTCGATTCAATAAAAAATTTAAAATTTTTGAATCCTACCCACTCACTCATAAATAAGCTATACAAAAAACTATGGCCTGGTTTAATTTTGTAATTCTTAAACGCAATAATCAGCCCAAACATTGGAAGATAACTAAATAAAGCAAACCATATAAACGCTGGCAATCCTAACACCGCCAACTCCGAATCTTCTTTGGTCCATTTCTTTTTAACTTTTTGCTTCTTCCAGCCGAAATTTAAACTTTTCATTAGTTTTATCCCTCCTGCTTTCCTTTTATAATCGAATATTAACATTGTTTTTAACATTTGTCAATTATTTTTTATATTTTTGTTAAGTATTATTTCATTTTTTTATACTTAATGTCTAATTTTTTTTAGATTTTTGTTAATTTATTGTTGTTTTTTTAGCGTAAGTGAATATTATATTATTATTTTTCAATTATCATATCTTTTCAACTTATGTTTTGTTAACACCTCTTTTAACTTTTTTTAACTTTCTCTTGTCTTTATACTTATTTTCTAGTATACTAATAACAGATTATATTTTATGGAGGACGTACAATGGCTAAAACAACAATGCAAGATATTGCAAATGCTTTAGATATTTCTCGGGTTACTGTTTGGAAAGTTTTTAATAATTATGAAGGCGTTTCCGAAGATCTCAAAAAGCAAATAATTAATAAAGCACAAGAACTAGGTTATTCCAAAGCATTACCAATTCAAGAAGCTTTGTCTCCTCTTGATAAAGAAGAATATACAATTTCTGTGATTGTTTCACGTCCAGAATCAGCAATTTTTTGGACAAATATAATCCATCAACTTGCCAAAGATTTTACACATCAAAACATTAGCTTAATGTACACTTACGTACCTAGTACATATTCCACTAATTATTCCTTACCTACTATTCTTAGTAATGGGACAGTTGACGGAATTGTCATATTAAATGTGTATGACCAAAAAATGTTACGACTGATCAATCAATTGGACATTCCAAAAGTGTTTTTAGATACAGTTCCAGAAATGCCATGTAACAAATTATCTGGCGACGTCATCTTTATCGAAGGTACTTGCAGTGTTCATTCACTAACAAGCCACCTCATTGAACAAGGACACACGAATATAGGTTTTATAGGAGATATTCAATATGCTCAAACAAACCTTGATCGATATAACGGTTTTCTACTAGCATTAAAGGACTACGAACTTGATATACAGCCCCATTTATATTTAACAAAAAAACTTGGCATATACTCATATCAAAAAGAAATACATGACTTTTTAAACAATCTTTCCACAATGCCTACAGCTTTCGTATGTGTAAGCGATTATGTCGCCCTATTTTTATATAAATATCTTACGGAAAACAATTACAACGTTCCTGAAGATGTTGCTATAACAGGGTTTGACGGGAGTCAAGAATATACAGAAATCATGGATATAATAACCACTGTTAATGTAAATACAAAAGCAGTAGGTAATCGTTTATCCCGGCAAATACAGTTTCGGATCGAACATCCTAAGGCGCCATACGAGGCAACATACATCCAGTCCGAGATTAAATACCGACTAAGCTCCGTACATAAGATACAATAAATGAATAAAAAAAATGGTAGCCAACAAATGTCAGCTACCATTTTTTTATTTTTCATTCCTTTAGCAAATCCAAAATGTTAATTCCATTCAAATCCTTAGCTCGATAATCGGCATCTGGTGAGTCTATGGCAGAACCGACGGCAAGGGATTTCATGCCTGCTGCTTTAGCCGCTTCAACACCGGCATATGCATCTTCAACGACTAAACATTCTCCCGGAGCAATTCCTAGTTTTTTCGCTGCAAGTAAAAAAACTTCCGGATCAGGCTTGCTTCTTGTTATATCATTTCCATCCGCGACAGCATCAAAAGTGTCACTCATGCCAATATATTCAAGAATTCTGGGTGTATTTCGACTTGAAGAACCGATGGCGATTTTAATATCTTTTTCTCTTAACTTGGCTAATGTTGCTTCAACACCGGGTAAAATATCTGCCTCTGATAATTCATGAAGTAACTCAATATATGTTGCATTTTTTTCGTCTAAAAATTCTTGTTTTTCTTCTTCTGAATAGGCATTAGTGGCATTTTCAAGAATTATACTTAAACTCTCATAACGGCTAACACCTCTTAGACGTTCATTCATCTCTCGATTAAAGGGAATCTGTAAACGTTTTGCCAATTGCATCCACGCTTGAAAGTGAAATTCATCTGTTGATACGATAACTCCATCTAAATCAAATATTACTGCTTTTATCATAACTGCCTCCTTGTACTATCTTTTCTAATCTATTTCTTTTTTGTTTATATCTATTATACCCGATAGCGCTTTGGACAACAAGACCTATCCTTAAGTCATTGACCATATCTTCTTACCTATGCTAAAATAAATTAAACATAATTCTAACATTACAAACAATGATAAAATTAGGAGGTTTTATATGCCATTAATTGATATGCCACTTAACGAATTAAAAATCTACAATGGTGCGATGACCAAACCAAAAGATTTTGACACCTTCTGGGATGACGCTCTCGCTTCTTTAGACACCATCGACTTAAATTTTTCGATTACAGAAGCTGATTTTCAAGTCCCTTTTGCACGGTGCTATGACGTCTATTATAACGGAACTGACGGCGCACGAATTTATGCAAAAATGGTAAAACCAATGACCATTCAAGGAAAAGTTCCCGCTGTATTGCGCTTCCATGGTTATACCGGCGATTCCGGTGATTGGACAGGATTACTGAATTACGCAGCTGCCGGTATGATTGCACTAGCTATGGACTGCCGTGGTCAAGGCGGTAAGTCAACTGATTCCAGTCAAGTAAAGGGCGGAACACTTTATGGATTTATTATGAAAGGTGTGGATTCCGGCAAGGATGCCCTATATTTCAAACATGTTTTCTTAGACACTGTACTTCTTGCCCGTATTGCTCTTAATATGGATGAAGTTGATTCCAAGCGCTTATATGCTTGTGGAGCTAGTCAAGGTGGTGCACTTACTCTAGCTTGTGCCTCTTTAGAACCTCGTGTGAGTAAACTTGTCCCTGCCTATCCTTTTCTATGCGACTATCGACGTGTTTGGGACTTAGATCTTGCAAAAGATGCTTATATTGGTCTTCGTGAATATTTCCGTCACTTCGATCCACGCCATGAACGTGAAGACGAATTTTTCAATACATTAAGTTATATTGATTTACAGTTTTTGGCCTCTCGAATTCAAGGAGATGTGCTGATGGCAACAGGACTTATGGATACCATCTGTCCTCCATCCACACAGTTTGCTGCTTACAATAAAATAAAAAGCCCTAAAAAAATGGACATCTACCCCGACTTTGCCCACGAACGACTCCCCGGCCATAACGACCGCGAACTCGCATTCTTACTATCGTAGAATTTTTTTATCGAAAAGCATAGTGAGGATTGATACAACGATAAAAAGGCGTGGACCCTCATGAATACATGGGAATTCCGGTCACTGGAACATATAGGATTTACTGCCTAAAACAAGGTTTTAGGTGGGAAGTCCTGCATGTTTCTGTGTCCGGCGCTCCCACTTCATGAGGGTCCACGCCTTTTTTATTGCGACTTGACTTCTTTCTCACTATGCTTTGACTCACTAAAATTTTTTACTTCTTCATTGATTTAATCATCTTCAGACGCGTGAATTCTTCACGCTCTTTTTCTTCTAATGCGTTGCCAATGTCTTTGGTGAGTTTTTCATAACGTGGTATCATAACGTTTTGAAGGGCATTGGCCCTTTTTTGGGTTCGTTTAATATTTATAGCCAATCGATAGATGGTATTTTCGACTTCGGCTAATAAAAGAGTCAGTTGTTTTACTTTCAAAAACTTCTCATAAGCTTCATCCAAGGAAATAGTGGTTCTGGCAAAACCATATTCCGGTTCGATATCCTTTTTGATTTCACCGATAATCGGAATCTCCACACCCATAATGGAGCGGACTTTAATAACAATCTGGTCTTCAAGTTCGACGGCTTTACTAATCTGTTCCACCGTATTGATACCAATAGTTATATTTGCCGTCTGAAGGGCTTTATAGGCTTCTGAAAAGGTTGTACCAATTTGCTCTTGTATTTCCTTGGCCTGGTCAATTAATGTCATCATTTCGCGCACCAGGATATTTCTCTTTTTATCCAAAAGATCATAGCCCTGTTTTGACAGGCCCAAACGACTTTTTGAAAGCATCAAGTTTCCTTTTGTGGGAAATAGTGTTGCATCCATGACTAATCACGTCCTTTTTTTCTTGGTTGATAATAACGATCTAATAACTCATCATCTAAACGGTCCAGTTCATTTCTTGGTAAGATTCCCAATAATTCCCAGCCAAGATCAAGTGTTACTTCCATAAATCGGTTTTCATCAACTTCTTGGCTTACAAATCGTTCTTCAAACTCATAACCGAATTTCATGTAGAGCTGATCAATCTCAGACAGTTCATCTTCGCCGATAACCGAGGCCAAGGCTTTTACTTCTTGAACATGGGCATAGGATGCAAAAAGCTGATTTGCAATCTGCGGATGATCTTTACGGGTAAATCCTTCACCGATACCGTCTTTCATCAGTCGAGATAAGGAAGGTAAAACGATAATCGGTGGGTAGATTCCTTTTTGATGCAAGGAACGGTCAAGAACAATCTGACCTTCTGTAATATAGCCTGTTAAGTCCGGTATCGGATGCGTTATATCATCATTGGGCATAGTCAAAATAGGAATCTGGGTAATAGAGCCTTCTCGATCATTTAACATACCGGCACGCTCATATAAAGAGGCCAAATCAGAATACATATATCCCGGAAATCCTTTACGACTAGGTATCTCACCTTTTGACGAAGATATTTCACGTAAAGCTTCACAATAGGCGGTCATATCCGTCATAATAACCAGGACATGCATGTTCAGTTCAAACGCCAAGTATTCTGCTGCCGTTAAGGCACACCTTGGTGTAACGACACGTTCAATAACCGGATCATTGGCTAGATTTAAAAACATGCTTACCTTTTCTAAAACACCGCTTTCTTCAAAGCTACGTTTAAAATAGTCGGCAACATCATTTTTCACCCCCATTGCTGCAAATACTATAGCAAAATTATCTGCTTCTGCTTCACTAGAATCTATAGCTAACTGGGCTTGACTGGCAATCTGAACAGCCAGTATATCATGGGGAAGACCGTTACCGGAAAATACCGGAAGCTTCTGGCCTCGAATCAATGTTGTTAAGCCATCGATTGCTGAAATACCGGTTTGAATATAGTTTCTCGGATATTTTCTGGCAATGGGATTAATCGGTGCACCGTTTATATCCCATCGAACTTCGGGAGAAATCGCCCCAAGCCCATCAATGGGCTGACCTTTTCCGTCCATGGTTCGTCCCAATATTTCACTGGATAAAGGTAGCATCAGAGGTGTTCCCCGTAGACTCGTTCGTGTATTGGTTCGAGATATTCCAGACGTTCCTTCAAAGACCTGAACCACTGCTAAATCACCTTGAATTTCAATGACTCGACCAACTTTTGTTCGTCCGTCCTCAAGTTTTATATCAACCATCTCTTCATAAGATGCATCCTTTACACCTTCTAGGATGATTAGTGAACCATTGACTTCTTTAACACCTAAATATTCGATTCTCATTCTTTAATCACCCTCTCAAAGCCTTTATAACTGTCGTTTACTTGAGTAAATGCCTTCTCAATTTTCATCTTCAATTCATCAAACGGTGTAAAGTTCTCATTATCAATCGTATACTTCATCTTAACTAAATCATCAAAGATTCCTGTTTTACGTATTTGAGATACTGGGATTCCCCGGGCAACGATGGGTTTTGATACATCATATAAAAACATAATAATTTCCATCATTTTAAACTGTTTTTCCATTGGTACAAAGGTATCCACATCATGGAATGCATTTTGCTGTAAAAAACCTAACCGAATCAATTTGGTAATCTCTAAAATCAATTTTTGTTCTTCCGGCAAGATGTCAGCACCAATGAGCTTTACAATCTCCATCAATTTGTCTTCTTCTTGTAACAAACTCAACATTTTTTTTCGAACGGTCATAAAGTCCGGAGTCACATGGGCGTCAAACCACGGCTTAAGTTCATTGATATATTCGCTATAACTATTGAGCCAATGGATGGCCGGATAATGACGTGCATATGCTAAGTTACGATCTAATGCCCAAAAGCATCGTATGAAACGTTTGGTATTTTGCGTCACCGGTTCACTAAAGTCTCCACCTTGAGGTGAAACAGCACCAATAATACTCACTGAACCCTCTTGACTATTTAGGGTTTCTACAAATCCTGCACGTTCATAAAATTGGGATAAACGAGACGGTAAATATGCAGGAAAGCCTTCTTCTGCAGGCATTTCTTCCAAACGCCCGGATATTTCACGCAATGCTTCTGCCCACCGCGACGTTGAGTCTGCCATAATGGCCACATGATAGCCCATGTCTCGATAATATTCTGCAATCGTAATCCCTGTATAAATCGACGCCTCTCTAGCTGCCACCGGCATATTCGACGTGTTTGCAATCAATACCGTTCGTTCCATCAGCGGTTTTCCAGACTTTGGATCAATTAACTTCGGAAAATCTTCAAGAACTTCGGTAATCTCATTTCCACGCTCACCACAGCCAATATAGACAATAATATCTGCATCTGACCATTTTGCCAGCTGATGTTGTGTCATTGTCTTACCGGTTCCAAATCCTCCCGGAATTGCGGCTGTTCCGCCTTTGGGTATAGGAAATAATGTATCGATAATTCGTTGCCCCGTAATAAGAGGCTGATCTAATCGCTTACGATTTGAAAATGGCCTTGGGTCTCGAACCGGCCAATATTGAACAAGGTTTAACTTAATGATTTCATCATAAGCATCTTTGATCTTAACGATACAATCTAATATTTTATGGTTACCTTCATTAACAACCTCAACCACTTCCCCTTCTAAATGGGGATGTAACATAATTTTATGATTGACTAATTCTGTTTCTTGAACAGTTGCATAAATCATTCCACCTTCTAAGTAGTCTCCTACCTGCACCGTTGGTTTAACATACCAATCTCTCTGGATATCTAAATTCGGCGTATCAATCCCACGGCCGATAAACGATCCGGTTTTTTCGAAAAGTTTTTCTAAAGGCCGCTCGATTCCATCAAAGACGCCACCGATAATTCCCGGTCCTAACATGAGTGATAAGGGCGCGCCAGTCGAATAGATCGGTTCTCCGGCTTTGAGTCCGGTGGTTGATTCATACACTTGAATAATCGTATTGTTTGGGTCGATACCGATGACTTCACCAATAAGTTTCATCTCACCGACATAGACCATCTCCATCATACCTAAATCTTTGGTTTTATTGACAGTTACTACCGGCCCGTTAATTCCGGAAATAATACCTTTTTGTTCCACTTTTAGTCACCTACTTTATCATCAATTTGAATTTCGCAATATTGTAAAAAGTCTGCTCTTTCTTCTTCGAGCCGCTTTGCATAACTATCATCAATAAACACATTCTTTGTCTTATTTAAAAGTTTGCACCCACCAATCATCTCGATATGTTTACGTTCAATGAACACTTGATGTTTTGGATAGAGTTCTTGTAAAAAACGATAGAGTTCTTTGTCTTTATAATTAATATAAATAACATAGTCCCCTTGGCCCATATAGTCCATGTGTGTATTGATTTTTTCTATGAGTTCGTCTTTGTATCCTTCGGTTTTTGCATGTGCTTCTAATCGCTTTTTTGCCTGGGCAAAAACTTCATCAATAATATTTTTACGTCCATTAAGGAGCGCCACCTTATTTTTCATTAAAGTCTTTGAAATGACTTCATTTTTTTCTCGGTCAATATCTTTCAAGCCCGTTTGTATTATTTCATACGCAGACTCTAGATATTCCAATTCTTTTTTATCGTATTCTGCTTTAAGTCGCTTATCTTGTTCTAACTCAATTTGACTTTTTTGCTCAGCAACTCCTGACATGATTTCACTTGTGAAATGTTCAAGCTTGATCATTTCATTACTCATTTTATTCACCTCTTAACCTTAAATTCTTAAGCCTATCGCCTCTCGAACATACTTGGTAATCGAGTCAAGACCTCGCTGACTTCCATGCCGATCCGGTATTAAGACAATGAGTGGGGTCTGATAGTTCATCTTGATATAATCAAGACGTTTGCCTACCAAATCACCTAATTTCTCTGTTATTAATAATACGCCGACTTGACGGTCTTTTAATATTTTATCGAGTTGGTCTTCAACTTCACTTGCCTCATGAACGACGACGCCATCAATACCTGCCAACCGCATACCTGTAAGTGTATCTACATTATCACTAATCAAATACATTTTCATGTAAAATCACCTCAAAACTTTGCACTCTATATTATCCAAGGATCATAATCGAAATAATCAAACCATAAATGGCAATACCTTCTGATAGTCCAACAAAAATAATTGTTTTACCTAATAGCTGAGCATCTTCACTGATGGCCCCAATAGCTGCAGCTCCTGAGGCGGCAACGGCAATACCTGCTCCGATGGATGCCATACCTGTTGAAAGGGCGGCACCGATGAATTTTAATCCTTCACCATTGGATATGCCTGACGTCACGACAACAGCACTCTCTTGGGCAACGGCCACATCACCGCTCAACATATATACCGTAGCGCCAATCATTAATAAAAAAAAGGTTCCCATATTGATTCCTAGTACTTTCGCTGCTTTTTGATTATTCATCCCACGCTTAATTGCCAATACTCCTACTGCCACTGTTGTAGCGACTAAGATTACTGTTAATGCTAAAATAAATTCCATGTTTCTTCCTCCTAATATGTCATTATCCTTTTATTTTAAATGGTTTAAACTCGGTACCATTACCCTCAAAAAATTTCGAAAATAATTCATAGTATTCTAATCGAATACCTTGAATAGCTACGATAAGTCCTTCTAAAACGATAATCAGAATATTACCGAAAATCATAACTCCAATGCTTCCCGTACCTCCAACAATATCTGCTAATGCATGAAAAGCCATGAAAAAACCAACATGGTTTAAAGCAAATGCACCGATACGTATAAACGACATTGTATTACTTAATATTGATAAAAGTGTCTCAATCAATTCGAAAAGTGTCTCAATGATAAAGCCACTTTTGTTTTTAGGAAAAATTTGCTTCTTCCTTGCCATCAAATTGCTTAAGGGATGTTCAAAGAACATTACCACTAAGGGGGCGACTAAAAAGAAAATCATGATGACCATCGAATATTCTATCTGCATAACAATTGCAAAAACCAAATAAATAATGGTTAGATAAAAAACTAAGCCAATAATTCCGTTCCGGTCCAATAACATTTTCGAATAATTTTCTTGTTTATATGCATTAATAATATTTAAAATCATTGCAATGATTAATAAGACAATCCCAAAGCCAACGGTGACACCCAAGACAGGAATCTTATAATCCATCGGATTAATCATTGGAATGAAAGGCAATGCTTCTCTTAAAATCTCTTCATTACCAAATAAGGCCCCATAAAAAACCCCTGCAATCGCAGACACAATTCCGATATATACAGCTATTTTACCTAACATGTTTTGGGTTTTCTTAAACAGCAAACCACCAAGTAATGCAATGACAAGTCCTTGTCCCACATCTCCAAACATAATTCCGAAAAAAAGCATATATGTGATTGCAAGAAATGTCGTCGGATCTAATTCGTTGTAACCCGGCGTTCCATACATCTGAACCAAGGTCTCAAAGGGTTGAAAAAACCGATTGTTCTTTAATCGGGTTGGTGGTGTTGTCTTTTTCACTGCATCATCATCTTCGATAATACATGAGACATTACCAATCTCGTCCACCATCTTTTTAAATTCATTCACCTGGGATAAAGGAATCCAACCGGTTAAGTAAAAAGCCTCTTTTGAATGAAGTGCGAATTGACGTACATTATAGACCTCGTTAAGTTGAATCGTAAAGTTATATAATTCTTGTAATCGTTCAAAATTACGCTCCACAAAATCTTGAGAATCTTTGTCTAACATTGCAATTCGTCCTTCAAGTTCCTCGATTTCTTCATTTAAGCGTTTTAGCGCTTCCTTTGGAAGACCTTTGACATCTTCAGATATCCATATTCTCTCGAAAAACAAAGATGCAAATAGGGAATCAATATTACCGACTTGAGAATGGGGAGTAAAATACATGACATAAACGTTTTCATTTTCTTCGGATATTTTATAGGTAATCGTATCTAGATTCTCAATATATTTAATGAGTTTTTCAAATCCATCCTTTGGCATTTTCCCAAAGCGAAATCGCATGTACTCAAAGTGAAAAAGTCTGTCGACTTGAACATCTAAGTTTTGAATAGGAATAATCTGCTTGCGAAGTTCTTTTTTATGCTCTAGGTCAACTTTTAAGGAACGTCGAATACGCTGAATGGTCTCAAGTTGGCGTTCATATCCATCAATCTCAGGTTCTAATAATGCAATCGGCATTAAACTTGCTGCTTTTGTCGGATCATATTTAATATCATGATCTAATACATTAATCAAATCTGCGACTTTATTATTTAATCGTTCATATGGATTGTTTTCCGAAAAAGGCTGCATACCTTTCACCGAATCTAAAATATACATTGCATTTTCTAATTGAATATCAAAGGGTACAATCGCTTTGATAACAAAATCATCCATCTCAGCAATTCGTCCTGCAATGTTCACAAACCGCATTTTTTCTACAGCCATTTGTCTGTCTCCCTTCTATTTCACTCCGGCTAAATAGCCCTTGATGTTATCTCGTCCAATATTATAACGTATGCCTTCAACGATATTGGTAATATTAAGGACTTCTGTCTCTTTTAGGTACATATAGCCAATAATTGGTGCAATTGAAAATGGTTTTTGACGCATACTTCGTTCCTGTAACTTGTATATGAAACTCATCGCTTGTAGCTCGATGCGTTCATGGGCAAAATCGATAATCTGACCATAGTATGTTTTTTCCACACGGCTGATAAAAGCTTCCATTGATTTGGTTTCTATCATTTCCGTAAGTGTTTTTTGGTTGAGTTTATAATTATGCGGAATTAAATATCTGAAAATCATTTCACGATTAAGGTGATAATATTTTTTTGCACGATATATCCAAAAAATATTTTTAAAATCCGCTTCAACACCTAATAATTGTTCTAATAATAACTGATCCGTTCTTGATTCGGCCTTCTTTACCTGTTTTGCTGTTTTTTGAAAGTAATACAAATCCAAAATCATCTCTGCAGCAAACGTATCCACTTCGCCCGTTGAAGAAACAAGGGGGCGTAGTAGGCCATAAAAATTGGTTCCTTCTAAACTTTCTACAAGTTCATCGGCATTGGTTGCAGCTAAGGATTTATCAAAATCAATCCGGCTATATCGACTCACAAATAAACCCGCTCGATCTAAGGTCTCCAGAGAGTTTCCGGTGGCTAATGTACGTAACATCTTTTTTAAATCTTCAATCTCTAATTTACGATAAATATAACGATAGATTTTCTTTTCTGTTCCACTAAGATGCTTGGCAATTTTTAGGGCATCACTGACCACCGATCGATATAGCATAACTTCAAGCTTGCCTCGATGAATATCTCGTTCATTCAAATCCTTAAGCGCTTCTTTATAATAAGTATTATTCTTTAGATATAAAGCAACCTCTTTGACATTGGGCTTCATCATCATCTGCTCATAGTCGTATTCCGTTAGCATTTTACCTTTCATTGCACGAATTTTTGTCGATAAATCTCCATATTTAAATAAACCGATCATAATAACACTCCTAGCCTAATACACGGTTGACTAATTCATTGACC
Source organism: uncultured Eubacteriales bacterium (assembly GCA_964627665.1). Taxonomy (GTDB): domain Bacteria; phylum Bacillota; class Clostridia; order Lachnospirales; family Vallitaleaceae; genus UBA1351. The sequence continues at coordinate 53,211 of CAZVKG010000002.1, read as the reverse complement.
CATTGGTCCATCTTTTGATTGGCATTGTCCTGCATCCGACCGAGTCGGGCTTGACATTTATCTTCCATAGCTGTTTTCTTTTCATTAATTTCTTCAAATTCACGAGCCCGTATTTGCTCTACCTTACTATGGGCATTATTAATAATCGTCTCATGAAGGTTTTGAATCTTATCTTCATGTTCCTTTTCTTTGCGCTCTTTTTCTTGTATGGCTTCACTGATAATCGATTGGGCTTGTTCCTCAATCTGAATGATTTTTTTGATGACTTCTTCCATCAGGGTCTCCTTTCATATCCTCAAAAACATTCTCCTTGGAGTCTGGTTTGATTTGATGAAAATGTTCTGTCGTATTTGTCGGGTCAAACCGACATATACTTTTGTATTGGCAGTAATCACACCCGGTCTCCTCTTTATATCGATATGGTGTAATCCTTAACTGACCATCATAAATATCTGTAGCAATTTCTTTTGCTTTTTTTTGAACAAAGTTCTTTAGGGTCCCTAAATCCACTTCTTCAATCGTACTTGACTTTTTTGATATAGAACCGTTCTTATTCAATGAAGCCGGAACGACCAAGGACGATTGTTCAATCGTCTCGTCAAAGTAACGAAGAATTTGTTCATCATGGAGTAATAGCCCCCTTAATTTTAAGCTCTTTAATCGCTCATCTTCAATATCCGATACATCTGTATCATTGATATTTAACATGGGGTCTTGAATTCGATAATAATACATTCCACAAGGAATGACTTTTTTCTGTACTTTATGCGCTTTAATCTCTTCAATGACATTCATATAAATAATTAACTGAAGTTGAATGCCCTCTTTAACTAAATTAAAATCTAAGTCTTTGGATCCTGATTTATAATCAACGATGCTAAAATATAAAGCATCCTCCGTCTCATATTCATCAACACGATCCACAACACCTGTTAAGTAAGTCTTGTGTTGATCCGAAACTTTTAACGTCAGGTTATCTACAGGAAAATCTCGACCACTAAAGCTATACTCCGCTTCTTTTGGCTTAAATTTGCTTCGCTTAAGCTGCTCTTCAATACCCCAAATCGCACGTTTTAATATCCGTGTTAATTTGACAATAAGATAACGGTTTCGATGTGAACTCGTGAAAATAGTCATATGATCGATATCCAAAGCTTCTTTGATAGATTCTTCGATTAACTGATTACGCAAGGCAACCGTCATCGTGTGAATATCAATTCGACGCATAAAACATTTTTTCATATAAAGTTCCAAACAACGATGGAACAATATACCAATATCGGGCATGGAAATGACGTATTCACCACGTTCCCGAACACCTAAGCGATATGTTAAAAAGTGTTTATAGCTACAACCGGCATATGTTTCAAACTGAGATACACTGGATTGGGTATCTTGATTGATGGGTTCAAGTTTCACCGGTTGATTCTGATAATCGATACCTTCAATGAACTGTTTGGGGTTGACACCCATTTTACCTTCACTATTATACGCCTTATTAAAGAAAATGTACAATTTTTGAATTTCATCTTCATAATCTCTAAAAGCTCGGCTACCTGCCAGGCTTACTAATCGGTTAAAAAGCGCGTAGCATCGTGTGGGTTTGTTATAGTCTTCAATAATCTCTCCGGCTGATTCCATCGCCATCTTTGGAAACATTTTACGGAGTAAAAAAATTAAGGTTGCCGGTCGTTCCGTTTTTTCTTCAAGTACTCGTGCATAAGAAATATGTAGTAGCTTACGGCTACGCGTTAGCCCCATAAAGATATTCATTTGCTCTTTGAATAAACTTTTTTCTTGGTTGGGCGCCAATTCTAATCCCAGTTCTAAAAGTGTGCTTCGTTCATGATCGGTTAGAAGCTGATTGGATGCTCGCACAAGAGGAACCTTTCCTTCATTGACGCCTAAAACAAAGACATAGTCAACTTCTCTAAAACGTGTTCGACTCAAATCACCAACGATAATTTGATCGACACTTGGTGGGGTCTGCCCCATTTTAATCTGCGTCAATCCGGTTTCTATAAGACTGGCATAATCTTTGATTGTAACATTTTCATCTCCTATAAGATCGACCATTTCATCTAATAGTTCCACGACTAATGTGTATACCCGTAGATAACTATCTGCACGCTGTAATTGGTCTTCTTCTTCAAAGAATTGCATCATATCCATGTTTTTCACATGAATATCCATACGTTGTAAATATGTATATAAAGCTTGAGTTCGTTCGCGAACCGTCTTTGCAGATTTAAATGTATTGGCAAAATCCATGAAGGGCCCGATCAATTCATTTTTTAGTGCATCGTATTCATCCCATGTTTTTTCCCATTGACGCTTACGTTTAATACCATGGGCTAATACGTAGTTTTCGATTTTATGAATGTCTTCTTCAGACGCTTTGTAATATAAGGATTTTAAGTGATAAAAAATAGTTTCATACTTAAAATTATATTGAATCGACAACATGGCCGATAAAATGAACTGAACTAATGGATGGGATGATATCGTCTCTTTTTGATCAATAAAGACAGGGATTTCATAATTTTCAAATATTTTCTTAACTGGCGTTTTATAAAGCTCTAAATCCGAGACTAAAAGGATTATTTCCCGATAACGAACACCTTGTTCTGTAATCAACTGATGTATTCGACAGACAGCAGCTTCAACCTCTTCCTCAATTGTTGCACCCTCCATAAGCCGGATACTATTGCTTGATTTTTGATAGGGCTTTACAGGATATTGATAAAGGTAATCAATGAGATGTTGTAGTGATTTTTTTGAGCTTCGATAAATCGTTTCTTTCCAAATCGCATCATGTTCAATAAGCCCTATTCGATCACCTATCTCACGAATACGACTTAACATTTTTTTTGATTCATAGTAGATATCTGCTTCATTTTTCATATCAGCAACATGCGTTCCTGACGGCAGCGTAACTACAAAAACGATTTCTTTGCAATAATTCATGAATTGTTCTATAAAGGCATATTGCAAAGGTGTAAATCCATAAAAGCCATCAATATAGATCGTAGTCTCTCTCAAACTCTGAATATTCGGTAATTGCTCGATTAACTTCATTCCTGCATGTTCAGATGTTAGATACCCTTGATACATCAATGCATCAAATTCATTAAGCAAGACCTTTAAATCTTTAAGCTTATCTTGTAACAATCCCGGAGACACTTTTTGAATATATTCATTTAATGTCTGAATATCCACATTATACTGGTGACACTCCTTTAGGAGTTTATTTAACTCATCCATATAGCCTTGTTTTTTTCGATGTTTTTTGATCCACACTAATTCTTCATTACTACTTTCTAGTACCTTACGAATGAGCATACTCTTACCGGTGTCGTTTACCATAGCTGTATCTGCTAATCCAAGTTCATCAAAATAACGGTATACTAAGCGATTAAAACTTAATACTTCAATGTCTAATATCCCTTTTGCCTCTGAATGCTGTATAACATCTTCTTGGGCTTGTAGTGTATATTGTTCAGGAACGATATATATGGCATTTTCTTTTTGCTGGTGCATCTTTTGAATCACATATTCAGTTTTCCCTGTCCCTGTTGCTCCCAAAACAAATTGAAACCCCATAGTTACAGCTTCCAATCTTGCCAGTATGCTTCAATCTCTTCATTTTCAATGGCTACAAGATAGCGGTCTACAATTTTAAATAATTCCGCTTCATCATCAAGCTTAATTTGAACATCTTGGCCTTTTTTAATTAGCTTCTCATTCTTCTTTTTTGCAACATAGTCTTCAAATTTAACAACCCAAGCCTCAATCAGCTCTTCTGAAATCTCTTCATATCCTGCCATCTCTGCTTTAACTTCTTCAATAAACTCTGCTTTATCTAATGTAAACATCTTGAACCTCTTCCTGCCATCTTGGCTATTCTCCAATAATTTTTATCAAAACACGTTTTTCTCTTTTTCCATCAAATTCTCCATAGAAAATCTGTTCCCACGGACCAAAGTCTAATTTTCCATTTGTAATTGCAACGATAACTTCACGCCCCATAATCGTACGCTTTAGATGTGCATCTGCATTATCTTCAAATCCATTATGATTATAGCGATCATAGGGTTTTTCCGGAGCTAGGGATTCAAGCCATCGCTCAAAATCTTTATGTAAACCAATTTCGTCATCATTAATAAATACACTACTGGTGATATGCATAGCATTACACAGTAATAATCCTTCTTTGATTCCGCTTTCGATAAGTGCAACTTGAACATCAGATGTGATATTAATTAATTCTCTTCGTCGACCGGTTTTAAAAAAAAGCTCTTCTCGATATGTTTTCATCCTTTTCCTCCTTTTTTTCCCTGATTATGCTTTAATTTATAATAGCTATTGATATCATAAGGCCCACGAATAATTTTTTTGGAAATTTTTAGATTTCCATGTTCATCGGGTCTTACACGCCAATCAATTAACATAATCTTACCTTTTGCAATTTCTATGCCTGTAATACCTCTTGGATGAATACAACAACCGCTGTTAAAGTAGGGAGCCTCATTTTTCTTTGCAAGCTTGGGACGATGGGTATGTCCACATATAATGGCTACTTTTTTTCGATTAATCCATTTTGTAAAATTAAGTTCAATCTTATGACGTTTCACGCGATTCTTCGCCGGACTTGACGGATTATGAAATCCCATAATATGTAAAAACCGCCAAAAATACCGCAAAGAAAGCATGGAAATCTGCCAAAATCGATCATTAAATAAATCACCTTGATGTCCGTGCACAAGAAGGAATTCCTGCCCAGTGGCTTTATACTTAAGTACATAGCTTTCAGGTACGGATATCTGATCAAATAAATCTTTTCGTTGGTCCAAATACTCATCTTCAAATTGATAGAGATTTTTTTTAATCCATGCCTTGTTTTTTAGATAAATATTATGATTCCCATAGACCATTCTTAATCGATTGGATCGGAAAAACTTTCGAAGTAGCATAAAAACATCACTATGGGCACTCATAATCACTCTAAAATCTGCATGTTCCCATAGTTCATCTCCATCACCGAGTTCAAAGTGTTCATATCCTTCTTCATAATATTTTTCCAAAGCATGATAATAAATATTTTGATTATGTGCAAATTCATCCGACATACTATTATCTCCGCGATGAACGTCACTGAAAAAAATTATCCGATCATCATCATCAAATTCCAGCACTTCTGCTTTTTTGTAGCATTCATTTAACCTTTTAATTGTTCCCACTTTCATCACCTCAAATTATTTTCTCTTAATTCTATTATATCATGTTTTAAAAGAAAAAAAAGCTACAGCAATCACAAATGTGAGTGCTGTAGCTAATAGAATTATATAAAATTCGTATAATAATGTCTGTTGATTATACAGTGTAGTCCATATTGACCATTCTTACATAGCTTTCATAACGCTCTTTGGCGTCTTGTTCAGCTTGTTTGAACATATCCTTAGCGATTTCAGGGAATTGGTTCATTAATGAAGTATAACGTACTTCACCTTGTAAGAATTCTTGGAAATCAGCTGTAGGTTCTTTTGAATCAAGAACAAATGGATTCTTCCCTTCATCAGCAAGTAATGGATTAAATCTCCATAAATGCCAGTAGCCGGCTTCAACAGCTTTCGCCATTCTTTCTTGCGCTTTGCCCATACCTACTTTAATACCATGATTGATACATGGAGCATAAACAATAAGCAGTGATGGTCCATCAAAACTTTCAGCTTCTTTTAAGGCCTTCATAAATTGATTTTGGTTGGCACCCATAGCACATTGAGCTACATATACATAACCATAAGTTGTTGCAATCATACCAAGGTCTTTCTTCTTAACTTTCTTACCTGAAGCAGCAAACTTAGCAACTGCAGCTGTAGGTGTTGCTTTTGAAGATTGACCACCTGTATTTGAATACACTTCTGTATCAAACACAAGAACGTTCACATTCTCACCACTTGCAAGAACGTGGTCAAGACCGCCATAACCAATGTCATATGCCCATCCGTCACCACCAACGATCCAAACAGATTTCTTAATAAGATAATCTTTGTTTGTTTCTACATCGCTAAGAAGTTTGTTGGCTTCTTCGCTTCCAAGGTCTGTTCCAAATAAAGCTTCAACTTTTTTAGAGGCTACTTTTGATTGATCTGCATCATTCATGTTGTCAATCCACTCTTGAAGTGTAGACTTAACCTCCGCATTTACATCAAGTGCTAAGATAGCTTCCATTTGAACGAGTAGTTGTTTACGGATTTGTTTAACACCCATTGCCATACCATAACCGTATTCAGCATTATCTTCAAATAATGAGTTCGCCCAAGCTGGTCCTTTGCCTTCTGCATTGGTTGTATATACTGTTGATGGTGCTGAGCCACCCCAAATAGATGAACATCCAGTTGCATTAGCAACTAACATACGGTCGCCGTACAATTGTGTAATATCTTTCAAGTATGGTGTCTCTCCACAACCTGCACAAGCTCCTGAGAACTCCATTAATGGTTGTGCAAACTGACTACCTTTTACTGTACCTGTGCTAACAAGTGTATCTTTGTAAGATACGTTTTCAGATACATACTCCCAATTTTCGATCTCTTTTTCTTGTGTTTCGATTGGTTTCATCACTAGTGCTTTGCTCTTAGCAGGACAAACATCCGCACAGTTTCCACAACCTTGACAGTCAAGAATATCTACTTGCATTACATACTCAAGTCCTTCGAAGCCTTTTCCTTTTGGTCCAACGGTAATAAGACCTTCAGGTGAATTTGCTTTTTCATCTTCGTCTAATAAGAATGGACGAATAGAAGCATGAGGACATACGAATGAACATTGATTACATTGAATACAGTTTTCCGGAATCCACTCAGGAACGTTTACAGCAATACCACGTTTTTCATAGGCTGCAGTACCTTGTGGGAATGTACCGTCTTCTGCACCGACAAATGCGGATACCGGAAGACTGTCACCTTTTTGTGCATTAACCGGACGAAGAATATTCTTAACAAATTCCGGAACATTGGCATCAGCTTCAATTGTATCTTCCGCTTGCGCCCAATCAGCAGGAACGTCAACTTTAATTAGAGCGTCTTGTCCTGCATCGATTGCATCATAGTTTAATTTAACAATCTTTTCACCTTTTTTACCGTATGCTTTTTCAGCGTATTCTTTCATGAATTTTACAGCATCTTCTGCCGAAATAACATTTGCTAATTTAAAGAATGCCGATTGCATAATTGTATTGATACGATTGCCTAAACCGATTTTTTCAGCTAAATCAACAGCATCGATAATATAAAGGTTTACTTCTTTTTCAGCGATTTCACGCTTCAATTCGCCTGGTAAGTGCTCATTAAGTTCTTCCGCCGTCCACTGTGTATTAAGTACAAATGTACCACCTTGAACGAGTCCTTTTAATAAGTCATATTTATCGACATAGGATTGGTTATGACATGCAACAAAGTCAACTTCATCAAGTAGGTATGTTGACTGAATTCTCTCTTTACCAAAACGTAAGTGAGACACAGTAATACCACCGGATTTTTTAGAGTCATAGCTGAAGTAACCTTGAGCGTATAAGTCCGTCTTATCACCAATGATTTTAATTGTATTTTTGTTGGCACCAACTGTACCGTCAGAACCAAGACCCCAGAACTTACAACGACGTGTTCCTTCTTTTTCAGTAACGATTCTTTCGTCTTCGTTTAATGAAAGATTAGTTACGTCATCGTTGATACCTAGTGTAAAGTTATTCTTAGGTACATCTGCATCTAAATTCTTGAATACTGCAAGAATTTGTGAAGGTGTTGTATCTTTTGAACCAAGGCCATAACGTCCACCTACAACAAGAGGTGTTCTGTCTGAATTGTAGAATATAGAACGAATATCTAAGTATAATGGCTCTCCAGTTGCTCCTGGCTCTTTTGTACGATCTAATACAGCAATCTTTTCAACAGATTGTGGTAATGCTGCTAAGAAATGCTTTGTAGAGAAAGGACGATATAAACGTACTTTAAGTAGTCCGACTTTTTCGCCTTTGTTCATTAAGTATTCAACTGTTTCTTCAATTGTATCAGTAACTGATCCCATTGCAATAATCACTTTTGTAGCATCAGCAGCACCAACATAATCAAATAAGTTGTACTCACGACCAAGAACTTTACTAATCTTCTTCATATAGTCTTCAACAATTGCAGGAACAGCATCATAAAACTTGTTTGCTGATTCTTTTGCTTGGAAGAAAATATCAGGATTTTGAGCAGTACCACGAGTTACAGGACGCTCAGGATTAAGTCCGTTATTTCTAAATGCTTTCACAGCATCCATGTCTACAAGTTGTTTAAAATCTTCGTAGTCAATCATTTCGATTTTTTGTACTTCATGAGATGTTCTAAATCCGTCAAAGAAATGTACGAAAGGTACACGCGACTTAATTGTTGCGAGGTGAGCAACACCACCTAAATCCATAACTTCTTGAACACTACCGGATGCTAACATAGCAAAACCAGTTTGTCTTGCCGCCATTACATCTGAATGATCACCAAAAATTGATAAGGCATGACCTGCAAGTGCACGCGCACTAACATGGAATACACATGGTAATAACTCACCTGCAATCTTGTACATGTTAGGAATCATTAACAGAAGTCCTTGAGAAGCAGTATATGTTGTAGTTAACGCACCTGCTTGAAGAGAACCATGAACGGCACCTGAGGCACCACCTTCAGATTGTAATTCTGTTACACTAACTTCCTGTCCGAAAATGTTTTTTTGACCATGGGCAGCCCATTCGTCAACATTCTCAGCCATTGGAGAAGATGGGGTAATCGGATAAATAGCAGCTACGTCTGTAAATGCATAAGATACGTATGCAGCGGCTTGGTTACCGTCCATCGTCTTCATAACTTTTTTGTTAGACATTATTATACCTCCTTGAAATTTAAAAAAATATGTTGCGGTCAACTGCAAAAAGCAATTACCATATATATAAACTCTACGCTTAAACAAGGTCTTTAAGCCTAAAGTCATTATATCAGTTTCATGATTTAAAGTAAACTATATAAAAATTGTGAGCAAAAGATAACTCAAAAAACCTGATAAGGCCGGTGTCATAAACCACCCAATCAATATACGATACAAAAGTTTTATATTAATAATCCGATAATCTTTAATTAATCCAATTCCAACAAGCGAACCGACAACGGCTTGACTGGTGGATACCGGTATTCCTATACGTGCATATATATAAACCGTAATGGCCGAGGCAATTACAACTATAAATCCTGTAATATCCGATAGGGGTAAAATCCCCTTACCAACCGTTCGCATGACGGGCTTTGAATAGGTTAAAACCCCAAGTGCGATTGCCAGTCCTCCAAAAAGTCCTGCATAGGATGTAATCCACCCACTTGATACTGATGATATAACGCCAAATACATTTGCAGCATTATTGGCCCCTAAACTATAGGCTCCAAATATACCGGCAAAAATATAGCCATAACGAATAAAACTCTGAAAAAAGCGAAAATTCGTCAACCGTTCTTCAAAATGCTTTTTTATGATTCCATATAAAATCATAGCAAAGAGCATCCCCCCGATTGGGGTGAAAATCCATGCACCGAAAAATTGTTTCGCCGTTCCTAGATTTCCTTGTCCAACAAAAAATCCGTGCCCAAGTATTGCACCTATTACTGCTTGACTTGTTGATACAGGAAGTTCGAATAGTGTCATTAAGAGAACCGTTATCCCTGCTGCAAACATAACAAATGTTGCATTCGATAACGTTAAAATTCCATTTGTTGCGGAAAGACTACTCACTTTTGCAACGCCTTGATGTCCTTCTAAGGCTGCCCCTAATGTAACAAAAATTGCTGTTAATGTAATTGCGAGTCGAAAAGAGACCACGCGACTATGTACCGCTGTTCCAAATATATTCGCCGAATCATTCGCACCAAGACCCCAGCCTAAAAACACACCGGATATTAAGGATAAAACACCCATTAGATTTTCCTAGAAGCCAATATAATCTCAACTTCATCTGATAAGTCTTCAATGTTGTCCGAAATCTCGGCAACCATATTTATCAAGGCTTTCAACTGGTTTTTGTATGCTAATTCAAAGTCGGCCATATTAAATACTTGCTTAATTGTCGCGATTTCTATTGCATCAACTTTGGATTCTAAGGCTTCAATTTTTTCCAAATCAGAGACGACGTCTTCAAGATTATAGTCAGATACTATCTTATTCATAAGATCGATATATAGTTTTAATTGTTGGTTTGTGATTGTGTTAATCTCTATAATCTGTTGCATAACCCACTTGGGCAGTTGAATCTTTTCATAAACAATCATTTGAATAATATCTTCTGATATATCCGCAACATGATCAAGCCCTTCGATTAAACGCATTGTCGATTTTCTGTTATCAACTAGAAAACCACCATTAAGAAGATAGCGAATCACTTCATGTCGAATGCGATCGGCCCGCTTCTCGAGTTGACTTAATTCATCCACCATCGGTTCAAATTCATCGACATACTTTTGTTCCGGTGTTTGAGCAACTTTTTCAAAACTTTGCTGAAAGCTTGCAAAGCATTCTTGGACTATGTTTGAATGAAGTTCTAACTGCTCAATAATTTTGTTTGCTTTAGAAAAAAACATAACTTCACCACCAATCACTGTCTATTATATCATTTATGTTTATTGTATACAAGATGCATTAAAAATTTTTTCAAATCTTATCATATGCTAATTTAGATAACTTGCATATTCACTCATTTTTTTCATATTAATTATTCGAAATGTGTTTTGATAATAATCTAAAATTCCTTCATCTTTCATTCTAGACAGTTCTCTGGACATGGACGGTCTAGATACATGCAAAAACTCTGAAAGTTCATTTCGATTAAAGCGAATATCAAAGGTATTTTTTTGATGTTGATGGTATTCTTCCATTAGAAATTTTGCAAGTTTTCCACGCATACTCTTGATCGATAGATAACTCACCTTTCGATTCAAAGCCAAAGCCTTGTCAGAGATTAAGTGCAACAGATTAATCGTTAGCTGACGATGTCCCATGCACATACGACTACATTGATTAATAATTATATCCGGCTTGATAAAGAAAATCTCTGTGTCTTTACTTGCTAAAACTGAGGCTGGCCACTGGTTCATTGAGGAAAATGCAACCATCTCACCAAAGATACCACCTTCACCAAGAATACTCATGATGATTCGATCTCCGGCTTCGTTGGTCTTGGTCACCTTGACTTCACCTTCAATGACGACTCCAATACCTGTAAATGGATGCCCTTCCATCGTAACCATGTCGTTCGCTTGATACTTATGAAAGGATGGTTTCAAGCAAACCAGCACATACTCCAATTCCTTGGCATCAATTTTTGCAAAAAGTGGGGTTCGCATCAAGTGTTCAATATATTTTGCTTCCATAAATTTCCCTACTCTCTATACATCTTTCGAAAAAACAATTTTTTCAATCTGCTTTAAAATACTCTCGACCGGAATATCTTCATCCTTAATTGCTAAAACTTCATAGGTATAGGCCTCACTTAACAAATCGCATAGTTGATCTTTGGCCTCGTCTGTATATGCTAATATTCCCAAGGTATTTTTATCCAATGAAAAGGTATATTTGTTTTGTTCTTTGATGTCGGAAACAACATGCCGATGAAACAATTGCTTGTCTTTTGCTATTGCTAGAATAATATAAAAAGATTCTGTGCTGTAGCGCATATTATCTACAAACTCAGAAAGGATGTTCACAAAATCTATGGCTTCATCTCGAATATAGTTTAATCGAACATTCTCGACCTCATTCAGCTGTTTTACAATCGGTGCAATATGATTAGCAATTGTTTCTAACGTCAATAGATTTTCCTCCGAAAACAAAAGTCCTTTTTCGACAGAAAACAAACAAATAACTCCAAGTAATTCCGGAAGAATATGATCAATATATAAGGGAACTATAATGGCCCCCTGAACGGAATCGTAGAGTTCATCCGTATAAACTTCTGCAAGCAAGCTAGCGACATCGTCGGCAGAATACTTAATAACCGTTTTGCCATTTTTCAAAAGATCAAGTTCTTCTTTCATCGAAAAAAATGTGCCTCCAGTTTCCAAACGAAGTTGATTTTGAATCCGAAAAGAGGCATCACTCTGATTAAACAAAGCAAAGCAACTTGACTTGTATCCAAACGCTACTTTTAAGGTTTCTAAGGTAAGCTCGCCTAAATTTTCAATGTCTTCGGCTAGATTTAGGTTTTTAACAAGATTATTCATGACTTGTAATCGTGTAAACTTTTCATGCAAAAGTTGACGATGATTTTTAAGTGCTTCCATATTTCTTGCATTGGCCACTGCAATGTATGTTGCCGATGCAAGACTTTCAATTAACTCAAAAACCTCTCTCTCATACTCACTTTCATTGACTTTCTCACTTAAGGTAACAAAGCCAAGCAAATATCCATCTTGGATCAAGTTAATAATATATTTTGTTTCATAGGTATCTAATACATTCATAGATTCAGAAAAGAAACCGGAAAACAATTGTTTTTCATCTGGGTTTTCATAATCTATAACCACCCCACACTGATTATTCTTTATATTTTTACTATGAATAAAGGAAGGTCTATAACGAATTTTATTATATACATCAATTAAATTCATGCATTCATATCGTTGTCCAATGTCATCAAAAATATAAATCGATGTAATTCGACTTTGTGTCAATTCAGAAAAGACACTGTTTGTCATTTGAATAACTTGGCCTACATCAAGTTCACTCAGCAATGCTTTTGACGCCTGATTGATTGCAAAAAGGTTGAATACTTTTGCATCTAATTTTTTCTTAACCTGTTCTAATGAATTATATGATTCATAATTTGAAAGAGATAAACTAAATAAGTTCATTAAGGCTTCGGCTATGATCAGGTCGCCATCTGTAACTTCTTCTTTATTAAATGCCACAAACCCAAGTAAACTTTTCCCCATAATAAGAGGAATAGCATACTTAGGTTTTTCTTTTAAAAATAGTTCATTTGGTATGTAGGAGGTTAATCGTTCTTCATTGATCAGTCCTGCATGAAAATACACAAGTTCATTATGATGGGGCTCTTTTGAAAAAGACAAGGCATGATTATATACACCTTTGTAATTTTCAACTTCATACACGCCATCTTTTTCAACGATGAGTATGCACGATGTCGGATAAATCAACTCTATTGAAAAATCAAAAATATATTCAAGCATATTTTCAAGGGAAAATCGTTGAGAAAAAAATTCAATCGCATTAACCAACTTCGTGTATTGTTCTGTCTGTTGCATATGACCCCCTATTCTATCGTCACAGATACAAGCGTTGCTTGATTATAGGCATCTTCAACACCGTAGCCTATGGTATAATCTCTAATCTTCATCGTTGCAAAACCTTGGGTTCCGACTTCGCCAAATTTATTAGCAACTTCACTGTAATCGTTAAGGATAAACCATACACCGGATATATCATTACCCATTCTCGGCAAGAGAACACTAGATGCTTCATCCGGAACAAAACGAACAACCGTTCCAAAAGATAATCTGGATGTCTCATGATAAAACGTTCCGGTAAGCTCAACTTCACCATCAAAGTCGATTTTGTTAAGTTGATCAATTTGACTGATTTCTTTAACCAACATACCGACAATTTGATCGCCTACGTTGATTTCATTGGGTTTAAAGGGATTATCGATATACTGAGGAATTGGCATAACATCAATATTTATGATTTGTGTTGAATCTTCTTCGATTCGAATAGTAATCTCTGTTTGCGCGCAAAACCATCCAGCGACATAACCTTGCTTATTTGGCTCAAATTCTACAAGATACCATAATCTTTTCTGTGAATCTTCTTTTTCTTCAATAACTTGAAATTTATCATTTTTATACACTGCGCCGACTTGTGTGCTTTCAATATCTGCATCACTTCGAACGTTTAATCGCTCTGCTTCCACATTGATATAGCTCGCTGAAACCGTTCGCGGTTCAAATACGGTTTCAACTATTACCTCTTGCTCCGTTGATTTATCGTTATCTTTTCCGACATCAACTGTTTCTAAAGTGCATCCCATAAGAAGGAGCATGAGACTAAAATATATAATCACTTTTTTCACGATGGTACCTCCTCTTTTAGAAACTGCTTCTTCATCTGACATTTAGTGTTGAACATATTCTTTGATGATAATACAATGGCAAAATATATATTGAAATACTTAGTTATAAATATTGCAATCATTATCGCGATTTGGTATCGAATCGCTTCAATTGGAATCGTTCCGCCTAGGATTTGACCGGTCATCATTCCAGGTAGTGAGACTAAACCAATTGTAGCAATTGAGGCAATGGTCGGATTAACCGACACTAAAACAGCCTCTTTAAAATATGGTTTTAGGGCTTCAAATTTCGTTGCGCCAAGCATCAAATCATAGTGATAAACATTTTCATTTTTTATTAATCCATTATAAAACGTGGATAAACCAATCATATTTCCATTTAGTCCGTTACCTAACAACATCCCCCCAATTGTAATAATATACTTTGCTTCAAAGATTTGATCAATTTGGATGACAAAACCATTAAAGAAAAGTAGCATCAATATATTCGGGATCAGCAAGGAAATTAAAACCGGCAAAAATGCGATTGTGCGTTTTATGGGAATCGAACCACCAATAGCTATCGTTGCTACTACCATCATAACAATGATATAGGCAATATTCAACCAAATATTATTTAAGTCAAAAATATATTGCAAATAAATTCCAACAATCGTTAACTGGATGACCATCCGTGCTATAGAAATAATGATTTTTTTTGTTTGAGTAATACCTATACTTCGATTAAATATAAAAATCGGTATCACTAAGGCAATTAGAAAAATCAAATTTAGTGTTCCAATTGGTTCAACACCCATTAAGCCCACCCAACCTTTCTAAATGCCCCTTGGTCTTCCCATATTTGGTCATGACTTATAGCAATGACGGTTTCTTCACACTGGGCAAAGTAATCGACAGTTTTTTTCTTCATTTCTTTATCGAGTCCCGAGGTTATTTCATCCAACAAAAAAATGGGACGTTTTAGCATGATTGCCAAAATAATACCGAGCCGTTGTCGTTCTCCCCCCGATAAATCTTCTGAATTTTTATAGACATAGAGGGGATCAAATTCAAAATATTCCATCAATTCGTCGTCTAATAAATTATCACCGGAAAAATTTAAGGTATTATGTTTGTAGCTTTGAATACTAAGCAAATAATTCTTTACATTTCCCTTACGTATAGTTACATCTTGATTGACGTAAGCAAACTGATTTCGAACCTCTCTAAAATCTTTGCCTTCAATAGCACTTCCTTGAACGAATATCTCACCCGCTTCATATTCAATAAATCCCAAAAGTGCCTTGATTAAACTGGATTTACCCGTTCCTGATTTTCCGGAAATTAATACTTTTTCGCCTTTTTTTATGTCCAAATTATAACCTTCAATAATGGTCTTTTTTCCGAATTTTATCATTAAGTCTTTAAACTGAATGTCATAATCCATTAATTTTCTCCTTGATTATTTTTTTAGGATTCCATATCCTCCATAAACTGGTTTCACGTCATTAATCGTAATAACCGCATTATGCTCCAATTGTTTAATTAAATTAATCGCTTCAGCGGACCGTTTACGCTTAATATGCATAATAAGCACTGAACGCGGATGATTCATCCCCTGTCCAACAACCTCTGTAACTGCAAATCCTTTTGTACGAAGTGCTTTTCCCAATTCTTTGCCTGAACTTTCTTTCACAATAATCTCGACACGAACACTTCCAAATCCTAGCTTTTGCTCAAAGAAAGAACCGGAAAATGTTCCGATAGAAAAACCTAATGCATACACCACGAGTTTAAAGGGATCTTCTGTCAGATTCGCTAGTACTTGCGATACTAAAAGAGCCCAAATAACAACTTCAACAAGTCCAATCATAGCTCCTTTTATACGTTCGCCTTTA
This sequence comes from uncultured Eubacteriales bacterium, assembly GCA_964627665.1. Lineage (GTDB taxonomy): Bacteria > Bacillota > Clostridia > Lachnospirales > Vallitaleaceae > UBA1351. The sequence continues at coordinate 37,173 of CAZVKG010000002.1, read as the reverse complement.
GTGACAAGCACAATACGTATTGTGGCCATTGTCACTTCAATAATCTTTACCACAAATATAATAATATAAATGTATATGGGTTCACTCAAAAAATTCATTATTTCAACGCCTCTTTTTCTCGTTTTAATTCTTCAACTAAATCGCTAAACTGCCATTTTTCACTTGTCGGAGTCACCATTGCTACAATGGGACGCACGTCAACATCCTTAAACAGTTTTGTAATAAATGCATTAACCTCATATTGGCTTGTACTATTAAAAACAATCACTTTATCATCATGTTCATGATAAGATGACACTGCGTCTGCTTCCTTATCTGTAATAATTTCTTTGATTCGTTGATTACACTCTGCCTGCTCGATATAGATGAGCTCATCAATTCCTGCTTCGACCATGATTGTTTTCAAGGTCTGGACACCTTCTTCGCTATATCCATAGACCAAAATAGCGTTGCGCCCTTTAGGACGTTTACGATCTTCTAAATCCATTCGACTAAATGACATTCTCTTCCTCCTTTAATGAAATGATAATACTTTATCCAAAAATATTTTTAACTTCTCTGTTTGAGGTTCTTCCAATATATTCGTTGCACCATGTTCGATGATTTTCCCCTCTTCCATATAAATAATATAATCTGCAAGTTCCCTTGCAAAGCCTATTTCATGGGTTACTAAGATAACATCTTTGTTATCTTGAACCAAGGTTTCAATGGATTTTAACACCTCAAATGTTAGTACCGGGTCCAAACTTGATGTCGGTTCATCAAGTAATATTACTTCTGGTTGTATGGCAAGGGCTCTTACGATAGATACACGTTGCGCTTGACCTCCACTAATTTGATGAGGTTGTTTATCCTTGTGATCAATCAAGCCGAATTTTTTTAATAATCCTTCAACTTCTGTTCTTGCTTCTGTATGCTTTCGATGATGGACTTTCTCCATAATCATACATATATTATTAATGACCGACAAGTGATTAAATAGGTTGTGATCTTGAAAAACAAAGCCTATACGTTTTCGATACTCCGTCAAATCCACCTTGTCAATGGATTGATTATTTAACACAATATTACCACCTTCAAAGGATTCAAGTCCGGCTATTAATCTAAGAAGCGTCGATTTTCCACTTCCTGAAGGACCAATAAGCGCAAGCACTTTTATATTTTTCATAGATAAATCAAGTTTATCTAATATCCTCACATCATCATAGTATTTCTCAACGTGATCGAGTTTCAAATTCACGATTTCACCAAAGCCTCTCTATTATTTTATAATACGTACATGAAGTCGTTCTTCTAGCTTTCGCACAAAGATGATCAAAGGTACTGTGATAATCCAATAGCCAATAGACACAACGACAAATCCTTCTGCAAAACGGAATGTACTTGACTGCACAACATTTATTTCATTAAAAAATTCGTTCAACGCCATATAGGACAACAATGCACTTCCTTTAATCGTTAATGCAAACTGACCGGCAAGTGGCGGTAATATACTTTTTAGTACTTGGGGAAAGATGACATAACGATATGTTTGGGCTCTTGTAAGCCCAAACATTTTCGCTGTTTGCCATTGGTTAATATGAATCGACTCAATGGCGCCTTTGTATATGTCCGAAATATATGCGCCAATGTATAAGCCAAGTGTAACCACACCCACTAAAAGCTTTGAATCAACTGAAAAAGCATTACCTATATAATAATAGGACACAATTGCAATCACAAGTAGTGGTGTGCCAAATATAATTGTTTTATGAATCCCTGCAACATATTTTATTGCCAACACACCGGATTGACTCATAAAATACAATACAAGGCCTACAATTAAGGACAACAAAACCCCAAGAACACTAACTTCAATAGTTTTAATCCATCCGTTAAATATAACTTTTCGGTATTCAACATAGGGCGTAAAATCTAGCTTCACTCCAATTGCACGTGTGGTCACAAAATAAAATAAACCGACGTACAAAGATAGGGCTATTATAAAATTTATCGTTTTATTTATTTTATTCATACTGTCCTTCTTTCATGTCTTTTCTACTCTAGTCAGTTCACGTTTAGAAAAAGAAATCCAACCCGTATTCTTCAAATTCTGCTATTTCATCTTGTAGATAGTTTTGTCTGATTTCATCATATGTACCATCTTCTTTTGCTTCTTCTAAAAATGTGTTGATTTTCTCTTTTAATTCATCTTCACCTTTTCGCATAGCAATTCCCCAGCCTTTTGTATTTGGAAGTGGCTCTAAAATTGCCTTTGTTGTATCCGGATAATTTTGATTATGTCGAATAATTGATAGCGGATCATAGATAAATATATCTGCTTTTCCTTGAGCCACTTCTAACACAGCAGTAGCTTCTTCTTCAATATTAATAAGCGTCGCTTCTTGCGCATTTGTTTTTGCCCATATTTCTGCAACCGTTCCTGATTTCACCGCAATCTTAACTTCCGGATCATTTATATCTTCCGGACTGTTAACTTTTGAATCCACATGTGCCAAAACCATTAATGGCGCTGACGTATATTCATCTGAAAAATCAACACGCTCAAGCCTTTCCGGCGTGACCGTCATTGACGAGATTATAATATCAACATTCCCTGTCTCTAAGGCAGGAATCAAGCTTGCATATCGAGTATCGACGATTTCTATTTCTTTGTCCAAATATTCACCTAATGCATAGGCTAATTGAACCGAAACACCATCCGGCTCCCCCTCTGTATTCTTCGTTTCAAAGGGTGGATATTGAAGCTCCATACCTACTTTTATAAGATCTTTATCAAGCGTGGTCGTTTTTTCACCATATACATCATCTGTCGCATTATTTCCACAACCTACTACTAATATAAGAATTATAAATAAAACACTTATTTTTTTCATCATCTTCATTCTCCTCCGTTTCAATTCATGTATTTCTATATTATGTAACTCTTTTAATTATACCGAAATAAAAAATTTAGTCAACATCGGGAAAATTCTTTATCAGGAAAGTTCTTAGGTTAATTTTTCTATTTTCTAAGGATTTTCTAATCTAAATGGGTTATTATAGAAATAACATATAGAATGAACCCATATAAAGGAGTGAGTATTTATTATGAAAATCGGACTCTTTACGGACTGTTATCTACCTCAAATCAATGGTGTAGTCACGTCGGTCCTTATGTTAGAAGAAGAATTAGTACGCTTAGGCCACAAAGTCACAATCATAACGGTTGATGTTCCCGGATATTCGGATGAACGGACTAATATTATACGCATAAAATCAATTCCTTTCCATCGCTGGAAAGAATTTCGTGTGGGCATTCCTATTAGCACCCATAAATTATCCCAGATCAAAGCAATGAATTTTGATCTTATCCACACTCATACTGAATTTAGTATCGGACTTTTAGGACGGCATTTAGCCAAAACACTAGCTATCCCAACTGTTCATACCTATCACACCATGTATGAAGATTATACTCATTACGTCAATCGTCTAAAGTACGGACACAATATGCTCAAGAAATTTATCAAAACAGGCAGTAAATTTTATGTAAAAAGTTATGACGGTGTTATCGCCCCTTCTGCAAAAACGCGCAATGCCTTGATTGATTACGGTGTTCGCAATAATATCTTTGTGATGCCAACGGGCATTGACTTAAGCCACTTTATACATATGAATCAGAACACCCCCGAACTTGATACATTACGCCAAAAATACGGTTTAACAAAGGATCACCACATTTTGTTATCTGTCGGTCGTTTAAGCGAAGAAAAAAGTCATGATATGCTCATTCGACAGTTACCTAAATTACTAGACAAGGATCCATCCATTCGTATTATGTTTGTTGGAGATGGCCCATATCGGTCAAAACTTGAAAAGCTTTGTCAGAAATTAAAAATTAGTGATTATGTGATTTTTGCCGGAAAAATTCCATTTGATCATATTCATCTTTATTATAATTTGGCGACACTATTTATTAGTTGCTCAAAAACGGAAACTCAAGGTTTAACAATTATTGAAGCCATGGCATGTAATGTACCTGTCATCGTTTATGATGATACCCATGTTAAAGATATTGTTCTTCATAAGAAAACCGGCTATTTATTTACGACTGAAGAGGAGCTGTTTGAAAATATTCAACACAGTTTATCTAATCCTGTCATTAGAAAGCTTTTAACTCAAAATGCACAAATCGTCATTCGATCGATTTCAAAAGAAAATTATGGAAAAAATGCCGAAAAAATATATACATACATTATTTCCGGACCAAAATCCGAACTAATCTAGGAGGACTTATGAACATATTATTATATTCAGAAGCATTACTTTTCATTAAACACTCCGGTGTTGGTCGGGCTATCGTTCATCAAAAAAAAGCTCTGGATTTACATGATATAAACCATACATCAAAACTCAGTGATTTTGGGCAATGTGATATCGTTCACATTAACACGATTGGCATCCAAAGTTTTCTACTCGCAAAATTTGCTAAGCATAACGGCAGAAAAGTCGTTATACATGCTCATAGCACTGAAGAAGACTTTAAAAATTCCTTTATTTTTTCCAATCATATTGCACCATTATTTAAATATATTTTACGTAAGATTTATAATACAGGTGACCTAATTATAACTCCAACCAAGTATTCAAAACACTTGCTTCAAACTTATAACTTATCACCACCTATTGTAAATGTATCCAACGGTATTGATTTAACACATTTTAACCGTCGGCAGTTCCAACATATGAAAGCCAATTTTCGAGCCACCTATGGCTTTGCCTCCGATGAAAAAATCATTCTCTCTGTCGGTTTACAAATTAAGCGTAAAGGCATACTTGACTTTATAGAATTGGCCAAGCAATTACCTGAATATACTTTTGCCTGGTGCGGAACGACACCTAAAGCATTGATGACACATGAAGTTAAAAAAGCAATTAAATCAGCACCTTCAAATGTACATTTTCTCGGCTATGTTCATAATATGCTATCTGCTTATTGTGAGTCTGATTTGTTTTTGATGCCCACTTATGAAGAAACTGAAGGAATTGTTATATTAGAGGCACTTGCTTGTCGTTTGCCGATTATCGTTCGCGACATACCGGTATATGCAGACTGGCTTGAAGATTCAATTCATTGCAAAAAAGCAAGCACGAATAAAGACTTCAAAAAATATATTCGCGACTATTTTTCAGGAGCATTAACGATTCATTTAGATCAAGCGTATTTGATTGCTAAAGAGCGTTCTTTAAATAACGTTGGCCATTCACTTCACGCCATCTACTCTGACTTATTAAATGAGGTGAACCATGAAACACATACTAACTAAACAAAAAATAGTACCTATTGTTGGTTTTACTATACTTTCCATCATTATATTGATTAAAAATGAGCACACACAAATTTTGTCACAATTGCAGTCGGTTCATTGGGGATGGATGAGTATCTCATTGTTACTAATTCTTCTTTACTGGGTATTCGAAGCCAAATCACTACATTTGTTTATCAAAGCGTATGATGATGAGTATGCCTATTCCAAAGTATTTAAATTAGTATTATCCACTCAGTTTTTTAATGGAATTACTCCCTTTTCTAGTGGTGGACAACCCTTTCAAATATATGCCCTAAGCAAAGAACCTAAATTTAGCATCTGCCATAGCACAAGTCTTTCAACACATAACTTTATTGTCTATCAAATCGCTCTCGTCATACTAGGCTCAATCACTTTAATTCTTGGACATTTTAGTTATGCCAAAGTATATATTAATGCGTCTGCCAATCTCTTTACAGTTATCGGTTTTATTCTTAACCTAGTAATAATTGTCTCCTTATGTGCTATTGCATTTTCTTCAAAAATATCCTATCGATTATTACATTCTATCCTTTTAATGCTTAAGCCTTTTTCTTGTGCGAAAAAGCAAAAAAAACGCTATAAAAAATGGAAATCTCTTGTTGCTGATTTCCATAATGAAATACATTATTTACTTAAAAACAAACGTTTATTTGCTTTGACTATATTACTTAACATTTTTAAATTAATGTCATTTTATACCATTGCTTATTTTATACTATTATCCCTTGATATCTACCCGGTCAGTTTTTTACGAATAATACTTGCAAGCTCTTATGTCATGTTAATAACGTCCATTGTACCTTTACCGGGAGCTTCTGGCGGTGCTGAAGGTGGCTTTTTCTTAATCTTTAGCACCTTCTTATTACAACACCACATTGCATCCGTTATTCTTATCTGGCGCTTTATTACCTACTATCTCGGACTCATTATAGGCTTTATTAGCTACTCTTTTTTTCACAGGGCGAAAAACTATGCTTAACGTTCATCAATAGGTATATACGCTCTTCGATCAGCTACTGAACGATATGCCGGTCGAATAATCTTACTTCCGTTATTCAATTCCTCAATACGGTGGGCACACCACCCAACTGTTCTAGATATAGCAAACAATGGTGTGTACAACTCTGTAGGTATTCCTAACATTCTATATACAAATCCTGAATAAAAATCCACATTGGCACTAACACCTTTATACATTTTCTTCTTTTCACCAATAATCTTGGGCGCAAGAGCTTCCACTCGACTATATAGATTATATTCGTCTGTTAAGCCTTTTTCTTTAGCCAATTGCTCAACATATTCTTTAAAAATAACAGCTCTTGGATCAGATAAGGAATACACCGCATGTCCTATTCCATAAACAAGTCCCTGTTTATCAAAGGCTTTTTTATCTAAGAGTCTTTCAATATAGTCTGAAATTTGATCATCATCGTCCCAATTATCAACTTCTGTCTTAAGGTCGTCTAACATTTCAGCCACCTTAATATTGGCACCACCATGTCTTGGTCCTTTTAATGATCCTATAGCCGCAGCTATTGTTGAATATGTATCTGTACCTGATGAGGTAACAACATGCGTCGTAAAACTCGAATTATTCCCACCACCATGCTCTGCATGCAAGACTAGTGCAAGATCAAGCAATTGCGCTTCAAGAGGAGTATATTCATTATTATGTCTCAACATATATAAAATGTTCTCCGCTGTGCTTAAATCTGTTCGTGGTGAGTGGATGATTAAACTACTCTTTCCTTCATAATATTGGCACGATTGATACCCATATACTGCCAATAAGGGCATTGTTGAAATTAATCGCAAGGATTGCTTCATGATATTATCTATACTAATGTCATCCGGATTATCATCAAATGAGTACAGCGCAAGTACACTACGGGCCAAGACATTCATCATATCTTTGCTTGGTAAGCCCATAATCATATCTCGAATAAAGCCATCAGGTAATATGCGATACTCCCCTAGGACTTCTGTAAACTTATCAAGTTCTGGTTTTGTCGGAAGATTTCCCATAAGGAGAAGATATGCTGTTTCTTCAAACCCTAATCTTTGGTCATCACGGAACCCATTAACTAAATCATCGATATCGATGCCTCGATAAATTAATCGTCCCGGTTGCGGAATTGTTTCGCCTTCATCTATAATATACGAATGAACTTCACCTATACGAGTTAATCCGGCGAGAACGCCTTTACCTGACAATTCTCTCAATCCTCTTTTTACTTCATAACGCCCATATAAACTCGGATCAATGACGTCAGCCTCTTGCACCAGCTCACTCCATTTTGCAATTAAATCAGAATAATCTTTCATGTTCACACCTTACTTTCTCTAATTAGAGTCTTAACGTATCCTTAATATAATAGCATTTTTAGAACTCAAAGTCAATATTTCAGGATGTTAAGCCATTCATATAGTAGTTTGATATTTGCAATTAAACTTCATAAATGATTTTTTTTACAGTTATATTCAAGGTATTTGCATTAATTAAATTCAATTGCTGCAATTCATCGATTTTCTTGCCTTTTTCAATTATTTTCACAATCGGTCGCAAAGGATTATCTGCATTATATCCAGTCACAACAGCCTTCTCACCATTTGATAGTAAGACGAATGAACCTATGGGAAAAGGTACAATACGACGTACGAAGAGATTGGCAATCTCAAAATCAAAGATTCTACCATTGCCTGCATTCCCCATAATATATTCAATGGCTTCATTGGGAGGTGCAATTCTTCCAAGATGACCGGAGGTCATTTTATCATATACATTGGCCACATGAATAATCCGCGCATTAATATGAATCTGCTCTTCTTTTAGCCCTAAGGGATACCCACTACCATCATTGTATTCATGGTGTTCTAACACCCCCATTCTAGCACCTACACTTAGCATTGTATTTTCTTTCAGGAAATCATTCCCCAGCCTACAGTGTAGCTGATAGTTCTTTTTTTGGTCTTCTGAAAAGTCTGAACGATAGTTCACTAATTCTTTGTCAATAAATGCCAGCCCAATATCATGCATCATTGCAGCAATTGCTAAATCTTTCAACATTTTCCCATTCATTTTCATGGATATTCCGATGAGAATAGATAAAATTGTCACTTGGATGGAATGTTGATAGACAAACGATTGCATATTTTTAATATCAACAAGTCCAACCATGACGTCTTTATTATGTGTAATATCGCCCATCATTTCATTTATGATTTGCTCAACACCTTCAAAATATTTTTGATCCACCATGAGCTTTAATCGTCGATTCATTTGAATCTGCTCGCTCTTCAAGGTATTTACTGTTTTTTCGACTTCTTTTCGAATCGCCTCAAAAACTGTTTTGATTTCTTTAACAGCTAAATTGCGCAATTCCGGTCGGATAACATCTTTGATTTCACCTACACTATAGTCATCTGCAACATGCACTGCATAGACATGATTCACTTTCAGTTTTTCAATCAAGGATTCTGTTAAGTCGACGCCATTATTTAATAATACACGTCCTTCTTCATCGTAGATACTCTTTGCAAGCAAGGAGCCTTCTTTTATCGAGCCAATAGGAACTAATCTCATACTTTACACCTTCTTATACTATTTTATAATCGATTAAATCGATATCCAACTCCCCATACGGTCTCTATGATTTTGGGTCTTGTATAATCTTTTTCAATTTTTTTACGGATCTTTTGAACATATACAGGAACGGTTCCGATATCTCCATACTCATCTTCACCCCAGACACGTTCAAAAATTGTTTGTTTACTATGTACAATGTCCGGATTCTTCATAAAAAACAGAAGAATATCAAACTCTGTTGTAGTCATTATGACTTCCTCTTTATTCACGTAGACCCGTCTAGATTCTTCATTAATGAGCACGCCATTATATTCGATTTCACCTTGTTTTGATTTCATATTCAATAAACGGTCATACCTAGACAATTGATTTTTAACGCGCGCAACAAGTTCATTGGGATTGAAGGGCTTTGTCATATAGTCATCCGCTCCCAATTCTATTCCTTTGATTTTATCCATGTCATCACTACGCGCTGAAACCACAATAAAAGGAATATTTAATTTGTCACGTATCATCATAAGTATATCATATCCATTCACATTCGGGAGCATAATATCAATGATAATTAACTGATAATCGCCAGTCATCGCTTCTTTTAAGCCTTTGTGTCCGTCTGTTTCTATATTTACTTCGAATCCATTCATTTCTAAAAAATCTTTTTCTAAAGCTGCAATCTGTTGGTCATCCTCGATAATCAATATCTTATTCATCATGGTCCTCCTGTAAATTTTGATCTTTTAGGCTAAAGGTTATTGTTGTACCTTCTCCTATTTTTGATGTGGCAAAAATGGCGCCTCCATGAGCTTGAACTAACTGTTTTGCAATCGACAATCCTAATCCCGTTCCGCCAATTTCTTTGTTTCTAGATACATCTTCTCTAAAGAATACATCAAAAATATGTTCTAAGTTTTCTTGTGATATACCTTGACCGTTATCTGATATTGCAACTTTCACACCATCGAGCTCTTCCGTCGCTTCGATGTGGATCTCCGGTGCTTCCTTGTTTCCATACTTTATTGCATTTGACATGATATTCGACATAATTCGATACACCATTTTCCCGTCAATTGCCAAAAGTTTATCCTTGGCAATATCAATTGTATAGGAAACGTTGACACCACTTTCTTCCAGTTCCAACTGTTTTTCAACAATTACATCCTGTAAAAATTCGCATATAGGCATGCGAACAAATTCATACTGCATTTGATTAATATCCAGTTTGGAAAATAAAAATAAGTCATCAATAAGCTTATTAGTATACTGGGCATTGGATTCAATAATATTTAAGTACTTTTCTTTTTTTTCATCTGTTGTTGCAACCCCTGACTGAATGGCATCCACATAACCAATAATAGATGTAATAGGCGTTTTTAAGTCATGAGAGATCCCTGCAATGAGTTCTTTTCGATTCTGCTCATAGCGCTCTTTCAATTCTTCTGCTTCTTTTAGCTCAATGCTCATGCGATTAAAGGAAGCAATTAAGTCTCCTACCATATTAAACTGCTCTTCTTCCACCGTGAATCCGTAATTTCCTTTTGCTATCTCTTCAACAGCAACACGAAGCTTTTCTAAAGGTTTCATCAGTCGTTTTCTCATATGTAATGAAAAAAGAACCGTACTTAACTCTTTTAATATAATGACTGTACTGATTGTCACTAAAATAAATGCCGGCAAATTAAGTTCAAACAATTTCATGACAGCAAAAAAAATCCCACCTAAAACGGCTAAGAAAAGCACGGGCACCCATCTTAAAACGCGTTGTAATCGTTCAAAATCTCGCATGGCCTGATAGATTTCTTTTTCACTGGGTGGTGTATTAAAAAAACCGCTGATGCGGATTGTATGAACAACTTTATCTTTTTTTGATTCCATTTGATTTCACATCCACTTTTCTATTTATACTTATTTTACTATATTAGCACAAACAAATATACCCTTTATATAAAAAGTATTAAAAATATATAAACAAGGCACTCTTTTAAGAGCGCCTTGTTTATCCTATTCGATTTGCCTATAATCTAATGAATTGTAAATCGCTTCATGAGTTCATTAAGTCGATCGGTGTTGTCTGACACTTGATTAGCAATCGCATCAAGCTCTGATATAATCTCTTTTTGTGTCATCATGCTCGCATTAATTTCTTCACTGGCTGCCGCATTCTCTTGGGTGACTGCTGAAATCGATTGTATTGAATGAAGCGCCTTTTCTTTTGCATTATTAATCCCCTTAAAGGACTCTTGTACCGACTTGACTTTTTCATTGGATTCAGCCGTAATTTCAGAGGTTTCTTCGAATGTATCTTTGACATTATTCATTTTATCAAAAGCCTTTTTAATTGAAGTATTTGAATACTTCATATTTTCTTTTGATGCATCGACGCTTTCAGTGACCATATGAATAATAGCATTAATTTCTTTTGTTGAATGGGTTGTCTGTTCTGAAAGGGACCGTATCTCCGAGGCAACAACGGCAAATCCTTTTCCGGCTTCACCGGCTCTTGCCGCTTCTATGGAAGCATTGAGCGCTAATAGATTTGTTTGCTCAGCAATGCCCTCTATAACACTAATAATATCATTTATGCTATTGGAATGTTCACTTAAATTATCAATATCATCATTTAACTTTTTAATAACGTCAAGCGTTGTATTAAACTCTTCCACCAAGGATTTAACCGATTCATTTCCGGCTTCTTGGCGATCAAAAACTTTGTCCGATAATCCCGAGACCTCTTCTGCAAGTTGATTACTCTGAGCAATAAAGCTATTTAGAGATTCTAAACTGTATACGCTTTCTTGAGCATCTTCAGCTTGTTCTTGGGCTCCTTGTGCAAATTCATCGACTGCATTTACAACCGTAATAGAATTTTCCTTGGTCGTTGCAGATATTTGAGACATATCCTTAACATAGGTATTCAGATTTGACGTGAATTGCAAAATTTCTTGGACAACATCTCGTAATTCTTTGTTCAGCGAATCCAGCGAACTTGCCATTTGACCGATTTCATCTTTACGTTTTGATAATTTTGCTGTATCTTGATCCGTAGAAAAATCTAACCGAGATACTTTTTCTAAATTCTTTGTCATTTTTCGTATTGGCTTAGTTATTCCAACACTAAATATATTCGCCCCAATAAATCCAATAACAAACATGATGATAGCCATTGCAAGAACTAATAAAAGACTGTTTCTAAGCTGTTCATTATGCTTTGTTCTTTGCACATCAATATATGCCTCTATATCATCGATATAATTTCCCGTTCCGATAACCCACCCGAAGGGTTGAAACAACTGGGTATACCCTCTTTTTTGTTCCGCTATGTCTGAACCCGCTTTAGGAAAATAATAATCTGTATATCCGCCACCATTTTCAGCTGCCGTAATCATAAGCTGAATCATTTTTGTTCCGTGTGCATCGGCAAGTTCAAAACGATTGGTTCCCTCTGTTTCACTTCCTAATAATACTATATTATTCCCTTGAGTGTCATCTGCCCAAAAATAGCCTTCAGGACCATATTTGGCATTTCGAATAATATCTGCAGCAATGATTCTTCCTTGGGTCTCATCAATGACCCCGGCTTCAATCTGATTGACAATCCCCTCTAATTCCGTAATGAGAATCTCAACATGTTCTTGTAGCATTGCATCATATTGAGAGTACATCACATCTTCCAATTCTCTAAGATTTTCTTCACCACTTCCTTGTAGTGCCAAAAAGGAAACTGTTGCTAGTCCAATGACTACAACCAAAATCAACAAATTTGTAAACAACGTCAACTTTCCTCGTATGCCCATAAACATACCTCCTGTTCTCTAATCAATAAATTCCTTGTCTATCTTTATTATACGCCCATTAGGGCTAATATACTAGACAAAAAAAGGAACTAAAGCACATGGTTTGTGCTACAGTTCCTTATCGTTATTTTAATTACTTTTCGTTTTCATCAACCCAGTCTTTAGCATCATTTATAGCTTCTTCACGAGGAATATGAACGTGAGTTTCTTCTTCATAACGTTCTGCATCTAAGACCGCTTCGGTTTTGTTTGAACCTAAATTTTTCTCTTTACCAACATCTTTCATACAATCACTCCTTTACAATTATTTCTTTGAATAATCAAATAGTCTAAATATAGTATGCACTATTTTCTGATAATTGTCAATAGCAAGCGATAATGATTGTCAATTACTAATGTTAATTCAAATACCCTTCGGCCTTTAATAATTCTGCAATTAAAACTGCCCCACCTGCAGCTCCTCGGAGTGTATTGTGAGATATACAAACAAATTTGTAATCGTATTGTTTATCTTCACGCAAACGTCCTATGGTAACTCCCATACCGCGTTCATAGTCTCGGTCTAGTCGCGTTTGCGGACGATCATCTTCCGTCATATACTTTATAAACTGCTTTGGTGCTAGGGGTAACTCAAGTTCTTGAGGACGTCCCGAATATGCGTTCCATTTTTCAACCATTTCTTCTTTTGTAGGTTTTTTTTCAAAATTAACAAATACAGCAGCCATATGTCCATCAAGTACCGGCACACGAATACATTGTGCTGAAATCAAAGGTGATGTCGCAGCAACAATTTTATCATCCTGAATGCTTCCCCATATTTTCAATGGTTCATTTTCACTTTTTTCCTCTTCACCACCAATAAATGGAATAATGTTATCAAGCATCTCCGGCCATGTGTCAAATGTTTTTCCCGCTCCACTAATGGCTTGGTATGTACACACGGATATATCTTTAGGTCCGAATTCTTTGAGTGCACTTAATGCCGGGACATAGCTTTGAATTGAACAGTTTGGTTTAACTGCAATAAATCCTTTTTTTGTACCTAGACGTTTTTTTTGCGCATCAATAATAGCAATATGGTCATTATTGATTTCAGGAATAACCATCGGTACGTCTTGCGTTCCACGATGGGCCGAGTTATTTGAGATTACAGGCACTTCAGCTTTTGCATAGGCTTCTTCTAATGATTTGATCTCATCTTTTTTCATATCCACTGCACAAAAAACAAAATCAACCTCTGATGAAACACTTTCAATATCTGTCGCATTTTTTACCATGATTTGACCAATGCGTTCAGGTATATCTATAGACTGACTCCATCTGTCGCCAACTGCTTCTTTATATGTTTTGCCTACTGAACGAGGACTAGCTGCAATCGTTGTCACTTCGAACCATTCATGATCATGTAATAATGTTACGAAGCGTTGACCTACCATTCCAGTTCCGCCAATAATTCCGACTTTTAATTTCCGATTCATAATCTACCTCTTTCTACCAGTTTGTCTCCTCAAGAAGAACAATTGTTTTTCAGCTGTGGATATTCTATCATGAAACGAACCTTGCGTCAATGTTTTTTATCGAATAACATGTCTAAATCCATACAAATCTTCAATCTCTCCAAGCTGAATTCCCGTCACTAAATCGTACAGTTTTTGGGATATCTCGCCAATACGATGATTATTGAAACAATACTCTTTTCCTTGATAGACCAATGTACCTACTGGTGATATAACCGCTGCTGTTCCTGTCCCAAACGCTTCTGTAATCTGTCCTGCTTCACTGGCTTCAATAATTTCGTGAATATCTATTTTTCTTTCCTCAACGGGGATGCCTAAGTTTTCAGCCATTTTGATAACACTGTCCCTCGTAATTCCGGGCAAAATACTTCCACTTAAAGCTGGCGTAATCAAGGTGCCCTCTTTTACAAAAAAGACATTCATTGTTCCGACTTCTTCTACATATCGGTGTTCTTTACTATCTAACCATAACACTTGAGAACATCCATTTTGCGAGGCTTTTTCTTGCGCTAGTAATCCAGCTCCATAATTACCTCCGGTTTTCGCAAACCCGACACCACCAACAGACGCTCGAACATATTCTTCTTCGACCTGAATCTTGACTGGGTTCAAGCCTTCTGTATAATAAGCTCCTACCGGTGATAAAATAACCATATATTTATATGTTTTTGCCGGGTGCACTTTTAAGGATGCATCTGTTGCAAACACAAAAGGACGAATGTATAGCGCAGTCCCTACCCCTTCCGGAATCCACCGACGGTCTATTTTCACTAACGCTTCGATACTCTTAACAAAGTCTTCTATCGGAATCTCAGGTATGCACAAACGTTTATTTGAGTCGTTTAATCGTTTTCCATTGTACTCGGGTCGGAAGAGAAAAATCTCTCCATCGTTTCCTTTATATGCTTTTAACCCTTCAAATGTCTCCTGCCCATAGTGTAGCACCATCATTGATGGATCGAATTCAATCGGACCATAAGGAACAATCTTTGCATTATGCCATCCTTGATCTTCAGAATAATCCATCATAAACATATGGTCTGTAAAAATAGTACCAAACCCTAAGTTTTCAGGATTTGGTATCTCTTTTAGTTGACTTGATTTATTGATCTCAATCGATATCATTATATACTCCTTTATTTACCCTTCTTTTATTGCAATGTTTAACTCTAGCATTCCGGCATCAAACTCCAAAGGAATTGCTATCATTCGGCTATCACCAACATTTAATGATAAGTCTTTGCTCACAAATATTGTTGGAGGTGTAATATCGAGCAAAATATTCTTTTCCGCAAAAATTGTCATTGCATTACCCATCATCATATTCATGAGTTCACCCAAGGCGCTCTTTGCCATATCATTTAATTCCGGCACCGGCATGCCCATCATCATTTTTGAAGCTAAATTTTTGGCAATCTCTCTTGACATAACTAAGATAACTTGGCCATGCAATTGACCGGTTATTCCTAACAATACAACAAAAACATCATCTGTATACTCCGATTGAGTTACATATGGCTTTCCTGGTTTCAGTTCAATTCCACACGTTTGATTAATAACAAACTTTGATGCCGCGATAATTGGATTCAAATGTTCTGCATTCATAGCTACACCTCTTCGTTTTTGAGTTAATATTACTTATATTATCACATATTTTCGCGCTTTGTTCAACAAAAAAATAAGGATGCCAAGAAGGCCTCCTTATTTTTATTTGATTTTGATTAAATTTTAGTTCCTTTTCCTACAATAAATGGATAGGAATTTTCACCCTTAAGAATCTTATTTTCACCGACAACAACTTCTTTATCTAATATCACATTTGTCAATTGTGCCCCATTTAAAATCGTCGTATCCTGCATGATAATGCTATCTTTAATCACAACACCTTGACTGACTTTTACTCCTCTAAATAAGACACTATTCATTACCGTTCCTTCGATAATACAACCATCTGCTATAATTGAATTCTTCACTTCGGCTTCTTCGTTATATTTTGCAGGTGTTTCATCTTTGACTTTTGTAAATACACGCCCATCATTCATGAACAATGCCTCACGGACTTTTGGATCTAACAAATCCATATTGGCCTTATAAAACATTGAAATTGAATGCATTGCTCTCCAATAGCCTTCAAATCGATAACCTTTAATAACAAGTTGGTCTAATTTTTTAATAAGAATATCTCGAACAAAATCATAATACCCCTGAGATGCGCTTTCTTCTAATAAATCAATGAGAAGTTCACGCCGTATAATATAAACGCCCAAAGATGCTAATGTACCTTTTGGTTTAGGTGATTTTTCATACATTTCTATTAAGCGATTGTCTTTATCAAAGTTCAACATACCTAAATGCTTGAGCTCTTCAGGTTCTAAATCACTCATGTCTCGATAGAGAACCGTAATATCTGCACCACTGTCAATGTGCTCTTGTAACATTTTATCATAGGTCATTTTATAAATACAATTACCCGTTGTCATCAATACAAATTCTTCATTACTACGGCGTAAAAATGTGGAGTTATGATACAATCCATCCGCCGATCCCTTATACCAGCCTGAATTATCACCGGATAAATACGGTGGGAACAAAAATAAACCTCCGCGTCGCCGATCAAGGTCCCACTCTTTTCCTGATCCAATATGATCCATCAAAGAACGATAACTATATTGGGTTAAGACCCCCACTTTATTAATGCCTGAATTAATCATATTGGACAGAACAAAATCAATAGCCCGATATCGTCCACCATAAGGAACGGCAGAAACGGATCGTTTCCAAGCAAGTTCTTTTAACTTTTCATTTTTACCACCTGTTATAATAATACCCATTGTACTATTCATAAACAATACCTCCTTTTAAAATCGTCTCCCCTGAAGGTACTTCCGTATGTTGATAATCTTCATCTGCCACATGACGATCAATGACAACGTTTTTACCGATTTTACAAAGATCCGGAACGCTCGCACAATCGGCGATTACCGTAATGCCACTATTATAAAGATCAGGTTTAAGTGTGTTCACCGTGTCGTCACCATAACCAATCTCAACATCTTTACCAATATGAACATTCTCACTTATAATTGCTTTCTTTATTTTTGTATTGGCTCCAATTGTTGTGTTAGCCATAATAATAGAGTCTTCAATGACAACACCTTCTGCCACCTGAACACCTGGAGAAATAACGGAATTGATTACTGTCCCATAAATCATACAGCCTTCTGCTATAATCGAACGCTTCGCTACCCCAGACGGCCCGATATAATTTGCCGGCATAACCGGATTCACTGTAAAAATTTTCCACTTATGATCAAACAAATTAAAATCAGGTATTCGTTTTACAAGATCCATATTTGATTCCCAATACGCTTGTATTGTTCCGACATCTTTCCAATAGCCTGAAAATTCATATGAAAACAATCGTTTTTTATCTTTCAGCATTTTGGGAATAATGTTTTTTCCGAAATCATTGGATGAAGTAGGATCTGCTTCATCATCGATAAGATATTGCCGCAATACATCCCAAGTAAAAATATAAACACCCATGGATGCTAAATTGTTCTTAGGGTTTTCCGGTTTTTCTTCAAACTCATATACGCTTCCATCATCATTTGTATTCATAATACCAAATCGATTTGCTTCTTCGATTGGAACTTCAAATACAGATATCGTTGAATCTGCTTCATTGCGTTTATGCGCTTGAAGCATCTTAGCATAATCCATTTTATAAATATGGTCTCCGGATAAAATGATAACATATTTTGGATTTAGTTTATCAATATAATGAATGTTTTGATAGACGGCATTGGCTGTTCCCGTAAACCATGCACTATTATCACTTTTTTGGTAGGGTGATAATATAGTAACGCCACCGGATATTCGGTCCAAATCCCATGGTTTACCAATTCCTATATGTGCATTTAACTCAAGTGGCTGATATTGAGTAAAGACCCCTACTGTATCAATACCTGAGTTGACACAGTTACTTAATGGAAAATCAATAATTCGGTATTTCCCCCCATATGGAACTGATGGTTTTGCTGTTGTTGTTGTTAGTACGCCGAGACGGCTTCCTTGGCCTCCTGCTAAAAGAAGACCTACTATTTCTTTAGATACCATAGTTTCAACTCCCATCTTTGGTCATAATGTGTAAAAATATGTATATTCTTATTTTATCACAAAACCCTTATTAATGCACAAATAATCTGAATTATTTACTCTATCACTTGTTTTCTCGCACTTTCTTGCCCATGAAGGCTACCGCCAACATCCCGGGCCCTACATGAGATGCGATTGTTGCCGATAAGCAGGTGAGCATTACCGGATTATTAACCTTTGCTTTTTTTAATTCTTGGACCAAATACGCCGCATCTTCGGGTGTATTGGCATGTCCAATAATAACCGTTTCTTCAGAATCTTCTAAATGTTCAGAAATTTTATTTATTATGTATTTGCATGCACGTGTTTTTCCACGCACTTTTCCAAATGTCTCCAGCTTTCCTGTATGATTCATAGAGAGTAAAGGCTTAACACTCAGCACCGTTCCTACATAAGCTGTTGTTGCCGGAATTCTCCCCCCATTTTTCAGGTGCAACAAGTCATCCACCACGAACCAATGATTTGCCTTCAATTTTTCACCTTCAACATACTTTACTAATTCATCTAGACTCAAGTTCTCTTTTTCATTTTTATCAACCACCGTATATACCAAAACGCCTAAACCTATCGATGCTGCTAATGAATCAATAATAGCAATCTGGGCATTTGGATATTCTTCCATCACCATACTTTTGGCAATAACCGCATTATTATATGTTCCGCTAAGCCCTGAGGATAAACCTAAATACAAAACACCTTTATTTTCTTTGGTCAAACGCTCAAAACACTCATAGAAAGTTACGACATTGATCTGTGAGGTTTTGGGCATTGTCCCTTTTGCCATTTCTTCATAAAAAAAACTATGAGAAAATGTTTCTCCCAAATCATCAATATATTCTTGCCCCGAAACCATCACCGGCATACCTAAAACTTCAAGATGCTCAGAATGTTTTTTTACATAGGATAGGGGTAAATCAGAACTCGAGTCTGTTACGATCTTTATTTGCATTATATTTCCTCCAAATCATTCATCAAAATTATCCGGCAAGTCATTTTCTATAAGTACAACATCCCCGGTCTGTACTAATTCTCGTATTTTATTAAACCCTTCAAATACTGTTTGACATATATGTACTTGGTCCATCGGATAGTTTTTCGCCTGAAGTCCTGCTACAATCGATTTGGTCTTTTTTTCTCCGATTAAAATTACTTCATCGCAAACTTCAGCAATCTGTTGTCCAAAAGCAATATGTAACTCATCATCCATGGCACCTAGCTCAATCATTCCCGGTGTCATAATAATATGTCTTCCGTTTTCAAAGCCTGCCAAAACATCCAAGGCACTCTTGGCACCTGTTGGATTTGAGTTAAATGCATCATCTAAAATAAAATAATCCCCTTGGGCTTTTAGTTCTAATCGGTGTTCCACAGGCTTTAATTCTTTGACTCCCGCATATATCTTTTCATATGGAACCCCAAGTTCAATCGCAATAGCGACTGCACCTGCAATATTTAACATGTTATGCTCACCTAGTAATCTGGTTTGAAAGCGATATACTTGATGATTTATACGAACTTCAAATTCCGACCCGGAAGCATCTTGTCGTATATGTGTAATTACGGCTTGGTTATCCTGGTCACTCCCATAAGTTACATACCGAGAATTTGAATACCGCCCAATCCCTATTCGAACATTTTTATTATCTCCGTTCACATAACAAATCCCCTTAGAAGCAACGCTTTGGGCTAACTCAAACTTTGTATCGATTACAATATCTACACTTCCAAAGGTTTCAAGATGCTGTGGTCCAACTGCTGTTATTATACCATAGTCCGGATTCACTAATCGACAAATTTCCTCAATGTCTCCTTTTTGCTTTGCACCCATTTCAACTACAAAAACCTCATGAGAACGTCGAAGCATATTTCGAATGGTTATGATAACTCCAAGAAGAGTGTTATAACTATGGGGTGTAACTAATGTATTGAATTCTTTGGAGAGAATTTTCTCTAATATAAATTTTGTGCTTGTCTTTCCGTAACTTCCTGTTATGCCGATGATCTTTAATGTCGAATGTTCGCTTAAACGTTTTTTTGCATCCTTATAATAATAATTCTTCATCATCTTTTCCCATGGTATGAGCACCATATTTGCGACCAATAAAATCGGTAGGCTCATAAAAATGATTGCCATAAATATAAGTAAATCGGCATTAGATTGATAAAGCAAAATCACCAAACCACTATATAAGATTACCTGTACACTAATCATTCTTTTAACTCTTGCCGTATATGCTAAGGGTTTTTTCGTCTGCTGTTTTGTCTTCACATCGTAAGTTAACCGAATAGCGAGAACTAAAATAAGGCCTAAGGGAATGCCTAGTATACTTAGTAGCAAAATAAGGCCTATAAAAACACTGTTTTTAAGGGATAAGATTTTTTGAATATTGCTTTTGATAAATCTAATAAATCGTGCATATCGATATGAATTCAGCTGAAACATATGTGTATAATACAATGTACGTTTAACAAAATATGCTGTTCCCAGCACAAATATAGCTATATAAATAATGATTTCCATTCTATCCTCCATAAGACCTATATTATATAAATGCGTCTAGTACTTTTAGAAATCGTTGCGCCTGTTCTAAAAATGCATAGTGGCTCCCTCCTTCAAAGACGACTAACCCTGCATCTTGGAACTCTTTTTCCATTAACTTACCGTCACTTAAGGGTGTCGCCGTATCGAGTTCTCCCCATATTAAGAGAGTCGGCACCTTTATTTTATTAAATTCATGTACTAAATTCTCATTAACCACTTTCGACAGTACTTGCTTCATTATTGGACTGGCTTGATTATAATCTGCAGACCCTGATTTTTTCCTGTATTTCTCTAACATGTTTGGAAAAACTTTTTGAACTGGACCCATCCGGTACAAACGTTTCATTACCTTAAATGTATATACTTTAATATAGTATCTTAAGGGCCTTTTATTAACAACGCCTGCACTACCCGTTAATATAAGTTTATCGAAGGTATAAAACATTGCCATTTTGATTAATATCCGCCCTCCAAAGGAATGTCCGATTCCAATCGGATTTTTTATCTCAAGGGCATCAAAAACTTCATGCATTCGCTTTGCATATTCCATTGTTCCCATGACTTGAGTCGGTTCATCGGATCCGCCAAAGCCAGGCAAATCAAATGCAAAAACACGATATTTTGACTTATAATGGTCGACTAAGAAGTCAAACATTTCTTTATTACAGCCCCACCCATGAAGAATGACTAAATCTTGACCTTCACCTTCTACATTATACTCTATATTATATTTTTCAAGTTTTCTTTTCATAACGGCCTCCATATGCCATAACAAAGCATTTAAAAGGAATTATATCACATGTTTTTCATGACATCAATGCTTTGCCTATTAATAAAAGAGTGGAAATCTTTTCATCTCTTTGATAAAATAAAAGCTAGTCTATAATTTCATCTCAAACGGAAAGAGGTAACACAATGAAATCACTTAAGATTGAAACAAATTTGTCAATGGAATTTCTTTATAATCTAACCGGTATTGCCTATTATTCGATGAACCAAACCGCCGATGAAACACTTTCTACAAAACGATTTGATCATTTTATAACTGACTATGTCAAGCTAATTTATCCCAAACTACCTATTCTCGTCATTAATGACATCGAATTATTTTTAAGAGATTTTTCTTGCTTTTATATTGTTCTTCTTGATGTGATTATTCATGAAGATTTGGCGCATCCTCTTGACCTTATTTATTATTTAAAAAAATTCTCAACACACGAACTACTTGACCTTTATATTGAACGCATTGATACACCTATGTCTGCGGATACAGAAAATATTCATTTAGACAAATTATTGGATGAATTAACCGGTCTGCGTCATGAATATGGTATGGATAAAAAGCTCTACTATGAGTTCACAAATTATCCGGAGGGTGTTATCGAACGCATGATTTATGCTTTCGAATTCATCTACCAACATTTTTTTGCTAAGAATGAAGACTTTCTAACGCAACAACTTCAGATCATTCAAGCAAAGCATCAAGCATTGCTTGATGAAAATCCAAAAGAATTTATCAATGCAATTTTATTTCAGAGCAAGGAATCTTTATCGAATGAACATACTTCTATTCGGATTTTTGTTGGCTATTACTTCGGAGATAAAATTTCTGTAGCCTATGGTAATCATGATGAAGTCTATTTTTTCTATGGACTTGCTGCTGAAAAAAAATTATATTCCGATCATCATCAAGCTCAATATGAGGAACTTATTAAGTCATTGGCTGATGACACACGAAGAAATCTCATTCGCTTTTTAATGCACGCACCGCATTATAACAAAGAGATTTCAGATTATTTAGGAATTACAACAGCAACGATCAGTTATCATATCAGTCGCTTAGTCGATCTTGGCATTATTCATATGAAGTATCAAGAAGGAAAACGTATTTACTATCAAGTGGATTCTGAGCGCTTCAACCAATTGTTTGAAGGCTTAAAGCGCTACCTATACGTTGATCCCTTTTAATGCCGCAAACTAATTAAGACTTCATAATTCATACCGTATTTTTTAGCAATCTCAATACCATAGCTTTTTCCTAAAGGTCTCCCGCGTTCAATAATGTAGGGAGACTTTTCCATATCTTTACCCGCAACAAGACTTTGTATGGCTTCAGGATTAATTTTTTCTTCTAATGATTCCACAAGCTCATGCAGATGAGTATTAAATAATACAAAACTCCCTTTTTGATAAATGGCTTGTAATATTTCTACAGATATTTGTAAACTTTCATGATGGGATGTTCCGGAAAAGGATTCATTCATAAAGAAAAAACTCTCCTCAGAGCTGTCTTCAAACATGGCCTTAAATCGATTGCACTCTTCACCTAGTCGGCCATAATTCACTGTTTCTTTTTCTTCCCGCGGAAAGTGAACCTTAAATTCCTTAATTAAGGGTAAAGTTGCGCTTTGCGCCGGAACATAAAAGCCTAGCTGACCCAACCATATCGTTTGCATTATACTCTGAGTTATAGTTGTCTTTCCGCCACGATTGGCTCCGGTCAAAATGTTAATAGGCCGTTTTTTATCAAGATGGATTGTATTCAAAATGACTTGGCTTGGCTCTAAGGTCATGCCTAAATTCAGATGAAAGAGTCCATTGACCTTATAATCTCGTCCCCACTCAGGAATCATCATTTTAAATCCTTTTTTTGTAAGCTGATTATACATAGTTACACCCACATCATAATAGGGTAAATCCTCGTGAAGTATACTGAGCACTTCCAAAATTTTCTGAGTAAATTGATCACAGAAGCTGATTAATTGCAACATTGCCGGTTCCACTATTTTTTCCAGACTATTTAGCGCATCCGGTGGTGCAACTGTTTCTTTCGCAAATATTTTTCGCGGTATAAGCATGACTTCTTTTACCCCTTGAGCAACATAATATTCGATTTTTTTATCAAATCGTCCATATTTAAATTCTTCTTCACTGACATCTAATAGAATCGCTTCTACCGGCTGTAAATAGTCATTTAAATTCAAACCGATTTTAATGCTTTTCACACCTTCTGAAAGGGACTTAATTTTCTCGACATCACGAATAAAGGCTTCATAGAGCCTTGAATGGACAATTTCCTGAAGCAACTCATGATATTTGATAAGTCCGGGAGATTTTATCTTTGCTTGATGAAAATTTTCCAAAAGGTCCTCAAGCATATTTCGAATATTATCCACTTCTGACACGCGTTTAATCAAATTATACACCGTTGCTTCTTTTTCGAAGGAAAACTTGCTTAGTGTCATTTGATGATAGGCATCTTGTCCATCCATTAAAAGCTTTTCAAATAGGTCCGGATTGTTCACGAAGTCATCTAATATTCCTTGTCGATATTGAATATCATCTATATTAACCGGTACATCACCAAGCAATGTGTACAAATCCTCTTGTTTTTCCGCTTCAAAATAGTCAAAAAACCAATCGATACCAATATCATTCATGTCTTTTTTGGATAGGCTAAATGTCTTTTTTTCTGAATCTATGGTCCACAACAAACTCATGACTTGTTTACTCATATTACACCCCTATCACATATCTTTTATCAATTGTTCATAAGTAACACCATATTTAAGCGCGAT
This sequence comes from uncultured Eubacteriales bacterium, assembly GCA_964627665.1. Classification (GTDB taxonomy): domain Bacteria; phylum Bacillota; class Clostridia; order Lachnospirales; family Vallitaleaceae; genus UBA1351. The sequence continues at coordinate 12,668 of CAZVKG010000002.1, read as the reverse complement.
TTCTCTAGCATAGCTTTTTCCCAAGGGCTCCTGCTCAATCATAAAATACGTACTTTTATCATGTTCCATTTTCGTTGTCATACTTATCAAACTATTCTCCAAATGCTTCAAATCTTTTTGAGAAAGTTCTCCTAAAACCTCGTCATACAACTCATGTAAATGTGTATTAAAAACAAAGGGAGTACCTGCTTTCATCATTGCCAAAACACCTTGGGTCGCAACACTTAAACTTTCCAAATGGCTTGTCCCTGCAAAAGATTCATTTAACAACATTAAAGACCGACCTGTTGTTCGTTTGAAGTTTTCTACAAAAAGTTCACATTCTCGGCCAAATTTTCCTTTATCAACAGACTCTTTTTCTAAGGCAGGAAAATGGGACTGAATCGTGTCCACTAAGCTAATCCGAGCCGTCTTTGCAGGAACAAATAAACCCAACTGTCCCATTAATTGTATTTGTCCGATGCATTGCGTATATGTGGTTTTGCCACCACGATTTGCTCCTGTCATTAAAAAATACTTCCTATTCGCATCCATGTGAAAATCATTCAAAACGATTGCTTCAGCATCAAAGGCATCTTTGATTGCCAAGTTAATATTATACCCCTCTGTAAACTCGAGGCAGCTTTCCTCATGAACGATTTCAGGCTTCGTAATCGGAAGACCTTTTTCTTCCATTGTTTTAAACAATTGATAACTTGAACTATAAAATGCAATCTCTTCATAAAGTTGAATAAAAGGTTTTATATCAACGCGTTCATAGGCCTTGATAAACTTTTCCAACTTTTCCTTATGGTCTCTTAATGCATATTCAATCTCTTCGAGTATATTATAATTCATTTTTTGAACTTTAAAGACAGGTACATAACTCGAAATACGTCGATCTAAAAAAGTTTGATCATCCGCCAATACATCTGAGACATGTCGAAATGCTTTTGGATACCGATATTGATGACTATCGACTTGTGTCACTTGAGCAAATTTGGGACGCATTCCTGATGTCATCGAAACGGATAATGTGGCTCCTTTTATCGTATTAAAAATATAATGAATCTCTTTCAAGTCACTTTTCATGGACTTATACCCATTTGTCAACAAATTAGCAGCTACACCATTTCTTAATGCCACCAATCCAGTCGATTCAAGCGTGTAATACCTTAAAATCTGATCCAGTTCTTCAAGGCTGGTTATGGCTTTTTCCATGGTAATTAGCATATCAATAATTCGATACAAGTTTGATACTTTATACAAATCCGAATGATATAATGGCTTTAGCTTATAAAACTCTTCTAAGCAATGTATAAGCTCGTCTAATAGTCCTTCATTCATCATAAAATCTTTGAGTATGGCTTGGCGAAATTCAATTGTCTGAATATCCATACATAAGGAATAAAGAATCTCATCATTCGAAAGAAGTTGTTCATAAACTTCTTCCAAATTCAGATTCTCTATAATTTTATGTTCAATTGTATTTTTAATACTGGTATTCAGCCATAAAATACTTTCAAATTTCATCTGCGCTCCTCAACATTTTCTCCAACGATTCAAAACCATCTATGCATCTGTTTGCCTCTTTTGGCACGCGTGTTTTATCTTTCTCAAATGCTTGACCACCCACGATAATTTTACATGATTCACATGTCTCCTTAAGACGTTTTATTAAATTAACTAATGAGTCATTTAAAGATTCGGATGTTAAAGATAATGCAATAAATTCAGGTCGTATTTGCTCCACAAATCGAATAACTTCACCTGTTGGAATATTGGCCCCTATATAATAAGGCTGATATCCTAATATATTAAAATAATCTGCAACCATTCGAATGCCTAAGGTATGTTGTTCCCCTGACAAAGCCATACACAAAACACTTCCTTTTGTCGGCGTCTTACGTTCTACATTCTCAGACACATAACTGACCATGCGCCAAACGCATTCTGAGATATAGTGCTCTTTAGCAATAGATATCTGTCCGCTTTCCCATAAAACCCCTACTTCATATAGCAATGGTTTAAACACGTTCTCATACAATCGAATAATTACATGCTCCGTTATTTTTATATTCTTTACGATAGCAATAGCTTCTCGTTCATTCCCCTTAATTAGCAAGGCTAATAGTTTATTTCTCAATTCTTCTTCGTCTTTTAATTCTTTATTCTTTTCAATACTTTCTCGTCCAAGTAATTGGTCAACGGATATATCAAATATATCCGCCATATGCATTAAACTCTCTTGGTTTGGAAAGCGTATATCTTTTTCATAATTTGCAATCGTTGTTTGACCGACACCAAGGCGTCCACCTAACTCCTTTTGGCTCATATGATGTGTTTTTCGAATTTCTTTTAGGATCATTCCAAATGATTTCAAAGTTATCACCTCTATATCATTTTATCACATAACGTGATTACTTGTCCATCATTTTGTAAAGACTTTCAATAAGGCCTTTTATATGCTTTCCCATTGATTGGATTTTCCGGATTTCACCAACTGATCAATAATATGCATATTCATTCGGCTATCTTCTAAAGACAAGGGAACATCTATATCGTCTTTGACTGCTTTTGCAAAGGCATCTAGCATTTCACCATATTGATTTGTCGGTTCAAACTCAAGAACACGTTGCCCTAAACTTGTCGTCACAATAATTTTCCCCTTAATATCGTCTAAATCGTTAAAAGGAATAACAACTTCAATCGATCCCCCTGTTCCATATATTTTCACTTCTTGCATTGGATACATGGCTGTACCTACCGTAAATAAAACTCGTGTTTTTCCAAAGTCTAATATTGCAGATGAGAGTATATCCGTTCCAAATGCATCTGAATAACTTATCTTAGATACCACAGATACAGGATCTTGTCCAAGAATATATCGCGCTGAATTAATTGCGTAACATCCAATATCCATCAATGCACCACCGCCATATTCTTTGATATTTCGAATATTATTTTCATCTTGATTGTTGTATGAAAAAATTGTATGTATAGTCTGTACTTCACCAATACCTGAGACTTTCATAAGCTCTTGAACTTTTTTCCATTTGGGATGAAATCGATACATAAAGGCTTCCATAATTTTAACACCCTTATCTTTTGCATAGGCAATCAATTCATCTGTTTCTTTTGCATCCAGCGTGAAGGGTTTCTCACAAAGCACATGTTTCTTGGCATCAATTGCTTTTTTCATCCATTCTAGATGCATATGGTTTGGCAAGGGAATATAGACAGCTTCAATTTCAGCATCTTCAAGTAGGGCTTCATAACTCCCATAGATTTTTGGTATATTCCATTTCAGCGCTTCTTTTTCAGCCTTTTCTTTATTTCGGGATGCTAAAGCGATCAGCTCAACTTCTTCAGATTGACTCAGGGGAAGCATGATTCTTGTCAATAAATGCCCCGAAGCACCTAATGCACCCATTTTTAGTTTACTCATTATAACCCAACTCCTTTTCGTGTAATACTCTTATCATATCACAGTTAACTATTGCTTTTCAAACTAATTTATGCTAAACTTATCAAGTTTGAATAGTTCATTTTCACGATTATGGAGGTCCATTTTGTTAAGTGCAAATAATGTAAGTTTAAGTTTTAGTGACAAGCAACTTTTTAAGAATGTTAATCTACAATTTAATCATGGTAATTGCTATGGTGTTATTGGGGCAAACGGGTCTGGCAAGTCCACTTTTTTAAAGATATTATCCGGTGAAATTGAGCCCAATACCGGCGATGTAACCAAAACCCCGGGAGAACGTATTGCGGTGTTGAAACAAGACCATTTCCAATACGATGCTGAAACCATTTTAGACACGGTTATCATGGGACATGAACGATTGTATCAAATCATCCATGAAAAAGAAGCGCTTTATGCTAAAGAAGACTTTACCGAAGAAGATGGCGTCAAGTCAGCTGAACTCGAAGCAGAATTTGCTGAATTAGATGGATGGGATGCTGAGTATGATGCAGAAAAACTCCTGATTGGGTTAGGTATTCCCAAAGATCTTCATCAAGTCAAGATGGGTGATCTTAACGGATCCGAAAAAGTCAAAGTTTTATTAGCGCAAGCTCTTTTCGGAAATCCACACACTTTATTACTCGATGAGCCAACCAACCACTTAGATTTTAGAACGATTAATTGGCTGGAAGAATTTTTAATCGAATATCCAAATACGGTCATTGTTGTATCCCATGATCGTCACTTTTTAAATAATGTATGTACGCATATTGTTGACATTGATTTTGGTAAAGCCAATCTATATATTGGTAACTATGATTTTTGGTATGAATCCAGTCAATTGATGTCACGAATGATTAACGATCAAAATAAAAAGGCTGAAGATAAAATCGCTGAATTAAAAGCATTTATCGCACGCTTTAGTTCGAATGCTTCAAAAGCCAAGCAAGCAACGTCTCGTAAAAAAATGCTTGATAAAATTAAGCTTGAAGATATTAAGCCATCTTCAAGACGCTATCCTTTCGTAACCTTCGCTCAAGATCGCGAAGTCGGTAAAGAAATCTTACGCGTCGAAGGGTTATCAAAAACTATTGATGGTGTTAAATTATTAAACAATATTAGTTTTACACTGAATAAAGATGATAAAGTTGTTGTTTTAAGTCGTAACGAGCAAGCGCGAAGCGCTTTATTTAAGATTTTAATGGGTGAAATGGAACCGGATGAAGGCGAATATACATGGGGTGTTACAGTAACAAAGGCTTACCTTCCAAAGGATAATTCAAAGTACTTTGAAGGGTCTGAACTCTCCCTTGTAGATTGGTTACGTCAATATTCTAAAGATCAAGATGAATCTTTTATTCGAGGGTTCCTCGGAAAAATGTTATTTAGCGGCGATGAAGCACTGAAAAAAGCTTCTGTTTTGTCCGGTGGCGAAAAAGTTCGATGCATGCTGTCCAAAATGATGCTCTCCGGGGCTAATGTGGTCCTTCTCGACGAGCCGACAAACCACCTTGACCTTGAATCCATCCAAGCTGTCAATGACGGTCTTATTAGCTTTAAGGGCAATGTTATTTTCTCTTCACATGACCACCGATTCATTGAAACGGTTGCAAACCGCGTTTTTGAAATCACACCACAAGGTCTCGTGGACCGTTTATCCGATTTTGATGAGTTCTTAGAAAATGATGCCTTGCAAGCAGAAATCGATGAGATGTATAAGTAAGTCATCCCTATAGTCATTCTTATAAGTCATAAAACACAGGCGGTTTATGTTTTGGGAGTGCAAGTCCTAACAACACCTAGAAAGATGGTCCTAAATCAGTTAACTGATTCAGGACCATCTGACTATCTGAAGTCAGGACTTGGGTTCCCATGATACATAAGCCGCCTGTATTTTATTCCTAAACCAAACTCTATAGGTATATAAAAAGTGTAGTTCAAAATAATATCCTGTTAGATTTTAAATTGTTTCATCATTTCGTCTAATGCTTTTGCGGATTCGAGGTTTTCGTCTGCAATGCGTAAGAAGTTTTTGGCATCTTTTGATATGGTTACCATGTTATCTCTGATTTTATCGATTCCTTTTGCGCCATCGTGTGTTGAATCAGCAACATTTGACATAGCGGTATGAATAGTATCCATTGAGCCAAACAATTCTTCTGACGTTGCACTCAAATCTAACATGATTTCATTAAAGGCATCTGAGTCTTCATTGTACTGTTGTCCCAAGTCGGATAGTTTTTCATAATCTTTGAATACTTTTGAATCGATAAATGTTAAAATATCTTTTGAGTCATCCACTAGAGAATTCACCACGTCTTCAATTCGTATTGTTACATTTCGAATATCTTCCACCATTAATGATGAGGACTCTGCTAGCTTCTTGATTTCTTGAGCTACAATTGAAAAACCTCGACCTGATTCACCCGCTCTAGCCGCTTCAATGGATGCGTTTAAAGCTAATAAATTGGTTTGATCGGTTATATCCAAAATAGCTTCAAGCAATTCATTGATTTTTGATACTTCTGAAGCACTTTCAATCGCTAATGTCATCTTTTCCTTTGCACTCGCATACATTGCCTGTGCATCTTTTTTGGATTCTACCGCGTCTTCTTTCATCTTAATGGCTCGATGACTTATATCACTCGACATGACGGAACCATTACTCGCCCGTTCAGCAATAACTTCAATTGCATTCCTAGCTTCACCGATGATTTGAGCAACTTCTTCTGCATTTTGTCGTGTTGCATTCATACTATTTGATATATTTTTAGTGCTGTCTTCTGTTTCTCGAGTTATTTCTGTTAAAACGGATAAATTGTTTCTAATCTCTTGAAAACTACGATTGATTAGACTTGAACTTGCTGTGATTTTTAGAACAATCTGACGGATGCCTTGATTTAAACGATTAAAAGCCTTAGCAATTAATCCGAACTCATCTTTTTGTTCTATTTGTATCTCTTCTCTAAAGTCATACTCTTGATACTTTTTCGTATGCCCTAAAATAATGTTCAATGTTTTTTCAAGAGGAACAATAATTGCAATAACAAGAATCACTGAAATGAAAACTACAAGCAAGGTACTTATAAGCACTTGGTTTCGCATGGAATTTTCGATAATTTTCAAATCATCCACATAAATACCTGTTCCAACAATCCATCCCCAGGGTTCATATTTTTCGACGTAAGACAACTTTGGCTGATCTGATGTAAAGCCATTTTCCGATACTTTTGGCCACATGTATTCCACAAAACCTTTGCCATCTTCATTCGTCAAACGAACAAAGGCTGAAAAAAAGTTTTCTTGAGTTCCATTAGCTACATTATATCTTGGATCATCAAGAACTGTTCCGTCCAATTCAGGAGATGTTGTATGCATAATCATCGATGGAATGGGTAGTGAATCATCATTGACCCAAAAATAACCAACGCCATTATCATATCGTAATTTTTTTATCGCTTCTAAAGACATCTCTTTTGCTTCTTCTTCAGTTATGCTGCCTTGGTCTACCATATTGTGGTACTCACTTATGATGCCGAGTGGCATTTCAACAAGTTCAACGAGTTTTTGTTCTGTGCGTTGCTCAACAATCCCATTAAATGTGGGTAATACTGAAAATAAAATCAATAAAACAAAGGCCATAATAATGACTATTGCCAAAGAAAACAACTTGTATCTTAACTTGATATTGCGCATAAGTCCTCCGTTTATATTATATTTCTAAAAGTACTTTTTGAAGAATTCCTTGATTCAAGTAATAGTCGATGTCAACAGCACTGTCAAGCCGAATACGTACTTCGAATACTTTAACCTTACCGTCAGCACTTTCAGCAACAACTTTGACTTTATCCATTGGCTTAGAACCTGCTAGTCCTTCAATACGATAGGTCTCTCGCCCTGTCAATCCAAGTGCTTCACTCGATTCACCCGGTAAAAATTGTAATGGTAAAACACCCATTCCAACCAAGTTGCTTCGATGAATACGCTCATAACTTTCTGCAATGACCGCCTTAATACCTAATAGATTCGTTCCTTTCGCCGCCCAATCTCTTGAACTTCCGGTTCCGTATTCTTTACCGGCTAATACAATCAATGGAATGTTTATTGATTGGTATTGCATTGCTGCATCAAAGACGGACATAACTTCACCATTTTCCTCCATGGTTGTATATCCACCTTCAACACCATCGGCTAATCGATTACGAATTCGTATATTTGCAAATGTTCCTCGCATCATAACTTCGTGATTTCCACGTCGTGATCCATAGGAATTAAAGTCTAAACGATCTACCCCCATACTTGCTAAGTAGATTCCCGCTGGTGAGTTCTTACTAATACTACCTGCCGGAGAAATATGGTCTGTTGTAATTGAATCTCCTAAGGATAAGAGGACTTTCGCATTCGTTATATCTTCAATAACCTCTTTTTTCTCAAGGTCTTTAAAGAAATCCGGTTCACGAATATATGTAGAATCTTCTTCCCACTCATAAAGCATACCCGTTGGCGCTTCAATCATATTCCATTGATTATTGGCTTCATAGATTCCTTTATACTCTTCAATAAACATCTCATGTGACACCGATTGTTTTACTGCTTCTTTTAATTCACTATTGGATGGCCATAAGTCTTTAAGGAAAACCTCTTTACCTTCTTTGTCTTTACCGATAGCTTCTGTTTTAAAGTCGATGTCTAATGTGCCTGCAAGGGCATAGGCAACAACTAACATAGGTGATGCTAAATAATTGGCCTTTACATGTTGGTGAATACGTCCTTCAAAGTTACGATTACCACTAAGTACCGAACCAACTAACATATCATTATCAATAATTGCATTTCTTACCGGCGCATCAAGCGGTCCACTATTTCCGATACACGTCGCACATCCATAACCGGCCACATTAAAGCCTAGCTTTTCTAGACTACCTAAGACATCGGCTTTTTTTAAGTAGTCCGTTACCACTAAAGATCCCGGTGTTAAGCTTGTTTTTACATAATTTGGTACCGTAAGGCCTGCTTCAACAGCTTTCTTAGCAATGATTCCCGCTCCGATCATAACTGATGGATTTGATGTATTGGTACAGCTTGTAATTGCAGCTATAACGACGTCTCCGGTTCGAAGTTCTGAAGGTTGTCCATCTTGATCTTTCCATCCGTCAAGTAATACTGTTTTATCCAAATCAGCTTTATCAATCCCGTATCCACCATCTTCAACTGGTTTTGTTGCCACTTCTTTGAACTCTTTTTTCAGATCATCTAAAGCCACTCGGTCTTGTGGACGTTTAGGTCCGGCCAAGCTTGCTGTTAATGTCGTTAAGTCGAGCTCAATGACTTGACTATATTCAACTTTGGTCTCTATATCAATTCCAAATAAATTCTGTCGCGATAAATATTCCCGTACTAAATCAATCTTTTCTTCTTCTCGCCCGGTCATTGCCATATATTCTAAGGTTTCTTCGTCTGCTGCAAAATATCCCATAGTTGCACCATATTCCGGTGACATATTTGAAACTGTTGCACGGTCCGGTAATGTTAATGATTGTACACCGGGTCCGAAATATTCAACGAATTTACCGACAACATTGTTTTGGCGGAGAAGCTCGGTTACTCGAAGGGCAAGATCTGTTGCCGTAACTCCTTCTTGAAGCTGTCCTTTCATATGTACACCTACAACTTCCGGCGTCACAAAATAAAGCGGTTGTCCAAGCATCCCTGCTTCAGCTTCAATACCACCAACCCCCCATCCTAATACACCGATGCCGTTAATCATCGTTGTATGGGAATCTGTTCCTACCAATGTGTCCGGAATTAACATTGTTCCATCTTCCGTCTCTCGCTCTGCCACAACGGTTGCAAGATATTCCAAGTTCACTTGGTGAATAATACCGGTTGACGGTGGTACTGCTCTAAAATTCTCAAAAGAATTCTGGGCCCACTTTAAAAATCGATAGCGCTCATGATTACGTTCAAATTCTTTCTCAACGTTAAATCTTAATGAATCACCCGTACCGTAAGCATCTACCATAACTGAGTGATCAATAACTAGATCAACAGGGACTAATGGGTTGATGACACTTGGGTCTTTTCCCATTCTTGCGACCGCATTACGCATAGCTGCTAAGTCTACAACTGCGGGGACACCTGTAAAATCTTGTAATACAATTCGTGATGGGATAAAGCCAACTTCTTTGACTTCTTCTGTTTCTCCCCAATACAATAATTGATTAATATGTTCACTCGTAATGAGATTCCCGTCATAATTTCGAATTGCATTTTCCAGTAGAATTTTTATGGTCTTTGGCAAACGCTCCAAATTAACACCTGTAAGTTCTTGAAGCTTATTTAAGTTAACATATTGATACGTTTTCCCATTACGTTCAAATGTATCCATTATGTCTTTTTTCTTAAAATCGATCATTTTCTTACCTCCTTATAGCATGATTAGTCATAGTAAAATATACCACATTATGACAATTTAATCAATTGCATCAATAGAGTTTCAATGATAAGCTTAGTGCGCCGTGACACCATGTATCTTTTCATGCTTTTCTTTATATACAATTTTCAATAGAATCGGTGTAATTAGTGTTGTTACTAAAACAACAATAATGACAGGTGCAAAATACTCATCACGTATCAGACCCACTGCTGCCCCTTTATTGGCAACAATCAAAGCCACTTCACCACGTGAAACCATACCGATGCCTATTTTTAAGGATTCGTTTTTGGTGAATCCGGTTAATCGTGCACCAATGCCGCAACCAATAACTTTTGTTAATATTGCAACGGCTAGTAATAATAAGGAGAAAAAAACAATATTCCAGCTCATGGAGTGAATCGACGTTTTGATTCCTATACTTGCAAAGAAAATTGGCGAAAAAAGCATGTATGAAGTGATTTCCACTTTTTCTGCAACGTATTCATTACTTTTTAAATTACTGATGATTACACCGGCCAAATATGCACCTGTGATATCGGCAATTCCAAAGTATTCTTCTGCGACATAAGCTAATATTAAACATAGAATAAAGCTATAGATTGGTATACGGCGTTTACGCCCGTATTTTCTGGTCATGTACTTAAATCCTTTGTAAAAAACAACCGCGCATACTGCTGCAAAAACGAAGAATAGTGAAATACGCATAAAAATACTTAATATACTGACAGAGCTATCCCTAAAACTAATAACAAAGGTCAAAATAATAATACCAAGAATATCGTCAATTACTGCCGCACCCAAAATTGCTGTTCCTGATTTTGATTTTAATTTTCCCATCTCACGAAGTGTCTCTACTGTTATACTCACCGATGTCGCTGTCAAGATGACCCCAATAAAGATATTTTGTAATAGGTCAAGTTTTGACATCTCTGCAAAATCTCCAGCAAATAATGCAGCCGCTAAGAATCCACCAATTAAGGGAACGCCCACACCAAAAATCGCAATAATAAATGATGCTTTTCCCGTACGCTTAAGTTCCTTTACATCGGTTTCCATGCCTGCTGTGAACATGAGTAAAATAACACCAAGTTCTGCCATTTTGTTAATAAATTCTGTTTCTTCCAAAATATTTAAAAAAGTCGGTCCCAAAATCACCCCTGCCAAAAGTGCTCCAACAACCTGTGGCATTTGAACCCTTCTTGTTAAAAGTCCAAAAAGTTTTGTACTTAACAATATAATTGCTAAGTCTAAAAAAAAGTCATACGATAACATGGTCAGCCTCCAAATAATAATGTTTTTTTAAAAAATTAGTGATTTTTCTAGAATGATGACATCCATACGTTCTCCGGTTTTTGTACTGATATCATTATGAATGGATATAACTTTACATCCGGTGATTTCTTCAATCATTTCTTCCAATTTTGGTCGAATGATTTCCTCCAATTGGTATCGCATTTCCTTAACCAAGGCTTTACCTTTTTCTTCTCTTGCTAATTCTTTTTCTGCCGCGGTTAATACGCCTTTTAATCGAATGATAATCATATCATCAATAATATACGTTTTTGCGGATTCTGCGCCTCGACCCAATTGTTTTCGTTGAAATGTAATCATACTTGAACTAATATGTGCTTCCATTTGCCCTTTTTCCATAACAGCCTCCATAATATTCGTGCACAAAAAAAGACCAATATGAACACACTAAATCTAGCTATCATATTCGGTCCACAACTTTGCTTGCTTTTGCACTCAATTTTATTTACCAACGATTTGATTTCCACTCACTATTATATGCCTCCAAAATCTTAAAGTCAAATATAGTAATAGTGTTGATGGATTTATCTGTTTCTATCAATTTTTATGGTATTTTTACTTTTTTCACTATTTTTCTCACCATTTTTTTATATATATTGAACATATGTTGATATTCTTTCTCATTTTCAATTTCAGATATGCACATTTAACTTATTAAAATTTCATAAAAATCATCATTTTTCAAATAAACATGACAAAAAAAAAGCAGCTAAAACCTCAAATTCGAGGTATTAACTGCTTTTTTTCTTTGCGTCTATTTACTTTCTTCTTCATTTCCTTCAAAAACTCGAATATACATATCTTTGATTTCACTGATTAAGGGATATCTTGGATTGGCTCCTGTACATTGATCATCAAAGGCATTTTCACTCATTTCATCTAATGTAGCATAGAATTTCTTTGGAGAAACTCCGGTTTCTTTGATTGTTTTTGGAATGCCTACTTTTTCTTTTAATGCATCAATGGCTTTGATTAAATTTTCAACTTTTTCTTCTTCTGTTTTACCACCTAGCTGCAAGTAGTCAGCAATACGCGCATATCTCCATTTTGCATTTGGATATTTATATTGCGGGAAGGCTGCTTGCTTTCTTGGATTGTCCACTGCATTAAAACGTATGACTTCATTAATTAGCAAACCATTCGCTACCCCATGGGCTATATGATGTGTTGACCCTAACTTGTGTGCCATTGAATGACATATACCTAAAAAAGCATTGGCAAAGGCCATACCGGCCATTGTTGATGCATGGGCCATTTTTTCACGGGCTTTGATATTCGTTGTACCTTCATTATATGCATCCGGCAAATACTTAAAGATTAAGCGAATCGCTTCTAATGCTTGACCATTTGTATATTCTGAAGCTAATACAGAAACATAAGCTTCTAACGCATGTGTTAAGGCATCGATACCTGATGCAGCTGTTAAGCCTTTAGGCATATTCATCATCAATTCCGCATCAATTATAGCCATGTCCG
>CAZVKG010000001.1:0-107547 GCA_964627665.1 uncultured Eubacteriales bacterium | reverse complement strand
CAGCACTGTTTTCATAGACTTCAGTGACATAAATACCAAATGGCATTCCGGTTTCATTATAAATCTGTTCATTAATATCACTGATTTGAACACCTAGGAAAGGCTTATCATCATTCATCGCATAGGCGACGTCTTCACCGCTTCCGTTTTCAATAATAGCTTCAATAACTGGTAGACCAATATGTACAGGAATGGAGAAGCCCATACCTTCAACACTTTCATTCACATATTTTGCAGTATTAATACCGATAACTTCACCATTGGAGTTTACTAAAGCACCACCACTGTTTCCTGGGTTAATGGCTGCATCCGTTTGAATAAGTGTTAATGAGGTTTCTGAAATTGTAATCTCGCGATTAACAGCGCTAACAACACCTGCAGTTACTGTGTTTGAAAATTCTTTTCCTAATGGATTACCAATAGCAACGGCTAGTTCGCCGACTTCAAGGGCTTCAGAATCGCCAAAAGTAGCCACTGTAATATCGGATAAGTCTGAATTATCGATATCTTCTAAAGAGACAGAAATAACAGCTAAATCATTTCGTGAATCATATCCGATGATGTCTCCGGGAAGATGGGTGTTATCTGAAAAAGTGACTTCAACGCCATTTGCGTCGGCAATAACATGATGATTGGTAATAATCAGTAAGTCATCATTACGCAGTTTATAGATGATTCCAGACCCGGTACCTTCTCTTTCAAAGGTTTGGCTGTTGAAAAAATTGTTTTGATTAACAAGGTAAGAGCTGGTAATTGTCACAACCGATGGACCGGCAGTTTTTGCGATAGAACTTACAAGATTAGTCGATTCATAAATTGTTGAACTTGATGAGACAACGGGTTCAATTTGATTGACATCAAACGTTAATTTTTGTGATTGTGATTGGGTTAACGAAGGGGTGAGTTGATCTCCAAGATATAGTGCTGTTGAGTATCCGGCACCAAAAATGATTCCGCCCAAGAATACAAATACAACAAAGAGAGCAACAAAACGAGGGAATGAGCGTTTTGTTTTTTTCTTGGTTTGATTTGGAACAGGGTCCTCAGTTTCTCGATAATCCACCTCTTGTGGTGGGGTAGTCTTGTATGTGGGTGGGTAAGATCTATATTGGTTTTCATTAGTGTTCTCCTCCTTTTGGTAGATTGGATCGATGTTTTCATATTTATCATTCATAATATCATACTCCTTTTGCAATAATGATTTGTTTTTTTTTATGTTTATACTATAATATAGTAGTTGGTCAAAAGGTGGATGAAATTGTGAACAAAGTATGAACAAAAAATTATATGTGGAGAAAAGTATGGATAAAGAACAATTACACCAATTAAATACATTAATGAATGCAATTCCCTTATTTGGAAAAAAAGTAGGACTTCATAATATTGAAATGATGATTGCCTTAATGAATCATACACTTCCTATATCTTCGTATTTAGAATCTGTACATGTCATTCATGTAACGGGAACGAATGGCAAAGGGTCAGTATGTAAAATGTTAAGTGAAATTTATGATGCAGGTGGTTATAAGGTCGGATTATTTACGTCGCCACATATTGATGTTATTACTGAACGTGTGCAAATAAATAACGAAAATGTCTCAGGAGAATTATTTTATGAAGCCTATCAATGTGTAAAGAGAATATGTCATGAATTAAAGGAAAAAGGTGTGGAATCGACATTTTTTGAATGGATGTTTTCCATTGCCTTATATTGTTTTTGCAAAAAAGAACTGGATGTGTTAATTATTGAAGTGGGGATTGGAGGCCGATTAGATACAACCAATGTTCTTCCCCAAAAAGATTTAAGTGTGATTACGTCTATTGGACTAGATCATCAAGACATTCTAGGAGAGACTTTACTTGATATTGCAAAAGAAAAAGTCGGAATATTGCAAAAAAAAGGAAGGCTTGTTATAGGAAATATTGATAAAGAGGCAGAAGAGCTTATCCGACAAATAGCGGTAAAAAAAGAAGCAATCGTTTGTAAAATTCAGCCATATGACTATAAAATTATAGATTTTACGGATAAAAGCATTGATTTTTCTGTGCATAACAAGTATTATAATTATGAGTGCTTACGTTTGAATACATGTGCAAGATATCAGTTGGAAAATGCTTCCATATCTTTAATGTGTGTATATGCCTTGCGCCATGTTATTCCTGTTAAAGAAGAAGAGGTTATCTCAGGCTTAAATCAGTTTTTTTGGCCGGGAAGACTTGAACGGATCCATGAAGGAATCTATATTGATGGAGCACACAATGTGCTTGGAATGACAACCTTACTTCAAACATTAAAAGCTATTTTTGTTTCAAAACCATTAGATTTATTATTAGGGATGAAGCAGCATAAAGATTATACAAGGGTTATTCATTTATTAATGAAATCAGGATTATTTGATAAAATATATCTAGTTGATTTATCCACAGTTAATGGAATTGAAAAAGAAATATTATATTCAGAAGTCATTAAATACACCAATACAGTATATTATATAGAGCGTTTAGATGAATTTTTAGAAGGACGAATAAAGGAACAAAGAGACTCCGTTTTATTAGCGACTGGATCTTTGTTTTTAACCAGTGATATCAGAAAAATATTTCAAGAGGAGGTAACACATGATTAATTTTGAAGAGGAAATCAAAAAGTTTAAACCCTGTTTAGAGATTGAAGAGGCGGAAGAAGCGATTTATTCATACGAGACAAAAGATATTGTTGATATTTTAGCAGAAATGATTAAAGAAATGAACAGAAATGAGGAATAGACATGTTGAATCAATGCCCAAAATGTGGACAGGAATTAAATGAAAAATCACACTGTAATTCATGTAATATTACGTATCGTTCATTTCGATTAATCAAAGAAGTGTCAAAGAGTCTTTATAATGAGGGCCTTCAAAAATCTAAAGTTCGGGATTTGAGCGGTGCAGTTGAAAGTTTGAACCGGAGTATTAAATATGATAAACGGAATATTGACGCGAGAAATTTACTTGGATTAGTCTATTTTGAATTAGGGGAAACGGTTATGGCTTTACGCCAATGGGTTGTTAGCCAAAATATTCAACCTGAATTGAATGTTGCATCAAATTATTTGAAACTAGTTCAAGACAATCAAGTGAATTTGGACCGATTAAGTACAGCCATTAAAAAATATAATCAAGCCTTAGTATATATTCGTCAAAATTCAAGAGATTTAGCGATTATAAATCTGAAAAAAGTCATTTCCTTGAATCCGAAATTTGTAAAGGCATATACGCTCTTAGCTCTTTTATATGTCAAAGAAGAAGAGGTCAGTCGAGCAAAAAATATTTTATTAAAAGTGTTATTAATTGATAAAACCAATTATGTTGCTCACAAGTATTATGAAGAGCTATTTGATGACCATAAAGAAGAGGCTGTTATTGTTGAGCCACAAGAAGAATTAAATAAAAACAAAAAAAAATTAAGACGCCAGATAGCCATTAATCAATCCGTGCAACAATTTGCCGGTCTTGTTTTTGGAGTGGCTATCGGAGCGGCATTAATCTTCTTCCTTTTTATGCCAAGTCGTGTCGGACAACTTAATGACGAAATCGACGACTATCAATCAAAATTAACGGAATCTGTCGATAGAGTAGATGAACTTGAATCTCAGCAAACTGAAAATGAATCCAAAATCCGATTATTAGAGGTTGAGCTTGCAGAGGCAGTCGAAAAAAATACGGATTTATCTGAAAAGGACGGGCAAGTTCAACAACTCATGATGAGTATGACTAATTATTTACAAGGGGATTTAGTTGGGGCGGCGGTGCCACTTTCCGCTATTGATATAAATGAAAGTGCAGATGGTGTGCTTAATAATCTATATACACAATTAGCAGAAATTGTTTTTCCGGAGGTAGCAAGAACGGAATACAATGCTGGATATTCTGCATATAATAGCGCAAGATATCAAGAAGCTATTGACCATTTGGAAGTGTCCGTTCGTTATGAAAAGAATGCATCATATTCCCATTATGCGGTTTATTATTTGGGGCGAAGTTATCAGTTTTTAGATCGTCCGCAGGATGCGATTGAACAGTTTAAGTATCTTCTTGCGAATTATCCAAACTCGAACACAAGGGGATGGGCGGAAAATCAGATTCGTATTCTTGGAGGAACGGTAGACTGATTTAGTCATTTGCTTCTATGAGAGGAGTTATATATGATTCGAGGCGTAGGCGTATCAGACGGTATAGTCATTGGTAAAATCATCAAAAAAAAGAGTCACCAAAATGATGTGAAAAAGAAATCGATTGATAATGCAGAACAAGAAACTAATCGATTAGATGAAGCAGTGATTAAATATCAAGAATATCTTGAAAAAATTTATAAAAAAACAGTGAATATTATGAGTGAAGAAGAAGCGGATGCTTATCAAAATCACTTGACAATATTAAAGGATTCGGTTCTTATCGGCAGCGTTAAAAAACAGATTCGCGATAATCTTGTGAATGCCGAATGGCTACTCGAAGAGGTTAAGAATAAATATGAGTCAATATATAATCGTGTTGCGGATGATTTTCTAAAGAAAAAAGCGGAATATATTAAAAAAATTACCCAAGACTTAATTTATCAGTTGTCGAATGAAGGACATCAATTTTTTGGAGAACTTCACGAGCCGAAGATAATTATGGCGCAAGAATTAGTCGCCGCTGACCTCATTGAGTTAGAACAAGGGCATGTATTAGGAATCATTCTTGAAAATTCAAGTATCCATTCCTTTGGAACAGCACTTGCGCATAGCTGGAAAATTCCTTGTATTATTGGTGTTAAGCATATTATCGAGATTGTCAATGATGATGAAGACGTTATCATGGATGGCAAAAAAGGTGAGATTATTATTCATCCGGATCAAGAGACCATTGAATTATACCAAATGAAAGAAAAGAAAAGTTTTGAGTTTAAAGATGTATATGAAAAATATATCAATGTGAAAACACGCACAAAAGATGGCTATAATCTCAATCTTAATGCAGTAACATCAAGTATTTCAGATATTGAAAAAGCGATTCATCATGGTGCAGATTATATTGGACTGTTCCGAACAGAGGCGATTTTTGTCGGACGCGATCAAATACCGGATGAAGAGAGCCAGTTTTTATATTATAAAGACGCAGTTGAAGCGGCAAAAGGTAAAAAAATCTGTTTTCGTACATTTGATTGCCATGGAACCAGTGATCTTCCTTATATTTACTTTCCGGAAGAAAAAAATCCTTCTTTAGGCTATTTTTCAACCCGTATTGCCCTAACGCATCGAGAAATCTTATTAACACAAATTAAGGCAATTCTTCGCGCCGGAGTATTTGGTGATGTTCGTTTTGTTATCCCCATGATTGCATCTATAGATGAGTTATTAGACATACGCTTACTCGTCGAAGATGCCATGCTAGAACTTGATGTCAACCATGTGGAATACAAAGAAAATATGTCCTTTGGGGTTGTTCTAGAGACACCCTCCGTTGCCTTAATAACCCATGTGTTTGCACAAGAACTTAACTTTGTCTATGTCGACTTAGATGATCTGCTACAATATACAACAGGTGTGGATCCAAGTAATGAAATGACCTTTGATTTATATGATGAATTTCATCCGGGGTTCATTCGATTATTAAAAAGTATGGTACGTGGAGCTCATCGGGAAGGAACCCCTATAGATTTTGTCGGCGATATTTGTACCAATGAACTGTTAATTCCTTTTTTTATTGCCATGGGTGTTGACGGACTCACGGCAGATTCTAAATATATCTCACGTATGCGCTGGGAAATTAATTCTATGAATAAACGTGAATGGGGAAAAATAATGCGAGAGATTTATTTTATGGGGTCAGGTAATGACATTAAAATGACATTGGAAAAGAAGTTCGGAGAACTGTTTTTGTGGAAGAAGCGATAGGCAATTCTATTGACATTTTTACAGTTATATATTATATTTGATAAGAATACGAATAAAAAGCGTTGAACGAAAAAGTAAGCAATAAAAGATCTTCTAGAGAGGATAACAGCGGTGGAAGTTATCTAGTGATTTATTGCCCAAGTGCACTCGGGAGCTGCTATTGCGAAGGGGAAAAAGTAGTAATAGCCGGAAGTCTACACGTTACCGTAGAAAGAGTGAAAAGTTATTCTTAGGTGAATAAGCTTTTAAGTAGAGTGGAACCGCGCATAGTCGTCTCTTATCATTGATAAGAGGCTTTTTTTTATTATATTGTGAGGAGGTTTTTCGTGAATATCTTTAAATACATTAAAGAAGAAATAAACGTTATAAGAGAGAGAGATCCTGCAATAAAAAAGACGATGGAAGTTTTTTTGTATCCTAGTTTTCATGCCATATTGAGGTATCGGTTAGCACACTGGTTTTTTATTCACAAACGTTATTTTATTGCCCGATGGATTTCACAACGGACGGTTCGAAAGACAGGCATTGAGATTCATCCGGGGGCACAAATAGGTAAAGGCTTGTTTATTGATCACGGTCATGGTGTTGTTATTGGGGAAACGGCAATTGTTGGTGATGATGTTACCATCTATCAAGGGGTAACTCTTGGTGGAACAGGTAAAGAGCATGGAAAACGTCATCCGACCATTGGTAATAATGTCATGATTAGCGCTGGTGCCAAAGTATTGGGGTCATTTACGGTCGGAGACGATGCGAAAATTGGCGCCGGATCTGTTGTATTAAGAGAGGTGCCTCCTAACGCGACGGTCGTTGGTATTCCGGGACGTGTTGTACGCGGAGAAGGCGTTGTCCATCATCCCCAAGATTCCCTTGATCAAGTGCATCTTCCGGATCCTGTTCGCCAAGAAATATGTAAATTGATTATTCGCATAGAAAGCGTTGAAAAAAAATGTGGTGGACTCGATCCGGAGTTGCTAGAAGCACTGGAAGACCAACGGTGTCAACTCTGTCCGGATAATCCGAAATTATATGAAAATTAATGTATAAAAACAATAATAGATAAGGAATGAGAAGAATATGAAAGTATATAATACCTTAACCCGACAAAAAGAAGAATTTGAGCCATTAGAACCCGGCAAAGTGAAAATGTATGTGTGTGGGCCAACCGTCTACAATTATATTCATATCGGTAATGCACGTCCCTTTATTATCTTTGATGTGGTGCGACGATATCTTGAATATAAGGGATATGATGTAAATTATGTCCAAAATTATACAGACATTGATGATAAGATTATTCAACGTTCGATTGAAGAACAATTGACAACTGATGAAATAGCAAGTAAATATATTAAAGAGGTTGAACATGATACCGCTTGTCTCGGAGTCAATCCGGCGACCCATCATCCAAAAGCTACTGAGGAGATGGATGGTATTATCACAATGATTCAAGCCTTAATTGATAAAGGCGTAGCTTATGTCGTTGATGGCACGGTTTACTTTGAGTCCAATAAATTCAGTGGTTATGGTAAATTATCTAAGAAAAATATTGAAGACTTAGAATCTGGGAAACGTGTTGCGGTTGAAGATGGTAAAAAGAATCCAACGGATTTTGTTTTATGGAAGCCCAAAAAAGACAATGAACCTTATTGGGAATCGCCATGGAGTCAAGGTCGTCCTGGATGGCATATTGAATGTTCAGCTATGGCAAAACACTACCTAGGGGACCATATAGATATTCATGCCGGCGGAACAGATTTGGTATTCCCGCACCATGAAAATGAGATTGCTCAAAGTGAATGTGCTAATGGTGTAGAGTTTGCCAAGTATTGGTTGCATAATGGTTTTATTAATGTGAACAATGAAAAAATGTCAAAATCCAAAGGGAACTTTTTTACCGTTCGAGATATAGCAGAAAAAATCCCCTATGACGTCATTCGCTTCTTTATTGTCAGTGCCCATTATCGTAGCCCAATTAACTTTAGTGAACTGCTTATGGATGCTGCGGGACGAAGCTTGGAGCGAATAAAAACCGGTTATAGTCGACTAGAAGAGTTAAGGGAAATGATGAAAGAAAATGCATCTCAATCAGAGGCCTTATCCACGGAAGAAAAAAAAGTAATCGATGATTTTGTTCATCAATTTGAACGTGCCATGGATGATGACTTTAATACATCGGATGCAGTATCGACACTATTTGATATGGTAAAATATATCAATACAGAGATGGAGTCGGCATCTAACCTTGTATTTATAGAGAATTTTAATGAATGTTTTGTACGACTTTGTGATATACTAGGTGTATCCTATAAACGCGAACAAGTTATCTTAGATGAAGAGATTGAAGCAATGATTGAAAAGCGTCAAGAGGCTAGAAAAAATAAAGACTTTGCTCTAGCTGATCAAATTCGTGATGAACTCCAAGAACAAGGTATCGTTCTAGAAGATACCCGTGAAGGTGTTCGATTTAAACGCGTTTAAAATGTATAGAGGTGTCTAGGTGGAGAAGTTTATTGAAGATTTTTTAGGACAATTGGGAGAGGGCATCGAATCTGTTGATGTGAAGCAATATTCACCCTTAACACTAGCCTATTTAGGCGATTCGATTTACGATTTCTTGGTTAAATTTTATATTGTACAACAAGGAAACCGATCTGTAAATGAACTACATGCCTTAACAAAAAAATATGTCAAGGCATCAGAACAGGCGAGAATTTTAGCGAATATTATGCCGATACTATCAGATGAGGAACAACGCATCGTGAAGTGGGGACGGAATGCAAAAAGTCAGTCCGTTCCTAAAAACGCAAAACGTAGTGACTACCAAATGGCGACAGCATTTGAATGCTTACTAGGATACTTTGTGATGACAAAAAATTATCAACGGCTACTGGAATGTGTAGTCAAGGGGATTAACCATGAGTAGACAATCATCAACATTAATTCGAGGTACACTTATTCTGACTTTAGCGGGTGTTTTTGCAAAAATCATTAGTGCCTTTTATAAAGTGCCACTTGCATATTTTACAGGCACAGTTGGTATCGGTTATTATCAGAATATATATGGATTATATAGTTTATTAACAGCTGCATCATTGATTGGGATACCCAATTCGATTTCTAAATTAGTAGCAGAAGAGATTGCCAAGAAGCAATATCGAAAGGCACACGATATTTTTCGCTATGCCTTCATATTGACCGGAGCTATAGGCTTATTTGTCTCTTTATTGTTAGTGTGTTTTGAGCGAACGATTCTCCGGCTAAATGGATGGGACGATGGGAGTTATTATGCTTTACTGGGCATGGGACTTGCACCCTTTTTCATTGCAGTTGCAGGTGCCATACGAGGGTATTTACAGGGCATGCAACAAATGGCTCCAACCGCTATTTCCCAAATCATTGAGAACCTTGTCAAAGTAATCATTGGTATTGGCCTTGTCTATATTCTCTTAGAAAAAGGATATGGTATTCCAATTGCCGTTGGAGGTGCAGCGCTAGGTGTATCCATTGGATTTGTATTTTCTGCCTTATTTCTGCTAATGACTTATATGAAACAACATAAAGAGATTATGGTTAAAGTACGTACGCAAGAGTCCGATGAACATTTTACCAGTGTTGTAAAAAAAATCGGCATGATTGCTATACCAATTACAGTAGCTAGTGCGGCTTTGTCGATTATGTTAGCTATTGATGCAGCAACCCTTCCCAGACTCCTTGATACACGAATAGTTATGGAAGGGGAACGGATTGCAGAAGGAACTTATATTAATGGTATACTCGGTAAGATGCAGACAATTATTAATGTGCCGCTAGTATTAAGCGTTTCATTAATTATTAGTATCGTGCCAACGATTTCTGCAGCGAATACAAGAAAGACAAAAGATGAGCTTAAGAAGAAAATTATTGAAGGCATTGAAATTGCAGTTAAGCTTGCTCTACCTGCAGCTGTTGGTATTGTTATTTTAGCAGAGCCGATTCTTAATTTTGTTTATCAAAAACCTGAAGGCTATCGTTATCTTCAGATCATGGCGATTGGACTTGTTTTTATGATTTTAGGCCAGTCAATGACTGGGATATTACAAGGTCTTTCAAAGTATTATACAGCACTAAATATTGTTTTAATCAGTGGACTTGTAAAGCTTATCCTTAATGTTTTCTTCATCAATATAGGATTGAGCGGATATGGTGTAACAATAGCTACGGTCATTTACTATTTCCTGATTACGGTGTTCAGTTATATAAATGTTAAAAAATGTGTGCATATTAAAAAAGATATTTTTCATACGTATGGAAAGCCACTGATTGCCTCGTCGATTATGGGTGGCGCTACCTACATGGCATATACGTTCATGCATTCGCTTGTACACAGTAATGCAGTGGCATTGCTATCAAGTATATGTATAGGTGTTATCATTTATCTTCTGATGATGTTGTTATTAAAAGCTTTTTCGGAGGAAGAATTGTTATTGATACCAAAAGGAAGTCGACTTGTTCGTTGGATGGAGAAGAAGCATATCATCTAATTGAACAGCAAGTGAATAAAATAAAAAAGGGAAGAAGGAAAATAATGAATAATGAAATAAATAACGATACAAATAAGGACATGAACAATTATCAAGAGGGTGATAATTCGTCCCTCATCATTGAGGGGAGAAATGCAGTTAACGAGGCACTAAAAGCTGATCGAAGTATTGATAAACTATTTATACAAGATCAAATCAGTAAAGACGGCCCACTTAAAGGCATTATCGCAAAAGCGAGAAAAAAAGGTATTGTCATTAATTTTGAGTCCAAAGATCGCTTAGATGCGCGTGCAAATTCTCAAAAACATCAAGGAGTTGTGGCTTATGTTGCTGCCTATGATTATGTATCGATTGATGATATCTTAGCCATTGCTGAGAAGAAAGGTGAATCACCCTATATCATGATTTTAGATGGTGTTGAAGATCCCCATAATTTAGGTGCAATTATTCGTACAGCCAATGTTGTTGGTGTGCATGGTGTCATTATTCCGAAGCGACGTGCTGTTGGCTTGACTGAAACGGTTGTTAAAACAAGCGCAGGTGCTATCGAATATACACCCGTCTGTAAAGTAACCAATATATCTAAAACGATACAAGAGTTAAAAGATAAAGGCTTATGGATTGTGGGAGCAGATATGGATGGCCAAGTTATGTATGATGTGGATATGAAGGGTGCCATAGCAATCGTCATAGGAGGCGAAGGAGAGGGCTTATCAAAGCTTGTTCGTGAGCATTGTGACTTTGTAGCCCAGATTCCAATGCAAGGGGATATATCCTCCTTAAACGCTTCTGTAGCAGCAGCTGTTCTTATGTATGAAGGATATAGACAACGCCTAGGATAACATGATATACTTTAAGATACATGATAATGAATCATATAAGAGTGGAGGCGATGACTTGGAGCAAGCACAGCAGTTAGAAGAGTTTCAGTCAATGGTAGATGAAGAGTTAGTCGAACATATTCGTCAGAAGAATGATTTAGCCATAGATTTTTTAATGAATAAATATAAATTACTCGTTGAAAAAAAAGCCAAAACATATTTTTTAATGGGAGCAAGTAAAGAAGATATTATCCAAGAAGGCATGATTGGTTTGTTCAAAGCCATACGTGATTACAATCCGAATAAAGAAGCCAGCTTCTTTTCCTTTGCGGATTTATGTATTACCCGGCAAATGATTACAGCAGTTAAAGCAGCAACGCGACAAAAGCATATGCCCTTAAACACATATGTATCGTTGAATAAACCTTCCTATCAAGATGATGAAGATCGTCCGGAATTGATGGATTCTGTATCCAATGAAAAAATAAGCAATCCGGAAGAGCTCTTAATTGGACGAGAAAATCTTCATATCATTGAACATGAACTTGCAAAAAAACTAAGCAATTTTGAAAAAGAAGTTTTACAATTATATATTGACGGCACCAGTTATACAGAAGTTGCAACGATTATGAATAAGCCGATTAAGTCTATTGACAACGCTTTGCAGCGAATCAAGAAAAAAGTTGAAAAAATACTACTTGAAAAAAATGTATAATTGTGTATAATAGAAAAGGCAGTGTGCAGTAAGCTCTTATGGCACAGTAGGTAGCGCGCATCCATGGTAAGGATGAGGTCACCGGTTCGAATCCGGTTAAGAGCTCAAGGAATCTCGAAAGAGATTCCTTTTTTTTCGGCTTTTTTCTCTTTTGATAGTATAGCGGTTACAATAATTGTGACACTTTTTTTACACTTTTAGTTCAGTTTTGTGAAGTGTTTATGTGAACTATACTATATACTTGTATTTGAAAGATAGAATCTATATAATTATAGAAATACAGGCTAATAAGGGATAAGACCGGCCTGTGTTTTGATAGAATGGAGAAAGAACTATGCAAAAGTTAATTTATATAGCTGAAGATGAAGAAAATATTAATAAGTTAATCAAATCATTTTTGGAAGATGCAGGATATGAAGTGAAAGCTTTTATGAATGGAGATTTGCTTTTTGATGCGTTTTTAGAAAAGGCCTGTGATTTGGTTGTGTTAGATATTATGATGCCGGGAACAGATGGGATTACTATATGTTCTCAATTAAGAGAAATCTCTAATGTACCAATAATAGTATTAACTGCGAAAGATAGTGAAATGGATTATGTTAGAGGAATTACAATGGGGAGCGATGATTATTTAACAAAGCCATTTCGGCCAACGGTTTTAATGATGCGTGTGAAAGCCTTGCTAAGAAGAGTTGAAATGGAACGGGAATCTATAGTGAAGCCACAGGGAAATAATAGTATATATGGTGATCTTACCTATTCCGATGAAAAGAAAATGATCTGCTGTCATGATAAAAATCTTGAACTTACAATGACTGAGCTTCATTTATTAGCGTATTTTATTGAAAATGCAACAAAAGCTGTTTCTAGAGACGATCTACTCTCTGAAGTGTGGGGGGTTCATACTGAAGTTGAAACGCGAGTAACCGATGAAACAGTCCGACGAATTCGTAAAAAAATGTTAGAGTCAGGTAGCAATGTACAGATACAAACAGTTTGGGGCTTCGGATATAAACTCATCCTTCGGAAGGAGTAATCTACACTATGAAAAATACAAAACGAAAGATTTTTATTTTTACAATTTCAAGTATAGTGCTTTCTTCTGTTATTGTAATGGTCGCTTTTAATTTAATGATGCAAACCTATATTAAAAATGAAGCAGTGAAGGCGCTCGGTAATGAGATAGAACTGTATAGGAGTATACATGAACAAACGGATGATTATATGTATACTGTAGATTCCGTTGAATCTATTCAAGTGGACGCAATATATTTAGACCTAAACTATGAGCAAGAGTTTGATTTTTATTTATCCGAAAGCAATAAGGAATTAATCGCATATTTTAAAGAAAATCCCGGAATAGATGAAGAAATACGACGAGTATCGATTAAAAATGATGATTTTTATGTGGCGCAAATACATGTAAAGGATAGTTACTACGTGACGCCTTTAGAAATTGAAGATGCGAGTTATGAGGGGGATAATGTAGTTCTAGAGAATAATGAATCGTATGAATATATTGTGATTCTATTTGCAAATGTAAAGCCCCTTAATCTTCTTTCTAAATCAATGAATAAAGTTTTTCTAGGGGTGCTTTTGGCGTTTATACTTTTATCGGGAGGCCTAGGAATTAGATTGGGAAAACAAATCGAAAATTCACAAGAAAAATTAAAGCAATTTTTTCAAAATGTTTCTCATGAACTAAAAACCCCCATTATGTCAATACAGGGGTATGCAGAAGGAATCCAAACGAATGTCATAAAAGATCAAATGATGGCTACTCAAATTATTATTGATGAAAGCCAGAAAATGTCTGCTTTAGTGGAAGAATTACTATATATTTCAAAGATTGATAGTGGGCAGATTACAACAAAAAATGATCCAATTGAGATAAAAGAATTGATATATGATTGTTTGAGGTCGATTGAAATGATGGCAAGAGGTAATGGGATAGAGATTAAAATAGAGTTTGACGAGACTTCACCAATTATTTATGGCGATGAAAAACAGCTGGCAAAAGCATTTACAAATATAATTGTAAATGCTTTAAGCTATGCAAAATCTCAAATAAACATAACATGTAATGAATACAAAAAATATTTGGAAATAGTTATTAGAGATGATGGGGATGGGATTAGTGAAAAAGATCTTCCGCATATATTTGAGCGGTTTTATACAGGAGAAAAAGGGAATACAGGAATAGGATTAGCATTAACGAAAGAAATCATTGAAGTCCATAATGGAAAGATTACGGCAGATAATCAAGTACAAGGAGCGGAATTCAAGGTGGTTTTGAACCATAGATAACAAAATTTTCTTCGATTTGTGACACTTTTGTGACGATTTTAGTTCAGTTCTGTGGGGATTTTCACATAATCCATAGGATATACTTGTCATTGTAAAAAGGAAGTTCCTTACAAACACTAAATCGAAAGAGAAGAGGTAATAGATGTGAGAATTTTAAATCATGGTTTCTTAAGCTTGATTAGAAAACCCGCAAAGGTATTAATGATTTTTGCTATTTTATTTGTTGTATTTAGCTTGCTGTTTACCGGCGTCATTATTCAAAACAGCATTGACGAGTCGAAAGTTTATATACGAAAGCAACTAGGAGCGGCGGTTGAGTATAAGGCAGATTATCAGAAAGCATATAATGAAGAATTAGCGGAAGAAGATTATTCGAAGTTACAACTCTCAAAAGCAGTAGCAGAAGATATTGCAAAAGATTCTGCTGTCAGTCAAGCATATTATACGAGTTCTAGTTCATTAACGAGTTCAACGATGAAAACGGCAGATTATTGGGAACGGGATGGAAAAAAAGAGTATTTTGATAATACCTACACAGATGAAAATGGTAATGAAGTTAAAGAAGATGTTTACTTTCAACTGAATGGGGGTAATGTAGCAGAACCAATTGAGTTTTCAGAAGGGAAGTATTTTTTAGTGGATGGTGGCTTTCCGACGGAAGTTCAAGTAGAGGCCGGATATCCATATGCTATGATTTCGAAGGAGCTCGCAGAACGTAATAATCTGGTAGTTGGAGATTTCATGGAATTAAAAGATCGGGGTGAACATACCTATGAACTTGAGATTTTAGGAATTTACGATGGGGACAAAGCCGGGAATATGGGAAATACAATGTTTGTCTCCTATGAATTTAATAGTATGATGCAAAGCATGAACTCGGAAAACTCAGAAACGATGGATACGGTCAGTCGCATTATTTTTATGTTAGACGATCCTCTTGAAGTCGATGGATTTGTAGAGCGTAATGCAAGTAAGCTACCATCAGAATATAACTATTTAGATGCGGCAACCGCACAATTTGATACATTAACAAAACCATTAGACTTAATATCCTTAATCGCTTCATTACTCATTTGGGTTGTGTTTGGAGCCGGAATCATAATTATTATTGCCATTGTCAGCATTTTTGTACGTGATCGTAAATTCGAAGTGGGCTTATTGTTGTCCTGTGGTGAATCAAAATTACGCATTATTATACAGTTTGTCTATGAAATACTATGTATTGGCCTCGTGGCTTTTGTCTTTGCAATTGTCGTGAGTAATGTTTCAAGTACGTTTGTCAGTGATTGGATTGTGGAAAATCAATTAGTTGAAAAAGAAACAGTACAAGAACAAGGCAGTGCATACTTCGAGACCTCTGATGAGAGTGTGTTTGGTGAAGTTAATATGAATAATATTGCAGAAGATTTTAATGTGTCTATTAATCAAGACGTTGTTTACAATTTATTTCTTATTAATATTGTTTTATTGATTCTTGCAAGTTTGGTGCCGCTATCCATAATAATGATGTTTAATCCGCGACAAGTATTACAAGACTAAGGAGGGTGAATGATATGGAAAAAGAAATACAGTTTGAATTTAAGAATGTAAGTTATAGTTATATAGATGGTGGTAAACAGCGCGTAATACTTAGTGGCTTATCCTATGCATTTGAAAAAGGAAAATTTTATACGATTTTAGGTCCATCAGGTTCAGGAAAGAGTACATTACTAGCTTTAGCAAGTGCATTGGATAAACCGGAATCCGGTACAATAGAATACGAAGGTAAAAATATTCAAAAAATAGGGTTCACGAAATATCGAAGAAATTGTATGGCGATTATTTTTCAAAAATACAATCTTACTGATTATTTAAACGGAGTAGAAAATGTAGAATCGAGTTTTTATATTACTGATAAAAAAGCTCCACCAAATAAAAAGGAATTATCCTATAAGATATTAAGTAGCGTTGGAATTGTACAATCTAAAGCGGATCGTCGAGTGAACAAGCTATCCGGTGGTGAGCAACAAAGAGTTGCAATTGCAAGAGCCTTAGCTAAAGATGTATCCTTAGTGTTTGGTGATGAGCCGACAGGAGCGTTGGATACAGCAACGTCAAATGAGGTCATCGAATTATTCAAGCGATTATCGAGAGAATATGGTAAGACAATTATTCTTGTTACCCACTCCGATGATGTTGCTGCTTCTTCAGATATTGCTTTACGTTTAAATGAAGGAAAACTTGAAGAAATGAAAGGGAACGAGTAATGTCAAAAGAACCTGAGAAAAAAAGTTTTTTGGATGAATTTTCTTCACCGAAGCCGGAGAGCTTCGGTGAAGAAGTTTTCATTGCCAATAAAAAAAATTATAAACCCATGCTTATTGGAGGTATTATTATTGCAGGAATTGTTTTTTTACTCCTGTATTTTTTGGTGTTTAGAGGTGTTGAAGTCCCGGATATGAGTGAATGGAATGTGGGACAAGTGAGTGAATGGACGGAAAAAAATGATATTGCATTGATAGCCAAACAAGAATTTAGTCTAGATATTGAAAAAGACTATGTTTTGGAACAAAGTGTTCCTGCCGGAGAGCGTATTCAAAAAGGAAAAGAACTAGAAGTGATTTTTTCTAAAGGCCCGGATCCGGAAGAAAAAATTCAAATGATTGATTTGAAAGAGGCGACCTATCCTGAGATTCAACAATGGATTGAGGAGAATCATTTAACCGGAGTGACAATTACACGAGAAGATAGTGATAAAATCGAAGCCGATTTTGTTATTGAGTATAAAATTATTGATGGTTCAGAAGACGAATTTTTACGAAAAAATCGTGTGCGTATAACCGTATCAAGAGGTCCTGAAGAAGTATCCGATGTCATCAAAATCAAAGATTTTTATCGTTCCACGAAGAATGAAGTCGATAAATGGACTACGGAAAATAAAATTACAGTCGATTTTATTGAAGAAGAAAGTGAATATGTAGAAGCCGGACTAGTTATTCGTCAAAGCGTTAAAGGCGGCGAAGAAATGCCTAGAAAAGAAGTATTAGAAGTGGTGATTTCTCTTGGCGAAGCTGTTGAATTACCAAATTTTGTCGGGTTATCATCCTCAGAAGCATCGAGTCTAGCAGGTCTTAAAAAAATACAAATCTTTGTTCGAGAAGTTGATAGTACGAGAGATGCCGGAATGGTTATTTCGCAAGATTTAGAAGCCGGAACGTCCTTATTAAGTGACGCTATAGTGACGTTGAAAGTATCGAAAGGAAATGCTAGTGTTCCAAGCTTTATTAACTTAGATCGCCAATCTGCTGAAGTCTTAGCTCAGTCGATGGAGATTACAGTCATATTCAAAGAAGTCGAGACAATAGAAAAGACAAAAGATACCGTTTTAAGTCAGAGCATAAAAAAAGGGACGATGGTGGATCAAAAAGACACAGTCATCTTGGAAGTTGCCAAGAATTCAGGAGTTCAAGTCATTGATATGACAGAGATGACTAAAGTTAAAGCCGAACTGTGGGCAATGGAAAACAAGGTGACATTAAACTTCATTGAACGTTATAGTGACCAATATCCATATGATACATTGTTTGGTCAAAGCGTTGTTGAAGGAATTATTCCTGCGGATGAACAGATGTATGTTTATCATTCATTAGGTAAAATAACAATTAATAGCTATGAAGGACGCAGTCGTTTGGAATTATTAGAATGGCAAAAGACGATTAATTCAAAAGGCGGAAACGTGATTATTACCTATGAGCACATTGTTGATACAAGTAAAACCCGTGGAACCATACTTGACCAATCTATCAAAGAAGACTATATTTCACTTGATGCGATTGTTCATGTGGAGGTTTCAGGAACGGATGATGGTGTCATTGTTCCCAAGATGACATCATGGGATAAGACTGAGATTATTGCATGGTGCGAAGCAAATGATGTGAGTTACCGATTCGAAGAATATTACGATGAAGATGAAGACGTCGGAGAAATAATCTCACAAAACTACAGAGAAAAACAAATTCCAAAGGATGAGCAACTTGTGATTCGTGTGTCTTTAGGACCACTAGGAATAAAAAGTTTTGTGGGAGAATCACGTTTAGACCTATTATCATGGGTGAATGAAGTTAATGCAAAGGGTGCTGATATCTCAGTCAAATTTGAAACAGTAAATAATACAACAGAACCGAAAGGAACCATAATCTATCAATCCATTCGTGAGGAGTATATTGACCTTGACGAGCGAATTAATGTTAAGATCTCCGGATTTGACGGTGGAACATTTATCAAAGATTTGACAGGCATAGATGTCGATGATGCAATTGCATGGTGTGCTGAAAATAAAATAAGCTTTGATATAGACAAAATATATCATAACTCGGCAGAGGATACCGTTGTTGATCAAACCTATAGGAATGATTATCTTCCGATAGGGAGAACATTAAGCATTGAAGTATCACAAGGTAAAGTTCCGGTTAAAGATTTTGAGGGAGACCCTGTCAGCAAAATATTACAGTGGCAAAAGGAAGTTAATCGTGAAGGTGCTAAGATTAAACTTGATTTGCCATCAGGGTATGGTAATAATGATATTATAGATCATCAAAGTCCGAGTGGTGGAGAGGTCAATGTCGGAGAAACAATAGAGGTTGTGCTTAAGGCCTTGCCTGAACCGGAGCCGGAGTCATAGTTTTTCTTACCTATTCTTGATTGAAATCAGATATGCTTTATTTTAGCTGAATAGAGATATCTTCGATTTCTCGTTTTACTGCACCGATAAGTACAGTACTATCATTTTTCATTTGATTGGTTACACTTTTTCTAACAATGTAGTTACTAAACGACATCAAAAAAATTTGATACTAACATTTGTAGCAGACTTGATTTTTACCATTTTTCTTTGCATCGTAGAGAAGAGAATCTGCGCGATTGGTTAACTCATAAATGGATATTGACTTGTTGGAAGAAGCTAGTCCGATGCTGATGGTAATGTCAAGATCCAGTGTTTTTTCATCCTGATGAATGGATATAGGTTCATTTCGAAAAGCGGATAATATGTCATGAGCCAAACGATGAATAGCCTCAGGGTCTAAGCTGTGATGAAGAATAATAAATTCTTCGCCACCATATCGTCCGATGAAGCTATCCTTATTTAACAGGGCGATAATACGTTCAACCATGGATTTAAGGACAATATCACCAATAATATGTCCATAGCTATCGTTGACTTGCTTGAAATCATCAATGTCAATCATGATGACAGAAATGGTTTCAAGGGAGTTCTTTGTTGCGCTTATGTCTTCAGCAAGTTCAAAGAAATAACGACGATTATATGCAATGGTTAAGGCGTCATATTGGGCCTGGAGATTAACCTTGTTAAATAATTTGGTGTTGTATAAAGTGATTGCAATCTGAGAAGCAAAGTCTTCAATCGTTTCTTGTGTGATGTTATCAAGGGTGACTGTGGTTGCTGAAGTTAATAAAACAAAACCTATAGGTTGATTTAAGCTAATAAGGGGAATTAGATAAAGGCTTGTTGGTTTTTGATTAATATACTGAATGCAAGTATTTAATATTCCATTTTCAAAAGGAAGAGGCATATCATCCTCTTTAAGAATGAGGGTATTAAGTTCATCGAATTCTGACAGGGTCAATTCTATGGTGTGGATTTTTTGACTGTTATTGCTATAGATGTCACAAGTATGAAGATCTTGATCGAGGAGAACGACGAGACCTTCTTCAAATTCGGTAATACTATGAAACATATTTAGTAGATATTCAAAAATAACGTGGATATCCTGTGTTGATGAAATTTTTTTATGCATGTCATGTAAGTGCTTTAGCAATCGGCGCTTTTCAACTTCAATACCCCGCAAATATTCAACTGTATTAAATTTTTCAGATAAGGCTAAACTAAATAATGCAATAAGTCCAATAACAGCAAGTTTGGGGGAAATCTCCGTAATAATGGTATATGGCAGTAATTTAATTCCGGCCAATATGTTTAATGCATTTGCCCCTAAGAAAAATTGCCAAGCCAAGAGGTAAATCATTTCAGTTCTGCTTTTCAATCCCTTTTGAATTAAGAATACAATGGAAAGAAGTAAAGTCAATGATGCATTTAACATGGCGATATGTACATTCAAAGAACTTGGTAAAAAGAAAATGGAAATAAGTGCTAGAAAGTGAGTTAAAAGAGCGAATTGATATATTCGCTTTTTTAATGGTTTGGTATTTGGAGGCGCCAAAAGATTAGCAGAGAAAACAATAAAGCTTAAGCTAACAAGATTGATGCTGACCGGGTTAGCCATTAAATCCCATTTTCCATTATTCGGCCAGAGATATTGGAATCCGAAACCATCCCAAGTGCCTTGCATAAGAGCAAAGAATAGAATGAACAAAGAGAAGTATATATTGTTCTTGTCTTTGATGGATATACCTAATATTAAATTATAGATGAGCATAATAAAGATGGCCCCGTAAAATAAGCCATTACCGAATAAATCTTGATGCAAGAAATCAGACCAGTCCTTATCATGCCATAAAGTAACCGGAAACTGGAGATAACTATTGGTCTTTACTTGGAATATAACCGAATCAATTGTTTCAGTATTATAGATAGGTATAACATAATTGCGGTGATTTATAGGGCGCAGTGAATAAGGATGGTTACGACCTACGACATAGGTGTCAATAATCTGCTGGTCATAATCTAGTAGATAGACAGCTATATGATCTAGCTGGGGTTTTGCAATCTCTACAAGATGAATGGATTCATTATCGGAGTGGACAAAGTTATCGTAGACGTCACCACTAATCATGAACCAAAAGGTGTCGCTAGTCAAAGAACCGGCATAATCGGTGTCTTTATAATATTCAAAAGGAATGGTGCCTTGAGATAAGGCGTCAAAAAAAGACGAGGTATTCTCTTCCTGTGTACGATAGACAAGTAAGTTCTCGTAAAAAGAATAGCCTAATGTATCGGTTTCCAAAACCGATTTAAGTGGTATTTGGATTAATCCTACAAGGATTGTGATAATCCACAAGGATAGGCTTGCAATAAGTAACATTTTCTTTTGCTTCATAATAAATCCCCTAAACTATTGATGCAGATTAATTAAAATTTCATCAGAATATGCTATATGGTTAGCCAATTTCAGATTCATATCAGTTGAAAAATCTTTTGGCATATAACCGTTAATCGGTTTAAGGCCCTTAAGCCAACCTAATTGTTTGAATGTATAAGAAATAAAACCACTGCAGGTTATATTGGTCATTGGTGTAGGAATATACAGAAAACGTCCTACAAATACTTCAAAAATCATTTGCCATGTACCGGGGTTAGGAGTACCTTCTAATTTGGTTACGATGGCTTTTAGCTTTGCATTTTCTTCCGGTGTGGCAGTGTGATTACTCCGTCGAACGGAATAGGCCGGGGCAACATAGGGAATTACATCATCACCATAGGTTTCCAGACGTTCTTTTAAACGAACGACTTTAGGGCCGGTGACCGTTTGCCCGTTAATTAGATTAGGAAGATTGATTAGTGCAGTTGCTTCATAAAGCAAAGGTTCATCATAGCCGTCTAAACGAATGACCATTGCAACGTGGGACCATTTAGAACCCTCTAGTTTTTCAACAATTTTACTCATTTGATATTGACCGGAAAACAGTACGATGTCTCCGGTTTTTAAAAGTGGTGCCAACTTAGAATAAGCCATTTCTTTCATAATAAGCCCCTTTTCCACTTACATTATTTTTAACTATATTATAGTACATAAGCACTATTTATTCCATGCTTATTTTTGTAAATTGGATAAGGTAATATTAGCATATGAATATAGAGTAGTATTTGTTATAATATATTGATAAAAAAAACATATAAAGAGCGTATAATTTTCGCTATAAAATAAGTTAAATTTAGATTTGCAACGCTTAGTTGCGGAAGTTCAAGATATACTTG
Organism: uncultured Eubacteriales bacterium; assembly: GCA_964627665.1. Classification (GTDB taxonomy): domain Bacteria; phylum Bacillota; class Clostridia; order Lachnospirales; family Vallitaleaceae; genus UBA1351. The sequence continues at coordinate 85,336 of CAZVKG010000001.1, read as the reverse complement.
GTAGAGTGCAACCAAGCATAATGCTAAACTAAAAGCAACAAAATAGAAGGAGGTCTTTATGACATTTGGAAAAAAACTTCAATTATTAAGAAAACAAAAAGGGCTATCGCAAGAACAACTTGCTTCTCAAATAGCGGTATCAAGGCAGGCGGTGTCAAAATGGGAATTGGAAAGCTCCTCGCCTGATATCGATACAGTTGTTCAATTAAGTAAATTATTCGGTGTAACCACGGATTATCTGCTTAATGATGATCTTAAAAATTACGAGGATCTTCCTGTAGTAAAAGAAAAATATGTGAATGCTGAAATGCAAGAAAAAACGCCCTTTGTTATTGGAATAGGAATGATTTTCATAGGTCTTCTTGTTTCGTTTGTCAGTTGGAGAACCTATCAGACAGAAGTATCTGTTACAAGTGGAATTATTGTTCAAACTTTAGGAATTGTAGCATATGAAGTAATGAAAAACAAATATTCAATACCTGAAAAGCAAAAGACAAACAGAATATTTTACGCGGTTTCAAGTTGGCTGATTTTTCCTTTTTTTGCCTTGTTTATATCCCAGATGGTATTTGGGATTTATCCAAAACCATATTCACATTGGATGTCACTAGTTGTTTCTGCGACCATCTATTTTTTAAGTTGTTTAGTAATTAGTGTACTCTTACTTAAAAAATAGATTTTTGGCAGTTTCCCAAATAAGGTGTATAATATAGGAGTAACAGTTAATACTAAACGGAGGTGTTTATATGGATATGGTACAATTTGAACGAATGAAAAAAGATAGTGGCTTTATTGCAGCCCTTGATCAGAGTGGCGGTAGTACTCCCAAAGCACTTGCAACTTATGGAATTACTCAAGAAGCATATACCAATGAAGAAGAAATGTTTCACTTGGTTCATGAAATGCGTTCAAGGATTATGAAAAGTCCGCATTTTACACAAGATAGAATTCTTGCAGCCATTCTTTTTGAAAAGACCATGGATATGAAAGTTGATGATAAATATTCTGCAGATTACCTTTGGCATGAGAAAGGAATCGTGCCGATTTTGAAAGTGGACAAAGGTTTAGCTGATTTGGAAAATGGTGTTCAGCTAATGAAGCCGATACCAAATCTCGATGATTTACTTGTTCGCGCCAAAGAACGACATGTTTTTGGTACTAAAATGCGATCAGTAATAAAAGAAGCGAATGAAACCGGTATAAAAGCAGTGGTTAAGCAACAGTTTGAAGTTGGTAAAATTATTTTAGATGCAGGCTTTGTACCCATTATCGAACCTGAAGTCGATATACATACACCAAATAAAGAAGAAGCGGAAGTGATTTTAAAAAAAGAATTGCTTCATTATTTGACAGAATTAGATCCGGAATATCAGGTTATGCTAAAGCTTACCCTACCGGAGGTGGATAATTTTTATGAAGAAGTCATTAATCACCCCAATGTCCTTAGGGTTGTTGCATTATCCGGAGGATATTCTAGAGAAGAAGCCAATGAAAAACTAAGCCGTAATCATCAGTTGATTGCAAGTTTTTCAAGAGCATTATCGGAAGGATTAAATGTAAATCAAAGCGATGACGAATTTAATACCATGCTTGATCATTCAATTCAATCGATTTATAATGCATCCATCACATAAATAATATGTATTGTGTTTTAGAAAAGGAGTGATTAGGTGGCAATGCACACTTGGTTAACATATAAAAATTGGGCGGTTATCGGAGCAACAACAAATATCAATAAATTTGGAAACAAAATCTTTAAAAGATTGATTGATTCTGGATACAATGTAACTCCCATCACCCCAAATCATGATGAAGTCGAAGGGATAAGAGCATATTCGTCTATTAAGGAATTGGATGTTGTTCCCGATGTTGTGAATTTTGTGGTTAATCCACGAATTGGAATGCGGGTCTTAGATGATTGCATTGAACAAGGTGTCAAGCATATATGGCTGCAACCAGGAACAGTAAGTAAAGCATTGGTTGAAAAGGCGGAAAATGCCGGCATTGAAGTCGTGGAGCATTGTGTTTTAGTTGCACTAAATGAATAGGTAAGGAGTGATTACATGAAAACAATGACATGTAGGCAACTTGGTGGAGCCTGTGACAAGGAATTTCATGCCGAAACATTTGAAGAAATGGCTGAGTTAAGCAAAAAACATGGTATAGAAATGTATGAAAAGCAAGATAAAGCACATCTTGAAGCCATGGAAGAAATGAAAACCATGATGAAAGATCCAGTTGCAGTAAAACAATGGTACGAACTTAAACGAGAAGAATTTGAAGAAGCCATGGAAGAATAATTTGTCAAATATTTGTGGTGCTATAGGTTGTATAGTTTAAAACCTATAGTACCTTTTTTTGTGGAGGCTAGAGAACATTCAAAATAGCATATGAATATAATATAATATTTGATATAATATAAGTTAAGACTAATCAAAAAGTGGGAGAATGGAGAATGTCTAGATTTCGTCAAATAAACATAAAATATGTCAAATTAGTAGGTGTCATTGTAGCTATTGCTATAATAGGTATGTTAATTATATTGAATATAGTGAGTCGATCTTTTGATACCACAGTATTGAATGGGGATTATGCCAAAGAACATATTAGAGAATTGAGCTCTGAAACATATCAAGGCCGTCTTGCCGGAAGCATGGAAAATACTCAAGCGCTTTTATATATCAAGGAACATTTTGAATCAAACAAAATTCAGGGTGGTGGGGATAATGGCTCTTATTTTCAAGAGTTTTCGACAATTATACCTCATATTGATGAATCCCCGATGTTTCAGATACCGAGTCAAAACACAAATACATCCAAAGAATTTATCATGTATCAAGATTATGTTGCACTACCTTCTTTTGATGGAGGCGGTGTTGATTATAATGGAGATTTATTACTGCTAGGAACGAATCTATTTAGAATTGACCCGACATTACTCGAGGGTAAGATGGTTGTCATTGAAGGCGATGTTATCAATCCAAAGTGGATTGACTATGTTAAAAGTAACAAGGGATTAGGTATTATTTGTTGTGCGGATGCCAACCTTTATGGTGGTAATAACCTTTATGAACGTCAAAAAAGTATAAGTATTCAAGGAAAAACAGGAGAATCTATTTTTGTAAGTTATTTATCAAAAGAACGCTATCTTGACCTTATAGATTTAGTGGGTGGAGAAATCTCAAAAGATATGACAAATCCTAGCGTCGTGGAGGATGTTAAGATTAAGGTGACTATTGATTATCCAATTGTTGAGACATCAAATATTATGGGCGTTATTGAAGGTAAGGAGAATAGTGATCGTGTTTTAATGATTACTGCAAATATTGATGGCCTGGGCACCGGAATGAATCAAGAGTATTTTCCGGGTGCAAATAATCAAATATCAGGGTTGGCAGGGATGATGGAATTAGCTAGAGTTTTATCTGTTCAAGAGAGCTTGCCCTATAAAAGAATTGTATTTGTTGGATTTAACGCATCTCAACAACAAAATGCCGGAGCAAGATACTATATCAATAATCCGATCTATTCATTAGATAAAACGACGGTTATACATTTAGATTCGATAGGTCAAGAGTCCATTGAAGGAATCACAATTTCTTCGGATAATATTATAAGTAAAATTTTGAAAGATAAGGTCTTTAATTATGCCATAGATTCTGAAGTATTCGTAAAACAAGGAAATATTAATGGAGATACTAGCGGAGCCTTTGTCAATGAAGGCGTTCCTGCTTTAATGATTCATGATGGTAGCAATCAGCTAAACACATATGACGATACAATAGATAAGATCAGCAAAAATACCATGTTTAATGTGCTGTCTATCGTTATCAATTATATTCAAAGAGATGTCTATCGAGTGAATACCATCGATTATTTATCGGGGCTTGAATTTGTTGCCATAATTCTGGTGATTGGCCTTATGATTTTTAATATTGCCTTTGATATTCTCTATAAACGATATCCCACGAAGATCATTTTCGGTCAATCGATTGAGCTCCACTACTATAAACTCATATTTGTTCTGATTCGAAAAACCCTCATGGTAACTGTACCGATTATTTTTGTGAGTTTTATGTTGGCTTTTCTCGTTAACATTAATCAAAATGCGGACATCCAACATACTAATCAAGAATGGACAAGCAATTTTTCCTTTTACCTTACATTAAAGAGAAGTATATTATATTTACGATCAATGTTTGATTTTAATACCCATCAAGGATATACAGTAGGAAATGTTTTTGAAGTTATCTATACATCGAGTTTACTGAGCATAAAGTTAATAAGTGCATCTCTTGGACTATCTGTTTTTATTGGAATCATACGGGGCATGTATGAAGGATATCATGCAAAAAAAGGTGGGATTCGATCGCTTGGGACCTTAGTGTTTTTCTCAATCCCTGATGTTTTGATTGTGTTATTAGGTGTAATTACCTATACCTTTATTGCGACAAATTTTGCCTATATTAAGGACAGCTTACCGCTTAAAGAATTTATATTTCCATTAATTACATTATCAATAATACCAACGGTATATATTTCTAGAATAACATATTTAACAATTCTTGAAGAACTTAACAAAGAATATGTTAGGGCGGCCAAAGCATTAGGCTATTCAAAAATTAAGATTTTTAGGGCAGAGATATTACCTGCTGTTATTTTTAAAGTTGTTGACTCATTACCTACAATTATGACAATGCTGCTTTCAAATATGATCATCGTCGAATACTTGTTTAATTATAATGGGATTGTTTATTACTTGTTGTATTTGTATAAGCGACAAGATGTATATCGATTTGTCCCGATGGCATTAACATTAGGATTAATATATAGCGGATTTGTCTATGGGATTGGTCTGTTTGCAAAAGTGATTAATCCATTAAAAAGGGAGGCGAGACGATGAAAAAAATAAATATACCTCTACTGCTTGGAAGTGTAATATTAGTATTCATCATCGTTCTTATGGTCTTTCCGGACATGATTACGTCGAAGAGTCCTTATACGCTTCAACATATGCGGTTCTCAACGGAAAACAATCAGCTCCAAGTTGAGTCTGCCCCCTATCCACCGTCATCAGAGTTTTTATTTGGTAGTGATGATTTAGGGCGAGATATCTTTAGCTATATGGTTTACGGAACAAGGCTTACTATTTTACTTGGGATTTTTATGTCTTTAGGACAATTTCTCATTGCAATCCCTATGGCTATTATGGGAGGGTTTGGTCATAAAACCTTTAAATCGATAATCCTGCAAGGTAATGTCATTTTTTCAGCAATACCTGCTCTTCTTATAAGTATTATTATTCTACAGTTAGAATTTTTTGTAAGCTTAAACAAGGTCTATTCTATGTTAGCCTTTGTTTTGGTCATTACCTTTGTGGGCTGGCCAAAACTGGGGAAGTTATTAATGGAACGAGTAGAAGCGATTAATCAACAACCATTTATTCGCGGAGAAGTAGCCATAGGTAAGTGCCGAAGTAAGATTGCCATTGAAAATGTAATCCCTCATTTAGTTCCCGAAATGCTAATATTGTTTTTTATGGAAATCGCTCGAAATCTGTCAATGATGATGCAATTAGGGGTTTTCGGTGTTTTTATAGGAAATCTCAAAATCATTAAAGACTCAAGTATGGGGCAATTATCTTATTATAATGTAAGTTTTGAGCCGGAATGGGCAAGTATGTTAAGTACATCAAGAAACATGCTTGGCGTTGCTCCATGGACAGTTTTGTTTCCTGCTCTTGCTTTTTTTATGAGTGTATTAGGTTTTAATTTATTTGGTGAAGGACTACGGGAGATTCTCCAAAAAAGACAAGTTCGATTCATGTCAGCACCAAAAAAAATATTACGGTTTGATCGAATGAGCGCTATTGGAATATTGATTATCCTATTTATTGTGTCAATCAATACAAAAGCATACGATTTTGAGTATGAAAATCAATTGATTGAAGACTTTGATCAAGTTCTTGTCGGATCAGAAGAAGCAAGAGAAACTGTTTCGCATATAGAAAATAAAATGCGTGAGCTTGGAATAGTACCTATTGAAGAGGATGATTACAAAAAGCCATACGCAATAGGGAATGTATATCAACGATTAGCTCAAAGCATGAAGGTAAATATAGATGGTGAAACACAAAATATGACTGAAATGGTTGATTTTACAATCGTTTCTTTTGCAGATGATTTTTTTGAAGGACATCTTTATGATGCGACTAGGGATGATTTATATACAATAGAAGATTTTCAACGATTCCAAGATAAATTTATACTTATAGATACAAGATTTTATAATGATTCTTCAATAGAATTTATTATAAGTAATATTTCCAAGAATGTTGCTGTAAAAGGATTTCTATTAGTAGAAAGCAATCAAGCTAAGTTTAATGAAGTCATGATTGATAAGAGGGAGAACGGCAATATTATATTAATCTCAAAAAGTATCGCAGAAATATTAACGCGTAATGAAAACAGTTTAATTACATTAACCTGTGAAACAAAAGAAAACCAAGGGCAAGGGATTAATGTTGTCGGTTTTTATGAAGGAAACGATACTTATCTCAAGGATGAAGTCATTGCCATAGGACTAAGTTACAACTATATAGATGCTAAGGGACAAGATGTTCTTCAGTTCAACTTGGAGCTGATGGAACGCCTATGTCAACTGGAAGGAAATAAACGGTCCTTTATGTTTTTGTTTTTAGACGGAACGCTGAGTGATCAATATCATGGAATATATACATTGGCAGATGACTTTCCATATAGTCCGCAAAAAGTTAAAGCCTATATTGATCTAACAAGAATCCGAAGTAATACATTTGACACCATTGAGCTCAGTGTGGAACAAGCTCCTATAACAAGGCAGTTTGCATGGAGCCTAGGTCATCTTTTAAAAGAAAATGTAAATAAAAACGATATAGAAAATGCTCCCTTGAAATCAAATCAAGTAGGAATAGAATACTTTTATACAAATACCGATGCGGCCAACCAAATGTTTTGGCAAAGAGGAATTGCGTCAATTATCATAGGTACAAAAACAAGTGGTTCTAGAGACTTAGACGAAATAGGTCGTATTATTCTTGAAACAGTTAATAAAAATAATTATTAGAAGGGGGTCATATAATGCGTGAAAAAATTTTAGATGTTCAGGATTTTAAAGTTTCGTTTTACCAAGATCAGGGAAAACTTCAAGTGGTTAGAGGGATTGATTTATTTTTGCGTAAGGGTGAAATGATAGGAATTGTTGGTGAGTCAGGAAGCGGAAAATCAGTAACCGTCAGTTCATTGATCAAGTTACAAGATGATTCCATCAGTTCAATTGATCAAGGTAGCGTTCTGTTTGAAGGAGAGAACCTAATGGACCTAAGTGAAAAAAAGCTGACCTCCATTCGAGGAAAGCGTATTGCCTATATTTTTCAAAACCCTTCCCAAGCTTTAAATCCATACAAACGCATTGGAAAACAACTTGAAAGTGTTCTCAAAACCCATAGGCAACCATATAGCTATCCTTTAATCTGTGAAGCCCTTAAGGAAGTGGGCATTGATTCTCCGGATACTGTGTATAATATGTATCCCTTCCAGTTAAGTGGAGGACAAAATCAAAGAATTATGATTGCTCTTTGTATATTATCTAAACCGGATATTTTAATTGCCGATGAACCGACGAGCTCTATTGATGCTTCACTTAGAAAACGTATATTGGATTTGCTGATGAAGGTGAATAAAAAGTATCAGATGTCTATCATATTGATTACCCATGATTTTGATGTGGCAAAATATCTTTGCGAGCGAATTCATATTATGTATGGCGGACTCATTGTTGAAGAAGGCATACTTAAAGAAGTATTTCAAAAACCCCTTCATCCATATACCCATGAGTTAATAAAATGTGCAAGGTCCTTAGATCTTGGAAATGAAAATATTTATTCTCTTGAAGGTTCGCCATTAGCCATGGATAGTATTTTAAAAGTAGAAAACTTATCAAAACATTTTATAATAAAATCAAGTACTTTTAGTGAAAAAGAAATAATCCATGCAGTAAAAAATGTAACTTTTGAGCTTAAAAGTGGACAATCTATTGGATTAATTGGAGAAAGCGGAAGTGGAAAAAGTACAATGGCCAATCTTTTATTAAAGCTACTTGAGCCAAGTAGTGGAAAAATTCATTTATTTGGGCAAGACATCAGCTACATCAATGAAAGTGAAATGAGGAAACATCGACGCGATATTCAGATCATTTTTCAATATACCAATGCCGTTTTAGATCCTAAAATGACAGTGAGTGAACTTCTTTTAGAACCTCTACGCATTCACAAAATTGTTGAAAAAAGTGAGATGGATACTGAGGTTGATCGGCTCTTGAATTTAGTCGGACTAAAAACAAGTGAAAAAAGCAAGTTCCCTAGTCAATTAAGTGGTGGGCAAAACCAACGCATAATTATTGCAAGAGCAATTGCAACGCGGGCAAAAATAATTGTATGTGACGAACCGGTATCAGCCCTTGATGTATCAGTACAAGGTCAAATACTAAGTCTATTATCAAATTTAAAAGACGAATTAAAGTTATCCTATATCTTTATTTCTCATGACTTGAAAGTTGTAGCGCATATGTGTGATCAAATCGCAGTAATGTATAAAGGTGAGTTTGTCGAGTTTGGTAAGACAGATGATGTTCTTTATCACTCAAAACATGATTATACGAAAAAACTATTAGAGGCAATACTGTAAACTATCGACAGATAATTTGACAGATAATTTCTTACAAGGTTAAAGTGGTTGTGCCCAATAACTGAGTAGTATATAATGATGGTAGTCACTAAATCAGCTACATTTTATTGTGAGGATATTCGATATGAAAAATAAAATTTTAATTATAGTGTTTACGTGTCTAATCGGATTTGTATTTGGGATTAGTCTTAATATGACCAATAGGATACAAGCAACAACTACTGTGGTTGATGAAGAAGAAGTGACTCAAAATCTCGAGGACATTGAGGTGCAGGTGAGTGAAGCTTTATCAGAACTATATCGGTTGGAGCAGTTAATCCAAGAATCAAATTTTAAAGTTATTCGTATTCAAGAGGAAAAGCTAACCATACAAGAACGCATTGTAGAAATAAATGAAGAGATCCTTCAAAATAAAGAGCAACTACGTCAATATGAAACAACCTTAGGTCAAGTGCTTGCGACTTATCAAAGAATGGGTGCGACATCTTTTTTGGAAATCATATTAGAAGCAGAGAGTTTGAAAAACTTCTTACAAAGGGTAACGCTTTTTCGAGATATGACGCAAGGTACCGGAGAACTCATGTCTAAAACAGAAGAGACCTTGGATACTCTTGGTTCGACAGAAACATTGCTACAAGAGACCCAAGCGGCCCTTGTTGAAGAAGAACGGGTTTTATTGCTTACTGTTGAGGAAAATCAGAGATTGATAAACCAACAAGAGGAATTTTTAGGATCCCTTGAATCGGAAAGAGAAGAATATGAGGAGCAATTGAATACATTGCGAGACGCATGGATAGCTTTAAAGCCTGTTTTTAAAAATGCGAGTATTGGATTCTCTGAGTTGGCGTCGTCAGGAGCCTTATCCGAAGATATGGTCGATGTGAGCATATCTCTTTCTGGCATTAAAGCAAGGATTACAGAAGCGGACTTCAACCGAGCTATTCAGGACAATCCGGGCTTACCTTCAATGGTGTTTTCTTTTGAAAAGGATGGGGTGGGTATCAATCTGAATCAAGATGTGCTACAACTCATGGGTTATTTTGAAGTCAGAAATGATTATGAAATCCATTATGTAGCAAGGTCTGGTCATTTTTATGGGATTGAATTAGAACCGAGTGGGATTTCAGAACTTTATGAAGAAGGAGCTTTAATTCTTAATATAGAAAATTTAACGGATGACAATAAAGTCAAAAGTATAGAAACCAAAGAAAATGAACTTATTTTAAATTTTGCATTTTCATTTTTTTGATTACTGGAGGTACACATGATACGAGCACAAGAACTTGCATTAACTTATCCGACAGGAACGAAAGCCATACTGCCCTGTGATTTTGAAATAAAAAGTGGTGAATTAGTTTTTCTTATTGGTCCTAGTGGATCAGGAAAAACCAGTTTGTTGAAATTATTTATGGGAAGTGAGCTCTCAACAGAAGGAACACTTGAAGTTTTAGGACAATCTATGACAGGGTCACAACGAAATATTCAGAAAATGCGTCAATGGATTGGACCAATCTTTCAAGATTTTCGCTTAATTCCCAATAAATCATCACTAGAAAACGTGATGTTAGGTTTGCGCTTTTTGCCACATATTCAACAGGATATAAAGGCCATTAGCGAAGAAGCCCTTATTCGGGTAGGCCTTTCACACAAGATTAAGTCCCATGTTGACACACTGTCTTGGGGAGAAAGCCAACGTGTGGCTATTGCACGTGCTATGGTGCGAGAACCCAAGTTGATTTTGGCAGACGAACCAACGGGTAACCTGGATAAAGAAAATGCGGTACATATTCTTAAGCTTCTTATGGATTTGCGCGATTCGGATACAACGGTTATACTCACTACCCATGCAACACATTTAATTGAAGATGTGAAAAATGCAGTTTTCATTCATATGAATCAGGGACAAATGTTCCTTGAAAGGCGGTGATCGCGTGAGAAAAAGAGGTAATAGTAGTTACTATTTGAAGGAGTCCATAGCTATTTTCCGGTATAATATGTTTTCGAATGGTTTAACCATAGTGAGTAATGGACTTATCTTTTTTTTGCTAGCCCTTGTTATTAGCAGTTTTATCATCACAGAACATATGGTTGTGATATTGGAAAGTGAAGCAGAAGTATCGGTTTATTCGAAAATGGAAATACAAGAGGATGCTGCTTGGATTAAGGATCTGACGACAATCAATGGTGTACGAGACGTTAGGCTTGTTTCAGAAGAAGAAGCTTATGAACGCATGGCAGCAATACTTGGAGAAGAAGCCCAAGTACTGCAATATTTTCAAGAAAATCCGTTTTCTGCATTTATAGAATTAAGTATTGACTTGCAAAGCATGGAGACGGTATTAGATACCTTGGAAATCATGCCTGAAATCAGTTCTATTCGAGACAACAGGGATGTTTTAGGAAAATTAAGAGATATTGTTAAAGGGATTACCTTTATGAGTGTTTTAATATTAATAGCAGTAGGCATGACAACCTTAGTCGTTTTATCGCATACGATTCGACAAAGTATTTATCATTACCGTGAACAAATCACAACCTTAACACTGTTAGGAGCCCCCATGCGTTTTATTGCTATACCTTTTTATATATTAGGAATATGGATGTCTTTTGTTTCGGGGATTATAGCCACTTTGGGAGCTTTTTTTGTCATTCAAAGTAGTTATCGTTTTATGATGGGGCCAATTCCTTTTATTCCATTGCCACCAATGACTGAGACCATACAAGTTGTAGCTATGTATATCCTTTCATTATCTGTGATCTTCGGAATTCTTGGATGTATGTTAGGGATGGTATCTGTAAAAAAACAATAGAACTTGAAATCTAAATGAGCATAAGATTATTGATAATCATAATAATACCTGTAACAATAAGCATTACAATTATTATTAGTTTTACAATCTTTTCATTAAAAGTAGAACTACTTTTTATTCCTAAATATAAACCTATAAGCATAAATGGAATTAATATAATAATTTGTTTTAATATACTAAATGTTATAATGCCCGATAAAGAGTAAAGTATGAGGCGAAAAGTGTTTTCAATCAAAAAAACAACACAGATATTTGCCTTAAATGCTTTGTTTGTATTCGTAATATGATTAACATAAGCAGCTAGTAAAGCTCCAACTCCATACAAACCACATAACAGACCGGATAATATTCCAATAATAAATAGGATAGGCTTTGAAGATTTTTTTGGATTAACGGCACGTTCTCTTAATAGCATTTCAAAGCCAATTCCTACAACAACAATTCCAAAAAAAATTTTAAGTAGGGTTGGATCACCATTTTTTAGTATGAAAACACCAGGTATACTCCCGGCAATTACCATAATTGAAAGCGGAAACCAGATTTTCCATGTTAAATAATTTCTTTCTTTCCATGAGAGAATAATATTGCTTGGATACCCAAGAATAAGTTCTATTGGAGAGATCTTGATATTATTCGTTGTAAATCCTAATATTGAAGAGAAAACCAAAGTGTTTGCAAATCCAGTCAAACCTTTAATAAAAAAAGCACATAGTGTTGCGATAATTTGTATAATCATTGTTGACCTCCTGATTGAGTTAGATAGTGGTATTTTACTAAATAAATCAAACATAAACCTTAAATATATATGGCTAAATATGGATTATTTTGCGTTTTTAAAATTATTATGTGATAATTAACTTGAATATTTGATTCTGAGGTGAAGCGGATGCAAATTAAAACGAACATGACACAAAAAGAATTAAAAAAACATGGGAATATTGATTTTCCGATGTTGATATCTGAAGAAAAGTTATCTGACTATGAATCGGGTTCATTTATTTGGCATTGGCATCCGGAGATTGAAATAACATATATAAAAAAAGGGCAAATTATATATAGGGTTAATAATCATACATTTCATTTAAAAACCGGAAATATCTTATTATGTAATTCAAATGTACTTCATACCGGTAGGATGGAAAATAATAGGGACTGTGAGTATATTTCAATTACTTTATTACCCAAATTAATCTACGGCACTTATGAGAGTCTATTATATAAAAAATATGTCGAGCCCATTGTTTGTAATATGAATTTATCCGCTATATTGTTCGACGCATCAAATCAATGGTATTATTCTGTTTTTTCCACTATAAATACCATTATTGATTTGTATAATCAGAAACTACCTTTTTACGAACTTGAATTATCCATACAATTACAAAGCTTTTGGAAAATAATTGCAGAAAACTATTTGAGGTTTTCTTATGATTCCATGGATACTTTCAATTATGAGCGGATACGTTCCATAATGACTTTCATAGAGAAGAACCATGCAGAAAAAATATCTTTGAATGATATTTCAGATTTCATATCTCTTTGCAATAGTGAATGCAGCAGGCTGTTTAAACGTTACATGAATGTTTCATTATTCAAATTTTTGCAAGAATATCGTATTGAGAAAAGTATGGATTATTTAACTGATTATGAATTTACAATTTCTCAAATTGCTGGAAAGGTAGGGTTTTCTGATTCAAATTACTATTCAAAAATATTCAAGAAACTTAAAGGCATTAGCCCAAGAGAATATAGGAAAAATATATCTAGAAATAGAGGCAAATAAGGGAGACCGAATGAAAGCATTAGAAAAATACAAACTTGGAAATGTTGAATTAAAAAATCGCTTAGTCATGCCCCCAATGTGTATGTATTCGGCAAAGGATGACGGTAAAGCCAATGACTTCCATTTCACACACTATGAAACCAGAGCCATCGGTGGAATTGGCTTGATTATAGTGGAGGCGACAGCGGTTATGCCAAATGGCAGAATATCCGATAGAGACCTTGGTATTTGGACCGATGAACAGATTGAAGGACTTAGAGAGATTAGTTCTAGAATCAAAAAGCATGGTGCCTGTCCGGGAATTCAGATTGCACATGCCGGAAGAAAAAGCCAGGCTAGAGCGACGGAACCGATTGCACCGAGTGCGCTTAAGTTTAGTGATGACTACCGAATGCCGAAGGCTATGGATGAAAAAGATATTGATCAGGTTGTTCAGGCTTTTGTCGAGGGAGCTAAGAGAGCGGTAGAAGCAGGATTTGAATATATTGAGATTCATGGCGCTCATGGCTATTTGAATCATGAGTTTCTCTCTCCAATTACAAACCAACGTAAAGATAAATTTGGCGGAAGTCTAGAAAACCGTTGTCGACTTCTTACGTGGATTATTGATCAGGTTAAATCCGCTATTCCGGAGCATGTAGCCCTTGGCCTAAGAGTATCAGTTTCTGATTATGTGGAGGGTGGAATTGATGGAGACGAGATGGTACGGATTATCAATCAAGTAAAAGAAAAGCTAGATATCGTTCATATCAGTTCCGGTGGTTTGGCTCCGGTTGCTATGAAAGCTTACCCAGGATATCAGATACGATTTGCTGATCAGGTTAAACATGAATGTCAGGTGGATACAATGGCAGTGGGTTTAATAACTAGCGTTGAGATGATTGAGGAAATTTTGAACAATAATCGAAGCGATTTAGTGGCTATGGGAAGATTATTATTGCGTGATCCGTATTTTGCATTGAAGATGTATCATCAAGCAGGAGCCATCGGCGGAATTCCGGAGGCATATGAAAGAGGTTTCTAAAGTAAGTATAAATTTATAGGAAAGAGGTCATCAATGTCAGGATCAATGTATGGAACTATATTTAGAATTTCAACATGGGGAGAATCTCATGGTAAAGGAGTAGGAGTAACCATTGATGGTTGTCCGTCAGGAATCAGTTTAAGTGAGGACGATATACAAAAAGACTTAGATAAAAGAAAACCCGGACAATCACCTTTTTCAACACCCAGAAAAGAAAAGGATGAAGTAGAAATTCTTTCAGGAATATTTGAGGGAAAAACCACTGGAACTCCGATTGCTATGATTGTTCGCAATACGAACCAACGGTCGTATGACTACACCGAAATATCAAAAATTTATCGTCCCGGACATACGGATTATACCTATGATCAAAAGTATGGATTCAGAGACTATCGAGGTGGTGGACGTTCATCCGGCCGAGAAACGACAGCTAGAGTTGCCGCCGGTGCGGTTGCAAAGAAAATATTATCGGAAATTGGTATCAAAATTACGGGGTATACATCCTCAATTGGACCAATTAAAGTGAATAAAGATCATTTTAAGGAACAGGAGATTTGGAATAATTTTCTTAGTATGCCGGATGTAGAAGCAGTAAAATCGGCAGAAGAATATTTGACAAAACTCAAAGAGGAAGGCAACTCTTCAGGAGGAAGCATTGAATGTATCGTTAGCGGAATGCCGAGTGGCCTAGGAGAACCGGTGTTTGAGAAGCTCGATGCTAATTTAGCAAAAGGTCTTATGTCTGTTGGTGCGGTAAAGGCAATTGAAATCGGTGCAGGCATAGAGGTGGCTACAAAAACAGGGATAGAAAATAATGATTTTTATCAATATCAAGAGGATGGTCGTATAATTAAGGAAAGCAACAACGCAGGCGGTATAATTGGTGGTATTAGCGATGGTTCAGACATATTCCTAAAAGTATATATCAAACCGACTCCTTCAATTGAGATGACGCAACGTGCAGTTAATAAAAACGGAGAAAATGTCATGATTAATGTTGAAGGTCGACATGATCCAATTATCGTGCCTAGGGCAGTTATTGTGGTTGAGGCTATGGTTGCATTAACTTTAGTCGATATGTTATTTTTGAATATGTCAACAAAAATGGATAATGTATTAAAAGTATATAATAAAGATTAATGTGAATTATAGACGCACTTCACCTTATATATTTAAAAATTGTAGCTGAGGATACTGCATTATAGAGCAATATGTGTTATCCTTATTATGAGGAAATAAATAAAATTAATAAGGTGATTGAATATGCGTTTTACGCAAGAGGAAAAAAACGAGTTGTTAAAGACGTTTACAAATCTTCTGAAAAACGTTAATGGAAAAGGACCGCGAAACATTTATATTAAATATTTTGATAATGAGTTGCACGTAGTGATTCAAGGAGTTGTTTCTGATTTTGAAAAATATTTAATCAATAATTTTGGAGAAGAAGCCATTGAAATCTTTCGTGATTTTTATGAAAGAGATTCGTGTAATTTTCAAAAAGCTTTTTTGTCTTCACTCAACTATAAATATCCATTGACTTTTTATAAATTGGAATCTGATTTTAACAATGATGTTTTTATATATAAAATGAAAATATCCGAATAATTATAAATTTATTAAAAAAGTGTTGTATTATTTTCAAGATACGTGTATACTTAGAAAAAATATTTGCAATTACGAGAATGACTTACGGGGAATATAGTATAATTAATTTGGTTGGACATATGGAAAAGGGAATAAATCCTTAGCTGAAATGTAGAATCAATTTTATCAAGCTTTTAAAAAGCTTTTTAAAGTTGATTTTTTTTGCTTTAATATGAGTTTTTTAACGATTATGAGTATCATCGGTTGGTAGAGATGGTTTCGTAGAGTAACAGAAAGGATGTTAAGATGAATACAGAGACTTCTATGATTCTAAAACAGTTTAGTAACGTGAATTCAATCGGGTTAATAATTCTTAATAGTGAATTAGAAATTATAAGTACGAATAAGTATATTAAAGATGTCTTTGAAGAAAATGATGTTGAGGTGGATAAATATTTAGAGCATATATTAGGGTGTGAGGATATTAAGCATGATTCTTCAAAACTTGGAGAAAAAAGAAATATTCACATAAATAGTAAATATGTTATACACGAAAAAAAACAGATAAAGTGGTTTGACCTATCAATAGCATCTGTTGACATTCATGATAATAGGTATTTTTTTTTATTTCTTAAAGATTTAACAGAATTTATGCATTTCAAAGTAGAGTATGAAATGAGTCGAATGCTAGACGGAGAAGAAAGCATGATAAAAAAGGAGGAATTTCATGACGAAGTGATGCACTGTATAAAAACCAAATACTATAAAGGAAAAACAGCTTATCTGATACTTATTGAACTAGCAAATATACAAATAATACAAGAATTTTTTGGAGTGTTATGGAGGAATGATTATGCGACGTCTTTTTATCAATTTATGTCAGCGCAGATGGATATCTTAGATTTAGCTTGCAAGTATTCTAATAATCAAATAATGGTCTTTCTTCCATGTAAAAATGATGAAGAATACATGAATTTTTTGGATTCTATGGAGATGTACCAATATAAATGGTTTCAAATGAAAGACAATGTGTTTTTTAAAACGATAAAATTTATTATGGATTCAAATAAGATAAAAGAGTTAGTGGATTCAGACCATCTATATTTAGAATACTTCAAAGCAATATCGCAACTTGAGCACATTGAAAATGGCACGGTATACGAATTTTGTTTTTAAAATCACTATAAATATATTAAAAAAGAAAATGAGGTAATAAAATGAAAAAACTAATGATTGTTGATGATGCAGCTTTTATGCGAGTTTCAATTAAAAGAATGTTAGGAGATCATGACTATGAGATTGTTGCGGAAGCTGAAGATGGAGAACAAGCGGTGGAATTATACAAAAAATATAAGCCGGACGTCATTACTATGGATATTACAATGCCAAAAATGACAGGAATTGAAGCGTTAAAAGCAATAAAGGCGATTGATAAAAATGTTAAAGTGGTTATGATATCAGCAATGGGACAAGAATTTTTAATTCGGGAATCTGTCATGAATGGTGCAGAATCATTCGTTGTAAAACCATTTAACAAAGAAAAACTAGTTGAAGTATTGAATAAAGTGACAGGATAGTTAAGAGGAGGGGAATATGTCTAGCTCATTTATTGATGAACCAATGATAGAAGCTTTTGTGTACGAAACATCGCAAATCACAGAAAATTTAGAACAGCTTGTGATAGCAAACGAAAAATCAGGCACATTTAATGAAGAGGCGATTAATGAGATATTTAGATTTATGCATACAATCAAAGGCTCTTCTGCCATGATGATGTTTAACGAGATGAGTACACTTGCCCATCGATTAGAAGACATATTTTATATTATTCGTGAAGATAAAACGGTCCAATATGATTTTACAATTTTAATTGATATTATTTTAGAGAGTATGGATTATTTTAAGATTGAGTTAATGAAAATAAAAGAAGGTGATCCTCCGGATGGAGAAAACGCGACACTGTTACAAAAAGTTACGGATTATCTAGAAGTAATAAAGACAAAAGATAAGGGTGTTGAAAAAATTGTTGAAGATAAGCATCAAAAAAATTATGCGGAATCAAATTATAATGAAAGCGATTACAATTATTATAAAGCTAGAATATGGTTTAAAAAAGATGCGGAGATGGAAAATATCCGCGCGTATACAGTTATTCATAATATAACAGATTTGGTTGAAGAAGTTGTTTATGAACCCAAAGATATTATTGAGAACGATAATTGTGTATCGATTATTCAATCGAATGGATTTTTTTTAGTAGTTAAAACGGTAGAGAATGAGGAGGTAATAAAAAAATATTTAGAAAATACAATTTTTCTTGAAAGATTAAATTTTGAAACGATTGATCTAAACGACTATAATTCATTTGAATCAATTGAAAAATCAATCGAAAAATCAATCGAAATGGCAGATGAAATAAAAATACCTAAAACACCTATTAATTCGCAACAAAGTATTATAAGTGTCCAAGTGGATAAATTAGATAAACTTATGGATATGGTTGGTGAACTTGTGATTGCTGAAGCAATGGTAACCCAAAATCCGGAATTAACGCAATTAGAAATCGAAAGTTTTGAAAAAGCTTCAAGACAACTCCACAAAATAACAGGTGAATTACAAGATATGGTTATGGCCATTCGAATGGTTCCCTTATCAACGACGTTTATGAAAATGCACCGTATTGTTCGAGATATGACAAGAAGATTAGGTAAAGATATTGAACTTGTAGTTTTAGGAGAAGAAACAGAAGTTGATAAAAACATTATAGAAAAAATAGCAGATCCTTTAATGCACATCATAAGAAATTCAATTGATCATGGTATTGAAGACAAAGAGGAACGCTCTAAAAATGGGAAAAGTACTCAAGGCACAATTCGATTAGAAGCAAAAAATTCTGGCAGTGATGTACAGATTATTATTAAGGATGACGGAAAAGGACTTAACAAAAAAAAGCTATATGACAAAGCGATTAAAAATGGGCTTATAAATTCTTCGCTTGACGAGATGTCAGATCGAGATGTATATAATTTGATTTTACAACCAGGGTTTTCAACTAAAGAGGAAGTAACTGAATTTTCCGGGAGAGGTGTTGGAATGGACGTGGTTGCAAAAAATATCAGTAGCATTGGAGGAACAGTTATTGTCGATAGTATTCCAAAGCAAGGGATGTCAATCATACTAAAAATTCCTTTAACTTTAGCTATTATTGAAGGAATGAATATTAAAGTTGGTAACTCAAGATTCACATTGCCAATCGTTAATATAAAAGAATCATTTAGACCTAAAAACAAAGAAATTATAAAAGATACAGAGGGTCAAGAGATGATCATGGTCAGAGGACGGTGTTATCCGATTATAAGACTTCATCAATTCTATTCAATTTCTACAGAAATCATGGAGGTTGAGTCAGGTATTCTTATCATGGTTGAAGAAGGTGAAAAAAGTTGTTGTGTTTTTGCAGATGAATTATTGGGTCAGCAACAAGTCGTTGTTAAGGGGTTGCCGGAATATATTAAAAAGTCTAAACAAATAAAGGGGTTAGGAGGATGTACATTATTAGGTGATGGAAGTATTAGTCTTATTTTAGATGTCGGTGAATTCAATAATTTATCTAATGTGAGTGAAAAACTATAAGCATAAAGAGGTGAAAACATGAATGAAGGAATGAATACTGAATTAGAAGCTTTGGAAGATACGCAAAAAGGTAAATTTTTAACATTTACACTAGGGGAAGAATACTATGGCATTGATATCATGTATGTGACTGAAATCGTTGGTATTCAACCAATTACTGTTGTTCCGGAACTCCCGGAATTTATAAAAGGTATTATCAATTTACGAGGAAAAATTATTCCCGTTATGGACGCCCGTATTAAATTCAAAAAGGAAACAAAAGTATATAATGACCGAACATGTATCATTGTAATTGATGTTCATGAGTTATCAATTGGTATTATTGTTGATGCAGTATCGGAAGTTCTTAATATTAATGAAGATAATATAGTTCCACCACCAAATTTAAATACATCAGGTAGGAAATATATCAAAAGTGTTGGAAAAAGTGAAGAACATGTAACACTAATTTTAGATTGCGAAAAATTACTGAATGACAACGAAATTGATGAAATCAAGGGAAGTAATGAATAGGAGAATAGTATAATGAAATGGTTTTTGAATATGAAAATTACAGCAAAATTGATTATTGCATTTGTTATTGTTGCAATAATAACAGGGATAGTTGGTATAATCGGTATTAATAACATTAATACGATCGATGAAAATGGAGATATTATCTATACGAATATGACTGTGCCAATTGCAGAAGCGGCAGAAATGGCTAAATTGTTTCAAAGAATACGTGTTAATTTAAGAAATATGATATTAGAGGATGATATTGGAGAAATTAATGCGATATATGATGAAATAGCAATAATGATTACTCAGTTAGATGCGCTATCAGTATCATTTGAAGAAAAATCATTATCAGAAGAAATGGATATTGCATTTGAAAACTTTATGGAAACACGACAAAATTTTGGAGAAATGATTCCGGAATTTTACGATATTTGCATTCAAAATAATGATGATGAAGCATATAATTTTCTTAGAGGTGATATGCGTATTGCTGCAACTGCTGAAAGTGATGCAATAGATTTATTAGTTAGTATGAAAGTGCATGATGCAGAGGAAAGAGCGCAAGAAAACACTAGGATAGCTCAAGCCTCGATTGTATCAATGACCATTTTGATTATCATTGCCATTATATTAGCAGTTGGACTTGGAATAATCATTGCACGAATTATTAGTAAACCCCTTAATGAAATGGTTAAATCGGCCAATGAAATAGCAGATGGTAATTTAGACGTTGATATCAATCTTGATGCAAAAGATGAAGTTGGAATGTTGGCTAACGCATTTAGAAAAATGGTTGAAAATATAAATGATGTAATGACAAATATCAACTTGGCTTCAGAACAAGTTGCAGTTGGCTCAACGCAAGTATCTGATTCAAGTATGTCGTTGTCTCAAGGAGCCACTGAACAAGCGAGCTCGATTGAAGAACTTACGGCATCTATAGAAGAGATTGCTTCTCAAACAAGACAAAATGCATCCAATGCTGAAAAAGCAGAAGAAATGGCTACTTCAGCACAAAAATATGCTGAACAAGGGAATATGCAAATGACGGATATGTTACAGGCAATGACTGAAATCAATGATTCATCAAATAGTATTAGTAAAATCATAAAAGTGATTGATGATATTGCCTTTCAAACAAATATACTTGCATTAAATGCTGCAGTGGAAGCCGCGAGGGCAGGTCAACATGGTAAAGGTTTTGCAGTTGTCGCTGAAGAAGTAAGAAACCTAGCAGCAAGATCAGCAAGAGCAGCTAAAGAAACAACAGATATGATTGAAGGATCTATAAATAAGGTTGAAGGTGGAACAAAAATTGCTAATGAAACAGCACAAGCGTTAAATAAAATTGTAGAAGGTGTTTCACAGGCAACATCCCTAGTAGGAGAAATTGCTTCTGCTTCTTTAGAACAATCATCGGCGGTTGAACAAATAAATCAAGGCATTATGCAAATATCGGATGTTGTTCAAACAACAAGCGCAACGGCAGAAGAAACTGCAGCGGCCAGCGAGGAACTATCAGGTCAAGCAGATATGCTTAAAACACAAGTTTCAACATTTAAGTTACGTAGAGCCAATAAGGATAAAATAAAGCAAGAGACAATAAACCCAGAAGTTTTAAAGATGCTTGAAAGCATGCAAAATCAAAATCAAAAACAAAGTATAAATGAAAAGAAAAAAGCAAAAAAAATATCGTTGAGTGATTCTGAATTTGAAAAATATTAAATTGTTAACGGAAGAAATGCAAAGCATTTCTTCCGTTATATAATAAATTAGGTGATGAAAATGATAAAAATTACAGATGTAGAATTTAAATTATTAGCAGAGTTTATTAAAGAAAATAGTGGAATACATTTAAAAAACGAAAAAAAGACTTTACTTGTTAGTCGATTGAGCCATATATTATCTGAGTTAAACATGGAAAATTTCATGACATATTATAAGTACTTACAAGACGATCAAGACGGAAAAAAAATAAGTGGTTTAATTGACAAAATCACAACAAATCATACGTATTTTATGAGAGAATCCGATCATTTTTCTTATTTTTCCGAATCGGTATTGCCGTTTTGGGAAAAAAATAATAATAACAAGGATTTGAGAATTTGGTGTGCAGCGAGTTCAACAGGAGAAGAACCCTATACATTAGCAATGATTTTAGAAGATTACTTTAAAAAAAAGCATGAAAAATGGGACAAAAAACTTTTGGCAACAGATTTATCATTGAATGTATTGAATCAAGCGGAAAAAGGGATATATGCTTCTGATAAAATTAAATCATTACCAAAAACATGGACATTAAATTACTTTGATAAAATATCATCGGATTCGTATCAAGTAAAAAGTTCGTTGAGAAAAGAAGTTGTATATCGCAGATTTAATCTTTTAGAACCGACATTTCCATTTAAAAAGAAATTTCATGTGATTTTTTGTCGTAATGTAATGATTTATTTTGATAATGAAACCAAAGAGCAACTGATTAATAAATTATATAATCACTTGGAGTATGGCGGATATCTTTTTATAGGACATTCTGAATCAATCAATAAAGAAAGAACAAAATTTAAATATATAAAACCTTCAGTGTATAGAAAAATATAGGTGGGAGAAGTGTATGAGTATAAGAGTATTAGTAGTTGATGATAGTGCTGTATTTAGGCAAATATTAACGAAAGGAATCCAAGCCGATAGTAATATCGAAGTTATTGCAACGGCGGCAGACCCTTTTGAAGCTAGAGATAAAATATTAAAGTATGAACCGGATGTAATAACATGTGATATTGAAATGCCCAAAATGGATGGAATTGAGTTTGTTCGAAGATTGATGCCTCAATATCCGATACCTGTTATTATAGTAAGTTCAATTAATAATCGAGTCTTTGATGCGATGAATGCAGGAGCAGTTGATTTTGTATTAAAACCATTAGCATCCTCACCGGAAGATGTAAAAAAATTCATACTTGATTTGATTAACAAGATAAAAGCGGGAGCAAAAGCAAATGTCCTTATTCCTGAAAACCCAAAAAAGGAAATAAAGGTTGCACAAAAAATAATTAAGCATGAGTTAATTGCCATAGGTGCATCAACGGGTGGAACAGAAGCAATTTTTTCTGTACTAAAGCAATTACCTTTAGGTTTGCCTGGGATAGTGATTGTTCAACACATTCCACCTGTTTTTTCTCGCATGTTTGCAGAGCGTTTAAATAATCAAACGCATTTCACAGTAAAAGAAGCTAAAAATGGAGATGTGATTGAAAGCGATCATATATATATAGCTCCTGGAGATCAACATATTCAAGTAAAAAAATGTAGCAAAGGTTATTTTTTAAAGGTGTTTCAGGGAGAAAAAGTCAGTGGCCATTGTCCATCTGTAGATGTCTTGTTTTATTCAGTTGCGGAAGCTGCCGAAGACAAGGCGCTTGGTGTGATTTTAACAGGAATGGGCTATGATGGTGCAAAAGGAATTGTTATGATGAAGCGAAAAGGTGCAATTACACTAGGACAAGACGAAAAAACATCGATTGTATATGGTATGCCAAAAGCAGCATACGAATTAAATGGAATCACAAAACAAGCACCGCTTGAACATATTGGCCATCACATCATAAAAATGATAAGATGATTGATGTTAAATCATGTGTACTTTTTTTCATATAAATGATATAGTACAGTTAAAATTGTTGACAGAAAGAAGGTAAATATGATCAATTATAAAATGACGATTGGTTATGACGGACGACGTTATAAGGGCTATCGAAAAACGAAAAGCAATGAAGATAAAACGATTCAAGGTAAACTAGAGGCGATTCTTGAAAAGAAATATGGAGAAGAGATTGAAGTAGTAAGTGCTGTAAACACAGATGCCGGCGTTAGTGCAACCTACCAAGTGGTGAATTTCAAAGTACCGGATAAAAAAGAAGATGTAAAGGATATTCGTGACTACTTTGAAGAATTCTTACCGGATGATATTATCACGTATTCAGTTGAAGTGGTCGAAGATCGATTCCATAGTCGATATAATGTGAAAGAACTGACATATGAATACCGTTTATGGAAAAATGACGCACCAACACGCCCTTTATTTGACCGTCAGTACGTGAATCGTATGGATAGCGTATTAGATGTTGATAAGATGAGAGACGCTGCAGAACTATTCCTCGGAGAGCATGAATTTGCCGCTTTTTGCACCAAGTCAAAAGTAAAAAGTTCAGTCAAAACAATCACATCTCTTGAACTTATTGAAACAGATGAAGAAATCATTGTTACCATGACCGCCGATGGATTTTTACTAAATATGGAAAGAATTATTGTGGGAACATTGATTCAGATAGGTCTTGGGACACGTCATGAAGAGACAATCAAACGTGCCTTTAAATCTATGAATAATAAAGATGTCGGTCACAAAGCGATGGCAAGTGCCCTTACTTTAGTTAATGTTGAATATTAAGTTTTTTATGAAAGAGTGATAGAGATGGACGGAAGAAAAAGAAGTGACGTAAGGGTCGCAAGTAAAGTGAAAGTTGTACAAAAGCATCACCAAAGAAGTGGTGAATTGACAGAAGGAACTGTGATGAAGATACTAACGAATTCGGCAAACCATCCACATGGCATCAAAGTCATGCTAGAAGGTGGTATTGTTGGACGTGTTAAGGAAATCTGTTAATTAGGAGGTGCAAGAATGGCAATTCAAATATTTGGTAAAAAGAAGTGTTTCGACACAAAAAAAGCGGAACGCTACTTTAAAGAACGCGGTATTTCCTATCAAAGAGTGGACATATTAGATAAAGGTCTAAGCCATGGTGAACTTCATTCAGTCCTAAGAGCCGTTGGAGATCTAGAAGAACTTATCGACGAAAAGTCAAAAGACTATGCAATGATTCACTATCTAGTCGAAGAGCAAAAAGAAGAAAAGTTAATATATAACCCCAAGTTATATAAAACCCCAATAGTTCGCTTTGGCAAAAAAGCAACCGTGGGTTACGTGCCGGATGTATGGAAGAGCTGGTTATAACTAGCCTAGAAAAATCAATAAAACACCGATTAGCATATTACAAATCCCAAGCATTTTTCCGCCTAGGTTTTGTTCTTTGAAGATAATGCCTCCAAGGATGACCGAGATAAAAACAGAGATAAAACGTATGGGCATAATGACAGATATTTGGCTAGTCGGCATCGCTACTGCAATAAAGTAAAGTCGATCGGACAGAACAATAGCTAAACTCGTGAGTAAAATAGTATAATCAAAGCCGATAACAATCCGTTTATGTTCTCTATAGCTGGTTACAAAAAAAGTCGTTGTATAGAAAATCATGAGTAAAAACATGAACCAAAATTGCATTTGACCGGAATTTATCGTTTTAAGTGCAATTTTATCAATTAAACCACTAAGAGAGCTTAAAAATGCACTTAGAACCATTAGGTATAGATATTTATTTTTTAGAAAGCCTTTTATTTCGTTTTTTCCATTTTTTCCCAGCATATAATAAGCGGCAATTATAATGATAAAACCTATGCCTTGCAGTAAACTCAGGGATTCGCCAAGTAAAGTGATGCCAAAAATAATCGTAAAAAGTGGAGTTAAGGTTTTTAGAGGGCTTACGATGCTTATGGGTAAGTGTTTAAAAGCAAGAAACCCTAAGATCCAACAAAAATATATAATAACGGCTTTTAAAAAGATCATAGGAAAAATACTAAAGTCCATATTTAAAGCGTTTTTATAGTCATAAGCTAACAATAAAAAACTAAACATTGAATAGAAAGCTAAAACATTTATAAGAGAAACTTTTTGTGTCGCCATTTTTCTAAAAATATCAAAAAAACCTAGAACAATACCTGAAACTAAGGCTAAAACTAACCAAGAATGCATAATCAACAACCTTTCAAAACATAATTAGTCTATTTTATTTTATATCAATGGTAAAGTCAAGTGACTTGGTGCTAGTTTTTTCTATAAAATTATGTCATAATAGCAGAGATAGAATTTTTTTAGACATGGAAGGAATTTCAATGACAAGAACAAAAGTTTTGGCGGTTACACATAGTGGATTTTTTCATGCTGATGAAGTAATGGCATCAGCTATACTTAAGCAATATTATGATGAAGTTGAAATACTTAGGAGTCGTAATGAAGAAGACTTTGACAAAGCAGATATTGTCTTTGATGTTGGTGGAGGCGAGTTTGACCATCACAATGACTACAAGGAATATAGAGATAATGGTGTGCCTTATGCAGCATGTGGTTTGATTTGGAGAGCATTTGGTCAAAATCTCATCTGGAAATACAAACCATCTTTTTCCAAAGAGCAGGTAGAGGAAGTTTTTTACAGTGTAGATAAATTCGTCATAGAGAGCATAGATGCCGTTGATAATGGTTATTTTATTGAAAAAGATGAGGTGCATATGCCAACCTTAAACCAATTCGTCAAAGGATTTAATCCGAATTGGAATACAGATTTAGATGCTGATGAGCAATTTAACAAAGCTATTGAATTTTGTACCCCAATTCTTTTAAATGCTATAAATGGGGCTATTGCCGCAATTGAAGCTGAGAAAATAGTAAAAGACTCTTTTGATCAGAGAGAAATCGATAATATTCTTATCCTTGAAAAATTTTGCCCATGGAAGAGGCATCTAAGAAATTATGATGAAGACGGAAGTATCGTTTATGTTATATTTAAGGATCTTGTTAACGGATATAGAGTTCAGGCGGTCTCAGAGCGAGACTCAAGAGAATCAATAAAAGAATTTCCAAGAGAATGGGCGGGGAAGGCCCCTCAAGTTATTAATGAACTCCTTGATATCGACGATGCAATTTTTGTTCATCCGGGTGGCTTTATTGCCGGGACCGGTTCCTTATCAAGTGCAGTAAAAATGGCTGAATTAGCATTGATGTATTGAGAAAGAGGTGAATAGATGAAGATAGGCATAATTGGATTAGGTGATATTGCTAGGAAGGCATATTTACCTGTCATTACAACGAAGAATCATGAGTTGGTGCTTTGCAGTCGTACCCAACATGTGGTTGAAGAAGTGGCTCAAAAATATAGGATTAATGCATGGTGTTATGATTATAAGGATCTATTGAAGCACTCTGTTAATGCCGTATTTATTCATACAGCAACATCCAGTCACTATGAAATTATAAAGTTTTTTCTTAATCATAATATCCATGTGTTTGTGGATAAACCTATATCATGGTACTTAGAAGAAACTATGGAAGTATATGAATTGGCGAAAGAGAAAAATTTAGTTTTAATGGTAGGTTTTAATCGAAGATATAGTCCTCGAGTGAAGGAGCTAATGAATCTTCAGAAACCGGAGATGCTCATTATACAAAAAAACCGGTATAATCATCCGGGTGATGTCCGTCAGTTTATTTACGATGATTTTATTCATGTTATTGATACCCTTTTGTACCTGTTTCGAAATCAAGAAAAAGAATTTGACTATAACGGACGAATTATAGACGGAAAGCTTCATAGTATTGCCCTTATATTGCAAGGTGAGGGAGCTACGGCATTTGGAAGTATGAACAGAATGTCGGGAGCAAAAGAGGAAAGAATTGATTATATGACAGATAATATTAAACATATTATTATGGATTTGGATCATGTGACCGTCTGCTCAGACAACAGTAAAAAAATAATTGATTTTGATGATTGGACACCAACGCTTATAAAACGAGGCTTTGAAGATCTTATTGATCAGTTTCTTACCTGGGTGGATCACCCCGAAGCATCAAAGGAATCCTTAGAGATGTCCCTAAGATGCCACGAGGTCTGTGAATACTTGGTCATGGAATATGAATAGCTAAAAGTCATTTTGGTTACGAAGGTTACGGATATATTCGAAGATATTAAGTTCATTAACTTGAGAAATTACTTCTTCCATAGAACTACAATCAAATTTTTTTAGAATATTACTTATTTGAGTTTTAATGGTTGATAGTTCTACACAACGTATTTCGCAAATCTGTTTTCGAGAATAACCCTGGCTCATTAGGTCCAGTATATCCAATTCTGTTTGTGTAAGCTGAGTTACCAAGTGAAGACAATATAAAAAGCTGCCTTCACTTTTTTTAACACGTTGAAATTCGCGACGAATTTTTTGAGCAATAGTAGGTCGGATTGGAGATCGATTATTGTAAGCATCATTAATACATGTAATCATCTCGTTTGATGATGAATTTTTAAGAATATAATCGGTAACTCCAAGTTGAAATGCCTTAAAAACAGTTTCATCATCTTCATAGACGGTTAGAATAATAATCTTTGTATTTGGGAATTTTTCTAAAATATGTTTGGTAGCATCTAAACCTGCTGTTCGGGTTTCCATCTCAACATCCATCAGAATAATATCCGGTTTATAGATAGCGCAATTCATTACAGCTTCATAACCACTATGAACAGTTGCTACAACTTTAAAGTTTTCTACTTGTTTTAAAAAATGAGTGTATTTTTTGGCGATTGGAATAATATCATCCACGACCATAACAGTAACCATATAACCAATTCCTTTCTTACCACTCATAATGAAAATAATCAAAGGACGCTATACCGTTTTGTGCAAATATACCTAAATAAGTACCGGTGAAAGTCATGTATTCACTGGACTCTGTTGATAGAGCCGCAGTTAATCCTTTTCCTATATTTTCAAAAGTTTCATCGCTAATACTATAATCGAAATAGTAATATTCTTTGTCAGATCGAATCCGTAAAATGATTTTTTCTCCGGCGATAGCTTTAGAGAAGACGATTGATTCGAGATCATAAATGACCTTCTTTAATTCAATGTAATATTCGCCCTCTATTTTATGAATTTGTAAATCGTAATGATGGGTATCCATATAATATGCAGATAAACCTGCAACCGTTTTATTCTCCATATTTAAACGTATACAAGTGGATGTACTCGTATTGAAATCTTTTTGCCGTATTCCGGTCCATGTAGGTGAGAGTCTATGCCCTGTCAAACCATATGATTTACCGACTAAATGAAGACACTGGCTTTTAGCATCTAAGATGTAAGCGCTTGAATCAGGATTTCGAATCCAGTTAAAATCTAAAGGAAGACTACTTTCTGTGAAATCTGTATGAAATACGCTGACATCTGTCAATAATTCATTCGGAAGTAATGCATTTATTTTCGAGTTGACAGAATCAATTTTTTCAGGCCAACCATTTTTCCAAACAATAGGGGACAAAAAAGTTTCCCGTCCAAGATGATGGAGTAAACCGGTTGTTGTGCGTATACCTAAGAATACCATCCACCACGAATCATTTGAATCTTGAATTAAATCGCCGTGTCCTAGACATTGAAAATTATGAGAATAGTTATCTCGGTGGGTAATTATAGGGTTATGTGGGCAAGGTTCATAAGGTCCCAAAATATTTTTGGAACGTTGTATAGTAATCATATGTCCATATTCGGTGCCACCTTCGGCCAACAAAAGATAATACATATTATCTATTTTATAGATATGGGGTGCTTCAGGGTTTCTTCCTCCACATCCGCGAGAAATAACTTTTTTATCGGAAAGAATATTCCCGTTTTCGAGATTGATTTCAAAAAGAACTATTCCTGAACCCTTATCATCATCCCCTGTTCCACAAAAATAGACCTTGTTGTCATCATCAATAAACAGAGACGGATCAATACCTTCGTGCTCGATAAATGTTGGAGCAGACCAGTTTCCATAAATGTCATCTGTATACACAAAAAAGTTACCTGTATTTTTTCTTTTCTTGGAACCGACATTTGTTGTGATCATATAGAATTTTCCGTTGTGATACCTAAGTGTTGGTGCATAAATACCGCCTGAATGACGACAATTATTTAAATCTAGCTGAGATTCTGAAGTAAGACAATAATTGATTAATTCCCAGTTGACTAGATTTTTACTATGATATATCGGAACACCAGGAAAAAACTCAAAACTAGAAGTACATAAAAAATAATCATCGTTAACGCGAATAATGCTTGGATCAGGGTTAAAGCCTTTAATGACGGGATTAGTAAAAGTAGTGTGTGTTTGCATAAGTTAATTCCTTTCTAGTATGTGCGATAGTTTAGGGAGAACAATTTTAACGGTAGTGCCAATCCCTTTTTCACTTTCAATTTCAATATGGCCCTCATGTGCTATGATAATTTTGTGTGTCAATGTTAAGCCGACACCCCAATGCTTGGCAATAGGCTGTGTGGAAAAAAATGGTGTAAAAACTTTGTTCATATGCTCATGCCTAATTCCGACACCACAATCTTGAACAAGAAGAGTAACCCAATTATTGATAACTCTTAAACGTATAATAAGTTTTTTGTGTTCATCAGGAACTGTAGCCATTGACTCTATAGCATTTGAAAAAATATTGTGTAAAGCTTGTTCAAAGTACATTGTATCAATAAGAACATATATTTTTGGTGTATCGCTTAAAACGGAAACAGAAATATTTTGAGTTTCATAACTTAAATGGGAAAGACATAGGCTCAAATATTTATTCAGCTCAATCTCAGTTAAATTGAGTTCAGAAGATTTTGTTTTTCTGTGGACATCATCTAATCGTTCATATAAGTAGTTACAACGTTGAATGACATTTTCAAGTGTGCTTTTGGAAGTGATATCAATTGTTTCGAGTTCAGATTGGATCGCTAATAGCTCGTTTTTCATATAATGACAAAAAACTTTTGACGTTGTATCCGAGGCTGCGATTTCTTTTGATAATGAAAAAGTTTGTTTGGAAATATTGCGATTGATTAGTGTCGTTCGATATAATGTATATCCAATTAAGGATAATGAAAAAATCAAATAGTAGGGGAATAAATTGTAAATGAGTGTGTTTTGATTTAATGGCATTGTTAGAAAAGTTGTCGTATTGGCAATCTGTGATACTTTGATGAGATTCATTGGAAATCGAATAAAAATGAAAACATACGATATCATTATTAAAGTATAGCAAACGAAAACACTCAGTAAATTTATTCGTATAATACGTAAAGGCGAAGCAACAAAATAACTATAGAATAGAATGAAGATACTCAAAATAATAATTAAAATATTTAGTAAGGTGGTTATATTGTTAACCATTGATTGTAATGTATTAAACTGGGAGTAAGAAAAATATGTTTGAATAGTGGCAAGGTAAAACCAACGGTGAACGACAGGGTTATATATGATAAATTCAATTACAAGAAGAAAAAATACAATTTTTTTAACCAGAAATATTTTTGAGTACGAATGGTGAGCATAAAAAGTCAAAGAAAAGCATAAGCTGAAAAACAACGTTAATAAGCAAGAGGCATTAAGAAGATTAAGTATAATCGTTCGGTTAATCGGAGTGAACATCATAAACTTCCAGACGCTGGAAGGTATTGAGAAATAATTATACACAGTATTGTAATAATAGGTATCTTTTGACAAATAGAACATCATGGAAAAAAGCGCTACCGTATAAGAAGTAAGTGAAAATATAAGGTACTTTACTGAAATAATAGGTCGTTCTTTTTGAATTAAAAATAAAGAGATTATTAAAAAAACAAATGTAAAATAAAACATAGATAATCCTCTCAAGATAAGTGATATTGATATTATGACATGGAGACCTTAGCTTTTCAAGCTTAATAGGGTTGAAAAAAAATCAGCCTAGTCAAAGACCGGCAAATGTGATATGTTAAAAAGATGAATATTGGAAAAGAAAAAATACAAATAGTTATTGTTTTAAGTGCTTTGTTTCTATTAATAGCGAGTATCCTATTTGGAGCTTTTTTCATGACAAAACAAGTCGGAAAAGAAGGAGGTTCGACACAACAGGTTTTTGAAGCCAACGAACAACTAGTTACAATTGATTACTATACATGGGGAGATGAAGCATTTTATATTAATGCAATTGTTGAAGAATTCAATCAGCTACACCATAATATAAAGGTGAATGTGCATCTCTTAGATACCGATGAATATGAGAATGAGATTCTAGACAAGCTAAAAACAGATGAAAAGATTGATGTTATTGGAGCAAGAGGAATTTCAAAAATGGTCCAATATAAAGAAAAGGGTTACTTATACGACATAACTGAAAAAATTCAAAATTCAAATATTGATGTAACTGCTTATGGTAATATGTATAATAACGTTTCAATTAATGGACGCTACTATGGCCTTCCGACAAGGAGTACGTGTTGGGTATTAGTCTATAATAAAGAAATCTTTGACCGACTAAATTTACCCTATCCAACAAAAATGACATGGGAAGAGTATAGGGATTTAGCACAAAGAATTACTGAAGAATCAAATGGAGAATTCTGGGGTGGTTATTGGATTGATTGGATCTATAATTTTATGGGTATACAGCAATCGAATTATTTGTATGATGATGATCTTCAATACACAAAAGATTCATTAGAGTTTCTATATAAACTTATGTATGAAGATAAGAGTCATATGACTTTTGAGGAAATTCGTTTTCGGGAACAAGATTGGCTGAACAATTTTGAAGAAGGCACTATTGCAATGATGCCTCAAGGTGAATGGTTTGTAGGTATGATTATTGAAAACGAAACACAAGGTGAATCTTCAATAGATTGGGATTTGGCTCCAATGCCTATACCTGAAGGTCAAGAGGATAATACAACGTGGGGGCAATATCAGTTTGCAGGCATAGCGAATCGCTGTATAAATAAAGAAGAGGCTTTTATTTTTTTAAAGTATTTATGCGGAAAAGAAGGCGCAGAAACGTTGGCAAAATATGGAATGCTAAGCGCATATACGAATGAGTCAATTCAAGATTTATATCGATTGAAGACAGGAAGTAAAAATATAGTTGTTTTTTTTGATGCTAAACGAGTTCAAGAACAGCCAGTTTATGGAGCATACTCTGATTTAACTGAAAAATTTTTGGAACTCAGCGATAGATATTTTGAAAAAGAAGTATCGGTTGATGATGTATTTGATCAATTTATCATAGAACGTGAAAAAATAATTAAGAATTATAATTAGGGTTGATTTATCATACACCATATCTCAAAAAATGAGATTTGGTGTTTTTTTTCGGCCTATTCAGGTAGGGATTAAACAATTACAATTTAATTGTCAATGATTAACATATCTAAAAGGGAGGTCAACAATGATCAAGAAAAAAGTAATTAGTATTATAGTATGTTTGTCACTAATAATAACTACGTTAAATGGATGCGGGCAATCTGGAGTAGATGAGTCAGCGAATAGTTCAACTGGTGGTGTTGAGCAAAATAGTAACAACATGGATTCGAACGAATCAAGTGAAGAGAAAGTGCAATTAACATTTTATATTTGGCAAGATGAAGAAGCATATATTAGTGATGTGGTGCAACAATACAATGAATCACAAGATCGTGTAGAAGTTCAATTAACGGCAATACCGAATGATGAATATGATGACAAGTTAAAAGTTTTATTAGCAGCGGACTCAGATGTAGATATTGTAGATATTCGAGGGATGGCTCAAGTAACAACATATGCAAATTCAGGAGCGTTATTAGATATTACAGAGATGATTGAAAGCAGCGATATTGATACAAAACTTTATGGTGAAATGTGGAATGAAAGCCATACTAATGGACAACGTTATGCACTTCCTACGAGAAGTACTTGTTGGGCGCTGTTTTATAATGCAGATATGTTTGATGAAGTAGGAATACCTTATCCGGAACAATTAACGTGGGACGAATATGGTGATCTTGCTGTTGAACTAATGGATAAAACAGGTCAATATGGCGGATATTGGGTGCCTTGGATTTTTCCATTTGCCTCTATCCAAGCGGGTAAATATGTTGATGATGAAGAAACTTCGATGTTAGCAGAATCCCTTCAGCTATTAAATCGATTCTATAATGTAGATCAATCACATATGAGCTATGCAGAAATTGTGGCAACAAATCCTGATTATATTGGTGAGTTTGAAAGTGAACGAGCTGCAATGTTACCCAATGGTGAATGGTGCGTGCAGATGCTAAAAGAAGACGAAGAAAACGGAGAAATTGATTTTAATTGGCAAATTGCACCAATGCCTGTATCTGAAGGAGTTGAAGCAGGCACTACTTGGGGACAGTTCCAGTTTGCAGGAATCACGTCGACAACGGAATATCCTGAAGAAGCTTATGATTTCTTGGCATACCTTTGTGGTGAAGAAGGCGCAGTAGTTTATTCAAATCACGGAATGATACATGCATATTCAGGTGAAGCAACAAAAGAAGCTTATACTGAATATGTTGGGAAAGATAGTGCATCCTATTTCTTTGAAGCAAACAAGATATTGGAACAACCAAACACACGAGGCTATGATGAAGTTTTAACAGCATTTAATGAGCATGCAGAGTTATATTTAATTGGTGAAAAAACGATTGAAGAAACAATAGAGGCATTTGAAGCGCAACGCAAGAGTATATTAGATAAATACTAAAATAAGTGTACAGGAAAGTCATAAGTTGAAGACTTTCCTGTACGCATATAAAGGAGAATTATATGAAGTGGAAAAAAATAAAAAAATATAGTAAAGGATATCTGTTTTTACTTCCTAATTTTATGGGATTTTTCTTTTTTATGCTAATACCCATATTTATGGGAGCGGGAATTTCTTTAACAGATTATGATGGATTTAAACAATTAAACTTTGTAGGTTTAGATAATTATATGAACCTTTTTAGAGATGAATATTTTATTGTTTCTCTAAAAAATAATTTTTATTATACATTAGTAACTGTTCCCGGGACGGTTATATTAGCAATACTATTAGCAGTGGCTTTAAATTCAAAAATAAA
Organism: uncultured Eubacteriales bacterium; assembly: GCA_964627665.1. Taxonomy (GTDB): domain Bacteria; phylum Bacillota; class Clostridia; order Lachnospirales; family Vallitaleaceae; genus UBA1351. Next base: position 50,494 of record CAZVKG010000001.1, on the reverse strand, counting down.
GGGATATCAAATATTTAAAACATTTTTCTTTTTTCCGTCAATTAGTTCAATGGTGGCAGTAGGGATTGTTTGGGCAGTTTTATTTAATCCGTCAAGAGGTCCAATCAATGGTTTCTTACAATTTATAGGTATAGAAACTCCACCGCTTTGGCTTGCATCGACAGACACTGCGTTATTATCCGTGATGATTGTGGCTATATGGAAACAAGTAGGATACTATATGGTGATGGTTCTTGCTGGTCTTCAATCAATTCCAAAACAATTATATGAAGCGGCAGATATTGATGGTGCTAATAATTTTGTTAAGTTTTTTAAGATTACATTGCCGATGTTGTCTCCGATTACATTTATGGTCACTATTTTGACAATTATTAGTTCTTTTCAAGTGTTTGATTTGATTAATGTCATGACGAAAGGTGGGCCTGGAAGAGCAACAAATGTTCTTGTATATCGAATTTATCAAGAAGGATTTAACTATATGAGATATGGTTATGCTTCAGCGATGGCATATTTTTTGTTTTTAATTATTTTAGTTGTAACATTAATACAATTTAGAGGACAAAAAAAATGGGTTAATTACATGCAATAATGGAGGTATATAATGAATAGTAATACTAAAAAAAAAATCGGGAAAATTATTTTGTTTTGTTTTTTGTTAGTCGCTGGACTAACAATGATGTTACCCTTTGTATGGACGTTATCAGCTTCGTTTAAGTTCAATAAAGATATTTTTGAGTTTCCTATTCATTGGATTCCAAAAGATATGAGGGTTCAAAATTATGTTGAAGTATGGACAAAGGTACCGTTTTTAACATATTATATCAACACAATTAAACTATCAGTTATTGTGACACTCGGTCAACTGTTAACGTGTTCTCTTGCGGCATACTCTTTTTCGAAAATGGAATATCCAGGAAGAGATAAACTGTTTTTAAGTTATTTATCAACGTTAATGATACCTTGGCACGCCATCATGATACCGCAATTTATTATCATAAAAAATATGGGATTATATAACACACATTTATCTTTGATATTTATCCAATTATTTAATGCGTTTGGAGTCTTTCTGATGAGACAGTTTATGTTAGGAATCTCTAAAGAATTATCTGAATCTGCGAGAATAGACGGATGTGGAGAATTTCAAATTTTTGCACGAATCATTTTACCATTATGTAAACCCGGTCTCGCAACACTCACGGTTTTTACATTCAATTTTATGTGGAATGACTATTTAGCTCCAATGATTTATTTGGATTCAGATCATTTGAAAACAATTCAAATAGGATTAGCAGCTTTTAGATCCATATATAATACAGAATACAACTTAATCATGGCTGGAACGGTTTGCTCGATGATTCCCATTGTTTTGATTTATATTGTGGCACAAAAATATATTGTTCAAGGACTAGCTTTTTCAGGTATAAAAGGATAAAGGGAGAGAAAAAAATGGATTTTATTGAAACAAAAGCAGGAAGTTTTATTTACAAAGATGAGCCGATTCGCTTAAGAGGCTTTGGGATTGGATCATGGTTAAACTTAGAACATTTTATGATAGGAATCCCATCAGCAGAACATATGATAAAACGAAGTATTCAAGAAGTATACGGGGATACGATTCAAAGACGATTTTTTGATAAATTTTACGAAGAATTCGTACAAGATGATGATTTTCAGTTTTTAAAAAAGATGGGAGTAAATTTTTTGCGAATTCCATTTAACTATCGGTTATTTTTAGATGATAATGACGAAAATAGGTTTAAATATGAGGCATTTAAGTACATTGATCGTTTGATGGAGTTAGCAACAAAATATGAAATATTTATAATGTTAGACCTACACACAACAAGAGGAGGACAAAATCCGGATTGGCATTCAGATAATGGTTATGGAATTCCATTATTTTGGGAATACGAAGTTTTTCGCAATAAAATGACAATGCTTTGGAAAAAAATTGCGAATCGATATTCTGAGGAGCCATTCTTATTTGGATATGATTTATTAAATGAACCGGCAATGGCACAATGGAATGCATTAAATAAGTTTTATAAAAAAACGATACAAGCAATTCGTGAGGTGGATAAAAATCATATTATCGTTCTTGAAGGCGATCATTTTTCAATGGATTTTAGTGGACTTGAGATAGAAGATTGGGATCAAGTGGCAGTGAGTTTTCACTACTATCCGACGGTATGGTATACGAATATTTTAAAAGAAACAAATACAAGGAGTCAACGAAAAGATAAAATTCGTGATGGGCTTTTGCGTTTGCTTGAAGCAAAAGAAAAAATTAAATGTCCATTTTTTTGTGGAGAATTTGGGTATGGAAAAGACTGTGGTGAATTAAAAACAATTTTAGAATTGACAGAAGACACAATTGATCTTTTTGAAGAAAATCAAATTGATTGGTTAATATGGACTTATAAAGACGCTCATTTCATGAGTATTGTCTCTCCATCAAGAAAAGGGAAATGGATAGAATTCATTGAGCGAATTGCGAATAAATGGTCACAAGATATAGAAAAAGAACAAGCCTTGTCTATGTTAGAAGCTCTAGAAACTCATGGATTTCCAAAAATTACAGAAGAAGAAAAATATTTGCTCCAGTTTAGGTTAAGAGCAGCTATTTATTTAGTACAAAAGAATCATATTATCCGACCTGAATTAGAAAAAATTAAACAAGAAGAATTTGTATTATTAGCAGAAGATTTTGGGTTCAAAAAATGCGAGATTCAAAAACCTTTAGTTAAGGTTATAGAAAAATATACAAATTTAAATAACAAATAATATGGAGAGTGTTTTTCTCTTATTTCTCTCAGTCAATCATATTTACTTTGTCACTTCATTGTGGTAATATTCTATCACACCAGATGAATTATTCAGTGTAATAGCAATGGGGCTATAGCAGTTATTTGTTATAGTCTATTTTTATACACAGGATATCCGTACAGAGCATACATTAGTACGTCGTCTGAGGAATAACAAAAAACGGAGGGAAAAGATGAAAAGAGTAATAGCAATCATTCTAATGATGGTAATGGTTCTTGGTATTGTTGGATGTAATAATTCTGAGAATAATGCAGCACAAGGTACAGAAGGCGGCAACGAAGCTGCTACAGAAGGGCGATTTTTAAGAATTGCGACAGATGTGGCTCTTCCTGCAATGGATCAACATGTGGCAACAGATGGTTTGTCTTTTGACGTAATCACTGCAACAATTGAAGGATTATATATGACAGCTGCTGATGGTAGCTTGTATCCTGCAATTGCTGAATCACATGAGATGAGCAACGATGGTATGACATATACATTCAAAATACGCAAAGGCGTTCAGTGGAATAATGGTGATACAGTAACAGCAAACGACTTCGTATTTAGTTGGAAACGTTTAGTTGATCCTGAAGTAGCAAGTGATTACAGTTTTATCGCTGAAGTAGCCGGAATCAAAAATGCATCAACTATATTAGCAGGTGAAGCAGACAAGAGTGAGTTAGGCGTAACAGCAGAAGATGATGATACATTGGTCATCGAGCTTGAAAGACCTGTACCTTATTTCTTATCACTGACTGCATTCCCTACTTTCTTCCCACTTAACGAGAAATTTGTAACGGAAAAAGGCGCAGATTTTGGTCAAACACCTGAAGATTTACTTGCTTGTGGACCATACAAAATGATTGAGTGGAATAAAGGCTATGGCTTCAAACTTGTAAAAAACACAGATTATTATAATGCAGATGCTGTAAAGGCAGATGGTCTTGAGTATCGTGTCATTAAAGATAGTCAAACAGCTGCACTAAAATTTGACAGTGACGAGATTGATGTTGTTAAGTTGAGTTCTGAGCTTGTTGATAATTACAAAGAAAATGAAGCTTACCAACAGATCGATGCATCCTATGTTTGGTATATTGCACCAAATAATAATGATGAAATCTTCTCAAATGTAAATGCCCGTAAAGCACTACAACATGCAGTTAACAAAGAAAATATTGTTAATAACATTTTAAATGATGGTTCAACAGTGGCTAACTTTATTGTACCAACAAGCTTAGCTACAGGCCCGGATGGAAAAGATTTCCGTGAGACATCAAAAAATGATTATAGTGTTTATGATTTAGAAATGGCCAAAGAAGCATGGGAAAGTGCAAAAAGTGAATTAGGAATTTCTCAAGCATCCATTGAAATCGTATTTGATGATGCAGATACAGTGAAGAAAATGGCTGAATTCATTCAAGCTGAACTTGAGACAAACTTAGAAGGTCTTACAGTAAGCTTAAAAGCACAACCGAAGAAAAATCGTCTTGATTTAATGCGTACAGGAGAATATCAAGTGGGACTTACTCGTTGGGGCCCCGACTACGCGGATCCTTTAACCTACTTGGAATTATTCTTAACAGGTGGAGCAAATAACTATCCTAACTTTGAGAACGAAACCTATGATGCATTAACAAGCTCAAGTTCAACGACATTAGCAGGCGAGCCTGAAGCACGATGGGAAGCAATGAAAGAAGCAGAAGATCTTCTCTTAGCACAAGAGGCTGCAATTGCACCCCTTTATCAAGCAGGGTATTCATACTTGATAAATACAAAAGTGTCAGGTATTGAGCCACATGCGATTGGGGTACCATTTATTTACAAAAACGTACAAATTGCTGAGTAATTCATAAAAAAAATCAATAAATGTCATTCGAAACATGACCGTGGAAAAATTTTCTACGGTCAGTTTTGAATGAGAAATGGTGGTAAAAAATGATTAAATATATTGGGAGAAGACTACTTATATCAGCAGTAACATTATTTGTTATTATGACAATATTATTCCTGCTTTTGCAGTTTTTACCGGGTTCTCCGTTTAATGATGAAAAACTGTCGGATATACAAATAGAACTATTGAATGAGAAATATGGACTTAATGAGCCTAAGTCAACACAATATGCATTGTTTCTTAAAAATATTATTACCAAAGGTGATTTTGGTGTTTCATATACTATTGAAAAGAATGCAGAAGTGAGTACGATGATTCAAGCAAGATTTCCTATTTCTATACGCTTAGGACTACAAGCTTTGGCTTTTGGATCGATTATAGGCGTCGTGCTAGCATCTATAGCAGCTCTGAAAAGAAATTCAATATGGGATACCGCAACAACGATTTTTGCAGTCATTGGAATATCCATTCCGTCGTATGTATTTGCACTAGGTCTAGTGTACTTTTTAGGATATAAACTGACCAAGGCAACAGGGATGGCCATATTTCCATTAACTTATGATATCTATGATCCTGTACGATCGAGTATTTTACCAACTGTTGCACTTGCAATGTTTGTTATTGCAACTGTTGCCAGGTTCATGCGAACAGAATTGGTTGAAGTCTTAGGGTCAGATTATATTTTATTGGCAGAAGCGAAAGGATTATCCGCTTCAAAAGTTATCTTTCGACATTCAATTCGTAATGCACTCATACCGGTTGTGACAATTCTTGGTCCATTAACAGTAAGTCTTATGACAGGATCACTGGTTATTGAACGTGTCTTTGGAATTCCCGGAATTGGAGATTTGCTAGTAACAGCAATTAGTGTAAATGACCTGAATGTCATTATTGCGGTCGCCTTTTTCTATAGTTTATTCTATATAGCAATGCAACTATTTATTGATATCTTATACGGAATTATTGACCCACGAATACGTGTAGCGAAAGGAGGCAAATAATGGATAATCTTAAGCCTCAATTGAATGAGTCCAGTTTTGAACGTGTATTTCAGACAGATGAATTTAAAACAGATGTCGTATATAAGAGTATTAGTTTTTGGAAAGAAGTTCGTCTTCGTTTCCAAGCCAATAAAGGTGCTGTCATAGGAATTATTTTTATCGCCTTTATTTTATTTATGGCGATATTTGGACCATACATGAATGCGCAAACGTATAAAAGTAAAGTTGACGAGCACATCAACTTACCTGGACGTATACCCGGAATTGAAAAAATCGGAATATTCGATGGTGAAATCGATGGTGTTAATGTCTATGAAAAACGAGGGTTAGATGATGTCTATTATTGGTTTGGAACCGATAATCTAGGACGTGATCTTTGGACAAGAACTTGGGTCGGAACACGAGTTTCCTTGTATATTGCACTACTAGCTGTTGTTATTGATATGTTTATTGGAATGGGTTATGGCCTTGTTTCCGGATATATTGGCGGAACGACGGATACCATTATGCAACGGTTTATTGAGATACTTAGTGGGATACCAAATTTGGTCATCGTTACCTTATTTGTAATTATACTTAATCCCGGAATTCTATCTATATCTCTAGCTCTAGTTATTACCGGATGGATTGGAATGAGCCGTGTAGTTCGTTCTCAAGTGTTGAAAATGAAAGAATTAGATTTTGTTTTGGTATCGAAAACAATGGGAGCGAAGACCAATACCTTGATTCTTCAGGAATTACTTCCGAATATTTTCGGACAGGTTATTATTATGAGTATGTTTTCAATACCCAATGCAATTTTTTATGAATCATTTCTTGCATTTATCGGGCTGGGGTTACAACCACCATTAGCAAGTTTGGGTGTCTTAATTAATGACGGATATAAATCTATTCTTGTTTATCCGCATATTATTGTAGCACCTGTTGTTGTTTTAGCATTATTGATGCTTTCATTTAACTTGGTCGCCGATGGATTAAGAGATGCACTTGATCCAAAGATGAAGCAACAATAGGAGGGAGATAAGATGGAAAAACTATTAGAAGTGAAAGATTTAGAAATCGCATTTGATACCCATAACGGTAGTGTTCATGCTATTCGTGGCGTAAGTTTTGACTTGTACCAAGGTGAAACGCTTGCTATTGTTGGAGAAAGTGGTTCAGGAAAGTCGGTTACAACCAAAGCCTTAATGGGAATTTTGGCAAAAAATGGTAATGTTATCAATGGTGAAGCCAATTATATGGGCAAGGATATTTTGAAAATGAGTAAAAAAGAAATTGTCAATTTAAGAGGCAAAGAAATGGCGATGATTTTCCAAGATCCGATGACATCATTGAACCCAACAATGACAGTGGGGTTTCAGATAAAAGAGGCAGTTATTGAACATAACGAGGTGACAAAAAAACAAGCAAAAGCAAGGGCAATTGAACTGCTTGAGCTTGTAGGTATTGATAGTCCCAGGGCAAGGTATAAGCAGTATCCCCATCAACTAAGTGGTGGAATGCGCCAACGCGTCGTTATAGCGATTGCTTTAGCCTGTAATCCGAAAGTATTGATTGCAGATGAGCCGACAACGGCGCTAGATGTAACGATTCAAGCACAGATTTTAGAACTCATCAAAAGCTTACAGATAAAAATCAATCTAGCCATTATTTTTATTACACATGACCTTGGTGTTGTTGCCAATATTGCCGATCGAGTTGCAGTTATGTATGCAGGAAAAATAGCTGAATATGGAACAGCAGATGAGATTTTTTATACACCAGTGCACCCATATACCTGGGGATTATTAGCTTCTGTACCGGATATGTCAAACACAGATGTAGAACTCTATTCGATTCCTGGCGCACCACCAAACTTATTATATCCACCCAAAGGCGATGCATTTGCAGAGCGTAGTGAATATGCGATGAATATTGACCTTGAATATCAACCGCCTATGTATAAGGTTAGTGATACCCATTATGCAGCAACATGGCTTCTTCACGAACAAGCACCGGAAACCTTTATGCCCAATGTGCTTGAGAAACGTATTGAATTAATGAAGAAGGAGGCAGAAGAATATGCAAAAGCGTGATGTTATTTTAGAAGTCAAAAATCTAAAACAATATTTTAAGACAAGTCGAAAATTCACCGTAAAAGCAGTTGATAATGTTTCCTTTAAAGTCTATCGTGGTGAGACGTTTGGAATTGTTGGAGAAAGTGGTTCGGGGAAATCAACAACCGGAAGAAGTATTATTAAGTTATATGAGCCAACAGATGGAACCATTATATTTGAAGATACAGAAATAACCGGAAGATTAGATTCAAATACAGAAAAAATGTTAAGAACCAAAATGCAGATGATTTTTCAAGACCCTATGGCATCCCTTAATCCACGAAAAACGGTTCTAAATATCATTGCACAAGGTCTTGATATACATAAATTATATGCGACAACAGAAGAACAGGATGAAATGGTCTATCAAATGCTTGAAACCGTCGGATTAAGCCGTGAACACGCCCATCGATATCCTCATGAGTTTAGTGGTGGTCAACGACAGCGGATCGGCATAGCAAGAGCCCTCATTATGAATCCGTCTTTTGTCATTGCAGATGAATGTATATCGGCTTTAGACGTATCCATTCAGGCACAAGTCGTTAACCTCTTGAAATTGTTGCAGCAAGAGCGAAATTTGACCTATATTTTTATCGCCCATGATTTATCAATGGTGAAGTATATAAGTGATCGTATTGCGGTGATGCATCACGGACGAATTGTTGAAATCGGAACGTCAGATGAGATCTATCATAATCCGATTCATCCCTATACAAAATCACTGCTTTCAGCAGTACCGCATCCAAACCCTGTACTAGAAAGACATAGAAAAAGAGTGTTCTATGATAAAAGTTTAGTCAATTATGATGACGGCATCTATCATGAACTCGAAGGAGACCATATAGTGCTAGCGACTGACGAAGAATTGAAAAAATGGATGGTTGAGTCTTAGAACGAAGTAATTCTATGTAATCAGCGATTTGAACGAAGTTGACAACAAGTATAGAAATAGACTAGAATACAATGAAGATACATATGAAGGAGTGATTTCAATGCCTAAAAGCAAGAAAATTTTTGATGAGAAAATTTATGTGATTGGAATAGTCTTCGTTCTAGCTTTATTCATATTTGTTGTTATGAAAACAGAGTTCTTATCGTTGAATTTTTTTGGTGAAAACGAAGGTGGACGATTAGTCATAGCAAGACATAGTGATTCAATTAGTCTAGATCCGGCAATAGTAACAGACTTTGAATCGTTTCAGGTGTCGGCCAATATTTATGAGTGCCTAGTGACAACGGATAATAATGGTGTACAGATTTTGCCGGGACTCGCTAAAAGTTGGGAAGTGAGTGAAGACGGTTTAAAATTTGTATTTAAACTGCGTGAAAATGTTGTTTTTCATGATAACACACCTTTTGATGCTGAGGCTGTTGTTTTTAATTTTGAACGGTGGATGAATACAGAGAGTCCATATCATATAGGCCAGTTTATTTATTGGAATCAGAGTTTTGGAGGTAATCCCGGATTGATTAAATCCATTACGGCACTTTCAACGTACACGTTTGAAATTGTTTTGAATGAACCATATACGCCCATATTGAGTGTTCTTGCAATGCCTGCATTTGGAATAGCAAGTCCTACAGCAATCATTAAATATAATGAAGACCTAAAAACACATCCTTCGGGAACCGGACCTTATATATTAAAAGAGTGGTCTGATACAGGGCGGGTTGAGCTTATATATAATGAAAAATATTATAAAAAACATTCCGGAGTCAGTGAATTAGTTTTTGAAACGTTGTCGACGGAAGAAGATGCCCTTCAGTCCCTAGAAATCGGTGAAATACATATCATTAACCAGCTTGATGAAAAGGACGTTAAAACCACTTCAGATTTAAAATATGCAGATGTATACTATATGCCATTTCTTAATATTAGTTATTTAGCAATGAATCATAGAAAAAAGGCCTACGATAATCTTTTGGTAAGACAGGCGATTTCTCATGTGGTTGATCGGAATGAGATGATTACTACATCTTATGATCTTATGTCTCGACCGGCATATTCATTTTTACCCCCCACAGTGTTTGGATATAATGAAGGTTTTAAAACTTATACTTATGATATTGAAAAAGGTAAAGACCTGTTATCCAAAGCAGGATACCCCGATGGATTCGATACGACGATATGGGTTATGGATCAGCCAAGAACTTATTATCCATATCCTAAAAAAGTGGCCACGTATTTACAAGAACAATTAGCGCTCATTCACGTCAATGCAGAAATCGTTGAAGTAAAATGGGATGAATACTTAGAGTCCGTTCGATTAGGTGAACATGATCTGGCGATTGTTGGTTGGCAAGGCGATTACGCAGATCCCGATAATTTTTTATATATCATGTTTAATTCATCAGATGATACGATAGGAAGCGGATTAAATTACTCATATTATAGCAATGATGATGTGGATGAATTGTTAAAAAAAGGAAGAAGAACGGCAGACAAGGAATTTCGTTCATTTATCTATAGAGACTTACAACAAATACTTGTTGATAACATGGTCGGATTACCTTTAGCCCATACGATGATGGCATTAGGTGTCAATAACCAGGTCAAAGATTTTGAACCACATATTTCGGGTATGATTTATGCCATAAACATAGAATTGGATGAGAACGATGAATAAACAAAAAGTTATATATACGATAATAAGCCTTATCTTTAGTATATTCGTAATCATTGTCTTATCTCAGAATGTATATAAAACAAATACATCTTCATATAGAGCTTTAACAAGACCACTTGCAAAAGAACCTTTATTAATTAGTTCGGCAGGACAAAATACGGATATTTATATTGTTAAAGATATTATTAATAAATTAATGATTGATAATTACTTTATACCTATGGCAACAACTGAAAACTTAGATGATATCCATTCAGCCATTATGGTTGTCGGATATAGTGAAGTCGGAAACAGGTTAAAGGATAAGACCTATATAGAAGAAAAACAAAGGGTAGAACAGTTTGTAAATGCGATTGAAGAAAAAGACGTTTTTTTAATTACAATCTATTTAAGAGGTGGAAAGATGTTATCGGAAGAGACCAAAACACTTCTTGACCTATCTGCAAAATCATCAGATTATGTGATTATCGTTAATCCGGAAAATGAGGTGGATACATTTAAAGAAATGGTATCATCAACAACACCGATTACATTTGTGGATGACCTATCAGAAGTAACAGAACCCATTGTGTCCGCATTTAGATAGGAGGAAAAGCTTTGTCAAAATTTCGTATTATAGAAAAAACGGCAATCGTCGGTATGACGCTTTTATTCTTAGGTTTTCAACTACCTTCTATTTCTGAAGCATTATGGTTTAATATGGTTGTTGATGTTCGCAAAGCCATTGTTAATGGTGATTCCGGTCATTTAGTTTTGACAGCAGCAATCTGGAGTATTGTCAGTATGCTTCAAGGTGTTTTTTTGCTTTTGGGCACCACAATCTTTCTTGGTAACCTTGTAGAAAAAATATCGATGAAATTAGGGAAAGTTTTGTTTCAAGGTTTTAGCTATATCATCATAAATCTCGTAATTCAAGAGTATTTTTTCTTTGAGATTGAATTATTAACAAATATATTGGCAGGTATTACGACTCTATTTTTAATCAACTATGTTGTGACAGAAAAAGGATACTATGGACGCAATTTTGTTCTTTCATTACAAGTGTTTTTTGCCTTTCAATGGTTAAATATAATGCCCATGCTGACTTTTTATAATTTTGGTGTAAGCGATTTAGCGGGAAGCATAAAAATTGTTTCAGAATACTTAGGTAGTACTTCGGTATTGAATTTTATAGGATTGGCTTTTTTCATATCCCTTTTATTTAGTACCCTCATTACCACTTTTTTGTTTTTAACCAATGATCGAAACATAGCGATAGCAAAAGAAAATTACGAAAAACAGTTAACCTTAGATGCTATGCATGCAAAAATTGTCCAGACCAGAGTTTATGAAGAAATTCATACGATTACCCATGACCTAAAAACCCCTCTTGTGACAATAAGAGGTTTGAATTCATTATTGGCATTATCGAAAGAACCTGAAAAAATCATGGAATATACAGAAAGAGTTGATAATGCAGCAGAGAAAATGTCAGAGATGATTTCAGGATTTTTATACGAGAAGAAGCGGCGCGTTGTATCGACAGAAGAAATCATTGACTATGTGCGAGCCCAAATTCCCTTAGAGGATGAAAGTCAAAAGATTACTTTTGACTTTGATGAGCACTTGCCCCTACTTTATATCAACAAAGTTCGTGTATCAAGGGCAATCATCAATGTGATTGAAAATGCAATCCTTGTTCAAACGATAAAACCCATTAAGAAAATCCACATTCGCGTATATGATAACAATGGATACCTTATTATTGAAATAGAAGATAATGGAATAGGAATATCTAAGTCGCAAATGGAAAAAATATGGGAAGTCGGTTATTCGACCAAAGCAACGACAGGCTTGGGATTAGCTTTTGTTAGGAAAGTTATCGAAGATAACAACGGAACAGTTTCAATGAGTAGTGAAGAAAATGAAGGGACCCTTGTAAAAATAACCTTGCCAAACGAAACAATGGTGGATCAGGAGGAATAATAGAAGATGTCTGATATGAAAAGAATACTTGTAATTGATGATGAACCGGATATTGTCTACACCATTTCAGAAATATGTAAATTTGCCGGGCATGAAGTTGTATCCGCGAATGAGGGGCTAAAAGGAGTGGAATTGTTAAAAGGACATAAGCCCAACCTTGTTATTGTCGATTATCATATGCCCAAATATGATGGTTTATCGACAGTGAAAAAAATTCGGGAAATAGATGATACGGTGGCTATTATGGTATTGACGGTTGATGAACGCCAGGAAATATTAGAGAAATTCATGCTTGTCGGAGCTACGGATTTTTCATTGAAGCCTGTAAAAGCACCGGATTTAATATCTCGTGTCAATGTTAATCTTCAAATCAATAGTATGCAGATGAAAAACAAAGAACAAGAGCAAAGTGTATTTGTGGAGAAGGGAATCAGTTCGGCAACCCTTCAAATGATAATGACCTATCTAGAAGAACAAAAGGAAGATCAAACCATAAAAGAAATATCAAAAGGGGTCGAACTAGCTTATCAAACAGTCCACCGTTATATTCAATACTTAATTGATAACAATCAAGTTGAATTAGTCTCGGTATACGGAAAAGTTGGAAGGCCGCTTAACTACTATCGACTAATAAAATAGTTTTAGACTCTTTTAGAAAATCTTTAGAATTACCTTACTTGGATTTTAGAATTCTCCCTTACAATAAGTTTATAACAATAAAACATGCAAAGGAGAATTGATATGAAAAAAAGAAGTTTAGGTATGGTCATTGCACTTGTAGTAGCATTTAGTTTACTGGCGGTCACAGCTTATGCAAGCACCCCAACGTATGAGGGATACGAAGCATTCAAAGCGTTAGCCAAAAATGTTGAAGACAATCATGAGAACAAGATGTTCAAACAAGAAAATGCAACAGTAACAGGAGACTTCACAGTGATTGACAATGGAGTCAAATTGGTTCACATGGAAACAGAACTTAAATCACAAGGTGAAGATAATGGTAGTGGTACAGTGAAGTTTACTCATGAAGGTGTGACAAAAGAATTGAATCTATACGCTGAAGATGAAAACGTCTATATTTTTGATGTATTGGAAGACATCTATTACGTAGCGGATAGGGAAGCTATGAAGGCCCAGCATGAGAGATCAGATTATGAAGACGAATATAAGAATGAATATTCCCGTGAATATTCTCGTGGAGACATGACAAATGCTCAAGAAGAGTTGTTGGATTTTTTGATGGGCGACTTAAAAGATGACTTTGAATTACATAATAACTCAGATGGAAGTGAAACTATTTATTTTGAATTGACCAAAGAAGAAATTCCCATGTTACTTAACTTAGCTGTTTCAGCAGCAAGTGGTCAAGAAAAGAGAGCGGATAAGTATGAAGAGTTTAGACCGGATGCCGCATTATTGGAAAAATACCCAATATTAAACGATTTTGTTAATATGGAAGATAAGAGCCCTGAGATAGTCGATAATACGGAATTAGAATATGTTCAACTTGCCCTAACAACACGAGATGATGAATTTGTTGCTTTCAGTTTTGATTTTAGATTAACAGGTGACGATGAATTTGGCACGCAACATAATGTTCAAATCAAAGGTGCCGTTCAAGTGTCTGAAATAGGTACAACTGTAGCTGAAAAAGTAAACCTTGAGGGTAAAGATATCATTGAAATCGAACCTGAAGATTTTGAAGAATTCGACGGAAATCGTCGAGTTCATGGAAGGGGCGCATTATATGGCGACGCTTAAAATTGAAGACTTAACTAAAGACTACGGAGAACAAAAAGGTGTTTTTGATTTTAATCTAAACATGGATAAGAAAGATATTGTTCTCTTATTGGGTCCGAATGGAGCAGGAAAAACAACGGCAATACGTGGAATTCTCGGACTCACTTCAATTAATGCAGGAAGCGTTACCTATGATGGTGTGAAAACCAATGAGCAACCGACAGAGTTTTTAAAATCTGTCGGTGCTATGGTATCAACTCCGGCTTATTACGAGTATATGACAGGTTTTGAGAACCTGAAACTTTATAGTAGATTTTATACATATGTGGATGAAGAACGAATCTTAGAGGTGTTCAGATTAGTCGATCTTACACAGGCAAAAGATAAAAAAGTTGCAACATATTCAACAGGAATGAAGCAGAGATTAGACTTTGCAAGAGCTATATTACATCAACCTAAGCTTTTGATTCTAGATGAACCTTTCAATGGAATGGATATTGAACAGAAAGCAATCTTAAAAGAGTACCTTAGCATTCGGGGACAAGAAAATGATCAAATGACAATTGTATCATCGCATACGATTGGAGATTTTATTGATATTGCCAATCGTGTGGTCATTCTTTATGATGGAAAATGTTTGTTTGAAGGGTCAATTGAAGGTATTAAAGCAAGGGGAATAACCCTTGAGGAACATTATCTAGCAACCATTAAAGCGTATAGAACTGAGGTGTATTATGGAACTACTTAAAGTGGAACTTAGTAAATTAATCAAAAAGAGAAATACAAAAGTATTTTTGACTATATATGCAGTAATTTTTTTCGGTCTTGCACTGATGTATGTTTCTGCGGAAAACATATTTAATATATCTATTTATTCAGGTACGCAGTTTGTCGGAGCTAGTTTGTCAACCATGATGGCGTTTATGTTACCTTTGCTAGCCATCTATTTTGCAGGTCAAAGTCAAGCTATTGATTTTACGCGAGGAACAATGAAAAATATGTATTTGTTGCCCATATCCAGAACAAAAATTTTTCTCAGCAAAATTCTAGCAGTATGGGTAATCATTGGTGCCGTTTTAGTGAATCAGCTTATATTTTCCATATTGATCAGTGCCTTTGTGGATGGTTTCGAGCTAACAGGTCTTGGTAGAACAATGGGGCAATATTTAGGTGCAATGGTAGTTCTTGGTTTAGTTGCTTTGATTGGTAATTTCTTAGCACTCTTATTAAAAAACACGGGACTTAGCATTATCATTGCTTATGCTACCTATGTTGGATTAAGTTTAGTATCAATATATATACCAATGATTAAATCGATTTCGATTACATCGGTGATTACAAATTATCATATGCTTTTTAATTTTAGTAGCGTGAATGTGTTGTTATCTACAGTAGCCTATTATATAATAGTATTTATAGTAGGATTGTTACTCTTTGAGAAAAAGGAAGAAAGCTTATGTCAATTCGATTAAAACTACTTATTACATATGTTTTATGTGTGCTTCTTAGTGCGGGAGTTCTTGTCTTATCTATCTTTGCAGGGGCTGGACGATTTGCCAAACAGATATCAGATATTGTGTTGGATGAAAGCACTCCGGATCAAGTCTTTGTAGAAGTAATGGACGTGATGGCAGAGATTAAACACGCTGAAAAATATGAACCCGAAACATTGATTGATGTAGAATTTATAGAAGGCATCGACAAAAGACTGTCAGCGATAAGCAGCAGTCTTGTTGTTGTATATAAAGATGATTGGGTGGTTGTCGATGATTATCCTGAAGATGTTCTTCGCCGTAACCTGTATCCTAAAAATCCGGAATGGAGGCAAGAGTCTTCCGATGATCCTGAAGAAGGCTTTGTTATGAATGGATATCATTATGTGTTTACAAACTTTACATTTACACTTGATCAAGAACCTGTTTTTTATTACGTTCTTATGGATGTGACAGAAGTCGTTGATTTTAATGCTGAAGTCCGTCGCGGAATCGGTGTGGCAATTTTACTGTTAATTGTCTTAATGACACTACCGCTTATTCTTTTAACTCAAAAATCTATTATAAAACCGCTTAAAGAGTTAGATAAAGGTGCCAAAGAGATTGGGCAAGGGAATTTGGAATTCAAACTATATTCAAAGTCCAATGATGAAATGGGGAAAGTGATCCGATCTTATGAACGCATGCGACAGGAACTGAAGGCGGCGATTGACCGTCAAGTCCAGTATGAAAATAACCGAAAAGAACTGATATCGAGTATTTCACATGACTTGAAAACACCGATGACCTCAATAAAAGGATATGTTGAAGGAATCTTAGATGGTGTTGCAAACACACCGGAAAAACAGGAAAGATACTTAAAAGTCATTCATCAAAAAAGCCTTGATATGGATCGAATGATTGATGATCTTTTTACCTTTTCAAAATTGGATTTGAAAAAATTACCTTTTGAATTTACGTATGTTAATATGGAGCGATTTATACGTGACTATGTTCAAGAAGCAGCCATCGAATATAGTGAGGTTGGAAAAGTTGAGTTGACCTATACAAATAACAGTGCTACAAGTCCTGTTGCAAATATTGACGCATTGCAAATCCGACGCGTTCTACAAAATCTTGTACAAAACAGCTTTTATTATAATGATTCTGTCCAAAAAAAAGTAGAGGTTATTCTAGAAAATAATGATGATACCATTAGCATTGCTGTGAAAGATAATGGCATTGGTATGGTCGAGGAAGAACTTAAGCAGGTGTTTACAATCTTCTATCGGACAGATACGTCGAGAAATACCAAAACAGGAGGTTCAGGTCTGGGCCTTGCAATTGTCAAACAAATTATTGATGGGCATCATGGTAAGATAAAGGCGGCATCATCCAAAGGTAGAGGAACAAAGATTACAATGATATTCAACAAGGAGAGGACTGATGGAGATAGAAAATAAAAAGATTCTTATTGTAGAAGATGAAGTCAGTATTGCTGAGTTAGAGAGAGATTATCTTGAGATCAGTGGTTATGAGGTGGAACTCGTTCATAGTGGGCAAAAGGCAGTGACAATGATTCGCAGTAACCCTTATGATCTTATTATACTTGATTTGATGTTGCCTGAAATCGATGGATTTTCAATCATCAAAGCAGTCAGAAATGACGTGGATGTTCCGATCCTTATGGTTACTGCAAAAAAAGAAGACATTGATAAAATTCGTGGATTAGGTCTTGGTGCCGATGATTTCATAACGAAGCCTTTTAGCCCGAGTGAACTGGTCGCTAGGGTCAAGGCGCATTTGGCGAGATATGAACGATTAACGCATGGCGGGGTCAAGAAAAAAGAAGTGACCATTCGGAATTTGACCATACAACTAGATGCTAGGCGCGTTCTCGTAAATAATAAAGAAGTGAACCTCACAACGAAGGAGTATGATATTCTCGTTTTTTTTGCCAACAATCCGGACCAAGTATTTAGTAAAGAAATCATCTTGGATCGAATTTGGGGGCTAGATAGTTACGTGGATACAGCAACGGTAACCGTACACATTGGTAAACTACGCGATAAAATTCCGGACGGTTTCATTGAAACTGTTTGGGGAGCCGGCTATCGATTTAATATAGGATAAGGGGAATAAAATGTCTAGAAAAAAAGTGTATTTGTCAGTTTTAATTCTTGCAATAATTCGAGTTGTGTATTCATTTTTGGCTCAAATTGGGTTAAGGGTTATGATTCGATTCATTAATCATGATTATATTGTACCTATAATGCAATTCAACCAGATTCTTCATTGGGGACTTACATTAGCTATTATGATTGTTTTGATTTTGAGTATTATCAAGTGGAGGCCAATGATGTCTATTATTAGCTTGATTTTAGTTGTGATTCAAATAGCTTTAAGATTTGGAATGATATTTTTTATTCAAAACATAGTTAACAACGAGATTCCTAAGATATTATCATCATTGACGATGGGACAAATAGTTGCATATACAAACTATTTGTCAACAGGGATTGCATTGATAATTAACATTAGCATTATTATCATGATATCTTCTTCACTATTATCGATTAGAAAACACTGTTCAGTATTGGTACAAAATAAGTGATGACATTTCTAGAAAATGTGGTATGATAAGCACAGTGATTAAATAATTGGATACTAATTTTAGAAAGAAAGTTTGGAGTACATATGAATATTAGAATGATCGTAGCATTTGAAGGTAGCAAATACAGTGGATGGCAACGAAACAAGAATGCATCCAAGACAATTCAACATAAGTTGGATGAAACATTAAGTAAATATTTTGAAGAAGAGGTACAAGTTATTGGTGCCGGTCGGACAGATAAAGGGGTTCATGCCAAAGGAATGGTAGCGAATTTTCATCTTCAGAAAAAAACGAAAAAACTACAAAAATGTCGAAAAGAGTTAAACGAATATTTGCCGGAGGACATTGCGATTTTATTTATGGAAGAAGCGCCGGATCAATTTCATAGCCGATTAAATGCTGTGAAAAAGACGTATTCCTTTACTTTTTATAAAGCATATAAAGGCGTGAAGCCGGTATTTGAGCGTCAATATATGACGGCTCTTGATGAACGATTGAATATGGACCAAGTCCGACAAGGTATTGAACTGATTAAAGGAACCCATGATTTTGCAGGATTTTCCTCGGATAAAACGAAAAAATCAACGACACGTACCATTGAAGAGATCGAAATTGTTGAAGATGATGATTTTTTACGTTTTTATTTTACCGGCGATGGCTTTTTGTATCATATGATTCGGATTCTTATAGGTACCCTTGTTGAAGTCGGAACCGGACAGCGAAAAGTAGCATCTATTACAGATGTTTTTGAATATAAAAAACGAGCTGATGCTGGATTTTTAGTTGAAGCGAATGGTCTTGTATTGGAAAAAGTATTTTATTAAATCAAACCTATAACATACAAAAAAGAATCGAATTTTCGATTCTTTTTTTATGTGGAACTTTTGCGTACAATCAGTTTGGGAGGCAATTCAATCGACGTCGTCTCTTTTGAATTGTCTTTTATTCGAGATAAAAGAAGTTTAAAAGCTGTTTTTGTCATTTCTTCAATCGGTTGATGAATGCTGGAAATTTCAAAGATTTTAGATATAAGTGAGTCATCGAAACCGACCACAGCTATATTTTCTGGTACATGGGAGTTTTCGTGACTTGTCAATCGCATAAATTCAAGGGCGGTTACATCGTTATAGCAAAATATAGCGGACATATCAAAAGAAGAATGTTCGGACAGATAGCTTTCAATATTTTGGTGAATATCAAAGGCTGATTCTTGACCGGGAGTTAATGGGATAATACGCTTATCATTAAAAGGAATACCATTGTTATATAAAGCTTTTTTGAAAAAAATGAGCTTTTCATCATTTGGAGGACCGATATATCCGATCTTCTGATGTCCTTGTGACACGAGATGGTCGGCAACGAGCTTGACGCCTTCTTTGTGGCAGACAGAAACACTGTCAAAATCTTCTTTAATCTGTGTTGTTATAACAATGGGAACATTGAGTTGTTTGAGTTTTTCGATATTATAATCGCCGAAAGGAACGAGCAAAATTCCATCCACTTGACGTGATAAGAAATTTTGAACGTTTTCCCACTCTTTTATAGGATTATGCATACTATTGTGAATAATTATGTTATATCCTGCCTCGCGGGCGTCTTGTTCCATAGCTTGAATGACTTCCATGAAATAAGGATTAGATAAATCGGTGACACAGACACCAACCAAAAATGATTGGCTACTTTTTAGAGTTTGCGCCGCCCTATTTACAGTAAAATTTGATTCCTCGATCACTTTCATAACACGCTTGGCTAATGCTTTGTCAACATTTGGATTACCGTTAATAACTCGAGAAACAGTTGGTTGGGAAACATTGGCCAATCGTGCAATATCTTTCATTGTCAGCTTCATAAAAATCATCTCCGTTAACGTATCGATAATCTTGAAGTATTATCAGAATACGAATTCATATTTTTGTTTTCTTTAGTCTATAATACTATATAAGAAAAGAAAAATAAAGGGTTATTGTTTGATTTTAATGAATGTATAACATATTAGACAAAAAAATACATATATATTTCAATTTTGTGTTGACAAACGACCAAAAGAAGAATATAATCCATTTTAAGAATACGTATTCACAAAATAATTTAATTCAAAATGAAAAGGAGCCAAGTTATGAAAAAAATCGTAGCGTTAATTTTAGTTTTTGCATTGGTTTTATCAACAACAGCTTGTGGGGATAATAAGACAGAAGAAAACAGTGGCAATAGTTCAAACAAAGATAATGGAGTTAAAGAAAAAATTGTCATTTGGACCCAAGCAGCACCGGACCATCCGGAAGGAAAAATGTTTGCTAATCGTATAGAAGCTTACAATGCTGAAAATCCAGATGCAATGCAAGTTGAAATACAAAATTTTACACGTGCCGGATCAGGATCAGGTTACATTGATAAATTAAATGCAGCAATTACATCTAATCAAATGCCGGACATTTTTACGTTAGATGGACCGGATGTAGCATCATATGTAGAAGCAGGAGTTATTCGTAGTTTAGATGATATTTTGGATACAGCATTTGTCAATGGCTTTACTGATGCGATGATAGAACAAGGAACTGTTAATAGCGAACTTTATGCACTTGGTTATCAAGATTCCGGAGTGGTAGTTATGTATAATGAAGACGTTATTAATGAATTACCTGAAAATGTTAGGTCCATTATTCCGGGTCCGGATGAAGATTGGACGTGGACAGAGTTTTATGAAGTTGCAAATGAAGTAAATGCATTACGTACAGATCCTGAATTTCAGGATAAAGAACATATAAGTAAACTAGAGTTAACGGTTGATTTTCTAACGAGTGATATTCCCAAGGGTGCATATGAAATAGCGATGTATTTCTTGCTTCCTATGATTTGGTCGAACAACGCAAATGTCGTTGCAGAGGATGGACTAACACTAGATGGATATTTAGATAGTCCGGAAACGATTGAAGCATTAAAAGTATTTGGAGATTTTTTTGCAAATGATTTAGCTTTAGCAATTGAACCGGAAAAAAGTTTTCATACAGGTAAAGCTGCAATGGCTATAGGTGGATTTTGGTTTATTAATGACTTGACGAGTAATTACCCAAGCACAAAATTTAGATCAGTGCGATATCCAAAAATGGATGCTGATTTCGATGGAAACTACACACCGTCCGGAAGTTGGGCTTTTGTTGCATCGAATAATGTTGAGCAAGGAACAGATAAAGCAGAACAAGTAGGAGATGTCCTTGAATGGCTAACAAATGATGAGGCAGCAGAAGAATATTATCATGCAAATGGAGCAATTCCGGGAAGAACCAATGCTGTTTCGGTTATTGATACAGATACAGAGAACCCTTATCATAATGAAGCGTGGCATGTTTTAAAATATCAAGTGGAAAATACGAACAAAGCACGCCCTATTAGTGTGGGATATCCTTATCTTTCAGAAACATTCGCAAGAGATGTAATTATGAGAATTGCTCAAAATGAAATCAATGATACAGAGACTATTGAGCAATATGTAGACGATGCAATAAAGAAAATCAAATTTGAATTTGATAGATATCAAAAATAATTAATGAGTTGATTGGCTGTTGCAGATTTAGATGCAACAGTCAATTTTAAAAAGACGAGGATGTGAATTTATGGAATTGACCAAAAAAAAATCAAAATATTCGTTAAAAGAATCATTAACAGCATACATATTTTTGTTACCTGCCTTAATGCTTGCATTTACATTTATAATATTACCAATTTTTTCAGCCTTTGTTAATGGCTTTACGGATTATTATTTATTGAAACCAGATGAAAAAATATTTATTGGGATTGATAATTTCATTCGAATGGCATCAGATACCCTATTATTGAGAACATTTAAAAACACGCTATATTTTGTTTTATTGGTAGTACCTTTACAGTTGGGAATGGCGCTAATATTAGCTTTGATTGTAAATAAAAAAATAAAATTTAATGGATATTATCGTATGGCATACTTTGCACCGGCGGTACTTTCGCTAGTTGTTATTTCAATACTATGGTCTGTCTTACTAAATCCCTCTTCAGGATTAGCAAATCAAATCCTTATGTCTGTTGGTATTCCGAGACAAAAATTCTTGACAAGCACAACACAAGCGATGCCGACAATTGTTGTGATTTCAGCATGGTCTGGTTGTGGGTATCAAATGCTTATTTTTTTAGCAGGATTAAAAAATATTGAAAACAGTTTATATGAAGCAGCAGAAATAGATGGGGCAAATAGTTGGAAAAAATTTTTGCATATTACAATACCCTCATTACGACCAGTAACCATGTTTCTAATTATTACAACAACTATTCAAGCATTTAAGCTGATTGTTCAGCCAATGGTTATGACAGGTGGAGGGCCGGATTATTCTACTATGACAATATTACAATATATATATGAATATGGATTCAGGCATCGTAACGTGGGATATGTCAGCGCAATCACATTAGTGTTCACCTTATTTTTAGTTATTGTATCAATTCTGATAAAGAAAGTGCTTAAGGAGGAATAGTATGCATAAGAAAAATATAATAAAAATCTTGTTTTACATAGCCATTACTTTGTTATCTTTGTTTTTCGTTTTTCCTATGCTCTGGATGATTGTGTCTTCATTTAAAATTGATGAACATATTTATCGTGATATAGGTACAGTTTTTGCCTTTCTACCACGTATGGAAGATATGACAATAAAGCCCTATATAGAATTATTAAGTATGTATAATATTTTTAAGAATATGGGAAATAGTTTAATGTATGCAAGTTTAACAGTTGTATTTGGGTTAATGGTTAATTCATTAGCAGGATATGCATTAGCAAAGTTTAATTTTCCGTTTAAAGATGGGGTCTTACTCTTGATTATTGCTCTAATGATTGTACCGGTTGAAGCTACTATTTTACCTCTATATATGGTTGTTTTTAGAATCAAATTGATTAATACGATTGCAGGATACTTATTACCGTTTGTTGCAAATGTTATGAATATATTTTTGTTCAGACAATATTTTTTGTCTTTTCCTGAAGAATTATCAGAAGCTGCAAGAATTGATGGATTAGGACATTTTAAATTGTTTTATAAGATTGTATTTCCGATAAGCAAACCAATTTATGTGACAATAGGAATCATTACATTTTTAGCTTCTTGGAATGATTTTTTATGGCCTGTTATGGCATTGTCAAACTCAGATTTAATGCCGGTCCAAGTTGCACTAAATGCAATTTTTAGTGATACCTATAATATTTTCACAAGTCATACGATGGCAGCATTGACATTAGTTACTTTACCGGTAGTTGTTTTATACATGTTTTTCCAAAGACAAATTGTTGAAGGTGTAGCTAGATCTGGAATAAAGTAAAATGAAAGTACTAAGAAAGGATTTATAATGAATAATCTACTAGATAAGGCAAATGCCTACATTAACAGAAATGAAAACAGTACAAAAAACCATCCGATATTTCACTATACAGCACCTATAGGATGGATAAATGATCCCAACGGCTTATGCTATTTTAAAGGAGAGTA
The DNA here is from genome assembly GCA_964627665.1 of uncultured Eubacteriales bacterium. Lineage (GTDB taxonomy): Bacteria > Bacillota > Clostridia > Lachnospirales > Vallitaleaceae > UBA1351. The sequence goes on along the minus strand of CAZVKG010000001.1, from coordinate 26,767 downwards.
TCATCTGTATTATCAATATAATCCTTATGGTATTCATTGGGATACCATGTATTGGGGACATGCGACATCGAAAGATTTGATTCATTGGGAACATAAACCGGTAGCCCTTGCACCGGAAGAAAGCTATGAACGTGATGGGTGTTTTTCGGGAAGTGCCATTGAGGTTAACAATAAACTTTATATTATGTATACAGGGCACTTAGATCGAAACAATCGCGTTCGACAAAATCAGAATATTGCCATTAGTCAAGATGGATTAACATTTAAAAAGATAGAAGCAAATCCTGTCCTTAAGGAAATGGATCTGCCCAAAGGTTCTCAACCGGAAGATTTTAGAGATCCTAAAGTATTTGAATATAAAGGAAGTTATTGGAGTGTTATTGTCGGAAGACCAAAAGAACAAGGCGGAGCGGTGCTCTTATATCGTTCCGATAATCTGATTCATTGGGACTATGTCGGGATTATAGATGAAAGTGATATAGGTCGAGAAGAAATATGGGAATGCCCGGACCTATTTAAACTTCAAGATACAGATGTCCTCATACTTTCCATCATTGATTTACAGCAAACCAATATGCATCCGACGATTTATAAGTTGGGAAATGTAGATTTAGAAAACAGTCGAGGCGAATGGAATTATACACGTGATTTAGACTGTGGATTTAGCTTTTATGCACCCCAGACATTTTTAGATTCCAAGGGGCAACGTATTATGATTGGATGGATGAGTCCATGGGATGCAGATGATGCGGTTCGCCTGGAAAATGGTTGGGCAGGGATGATGGCTACACCTCGTGTTTTGACGATTGAAGATGGACGACTTGTTCAGAAACCGGTAGACAGTATTGTTCAATTGCGTCAAGATAATGGTGAATATATTAAAGAAAAAGTCATTGATAATGAAAGCTTATCTTTTGACAATGTTTCAGGACAGCATTTTGATCTAAGTTTTGAAGTGGATATCAGTGAAGCAGATAGCTTCACCATAGAATTAGCTAAAGGTAAAAAGAACTCTACACAATTAAGCTATAATGTTCACACACATGAATGGATCTTTGATTCAAACGATATACGAAAAGTTCAAGAGGACTGTCCAAGAGAAAACCTTGAATTCCGAGTGCTAATGGATCGATATAGTATTGAGATTTTTGCTGATGGGGGGAAACGGGTCTTCACAGCGTTTATTGATCCTGATGAAGACGCTAGGGATATAGTTTTTTTGTGTGAAGGAAAGACTGCTTTATACAATGTGGAGTTTTATGCCTTGATATGATATAATTTACTCGTTACGTTATATTGAAATGAAATAAGGATGGAACAGTAAGGAGTGAATTAATGAAACAATTAGTAAAAAATAATGTAAGCTGGTTAGGGTATATTGATTGGGAACTAGAATCTTTCCATGGTGATGATTATTCAATCTATAACGGTTCAAGTCAAAACGCATATTTGATACAAGAAGAAAAAACAGTTTTAATTGATACCGTTTGGGCACCCCATCGTTTTGAGTTTATTGAAAATCTCAAAAAAGAAATTGATTTATCTGAGATTGATTTTATTGTCGTCAATCATGGAGAAGTCGATCATTCAGGTGCTCTGGTTGACTTAATGAAAGAGATACCGGATACTCCGATTTACTGTACGGCAAATGCGATTAAGAGTTTAGAAGGTCAATACGGTAAACACGATTGGAATATGAATGTTGTGAAAACAGGAGATTCAGTTGATATAGGGAATGGTAAGCAGTTAATTTTTGTTGAAATGCGTATGTTGCATTGGCCAGATAGTATGGCGACCTATATGACAGGCGACAATATCTTGTTTTCAAATGACGCCTTTGGTCAGCACTTTGCAGTTGAAGAACTTTTTAATGACCGAGCAGACCAATGTCTCTTAGAAAAGGAAGCAATGAAGTATTATGCCAATATTCTTAATCCATTTTCTCCATTAGTGGCTAGAAAAATAGAAGAGATTATAGAATTGGATCTTCCGATTGATATTATTGCACCAAGTCATGGAGCGATTTGGCGGGATAATCCTATGCAAATTGTCGAAAAATATACGGCTTGGGCAAATAATTATCAAGAAGATCAATTAACTATTGTATATGATACTATGTGGGAAGGAACAACAAAAATTGCACATAAGATAGCAGAAGCAGCCCGTGAAGTAAGTCCTGAGACCGTGGTTAAAGTATTTAATTGTGCAAAAGCAGATAAGAATGAAATCATGACAGAGGTCTTTAAGTCAAGGGCAGTAGCTGTTGGATCGCCGACAAACGGTAATGACATATTATCAAGTGTTGATGGATGGATTCATTTTTTAAGAACATTGAAATTTAAAAATAAAAAAGCTGCGACATTTGGTTGCTATGGATGGAGCGGTGAATCGGTAAAGATACTTAAAGAAAGTATGAAAGATGCAGGGTTTGAGGTTATCGAGGAATCAATTTCTTCCTTATGGAATCCGGATGAAGAAGATTTTTCACAAGCAAAAGGGCTTGTAGAAAGTTTGTTAAAATAAGACATTAGTATGGAGGTTAACATGGCAGATATTGTTGCATTAGGTGAGTTGCTTATTGATTTTACCCCGTTAAAAGGAACGGATAAGATTGCTTTTGAACGAAATGCCGGTGGTGCACCGGCAAATGTATTGGCGGCAGTTACCAAGTTAGGTCGTAGCAGTCGATTTGTTGGATGTGTTGGTGAAGACATGTTCGGTACCTATCTTAAAGGTTTTCTAGAATCATGTAACATCGATAGTCAATACTTGAAAATGACATCAGAAACGCCAACAACACTTGCTTTTGTTGCGTTAAAAGATGATGGAGACCGGGACTTTAGTTTCTATCGAAATCCGGGAGCAGATTTAATGCTTTCCAAAGAAGATATTCAAGAGAAAATCTTTGAGGGTGCAAAAGTATTTCACTTTGGGTCATTATCTTTAACGGATGAACCGGTTAAAGGTGCAACCCTTAAGAGTTTAAAGATGGCAAGAGAGAAAGACCTTATCATAAGTTATGATCCAAATTTAAGACCGCCATTATGGCCGTCATTGGATGAGGCGAAGCGAACAATTCTATCTGTCATGGACCAAGTCGATGTGTTGAAAATATCTGAAGAAGAATTATTGTTTTTAACAGGTGAGAATGATATCGAAAAAGGGTCTAAGATTCTCTATGATCAATACAATATTGCATTAATTATTGTAACCTTAGGACCGGATGGATGCGGAATTCGAAGAGCAAGTGAGTTTGCTAGCCTTCACGGTGTTAAAGTGCAAGCTGTCGATACGACCGGCGCCGGCGATAGCCATTTAGGTGCAATGCTATACCAAATCATCGAAGATGGTCGAGGCCTAGAACAGATTGAATTTGATAAGCTGCAAGAATTTGTGAAGTTTGCAAATACAATGGCGGCTTATGTAACAACGCAATATGGAAGTGCTGCCATTATGCCAACATATGATCAAGTTCAACAAATGTTGCATGATTAGAGCTGATTTTCGCAAAGAATAGCACAAAACCATAAAGACATGCTTCTCAATATTTGGTATAATATAGTAAGAAATACCTATAAAGGAGAAGCGCTTATGAAAAAAATGAGAAAACCGCAAATTACCATCAAATTACGATTAATTCTATCCTATAGTTTAGTTGTTCTTGTGATGGTAATTTTATTTGGATTAAGTATGATGATGACAGGGTCCCTAGTGAATCAATCCAATCAGGTAACTGATCAAATCATTCCTCAATTGGTCCAAGCAAAAGAGTTGGGCAAGCTAGTATCGGACTATAGGAATACGGAATACATGTACATGATGTCGACGACAGAGAATGACAGAAACTATGCAATCACAAACTTAACGACAATTGAAAGTCGTATCAATGAGCTACTTGAGTCCTATAAAAATCTTTTGGAACCGGCAGAACGAAAAAGTTATGACATTGTCTATTACACGTGGCAAAATTATTTGACCATTCATGAAAAAATGTTGACCAGTGACAATCAGGATGACATCATGCAAATCATGAATGGGGAAGGTAAAAATTCATACGATAGCCTATCTTCATACTTGGATACCATGATTGAAGAAACAGATACACGTTCAAAAGTCAGAGAACAAACATTAGAAGAACAGACGAACGCTCTGATGAATGTTTTTGTTCTCGTATCAATTGTCGGCATCGCTATTAGTATCTTATTTGCAATCTTTAACCTATGGCGAATTGTTAAGCCGATTAAGCAACTTCAATCACGATTAGACGTCTTAGCAAATCAGGGCGGAGACTTAAGTCAAGAGATTCAGTTTAAAACCCATGATGAGATGGGCGAGTTAGCAACAAGTATTAATATGTTTTTAAAAAACATGAAAGAGATTGTTGCAGAAGTCAAAGAAAGTACAAACCAAGTTCGAACTGAAGCAGAACTTGTTGAGCAAAGCAGCGATATATTGATTGCAGATGTTCGCTTGATTACTGGGACAACAGAAGAGATGGATGTCAATATTTCAGTAATTGACAGGGAAACGGAAGCCATAACCAACAATATTCGTGAGATTGAAGTGGTTGTAGAATCCATAGCCAATAGTGCCCAAAATGGCGCAGGACGTGTTGATGAAATTTCAAAACGCGCCACTGCATTGAAAAATAAAGCTATTGAGTCTAAGGAAGATGCGGACTTAATTGTTCAAACCATTGAAGCAGAGATTAATGATGCCATGCAAGAGTCAATTCAGGTTAAAGATATTTCACTGCTTACAGATGCCATTATGGATATTACGGAACAAACCAATCTATTAGCGCTTAATGCAGCCATAGAAGCGGCAAGAGCAGGTGAATCAGGCAAAGGATTTGCAGTTGTAGCAGACGAAATACGAAAACTGGCATCGGTTTCTGCAGAGACTGCAAATAAAATTCAAAATATAACATCCATTGTTATTCATGCCGTCAATCGTTTAAATACAACATCAAGTGAAATGCTTGATTTCTTAAACTCACGTGTGGTTAAGGATTATGAAGCACTTGTAAATACAGGTGAACAATACAGCGATGATGCAAGTGCTATGGATGATTTGATTTCAAACCTCAGTGCGACGAGTGAAGAGCTTATGGCAAGCATACAATCAATGTCACAAAACATTTATGATATATCCGACAAAACAAAGGATGCGCATCAAAGTATTTCTGAGATTAATGGTAAGGCAAAGGAAGTTACAGAAAGTACAGACCAAGTTTCAACACACACACAAGCCAATAAAGCCATTGCAGAGAATTTGAAAAAGATTGTAGAGAAATTTACAACTTGACAGGTTTACTAGATTAGGTGTAACATGAAGTAAATAATATTTGAGGAAAGGAAGAGAGTTATGATTATAAAAAACATTAAAAATGTCGATCGTTTTTTTGAAACAGTTGATCAATGTAAAGGACGCGTTGAACTTGTAACAAAGCAAGGAGACCGTTTGAATTTAAAATCGAAATTATCGCAATATGTTTCGTTAACAAATATGTTTTCAGATCCTAGAATTGAAGAGATTGAATTATTAGTATCTGAGCCGGAAGATATCGCATTATTATTACAATACCTTGTTCAAGGATAACAAGATCTAAGTTTGTTTAATTAAAAAGGATAAAGGATGTATACAAAGCGTATATATCCTTTTTTTAAGAGCAGAGGAGACCTTGATATCAGAGAAACTCTGTGATACAATTACTCATACTTTGTATATGTCGTATACTAAACTTAGGAGGCTTTTAATGGAAGAAACAATTTCTAAAAGTTTTATTGAACATATTATCGATAAAGATATTCAAGAGGGCAGAACGTCTACTGTGATTACTCGGTTTCCACCCGAGCCCAATGGTTACTTGCATATCGGTCACGCAAAAGCAATCACAACGAATTACACAATTGCAGAAAAATATAACGGTCTATTTAATCTCCGTTTTGATGATACAGATCCATCAAAAGAAAAAATTGAATTTGTTGAAAGTATTAAAGAAGATGTGGCATGGTTGGGGGCCAACTATGAAGACCGAGTTTTTTTTGCTTCAAGTTATTTTGAACAACTTTATGATTCAGCGATTGAGTTAATTAAACGAGGAAAAGCGTATGTTTGTGATTTAACACCTGAACAGATGCGGGAGTATCGAGGGACATTGACAGAACCGGGAAAAGAAAGCCCCTATCGTAGTCGAAGTGTTGAAGAGAATCTAGACTTGTTTGAGCGTATGAAAAATGGAGAGTTCCCTGATGGAACTAAGATATTACGTGCGAAGATTGATATGGCATCACCGAATATGAATATGCGTGATCCGGGGATCTATCGTATTTCTCATATGGAGCATTACGCGGCAGGTGACAAGTGGTGTGTATATCCTCTATATGATTTTGCACATCCTATTGAAGATGCCATTGAAGGTGTAAGTCATTCTCTATGTGGTTTAGAATTTGAGGACCATCGTCCGCTTTATGATTGGGTGCTTGAAGCCCTAGAATGGAAGAACCCTCCACGTCAAGTTGAGTTTGCAGAGCTAAGTCTATCACATACGATTCTTGGTAAGCGTCGAATTCGTCCGCTTGTTGAAGAAGGATTGATTGATGGTTGGGATGATCCGAGATTAGCTACGATTAGAGGGTTAAGACGCCGTGGATACACCGAAGAATCTATTCGAAAATTCTTTGAAATGGTTGGTCTATCGAAAAGCAAATCAAAAGTTGATATTGCCATGTTAGAACATGCATTACGTGAAGATCTTAAGTTAAAGGTTCCTCGAATTATGGCTGTGATTGATCCGCTTAAGATTACAATAACAAATTATGACCCGGATAAAGTCGAATATTTACCTGCAGTAAATAACACAGAAAACGAAGAATTAGGTTCTCATGATATTCCATTTACACGAGAGATATATATTGAACGTGAAGATTTTATGGAAGTTCCTCCAAATAAAAAATATCGTCGGTTATCACCGGGCGTTGAAGTCCGACTGATGCATGCATATTTTGTTCGATGTGAAGAAGTTATTAAGGATGAGAAGGGTCAGATTATTGAACTGAAATGTACCTATGATCCTGCGACAAAAAGCGGAAGTGGATTTAGTGAAAGAAAACCGAAAGGAACTATCCATTGGGTATCTGCTTCAAGGGGAGTCCCTGCAGAGATTCATATGTATGATCGTTTATTTGTGGAAACCAAAGACAGTGAAGATAGTGCCTTAGTATTCAATGAAAACTCCAAGCTTGTCTATCCGAAAGCGATGATTGAACCTATTGTTAGTGAATATCATGTTGAAGATAAATTCCAATTTGTTCGGCATGGATATTTCAATATTGATCCTAAGGAGACAACGGATTCAAAGCTAGTGCTGAATCTTGCTGTTTCTTTAAAAAGTTCTTACAAATAAGGTGGATAGAATGGATAATATTTTTAAAGGTCTTGAAGAGTTAGGTTTCAAGAACATTTCTGATGCTGACCTTTTTCAGGAAAAAGAGCAACCGAAGAAAAAAGTGATATCAAAAGAAAAAGAAGAACAGCTAAAAGTTCAAACTTATATTTATCAACGCAAAGTTGATTGTCCGGTGTGTAAGCATTCATTTCAATCGTCAACGGTTCGAAGTGGACGTGTTCGTTTTCAAGGAACTGAACTGGATTTACGGCCTCAGTATGTAGGCTTTGATCCTTTGCCATATGATGTGACGGTGTGTAATTATTGTGGATATGCAGCTATTAATAAATACTTTAAAAATATCAGTGAGAAGAAAAAAAGAGCTGTCATTGAGAATATTACACGCAATTATATTGGCCATAAATATAACGAAGTTCTGACCTATGAAGAATCGGTTGAACGATACAAGCTCGTATTACTCAATAGTGCAGTCGGTGGAGACAGTAATGGTATTAAAGCCTATATTTGTCTTAAAATCAGTTGGTTGTATCGTGGTTGGCAGGAGTCGCTTCAAGCTTTAGAGCAAAAAGACGATGCACTATTGCAAAAATTAAGAACCTATGAGATTGTGTTTGTTGAAAAAGCATTTGAAGGCTTTAAATTGGCTTATGCAACAGAAAAACTTCCCGTAATGGGGATTGATGAGATGACAATGGAATACATTATTGCAGAATTAGCTCGCCGCTTAGGAGATTCAAAAATTTCAAAGCAATGGTTAGGTAGGGTCATTGGACATTCTGAGGTGCCCAAACGATTACGAGATAAGGTGTATGATGTCAAGGAATTAATTAAAGAGCACGAAAAAAAATCACAGCAGGACTAATGCTGTGATTTTTTATGTTTTTTTTATAAGAGTGTACCATTTATTTTTTGAATCGAGCGTTTGGGAGCATCCTTGGCATCTTTCCAGGGCTCTTTATCGTTTCTATAATCAAATTTATTGACAAACCATTGCATATCATCAAGAACGCGTTCCATATTTTCGATAAAATGAGGTTTAGTTTCTTCTATAAAGTTCTCAAAGACAGAAGGGCTGGCATTTGTCTGACCCACTTCAATTAACCTTAGATAATGTGGCATGCAAAAACTTTTTGTCTGAGGAAGAAATTCTCTAAATGCAGAATCTTTTTTATATAAGTAAAAAAAGGTTTCGTAGTAGCGTGTCATTGTCTCATTTATACGTCCACAAATATAACATTCATCCGTGAGTCGTTGATATAATTTATGGATAGGGTTGCTCTCGTCTGTTTTTTTCTTAAATATCTTTTTAGTACTTTTTAAATTCTGTGTTGCCTTCTTAAACTCTTCAAGCATTTCCATAGTATGGCTTTGATTTACAAGTGTTAAACCAAGACGGTTTGGAGATTGAAAGAGTTGTGTGAAGTGGCTTTGACAGAAACCGATTTTGTTTGTTGTTTGTCGAAAATCAGATTGCATGTATGCATCGCTTAAACAAAAATCAATCAAATCTTTTTCTAGCTTTTTTTCCAGAAAACAAAAAGGGCATTCACCTTCATCTTTTACTGCATCCCATAGGGGAATCGTATATATTTCTTCTTTTGCCATAAGAACTCCTTCTATGTTTTAGGTCTATTGTATGTTATGATTATCATGCGACACTAGTATTATAACATAAGGAGTAAAAAATGTATGTGTTAAAAATTGAAGATAATGATTTGGATATACTGAAAATTCTTCATAGTGGTCAAGTGTTTCGATATGAGATAATATCTGAAGATGCCTTTGTATTAATCTATCAAGAACACTATGTTGTAGTGTCTAAGATAGGTGGAGGTTATCAATTTGAATGTGAACCGGAAGAATTCCAATCAATATGGTATCCTTATTTTGGCTTGGATCTTGATTATCAAGCTATTAATCAAAGTATTATTCATGCAGATTCTAGATTCGAAGGCGTTATAAAGGAGCAAATGGGACTCAGGATATTACGACAAGACCCTTTTGAGATGCTTATTACATTTATTATATCTCAGTCCAAAGCAATTCCTCAGATTCGAAAACTCGTCAATGAACTATCTACTAAATATGGTCAATATCTAGGAGACGTTGAATCAATTCGTATCTATTCATTTCCAACAAGTCAGGCATTGAATAATGTAAAGGAAGAAGAATTTCGAGACATGAAGTTTGGTTATCGAGCGCCATACCTTGAAGATGCTATTCGCTTAGTGAATTGTGACGCCGTTCAATTGTCAAATGCCCGCACGTTAAGTAGTGAGGATGCATTGTGTATGCTTAAGCAAATAAAAGGTGTAGGTGACAAGGTGGCCTCTTGTGTTATGCTCTTTGGTCTAGGAGATTTAGAAGCATTTCCTGTCGATGTTTGGATGCGAAAAACAATGATTTATCTCTATGATGACTTAGGTGTAAAGTCAAAAGATATAGATATTCAAAACTATGGAAAAAATATGTTTGGAAAGTATGCAGGCATTGCCCAGCAATACATTTTTGAGTATGGCCGACAAATCATAAAAAATCTATAAAAATGTAAAAATTGACTTGCAAAATAAAAAAGAATCATATATTATATAGTTAGATTAGCACTCAAACTTAATGAGTGCTAACAAAAGAAAAAAATATGAGTAATAATTTTAAGGAGGTTTAATTATGAAATTGGTGCCATTAGGAGACAGAGTGGTCATTAAGCAATTAGAGGCAGAAGAAACAACAAAATCAGGAATTGTATTACCTGGTGCAGCAAAAGAAAAACCTCAAGAAGCTGAGGTTGTATCCGTAGGTCCGGGCGGAATCGTTGACGGAAAAGAAGTTCAAATGCAAGTAAAAGTCGGAGATAAGATTATCTATTCAAAGTATGCAGGAACAGAAGTCAAACTTCAAGGTGAAGATTATATTATCGTTCGACAAAATGATATATTAGCCGTTGTAGAATAGTTAAAAAGAATAAACATTCATTATCAATATATGGAGGTAGAGAATTATGGCAAAGCAAATTTTATTTGGTGCTGAAGCAAGAAACGCACTTGAAAAAGGTGTTGATCAGTTAGCAGATACGGTAAGAGTTACATTAGGACCTAAAGGACGTAACGTTGTCCTTGATAAAAAATTCGGTTCACCATTAATTACCAACGATGGTGTTACTATAGCAAAAGATATTGAGTTAGAAGATCCATTTGAAAATATGGGTGCACAATTAGTTAAAGAAGTTGCTACTAAGACAAATGATGTAGCCGGTGATGGTACAACAACAGCAACGGTTCTAGCCCAAGCGATGATTCAAGAAGGTATGAAAAATGTTGCAGCAGGAGCCAATCCGATTATTTTACGACGTGGTATGCAAAAAGCAACAGCGGTTACAGTGGATGCTATTAAAGCAATGAGCCAAACCTTAAATGGAAAAGATCAAATCGCCAAAGTTGCTGCAATTTCAGCAGGTGATGATGAAGTTGGGCAATTAATTGCAGAAGCGATGGAAAAAGCGTCGACAGATGGTGTTATTACCATTGAAGAATCAAAAACAATGATGACAGAACTTGAAGTGGTTGAAGGTATGCAGTTTGATCGTGGATATTTATCCGCATATATGTCAACAGACATGGAAAAAATGGAAGCAAACTTAGAAAACCCATATATTTTAATCACAGATAAAAAGATTACAAATATACAAGAGATTTTACCAATTCTTGAACAAATCGTTCAGTCCGGTGAAAAACTATTGATTATTGCTGAAGATGTTGAAGGCGAGGCATTAACAACACTTATCGTAAATAAACTACGTGGAACATTTAACTGTGTTGCGGTAAAAGCGCCAGGTTTTGGTGACCGACGTAAAGCCATGTTACAAGATATTGCCACTTTAACTGGTGGAACCGTTATTTCAGAAGAACTTGGTTTAGACCTAAAAGAAACCACAATGGAACAACTGGGTCGTGCAAAAACGGTTAAAGTGCAAAAAGAGAACACTGTGATTGTTGATGGTGCAGGTAATAAAGATGATATTCATGCCCGTATTGCTCAAATCAAAGCGCAGATTGAAGAAACAACATCTGAATTTGATCAAGAAAAATTACAAGAACGTTTAGCAAAATTAGCCGGCGGTGTTGCAGTTATAAAAGTCGGTGCAGCAACAGAAACAGAAATGAAAGAGAAAAAACTTCGTATGGAAGATGCCTTAGCAGCTACACGTGCGGCGGTTGAAGAAGGTATCATTGCCGGTGGTGGTACGGCCTATGTTCATGCGTCAAAAGAAGTGGAACAATTGATTGAAACACTTGAAGGTGATGAACGAACAGGTGCTAAGTTGATTTTAAAAGCACTCGAATCTCCATTACGTCAAATCGTAACAAATGCAGGACTAGAAGGTTCGGTGATTGTTAATAAAGTGAAAGAATCCGAAAATGGTATTGGATTTGATGCACTGACAGAAAAATACGTGGATATGGTTGAAGTCGGTATTATCGACCCATCAAAAGTAACACGTAGTGCGCTACAAAATGCAAATTCAGTTGCTTCAACACTACTTACTACAGAATCTGTTGTAGCTGATATACCGGAAGAAAATCCGGGAATGGGTGCTGCAGGTATGGGCGGAGCCCCTGGAATGGGTATGATGTAAGTCAGATTTATCTATAAAAAAGAAGTTGTTGTCTACAACAACTTCTTTTTACTTGTTTATGAGCATAAAATTCGTTATAATAGAAGTATCGTTTTGCAATATATCTCTAGGAGGAAAATAATGGCTTATAATGACGTGTTTAAGGAACAACTGGTAAAAAGGGAAAACAACGGAAAAGATATGATGAAAAAAGCAGGAATCATTGTAGGCGCAATTCTCCTCATTCTTATTGCATCTATGGTTCCATTTATTACAGGCATGGGGTTATTATTACCTTTAGTTGTTGTTATAGGATGGTTAGCCGTATTTTTAATTCGACGTCTGAATATTGAATATGAGTATATTTTTACTAACGGTGAATTGGACGTTGATCGAATATTTAACAAGAGCAAACGTAAGCGAGCAATTTCAATTGATGTACGATCATTTCATGTATTTGTAAATGCAAAACATCCGGATTACAAACAGGAAACAAGCAATGTGGAAAAGACATTAGATTTTAGTTCAGGACTTGAAAATGATAATCTATACGCAGGAATACTTGACCATGACGGTAAGAGAACAAAGCTATTAATGGAGCCTAACGACACTTTGATCGATGGGATTAAGATGTACATACCTCGTAAAGTAAAAAAATAAATTGTTTTAGAGGAAGATTCGTATGAGAAGAATAAATGTTACTAGATTAAAAGCAGGCATGGAATTGGCAAAACCAATCTATGCTAATAATGGCGTGATTTTATTGAGGGACGGGACGAATCTGACACAAAACTACATTGAAAAGATTAAACAACTTGACTTGGCATATATATACATAAAAGATGTAATCTCACAAGATATTGAGATTGATGAACTGGTTTCGGATAAAACTAAAGTAGAAACAAAACGTGTTTTAAAAGAAAGTATTAACATGATAAAGGACGGACATTTTTCGGTGAATGAAATTATTGTTAAAAATGTTGAAGTCATTATTACAGAGGTCTTAGCTAATCCACACGTTATGATTAGTCTGCAAGAAATTCGTAATAGCAGTGAATATTTGCATATGCATTCAATTAACGTATGTATAATTGCTTTATTTATTGCTAAGAAAAAAGGGTATAATAATACCCAATTAAAACATTTAGCTTTAGGTGCACTCTTACACGACTTAGGAAAAACAAAAATTGAAGATGTTGATGTAACAAGATATAGAGAGAACTATAATGAACAAGACTTAGTTACATATCGCGAACATGTTCGCTTCGGATATGAATTAATAAAGGCCATACCCGGAAGTTCACTTTTAGCAGCCAATGTAGCCTTAACACACCACGAGATGTTTGATGGAACCGGATTTCCACTAGGCAAGAAAAATGAGAATATTCACGAGTTTTCAAGAATTGTCGCAATTGCAAATGAATATGATAATTTGGTATATAATAATTCAATAACAGAACCAATGAAACATTATGAAATCATTGAATTAATTGTATCAAGAGCATATACTTGGTTTGACCCGGATATCGTACGTATTTTTAGAAGCTCAGTATCTCCATATCCCATAGGATTAGGCGTTCGACTTAGTGACGGACGTGTAGGAGTTGTTGCAAAGCTAAATGAAAATATGCCGACACGACCTATAATACGCGTTGTCGATCCGAATGATATTCAGACAATCCTCGCAGAGGTGGATTTGTCAAAAGATTTATCTGTCATGATTGATGATGAGATTGATATTGACAAGCCGGATGATTTTTGCTAAACTCTCATATAACTTAAAAGTAAATTATGTTTTCAGCTTTGAAAGAGAGGATTCCCATGAACAAAATTGTAAAAGAAGGCATTACCTTCGATGATGTTTTATTAATTCCTGCACATTCAAAAGTTTTACCTAAAGATGTCGATATTTCGACATGGTTTACTAAAAAAATCAAATTAAACATTCCATTAGTAAGTGCAGGCATGGATACAGTAACTGAGGCGAGAATGGCTATTGCGATGGCCAGACAAGGTGGAATAGGCGTCATTCATAAGAATATGTCCATTGAAGAACAAGCTGTAGAAGTTGACAAGGTAAAACGCTCAGAAAATGGCGTTATTATTGATCCTTTCTATTTAAACCCAAGTCATTATGTTTATGAAGCTAATGAATTGATGGCAAAATTCCGAATTTCCGGTGTGCCTATTGTTGAAGAGGGTTCTAAGAAGCTTGTAGGTATTTTGACCAATCGAGATTTACGTTTTGAAACAGATTTCAACAAAAAAATTGAAGAAGTTATGACGAGTAAAAACCTTATAACCGCTCCAATCGGTACGAATTTAGAAACCGCTAAGGAAATTCTGGCTAAGTACCGTATTGAAAAATTACCGATTGTTGATGAACAAGGGAATCTTTCCGGACTGATCACAATAAAAGATATTGAAAAAGCAATTCTTTACCCGGAGTCAGCAAAAGATGACCAAGGACGTCTTCGTGTGGCAGCTGCAGTAGGAATCACCGGCAACATGATGGATCGTGTAGAAGCATTGAATAATGCCCGCGTAGATGCTATTGTGCTTGATACGGCACATGGACATTCAGAGGGGGTTTTAGAAGCGGTAAGAAAAGTAAAAACAAAGTACCCGGATCTTCAAGTAGTAGCAGGAAATGTAGCTACCGGTTCGGCAACCAAAGCCCTTATTGAAGCCGGAGCAGATGCTGTCAAAGTTGGTATCGGTCCAGGATCAATTTGTACAACACGAGTTGTGGCAGGAGTAGGTGTGCCTCAAATTACGGCGATTAATGATTGTGCTGAAGCCGCTGCCCAATATGATGTGCCGATCATTGCCGATGGTGGTATTAAATATTCCGGTGATGTTGTTAAAGCGATTGCAGCGGGTGGATATATTTGTATGATGGGAAGTCTCTTTGCAGGATGTGAAGAGTCACCTGGTGAGACTGAGTTATATCAAGGACGTAAGTATAAAGTATATCGTGGTATGGGTTCATTAGCGGCCATGGAAAAAGGAAGTAAAGATCGATATTTCCAAGAAGATGCGAAAAAGCTAGTTCCGGAGGGCGTGGAGGGTCGTGTTCCTTATAAAGGCCTTGTTGAAGATACCATCTATCAAATGATTGGTGGATTACGTTCAGGAATGGGCTATGCAGGAACACAAACCATTGAAGAGTTAAGAACACGAGGACAGTTTGTCAAGATTACTGCGGCTTCCCTAAAAGAAAGCCATCCTCATGACATTCAAATAACAAAAGAAGCGCCGAATTATTCAGTCGGACAATAAGATAATAGAAAAGGAGAGTACGATGGGAATACCAACACCACATATTGAAGTAACGAACAAAGATGACTTCGCAAAAACAGTATTAATGCCCGGAGATCCATTACGCGCAAAATTCATTGCAGAAACTTTTTTAGAAGATGTCGTTCAGGTGAATAGCGTTCGAAATGCATTAGCATACACCGGAACATATAAAGGACGTCGTATTTCTGTGTTTGGATCAGGAATGGGTATGCCAAGTATTGGAATTTATTCCTATGAGTTATATAGTTTTTATGATGTCGAGAATATTATTCGAATTGGTTCATGTGGAGCATATTCGGATAAATTAAATCTATATGATGTATTATTAGTACAAGATGCATGGTCAGAATCAACCTATGCGAAGGTGCAAAGTGGTTACAAAGAGTCAACAATTGAAGCAGACAAAGACTTAAATAATCAATTAGCGACCTTTGCGGCGGAGTTAGACATTCCACTAACTCGTGTACGTATTCATTCTTCAGATGTATTTTATCGTGAAAATTTCGCGGAATTTGAAAAAATTCGTGATGAAGAAGGATGTATGGCAGTTGAAATGGAATCTTTTGCACTGTTTGCAAATGCCAAAGTACTTGGAAAAAAAGCCGCTTGTTTACTTACTGTTTCAGATTCTTTGGTTAAAGGAGAAGCGACAACAAGTGAAGAGCGACAAAATGCATTTACAAAAATGATGGAAATTGCTTTAGAAATGGCAAAGTAAATTTTATGAAAAAAGACTGTATCACAGATAAACTTGTGATGCAGTCTTTTACTTTACATAAATTTAACATTGGGTGTATATGAAATTTACCGAAAAATGATATAGTTTTAATAGACAAATACGATTAAGAGGTGCAATGATGACAAATCAAACGAAGTTCAAAGTAGAAGATCTCGACTTATTTTACAGTGATTTTCAAGCACTCAAGAAAGTGAATCTTGAGATTAAGGCAAATGAAATAACGGCATTTATCGGACCCTCCGGTTGTGGAAAATCAACATTTTTACGCGTATTAAACCGTATGAATGATTTAATTGAAGGCGTAACGGTTCAAGGTAAAGTGTTATTAGATAATGAAGATATTTATGGAAATATTGATGTCATTAGTTTGCGTTCGCGTGTTGGAATGGTTTTCCAAAAGCCCAATCCATTTCCCATGAGCATCTATGATAATGTTGCTTATGGACCGAGAATGCATGGAATAAAGAAAAAATCTCAGCTTGATGATATTGTTGAACGTAGTCTTCGACAAGCAGCCATATGGGATGAAGTTAAGGATCGAATTAAAAAAAGTGCATTAGGTGTTTCAGGTGGTCAACAACAGAGAATATGCATCGCAAGAGCATTAGCAGTTGAACCGGAAGTTTTACTTATGGATGAACCTACTTCGGCACTTGATCCGATTTCAACACTAAAAATTGAAGACTTAGCAACAGAATTAAAGGAAAAATATACCATTGTTATGGTAACACATAATATGCAGCAGGCGGCAAGAATATCAGATAAAACTGCTTTCTTTTTGCTAGGTGAACTTTTAGAGATTGATGAAACAGAAGTCATATTTAGAGACCCGAAAAACAAGAAGACGGAAGATTATATTACCGGTCGTTTTGGATGATATATTGCAATTAAAGTTTACTTAGCGTAAAATAATAAGTGTTTTGGAGGAAAGACGATGCCAGTTAGATACGAATTTGAAAAAGAATTAAATCGATTACATAAAGATATTATTAAAATGGGTGCATTTATTGAAGAATCGATTCAAGATATGATAGAAGCCCTAAAGACGCGAAATAAAGAGCTTGCTATGCATGTGATTAAAAAAGACGATTTAATTGATGAAATGGAAAGAAAGATTGAGCGAGAGTGTTTGATTACAATTGCAAGACAACAACCGATTGCCACTGACTTGCGAGATATTATTTCTATTCTAAAAATTGTCACCGATTTAGAACGTATAGCAGATCACTGTGAAGATATTAGTGAATATGTAGTTCGCTTAACCGAAAAGCAACCTTTTTTAAAGCTAGAATTTTTACCCTTAATGGCGGATGCAGTTAGCTTAATGATTTCAGACACCATTGATGCATATATTCGTAAAGATGTTGAATTAGCGAAAGAAATTATTCAACGTGATGATGTTATTGACGATTACTTTAATAAATTGATGAATAAACTTATCCAAATTATGCAAGAGGATTCAGAATTAATACAAGACTCAACAAACTACATTTTGATTAATAAATATCTTGAGCGCATGGCAGATCATGCAACAAATATTGCAGAGTGGATCATATACTATGGAACAGGCGAATTGCAATAATTAATGGAGGAAACCATGGCGGTTAATACTGTTTTAACGATTGATGACGAAGAACATATTCTTGAACTACTTAGATATAACCTTGAAAAAAATGGCTATCAGGTCTTACAAGCACTTGATGGAGAAACAGGGCTAAAAATATTAGAAAATAATGCTGTGGATTTAATTCTTTTAGATTTAATGCTTCCTGGCATTGATGGCTTAGAAGTTCTTCGACAAATCCGCAATAATCCTAAACTGAAACAAATTCCCGTGATTATGTTAACAGCAAAAAGTGAAGAAATAGATACAGTTTTAGGACTTGAGATGGGTGCAGATGACTATATAGGAAAACCTTTTGGAAGTCACGAACTTGTTGCCCGTATGAAAGCTGTTTTTCGCCGTACCAGTGAGTTGAATAAGATTCGCAATGAAAATTCAATTCCGACAGATGATGTGATTACAGTTTCCGGTATTGAGATCAATCGGTCGACTCATGAGATTATGATCGATGGAGAAAAGATTGAATTACCGCTCAAAGAATTTGAACTTTTATATTTATTAGCAAAGAACAAAGGTCGTGTTTTTGACCGGGAATACTTGTTAGAAAAAATATGGGGATATGAATACTATGGCGAGACGCGAACAGTGGATGTACATATTCGAAATCTAAGAAAAAAAATCGAAGCCGATGATAAAAACCCCCAATACATTAAAACGGTTCGCGGCGTAGGGTATAAGTTTAAATAGAGGTGATCGTATGGGCAAAAAACTACTGGCAACATATATAGCGATTGTAGCAATTACAATAATAGTGACGGTTTTGTTTTCATGGCAAAAAGTAAACCGTCATTTTTTTGAACAAACAACACAAGATTCACAAGAAAAAATTGAGCTTATTGATCGATTAATCAAATATGAGATGATGACATCAGAACAAAGTCTACAAGATGTTGTTGTTGCATATGGGAAGCAAACAAAGGTAAGGATTACATTAATAGCTGGCGATGGTCTTGTTCTTGCAGATTCTCTTAATAATCCGGATACAATGGAAAACCATGCTAATCGTACAGAATTCAAAAACGCTCTTCGTGGAATACGCGATCCGGAGCTTCGTTATAGTACCACCATGGAAGCCTATTTGTATTATTTTGCTAAGCCATTTGAATACGAGGATATTCAAGGGATTTTAAGGATATCTGTTCCGGCAGACAATATTCAAGCGCTTATCAGTGATATGCTAGAGTCTGTTGTTATTGGACTGATTCTAGGTCTGATACTCTCGTCGATTGCAGCGTTTTTTTTCATACGTCGCTTAATGAATCCAATCAATGAGTTTACAACGATTGCGGAAAAAATCACATCGGGTGATTACGACCATAAAGTATACGTCGATGACAAAAATCAATTGGGAAAACTTGCAGATGCCTTTAATTTAATGACCTTTACAATGCGTAAAAATCTATGGCAGATTGAACAGAAAAACGCGGAACTTGAATCCATTCTCGTTAGTATGGATCTTGGTTTAGCTGCCATTGATGAATCCTATCAGATTGTTTTTGCCAATAAACCCTTTAGCGAAATATTAGATTTAAAAGCGCCCCTTGAAGGAAAGTTGTTCTATGAAGTGATACGCAACACAAATATATTTAAGGTGATTGAAAAATCGATTGAAGATGGCGAGTATATTGAAGAAGAAGCTATGATGAAAAAAGGCCTTGAAGAAAAGATCCTGAAATTTTCAGCAACGCCAATAAAAAGCAGGACGAGTAAGAATACCTTACATGGTATACTAATTATCGTTGAGGATATCACAAAAATCAGAAAACTTGAATTGATTCGCCAAGAGTTTGTATCCAATGTTACCCATGAATTAAAGACGCCATTAACCTCGATTAAAGGTTTTGTGGATACATTGAAAAACGGAGCAATGAATGACACTGAAGTATCCGAACGTTTTTTGGATATTATTGATATCGAAGCGGAACGGCTAGCTATTTTAATCGAAGATATATTAATTCTTTCTGAAATTGAAAGCATGAAGATTGATCGTAATGTTGGCGTCTATCCGATTGCGGATATTGTCGGCGAGGTTATTGATGTACTGTCCATAAAAGCAGAGCAGAAAAACTTGGATCTCAATATTTCAGTTCAAGAAGATTTACCCTTGCTAGAATGTAATAAAGATCGAATTAAACAGTTGTTGATTAATCTAATCGATAATAGTATTAAATACACGGAACAAGGCTCTGTAAGTATAGACTGTAGTCAATCAAGAGACGAACAATTTTTGAATATTATGATTGCAGATATAGGTATAGGTATTGACGAGAAACACCTTGAACGGCTCTTTGAACGGTTTTATCGCGTCGACAAAGGACGATCTAGAAAACAAGGTGGTACCGGTCTAGGCTTGTCTATTGTCAAACATATTGTCGAATTGTATCACGGTAACATCACGGTAAAAAGCCAGGTCGGACAGGGAACTACAATGAAAGTTAAGCTTCCCTTTAAGATATAAAACTCTGTCGGTTTAAAGTGATATAGTAATAAAGGGTTGACAAATCCATTTTTCTAATATAAAGTAGAATCAATATAAAATGGAGGAAGAAAAGATGAGCTTAGAATATATTATACAACTTCCAAACCCGAAAGAAATTATGGAAGAGTTACCGGTATCTGATACAATAAAACAAAGAAAAACACAAAGAGATCAAGCGATTAAAGATGTTTTTGTTGGCAAGAGCGACAAATTCATTCTCGTGGTTGGTCCTTGTTCTGCCGATAATGAAGTGGCCGTATTAGACTATATTGAACGTTTGACGACGCTTCAAGAAAAAGTAGAAGATAAGATTATTATTATTCCCAGAATATATACCAACAAGCCAAGAACGAC
Source organism: uncultured Eubacteriales bacterium (assembly GCA_964627665.1). Lineage (GTDB taxonomy): Bacteria > Bacillota > Clostridia > Lachnospirales > Vallitaleaceae > UBA1351. The sequence goes on along the minus strand of CAZVKG010000001.1, from coordinate 6,245 downwards.
CGGTGAAGGGTATAAGGGCATGTTACATCAACCCAATCCCTTAGAAGCATCGGACATGGTGGCAGGAATCAAAGCCATTCGTCAGCTCCATATTAAAGCTGCTGAGATTTCAGGTATGACCAGTGCCGATGAAATGCTATATCCGGAAAACTATGCATATTTAGATGATATATTGAGCTATGTGGCGATTGGTGCACGAAGTGTTGAAAATCAGCAACACCGTTTAACCGTGAGTGGATTAGATATTCCTGTCGGTATGAAGAATCCAACAGGTGGTGACATTACAGTCATGCTAAATGCCATTCGTGCAGCCCAGATTGATCACAATTTTATCTTTAGAGGTTTTGAAGTAAAAACATCGGGAAATCCTTTGTCTCATGCAATATTACGTGGATTTGTCGATCAATACGGACGAAATTTCCCCAACTATCATTATGAAGATATACGTTACTTGATTGACCAATATGAGCAACGGGAATTAGAGTTTCCGGCAGTTATTATCGATACCAATCACGCCAATTCCAATAAACAATACGCAGAACAACCACGAATTGCCAATGAAATTATTCGCAATAGAAATTATGATTCCAGAATCAAAAATATTGTCAAAGGTCTTATGATTGAAAGCTACATTGAAGGTGGATGTCAAAGCATTGACGGAGGATGTTACGGAAAATCCATTACAGATCCATGTTTGTCCTATGACGAAACGTATCGGATGATTATGAACATCGCGGATAAGCTATGATTGGTACAATAGTTAACGTTCTTACAGTTATTATTGGCGGAACCATTGGTATGCTGTTTCATTCCAAAGTACCCAAACGATTTATCGACATTGCATTTAACGGTATTGGCGTATTTACATTAATACTTGGCGTTTCTATGGCCATTCAATCCCAGCAACAGTTATTTATGGTTTTTAGTATCATTATTGGAAGTATTGTTGGTGAAGGACTTGATTTAGACAAACAATTAAATCGATTGAGCGAACGCTTTAAAAAGCGACTCAAATCGAATGATTCTAATTTTTCAACAGGATTAATTACCGCCTTTTTACTCTTTTGTATGGGCTCAATGACAATATTAGGCGCTATTCAAGAGGGGGTAAATCACTCGCCGGACTTACTATTGACCAAGGCGACAATGGATGGTTTTGCAGCCCTTGCATTAGCCTCAACCTTAGGTATTGGAGTCATCTTTAGCGCCATACCCTTGTTTATCTTTCAAGGCGGACTGACACTACTGGCAGGCTATTTGCAAAATTATCTGAATGAACCCATGATTACGGAACTCAGTGCTGTTGGAGGACTGCTTTTAATCGCTCTCGCACTGAATATTCTTGAACTGAAGGCCATAAAAGTAATGAATATGCTACCGTCTCTAGTGGTCATTATCATCTTCATGGTGGTTCATCAATTTTTCTAAAAAGCTTGACAAAGGATTTGAGATGGTGTATCATTTTTTAAAACTACATGGAATAAAAACTGTGAAAAGGAGCAGTAGTTTTCTTGATATTTTCAGAGAGTTGTTGGGCGGTGTGAAACAACATTGGATAGATTATGAACTAGCCTTGGAGTTGCGTGTTGAAGATGAGTAGACATAGCCGGTATTGACCGTTATATCAAGAAGATATGTTCGTATCTTTGTGAGTGCATTCTGAGGAATGAATTTGAGTGGTAACGCGGAAGTTGACCTTTCGTCTCTATTAGTAATAGAGATGAAAGGTTTTTTTGATTTTATTAGGAGGAATAAGAATGATGAAAACGAATAAGAATATTGGAAAGTATCAAAAATACCCTGTATTTAAATATGCGGATCGAACGTGGCCGGACAAAGAACAAGAAGTCGCACCTATGTTTTGTAGTGTTGACCTTCGAGATGGTAATCAGGCCTTACCAAATCCAATGGGCATTGAAGCTAAGATGAAGTTTTTTAGAATGCTTGTAGATATGGGATTCAAAGAGATTGAGATTGGATTTCCATCGGCTTCCGATACAGAGTATAATTTCTTACGTCGGTTAATTGAAGAAAATCGAATTCCTGAAGATGTGAAAGTTCAAGTGCTTGTTCAAGCAAGGGAACACTTGATTGCTAAAACCTTTGAAGCCTTAGAAGGAGCCCACTCTGCTGTGGTTCATGTCTATAACTCAACATCCACGGCACAACGGGAGATGGTCTTCAAAAAAAGCAAGGAAGAGATAAAAGCCATTGCTGTTGAAGGCGCAAAATTATTACAAAAATATGCAGCCAAATATCCGGAGACAGATTTCACTTTTGAGTATTCACCGGAAAGTTTTACCGGAACAGAGATGGACTATGCATTAGAGGTGGTTCAAGCCGTTATTGATACCTGGGAACCAACACCCGACCATAAGGCGATTATTAATCTTCCGGCTACAGTAGAGATGACAACACCCAATGTGTTTGCAGATGAGGTTGAGTGGTTCTGTAACAAGCTTAATAACCGTGAATCGGTATTAATTAGCTTACATACCCATAATGATCGAGGAACAGGTGTAGCGGCTACTGAGCTAGGTGTTTTAGCCGGAGCTGATCGTGTGGAAGGCACACTTTTTGGTAATGGAGAACGTACTGGAAATTTGGATATTTTAGTCATGGCTATGAATTTGTACTCTCAAGGTATCGAACCGGGATTACATATGGAAGACATCAATCGGGTTATCGAGACCTATGAGACGTGTACAGGCATGACTGTTCATGATCGCCATCCCTATGCAGGTAAGTTAGTTTACACCGCTTTTTCCGGATCCCATCAAGATGCTATTCGAAAAGGGCTTCAAGCTTATAAAGAACGGGAAGAAAAAGTATGGGATGTTCCTTATCTTCCCCTTGATCCGGCAGATATCGGACGTATGTATGAACCGATTATTCGTATCAATAGTCAATCTGGTAAAGGTGGCGTTGCCTATATTCTTGAATCGGACTATGGATACCAATGTCCCAAAGCCATGCATCCTGAGATTAGCTTTTATGTTCAAAAAGAAGCAGATCGCTTAAGTCGGGAATTGACGAATCAGGAAATATTTGATATTTTTAATAGGACATTTATTAATGTGGTTGAACCCAATGAGTTAGTGCATTTTTCATACGCTTATGATGATCAAGAAAATGGCCATATGTCTGTCAAGGCATCGGTGAAAATCAACGGTGTTAATAAACAAGTTGCCGGAGAAGGAAATGGACCGGTATCTGCATTCTTTAATGCTATCGCGCCCATGTTAGAAGGGACATATGAGTTAGTCAATTATAATGAGCATGCATTATCAGAGACTGCGACGGCAGAAGCCGCAGCATACATTCAGTTGAAGAATCAAGACGGTGTACTACATTATGGTGTCGGTAAAGACTCTAACATCGATAATGCATCGATTCGTGCTATTATGAGTGCGCTTAATGGCTTTGACCACTAGAATTTATACATGAAGAAAGGTTGCCAATGGATATTCAATATGTCTTATTAAAACTAGCCCAATTATTTATCCTACTATTTGCCGGATATATACTTGTCGCAGTTAAAGGAATTAAAAAAGAAGCTGCAAAACATGTTTCGAATCTAATTTTTACATTTACACTGCCGGCCATGTTAATCTCAAGCATGGTCAATACAAATGCGATTACCCAAGAAGATATTTGGCAAGTTATCATGATTGCAGTTGTTCAGTACGGATTCTTGATCGTTGCTGCTTATGTATTGACAAAGCTTTTACGTGTGCCATACGAAGATGTAGGCCTCTATCGCTTCATTATATTATTTGGAAATGTTGCCTTTGTTGGATATCCGGTATTAAGTGCAGTACTCGGGAGTGATGCATTATTTTATGCCGCAATCTTGAATTTACCATTTAATGTTTTAGTATTTACATTAGGAATTTCATTTATAACCCATGGCACAGACCAGCATCAAAAACTTGAACTCAAAGTGTTTCTTAACCCGGGTTTGATTGCAACGGTCGTTGGACTTATCTTGTTTTTTGCATCGATTGAGCTTCCGACATTTGTGAATGAACTCTTATCCGATATCGGGGATATGACAACACCCTTATCACTCCTTGTCATCGGCGCATCCTTATATGGCGTAAATATACGGTCGGTACTTGGAAAACGTCGAATCTTTGTTTTTAGTTTTATAAAGCTCATCCTCGTACCCACGCTATTAGCGGTTATATTATGGCTGGTTGGGGTAGATATCATGATTGCTTCAGTGGTTATTATTCTAAGTGGGATGCCGGTTGCAGCAAATGCCGTTATTCTCTGTCAAGAATATGATACCCATGTGATGGAAGCGTCGGAAGCCGTATTTATATCAACATTATTATTGGGAATATCACTTCCTTATATGATTTTTTTGATTCGTTTTTTATTCTAAGGAACAAAACCGAACATTTTGTTAAGAATGATGAAAAATGTTTGACTTTTGAATACGCCTAGGATATAGTAGATTACAAATGTTTTATATTATAGGAGGTTGACCATGAATCATGAGTTAGTCATTGTTTTAGACTTTGGTGGACAGTATAATCAGTTAATAGCAAGACGTGTACGTGAAGCCAATGTTTATGCTGAAGTAATGCACTATGAAACACCGATTGAAGAAATTATTGCGCGTAATCCAAAAGGGATTATCTTCACCGGAGGCCCCAGCGTTGTATATGAAGAGAGCGCACCCAAAATAGATCCGAAAATCTTTGAGGCAGGTATTCCCATCCTCGGCATATGCTATGGTTCTCAACTCATGGGATATACACTTGGAGCTGAGGTAACAAAAGCGCCTCAACGTGAATACGGTAAGACAGATATGGAAGTAGATACAGACCATATTCTATTTAAAAACGTATCCAAAGAAACCACATCTTGGATGAGCCATACATATTTTGTAAGTACACCACCAGAAGGATTCGTCGTAACGGCCAAGACAGATACATGTCCGGTCGCAGCTATGGCTAACGAAGAGAAAAAACTCTATGGTGTTCAATTCCATCCGGAAGTCAATCATACACCCGAAGGTCAAAAAATGTTAGTTAACTTTTTGATTGATGTGTGTGGATGTAGCCAAGATTGGATCATGAGCGACTTTGCAGAAGAGCAGATTGAAAAACTTCGTAAAAAGATCGGTGATAAAAAAGTACTCTTAGCTTTATCAGGTGGGGTTGACTCATCGGTAGCAGCTGGCCTTATTCACAAAGCTGTTGGCAAACAACTCACCTGTATCTTCGTCGATCATGGTCTGCTTCGTAAAAACGAAGGAGATGATGTCGAACGTGTTTTCGGGGAAGAATTCGATATGAATATCATCCGAGTCAACTGTGAAGATCAATTCCTAGGAAAATTAGCAGGTATCGATGATCCTGAGCAAAAGCGTAAAATCATCGGTGAAGAATTCATCCGTGTTTTCGAAGCAGAAGCGAAAAAAATCGGAGTCGTTGACTTCCTTGTTCAAGGTACAATCTATCCGGATGTTATTGAGAGTGGAACCAAAGACGCAGCCGTTATCAAAAGTCACCATAATGTAGGTGGACTTCCTGAACACGTGGACTTCAAAGAAATCATCGAACCCTTACGTGACCTCTTCAAAGATGAAGTGCGTAATGTGGGCCGTGCCATTGGCATCCCTGAGTTCTTAGTGGCAAGACAACCCTTCCCAGGACCGGGCCTTGCTATCCGTGTCATCGGAGCCATCAGTAAAGATCGATTAGACATTCTTCGTGAAGCTGACTTTATCTTCCGAGAAGAAGTTAAAAAAGCCGGTATCTCAGCCGGATTAGGTCAATACTTCGCTGTACTGACCAACCTAAGAAGTGTAGGCGTCATGGGCGACGAACGTACCTATAGCTATACCGTTGCACTACGTTCCGTCGACACATCCGACTTCATGACCGCAGACTGGTCAAGAATACCATACGATATCCTTGCAAGAGTAAGTAACCGTATCGTAAACGAAGTCGATCACGTCAACCGCATCGTGTACGATATAACAAGTAAACCACCAGCAACAATCGAGTGGGAGTAGTAAACTTAAAGCGTCAAATCCTTATATTTAAAGGGTTTGGCGCTCTTTTAATGTTGGGGTGATATTAAATTGATATTAAAAGGTGGATTTCTATCAGCACATCTGCAACTGTGTAAAAAGATTAGTAAAGTTTTGACATGTTTCATCGTCAGGTGATAGTTGAGTACACCGATTAGTTTGAGCATGTTAACCGCCCAATATAAGCACTTTAACC